>JANQKV010000054.1 GCA_028280945.1 Opitutaceae bacterium
CAGGAGGAGGTGATCGCCAGCAATGATGACTGGCAGACGCCTTTGCCCATCTTCGAGGGCCAGCGCACCGCCGCTGGGGCGGAGATCGAGACCACCAACACTACCGTGGGCGCCTTTGCCCTGCAGGACGGCTCGGCCGATGCCGGCCTGGTCATCACGCTCAGCCCCGGACTGTATACCGTGGAGCTGAGCAGTGCCGACCAGTCCGACGGCACCGCCCTGATCGAGGTCTACGAAATCCCCGAAGCGGCAGAATAACTCGTAATAAAATCAGCTCTTTGGTGACTGAAAGACCGACGGCCTTAAACGTCTTCTCTCCTCGTGGTGCAATCTTAACGGATTGCGCTATTTTTTGTCTGTGCCGCCCGACAAAAGTCCCTTCAGTGGGTGGATCATGTCTTGGGAACGCTTCAAGCAATACCATCACCCCTATCCTGAACTCGGGCTTTCGCTCGACTTGAGCCGCCTGCCGTTGCCGGACGATTTTCTTTCGAGCCAGGAGTCCGCGATGCAAAAGGCCTTCGCGGCAATGGCTGAACTCGAAAGTGGCGCCATCGCCAACCCGGACGAGAACCGCATGGTGGGCCACTACTGGCTGCGCAATGCCGCGTTGGCCCCCACCAGCGAATTGCAGGCCGCCATCACTGACACACTCGCTGCAATCAAGACGTTTGCGGCCGCCGTACACACGGGCGAAATCGTTGGCCCCCAGGGCGCCTTTTCCCAACTGTTGGTCATCGGTATCGGAGGATCCGCTCTCGGCCCGCAATTCGTAACCCATGCACTCGGTCAACCGGGGACCGACAAAATGGCCGTTCATTTTTTCGACAACACGGATCCCGACGGAATGGACTACGTTTTGGCCCAGATAGGGGATGCCCTGCCGCAGACTCTCGCCGTGGTCATTTCCAAATCCGGGGGCACCGCTGAGACCCGCAACGGCATGCTTGAAGCCCAAGCAGCTTTTCGGGCGGCGGGTTTGAATCCCGCGGAGCATTTTGTCGCCGTGACCGGAGAAGGCTCGAAGCTCGATCAAGTCGCTGATTCCGAGGGTTGGTTGGCGCGATTCCCGATGTGGGATTGGGTCGGTGGCCGCACCTCCGAACTCTGCGCCGTCGGCCTGCTGCCGGCTGCACTGCAAGGCCTCGACATCGATGGAATGCTGCAAGGTGCCGCCGACATGGACGCAGCCACCCGAACCACCACCACCACCCGGAACCCGGCCGCTCTGCTCGCCCTCGCGTGGCATTTCGCGACCGACGGACGCGGCACCAAGGACATGGTAATCCTGCCCTACAAAGACCGGCTGCTGCTCTTCTCCCGCTACTTGCAGCAACTGATCATGGAGTCTCTGGGCAAGGAGCTCGATCTCGCCGGCGACATCGTCAACCAAGGTATTGCCGTCTACGGCAACAAGGGCTCAACCGATCAACACGCCTATGTCCAACAGCTCCGCGAAGGCGTGAACAACTTCTTTGTGACGTTCATCGAAGTCTTGCGTGATCGCAAAACTGATTCCCTCGAGGTCGAGCCCGGCGTGACTTGCGGCGATTTTCTGCAAGGCTTTCTCCTCGGCACTCGGGACGCCTTGACTGAAAAGGACCGTTGGTCCGTCACCATCACCGTTCCCGATGTTTCCGCCCGGACCATTGGCATGTTGATTGCACTCTACGAGCGGGTGGTCGGACTGTACGCGACCCTCATCGGCATCAATGCCTACCACCAACCCGGTGTTGAAGCCGGCAAAAAGGCCGCCGGTGGGGTGATCGCGTTGAAAGGCAAACTCCAGGCCCACCTCGCCGCCCATCCCGGCCAAGCTTACACCGCCGAGGCCTTGGCCGGCGCGGTCGAGGGCGACGCCGAGCTGGCCTACAAAATCCTCGAGCACCTCGCCGCCAATGGCAGCGTCACCCGGAGCGTCGCCGAGCCGTGGCATGAGACCAAGTATGGCGTCTAACCGGTAATCTCCTCCCCTCCCTCCGCCGTGCGCAACCTGACACTTATACTGTGTATTGTCGCACTGGCGGGAGCGGTGGCTTCCGGGGGGCTTTATTTCCTGATCGGCAACTCGAAACAGGAGATGTTCCAACGTTGGCAAAACACCGAAGCCAGTCTGACGGCAGCGCACGCCCGCATCAGTTCGTTGGAAGAGCGGGAGGCCAAACTTACGGCTCGCAATCGCACACTGGACGCCGATCTCGCCGCCGCCAAACGGGAGCTGACCGAAAAGCAGGTTGAGCTGTCGCAATTCAGCGAAGCCCTCGACCTCGCCGAAGAGGCGCGCGCCGCGGCCGTGACTGCCCGCGAATCCGCAATGGGGAATCTCACCACGGCTCGCACCGAACTGATCGCTTTGCGGGATCAAATGGCGACCAGCATTTCGCCGACAGAAGCCGAAAGGTATCGGCAAACCATCGTCGACCTGGAGGCCCGCATTGCTGAATTGGAAGGATTCATCGCCCGGCAAAACCGTGATCCTTCCCTCATCGCCGGTCGCGCCCAGCATGCCCAAATCCTCAAAGTTGGACCACATAATGCGTTTGTTATCATTAACTTCGGAAGCAATCACGGCGCCACTCCGAATCAACGCATGCAACTCCAACGCGGTACCGCGGCCCTTGGACAGGCAGAAATTAGCCTTACGAAGGAGCATTATTCCATTGCGCAGGTCTTACCAGGAACGCTCTCTGGAAGTATTCGTAAAGGCGATGCCGCCTTCCTCACACCTTGATCCGACCCATGAAAACCACTCTCCGTTTGCTCCTCGCCCTCGCCGGGATCACCGGCGCGTTCCTCTTCACCGGCTGCACCAGCCAAACTGAAGCCGATTCCTCCATCCCGTGGAGCCGTCCCGCCAACTGGGAAGGTCAAGTTCCCGGCATGGGCACCGGCCAAGGCTCGGGCATCCGCTAAACCGATGCTTAACGGTTTTTGACTCGCCATCCGGCGCCCGACGGCGCCGGATTTTTTTATGTCCGCTGCGTCCTCCGGCAACGCTTCGCTCACGCCCCAACCGGGTTGCCTCTACGTGGTGGCCACCCCCATCGGCAATCTTGCGGACCTGACCGAACGTGCCCGTGAGCTGCTGATGCGGGTCGACTTGGTGGCCTGCGAAGACACCCGCACCACGGGTGTGCTATTAAAACACCTTGGGGCCAGTCAGGAACTTGTTCCCTACCATGATCACAACGAAACCGCCGCCGCCGAAAACCTCCTATCCGAACTGCAGGCCGGCCGCTCGGTAGCCATCGTTTGTGATGCCGGCACCCCGGCCTTGAGCGATCCGGGATTTCGGATCGCCCGGGCCTGCCGCCGAGCCAACGTTCCCGTGGTGCCCGTGCCCGGCCCCAGCGCGCTGACCGCCACCCTATGCGCTGCCGGACTGCCGACCAACGGCTTCTTTTTCGCCGGATTTCTGCCACCCAAATCGGCCGCCCGGATCCGCTTTTTAAGCGAGTATCAGGATTTTGGTTACACCATCGCCCTATACGAAAGCTGTCATCGTGTTGCCAAACTGGCGGCCGAAATTGTGACGGTCCTAGGACCAAACCGGGTGGTTTGTATCGCCAAGGAGATCACCAAGCTTCACGAAACATTTTTGGTTGGCCCGGTCGGCGAAGTGAATACCCGCCTGCAGCGCCTCAGTCAAAAAGGTGAATTCGTCGTTCTGATTGCTCCCGCTTCATTTTCTCTATGAAACTAGCTACTCCTTCGGTCGCCGCCATCGATATCGGTTCCAACACCATCAAGGCCCTCGTGGCCACGCGCAACGAGCATGGACTCCTCGAATCAATCGAGCAAAGAGCGTTGGATTCACGAATCAGCGAAGGCATCAGCGGCGATTCCATGCGTCTGACCGATAACGCCATGGCCGATGGCCTGGAGGCGGTCGCGGAACTGATGGCCATGATCGCACCGCACCATCCGGAAAAAATCGGTATCGTCGCCACCAGCGCCGTGCGAGAGGCCAGCAATGGGGGGACTTTTGCCAAGCGCGTCGAGGACGTCGCAGGTTATCCGTTGCAGATTCTCGACGGGGAAGCTGAAGCCAAGCTGATCGGCCGCGGCTTGTTGTGCGATCCCGCCATGTCGAAGTGGGACGACTTTCACGTTTTCGATTTGGGCGGAGGAAGCCTGGAAGTGCTGACCTTCAAGGATCGCAAGCTTGAGCAAGCCGTCAGCCTCCCGCTGGGATGCGTGCGCTTGACGGAAAAATTTGTAGCCGATCATGACGCTCCTTTTGTGCCCGCCGAGGGCGAAGCAATTCGGGCGTTTGTTCGCCATACCCTGCAAGCAGCCGATATCACGTGGCTGGAGGAACAGCCCGTGGCGGCGTTCACCGGCGGCACGATTACGACATCACGCGCGATGGTGGCAGCGGCCAGAGAGATCACGTTTCACGAGACTCAGCCCCAGGTCACCGTGGAATTATTGGGTGCCATTTTAAAAAAGCTGGGATCCCTGCCGCTGAGCGACCGACGCGTGGTGCCGGGTTTACCCGCCAAGCGCGCTGACGTGATGCCCACGGCATTGGCAACCGTCATTGCCCTGGCCGAATTCGCCAATCTTACGGAATTCCAACACTCGCTCTACAACCTGCGCTGGGGGCTCGCGGATTCACTGCTGCCGCATAGTTGATAGGAGTTCAGACATATCCGGCGGAATCGGCGCTTCAAGATCGAGGTCACTCCCGGAGATCGGGTGGGTAAACTGAAGTTTGAAGGCGTGTAACATCACCCGTTCCGGGGCGATCGGGAGATTGGCATTGTGGGGCCGCCAGCCATAGACGCGGTCTCCGGCCAAGGGATGGCCAATGGACTTCAGGTGGATGCGCACTTGGTGCGTCCGGCCCGTGTGGATCACGCAATTGAGCAGGCTGACCTTGGCGGTTTCGAACTTCTCCAGCAACTGCCAATCCGTTCGGGCAGGTCGCCCGCCCTCGGCAATCGCCATGCGATGCCGATGCCGTTGATCCCGATCAATCGGCTTATCCACCGTCCCGCTCAAGAGTCGCGGAATGCCGCTCACGATGGCCAGATATTCCTTGTGCAGGTCTCGCTCTGCAAATTGCTCGGCCAAACCGCGGTGGGCGGAATCGGTCTTGGCCACCACAATGGCACCGGTGGTTTCGCGATCGAGCCGATGCACAATCCCGGGACGCTCCACCCCGCCAATGCCGCTGAGGCCTCCCGCACAGTGCGCGAGCAGCGCGTGGACCAAGGTGTCGCCTTTGGTGCCCGCCCCCGGGTGCACAACCATGCCCGCAGGTTTGTTGACCACGAGCAGGTGTTCGTCCTCGAAAAGAACATCGAGCGGGATGGCGGCGGGCTGAAGGTTTGTCGGCGTCACTTCCGGAGGCTCCAGAATCAACGTGTCGCCTGTATTCACTTCGTCGCGACGGCCCAAAACGTCTTCACCTCGTTTCACGCAACCCCTGTCCAGTGCCCGTTGCCACGCGGTCCGGCTATGCTCGGGAAACGCCGCCGCCAGCGCCTTGTCGGCCCGACTCCGAAAGACCCCCTCTGGAACGATAAACGTTTCAGCCATCGCTCGCCTCGTTCAACTCGGCCAGCCAGGTCGAACGCAGGCCATCGTCCACCAGGGCCAACTCAAAGCCATGACGCGCCAGCTGCACCAATTCCTCCCGGGAGAACCCTCCGCGTGTGCCCAGTGCTTCGTAGTCGTCATTGACCCGGTTGCCGAACGAAATGGGATCGTCAGCACTGATGGTGACTTTCACACCGGCGTCGAACAACCGTCGGATGGGGTGGGTTTCCAGGGTCACACCCGGCACCAGCTTGTGATTGCTGATCGGACACATATCGAGACCGATGCCCTGTTCCGCCAGATGCCGCACAAGATTTGGATCTTCGACTGATCGAATGCCGTGTTCAATACGCCGGGGCTGCAACTCATCGAGAATCCGGCGAACAAAATCCGCTCCCATGAATTCACCGGCATGCGCCTTGGTGTATTTGCCGGCGGCTCGGGCGTCCGCCCAATAAGGCGCGGTCCAAGACTCAAGCGGGAAATCCTCCGTGCCGTGCAGGTCAACTCCGTCCAATCCCGGCCAGGTCAGGGCGTCCTGCAGGATCGGCATCATGGTGGAGCCGGCTCCGTTGTGATGGATGCCCAGGAAAATCCGCACCTCCAATCCCACCGGCACCGCTGAGCGGATGGCATCCAGCACCTCCGGCCCCTTGAGGCCACCAAACTCGATCACCCCCGATGCAAAACTCGTCTCAACGTAGCGCACGTTTTGCGCGAGATGCCCGGCAAAAATCATCTTCGCCGCTTCGTGATAGCGCTCCGGCGAGGTGAACCAAGAGAACGCCATGTCGAGCAGTTCGGTTTCAAAGTGCGCGAAATCGCGGAACTTGAAATCGGATGCCCACGAAGCGGGCGGCTCCGTGAAGTCAGGCCGGACTTGTTGCAACAGCTCGAATGGCAATGCGCCTTCAAGATGCAGATGGGTTTCGGTCTTGGGCAGCGCGTCGATGAACGCGCGCAGGGCTGGATCTGCCATGAGCGGAAGTAGTCGGGGGTCCGGTTACTTTCCGAGCAGGTAGTCGGGGTTGAGCTTCTGCAACGACTTGGGCACGAAGAGGCCATCTTTGCGAACCAACTTGCCGTCGAACCAGATTTCGCCCCCGCCGTATTCCGGACGCTGGATGCAGACCATGTCCCAGTGCACCTGGGAGTTGTTGCCATTGCTGTATTCGGCGTAGGCCTGGCCGGGGGTGAAGTGGAACGATCCGGCGATCTTCTCGTCAAAGAGAATGTCACGCATCGGCTCCAGCACATGGGGGTTAAATCCGATGGCGAATTCGCCGATGTAGCGGGCACCAGCGTCGCTATCGAGGATCTGGTTGAGGCGCTTGGTCGCCTTGGGGGAATCAGCCGTGGCCTTGACAACCTTGCCCTCCGAGAATTCGAGCCGGATGTTGTCGAATGAGGAGCCCAGGTAAACGGTGGGAGCATTGTATTGGATGACCCCTTCCACGCTGGTTTTGACCGGGCAGGAAAACACCTCGCCGTCGGGAATATTGCGATCTCCGCCACATGGGCAGGCCCCGATGCCTTTGATGGAAAAACGCAGATCGGTTCCCGGCCCCTTGATGTGCACCTGGTCGGTTTTCTCCATCAGGCGTTGGAGGGCCCGCATGCCGGGAATCATCCGGGCGTAATCCAGGGTGCAGACGCGGAAGTAAAAATCCTCGAACGCCTCTGTACTCATGCCCGCTTGCTGCGCCATGGCGGTGGACGGCCACCGCAAAACCACCCATTTGGTTTTGTTTACGCGGTGGTTGAGGACGGGCTTCATGGATTTGGCAAACGCCTGCACTTTGGCTGCGGGCACATCGGAGGTCTCAAAAATATTACCCGAACCGCGCAGGGCGACGTAGGCGTCCATGTTCTGCATGCGCTTCAGTTCGACGGCCGCGTGGCTGTCGAAATCGCCCGCCTTGCTGCCCATCAGGAGCTCCCGGCTCACCCGGGCATGGTTGAAATTGACGTAAGGGATCGCGCCGCGGGATCGCGCCGCTCGAACCAGCGCAACCACCATTTCGTCCGGCACATCAAACGCATCGATGAGCACCTTTTCCCCTCGTTTGAGTTTCGTGGAAAACCCGGTGAGGCCCTTGGCTAAATCATGGAATCGAGGATCAATCAGCATGCCGAACCTATCGCGCCGGCTCGGCATACTCGCAAGGGCGAAAGCAGCTTATGAATTGCGCCCTAGCCAGATGATCCACGTTCTGCCGCGCTGAAACACAACCTTCCGACGGCTTCATCGAAATCGTCCGCGCCGCTGATGATGTCGATTTCGAGCCGGAGGTAATAAATCGGCACCGGACACGGGAGCTCGTCATCGATCCGCACCGCATCCTTTTCAGTGGTCACAATAAAATCGACCTTCTGCTCCAGCCCGGCACTGAAAATATCAACAAAATCAGCCGCATCGAACCGGTAGTGGTCCAGGAACCGGCGGGCAAACACGATCTCCGCTCCCAGGTCGCGCAAAAATTTCTCGAAACTCTCGGGCGTTGCGATGCCGCTGAACGCCCCCACCCGCTTACCGTGAAGAAACTCCAGGGGCTGGCGGGAGGATTCAGTTTCCGGGGGCTCCCCCAACAATTGCAGATACTGGGGCTGGTGGGAGCATTCGATCACGTCCACGCCCGGGTTGTGGCGTTGGATCAACTCTTCGAGCTCTTCGTCCCTTTCACCGTTGCTCTTGGTCAAAAACACATAGCTGGCCCGCTTCAGGTGGGAAATCGGCTCTCGCAGAATTCCCCGTGGCAGCAGGAAACCATTGCCGAACGGGTTGGTTTTGTCGACCAACAGCAAATTCAGGCGGCCCTTCAACGGCAGGTATTGGAAACCATCGTCCAATACCAGGGTATCGCAGCCGAACTGTTTGATGGCGTAGGTGCCCGCCTTCACCCGGTTTTTGTCCACAAGCACGATCACTCCCGGAAGGTTGCGGGCCAGCATGTAGGGTTCGTCACCCGCTTGCTCGCTGTCCAACATAACCTCTTCACCATCTGAAACAATCCGCGGCGGCGGTTCGGCCGTGTGTGTTATGCCATACCACCACTTTTTCCAGAGAGGCGGCGCCTTGCTTTTATAGCCCCGGCTCAGGATGGCCACTCGCCGGCCGCGATCACGCAGCGCCCGGGCAAATTTCTCGACCACCGGGGTCTTGCCCGTGCCGCCCACCGTGAGGTTGCCGACCACCACCACAAGACAGCCCAACGGCTGGTCGTGCAGCACGCGCTTGCGGTAAAGCAGCCACCGCAGTTTGACGATGCCTTTGAAAAGATAGGACAACGCCTGCAAGAAACCTGCAAAAACGACCGCCGGAAGGTCGTCGCGGCGACCATAAACCACGTCGATGGCAAACTGCTCGAAGGTCGTGAGCTTATGCTTAAGCCAAGGGCTGGACATGGATCGGCGCGATAGTGGATATCGGTTGACGCTGGCCAACCAAAAACGATTTGTTTGGGGTTCTCTATCACCGTCGACGTCCGACCATGCAACTCAATCTACTCAAGTCCAAGATCCACCGTGCGGAGGTCACCGACCTGTCGTTGCACTACGAAGGTTCGTTGGCAGTCGATTCCGATTTCATGGAAATAGTGGGCCTGCGGGAGTATGAAAAAATCCTCGTAGGCAACATGGCCAACGGCGAACGCTTCGAGACCTATGCGATCAAGGCACCCGCCGGCTCCAAGACCATCTCCCTGAATGGCGCGACCGCCCATCTCGGCAACAAGGGTGATTTGCTGACCATCATGTCATTCGCCTCAGTCGAGGCCGAAGAGGCCAAGACGTGGCATCCCAAGGTGCTGTTGCTCGGGGAAGCCAACGCCAAGATCATCAAACGCCCGGCCGCGTAGCCGAGGCTCGTCACCGGCGATCGAGTTGCAGAACACTCCCGCCGCTCTGCGCCGTTTTCCTACCATGAGCTACAAACTGTTCATTCCCGGCCCCATCGCCGTTTCCGCCAAAACCATGGAGGCCATGACCTCTGCGCCCATTGGGCACCGCAGCCCTGATTTTGTGGCGCTCTATCAATCCGTGCAGCCCGGTTTGCAGCAATTGTTTGGCACCGCGGACCCGGTGTTTCTCTCCACCAGCAGCGCCTGGGGAATCATGGAAGGCGCGCTGCGCAACGTGAGTTCCAAGCGCGTGCTCAACTGCATGAACGGCGCTTTTTCCGACAAATGGCACGACGTGGCGAATCGTAACGGCATCCCCGCCACCCCCCTCCAGTTTGAGTGGGGTGAACCGGTGGACCCCGCAGCCGTTCGCACCGAGCTCGCCACCGGCCAATACGATGCCATCACCGTCATCCACAACGAAACCTCCTGCGGTTGCATGACGGACATCGCCGCGGTGATGGAGGTGGTGCGGGAATTCCCTGAGGTCATTTCCCTCGTCGACACCGTCAGCTCTTTCAGCGTGCTCAATATCCCCAAGGACGAGCTCGGTATCGACATTATGATCACAGGCTCGCAAAAGGCCTTAGCCATGCCGCCGGGATTGTCCCTGTGCGCCGTTTCGCAACGCGCTTTCAACCGCGCCAAGGCCGCGGCCAATCGTGGCTACTACTTTGATCTGCTCGAGTTTCTGAAGAATCACGAGAAGGGCATGACGCCCAGCACGCCCAACATCCCGTTGATTTACGCACTCCGTTCGAAGTTGGAGGACATTTTCGCCGAAGGTCCTGCCGAACGCTACGCCCGCCACGCCCGGCTCAATGCCAAGGTACGCACCACCATAAAGGCACAGGGATTTGAATTATTGCCGGAGGAAGCCTTTGGGTCGCTGTCGCTCAATTGTTTCAAAAACACGCGCAACCTCGACTTACCTGCCCTCAACAAGTCGCTCAAGGCCGAGCACAACCTCGTGATCGACGGAGGCTACGGAAAGCTCAAGGGCAAGGCCTTCCGCATCTCCAACATGGGCGATGAGACCGACGAAACCATCGCCGAGATGCTGGATGCCGTGATTGCTACGATGGCTAAAACTCCGGTCCTGGCCGCCTGATTCTCCCGATTCCACCCAGGGTATCCCGCCTTCCGCCCTAAGGCTGGCGTCCCAGATGATTCGAGGTGACCTCGGATGGTCACCCGAACAAGATTAACAGTAGGCATCTTCCGCTTCGACGGCGGCCGTCAAGGTGCCAGCGTTCGATTGTAAGACTAACCTCGGGTTCGTTCCCCCCGCAGCGAATCCTAGCTTGTCTCTGCCTGCCATCGGCGACTCCGGTAATTCCCCGAACGCCCCCTAAATTTGTCCTATGCAATCTGATACCCCCAAAAACTCCTCCGCCCACACCGTGCCTCCGCTTCGATGGAGTGAAAAACTAGGTTACGCCTCAGGCGACCTCGCCTCCTGCCTGTATTTCGGGGTGTTCATGTATTTCCTGCCCATTTTCTACACCGATGTGTTTGGCCTCTCGGCGGGGGCATTCGCCACGATGATCTTCATCACCCGGACGTGGGACTGGATCAACGATCCGATCATGGGCATGATCGCCGACCGTACCAAGAGCCGGTTTGGACGGTTCCGGCCTTGGCTGATTTGGGTGCTGCCCTTCTGGGTCGTTTTTGGGGTGTTGACCTTCACCACCTTCGACCTGGGGGACACGGGAAAACTGATTTACGCTTACTTCACCTACACGTTCCTCATGATGGCCTACACCGCCATCAATGTGCCCTATTCCGCCTTGATGGGCGTGATGACCCCGCGGTCCGACCAACGCACCGTGCTCAATTCCTTCCGGTTCTTCGGCGCGTTCGTCGGCACGACGACCATCAGTTTCACCTTCCTGCACTTGGTTAACATCTTCGGCGGGGACGACAAACAACTGGGGCACTCGCTGACGATGATGATCTTCGGCGTCCTGTCCGCGGTGCTGTTCCTGGTCACGTTCAAAACCACCAAGGAGCGCGTGGAGCCCCCCAAGAAACAGAAGCAGAATCTTAAAAAGGACCTGGTAATCGCCGCCCAAAACGGTCCGTGGCGGGCACTCGTCGTGATCTGCGTCCTGACCATCCTGTGGATCGCCATCCGCACCGGTACCACCGCCCACTATTTCAAATATGTGGCCGGCAACGAACTTTGGGCCGGCACCTACTTTGGCGTGGGAGGCGTAGCCCAGGCCATCGCTGTTCTGTTCACCAAGCAAATCACCCAGTGGTTTAACGGCAAACGCCGCACCTTCGCGCTCCTTACCCTGATCAACGCGGGCTTCCTGGTGGTCTTTTACTTTATCCCCCCGGACAACTTCCCGTTGTTGCTAGCCCATCAAATCGTGAGTGCAGGATTCACCGCTCCGATGATGGCACTTTTCTGGTCGATGCTGGCCGACACCGCCGACTACGGCCAGTGGAAGCTGGGCCACCGTTCAACCGGATTGATCCTTTCGACCGGCACCTCCGCCATGAAGATCGGTTGGACGATTGGTCCGGCCATCGGCTTCTGGATGCTCGAATACACCTTCGGATTCGTCGCCAATGAAGCGCAGTCTCCGGAAACCATCCATGGCATGATGCTGCTCATGAGCCTGATCCCGGCTGCGATCGCGGTTTTCACCGCCTTCACGCTCTACTTCTACCGCATCGACCTGAACATGGAGCGCGAGATGGAGCGCGCGATTGCCGAGCAAAAAGCCGCGGAGGACGAAGCCGAGCGCTTGGCCAAGGAGTCCTCGTAACAGGTTTGGTTGGAAAACTCGCAACTAGGGTGAGGCGAAGGATGGTTCACGAGAAAAACCGGTGTTTTTGTCGCGCAACCGAAGGAATCGCGCATCGCCAAACGTATCTGGGGTGAACTCATCCCATCATGACACATCTCATAAGACTTCTTCGGATCCTTCCCCTACTCGCTTTGCCTGTTTTGTCGGTTCCGCTGACAGCAGAAGACACTTCCGCTCAACCAGAGGTTGCGGTTTTCACAATCAAATTTGAAGGAGGCACCCTCAACGATCTGGAACACGTAATAGAGGAAAGCATCGGCGATCGACTAAACTTCGTGCTCGGGCCTCGTACTCACGATTTGCCTGTCCCCCCCTTCAACCTTCAAGCCGTCACCGTCAGGGACTTGGCAAAAACCCTGGAAGTGCTTTTACCCCAAACGGCCGAAATCGGTTGGACGGAAAGTGGCTTGGATTATGCGTTGCCGGTGCTGACCGTGGTAAATCACCAGAAAACTCCCGTCTCCTCTCCAAAGACGATTACCCAAGCATTTGCCCTGGCCGAAATTGTCGACCTGTCTAGCGCTGAAAAAATCACCGCTTCATACATTGCCGCCGCGATTCGCGAGGCTTGGCTGTTGGACCCCAATCGTAAGGCAGAAGACCTTCGTCTTAAGCTGCATCAATCCACGGAACTCCTCATCGTGAATGGTCCTCCGGAAGCCATCAACATCACCGAGAACGTCTTGGGCTCGATACAGCGTTCGATCATTTTTCGAAAGAACGCTCAAAACTGATTTGTCGGAACCTGTCTCCAGCGTCCCTCTCTGGCCACTCCATGCCACCGCGATGGCTGCGCCGATTCCTCCCTCGGGGTCAGATTCCGTCCTCCACCTGACCCGAGGCATGGCTCGGGGTGAAGACGAGGCCTGGCAGCGTTTTCACGAGGCTTATCACGGAATGTTGTTACGGTATCTTCTCGTCGTTGCCCGAGGTGATAGTCACCTAGCGCAAGAGGCCCTGCAGGAGACTTACCTGAAAATTGCCCGTCGCGTTCGGATAACTGACAATCAAGACCACTGGCACAATTGGATTCTAACCGTGGCGAGAAACGCCCTGTTCGATCTGGCTCGCCGTCGAAAACACTACGCGGGGTTGTTGAAGAAACAATCGAAGGAGTACGCTATGGCGTCACCGGTGCTTCCCTCTGCAGAACGGGCGGGCAGTCTTGCGGACGAAGCATTGGAGGCGGGGCTTGAAGCTTTACCCAACGAAGCGGCCGAGTTGCTCCGGCTTAAATACTTTAACGGCTTCAGTGTGGCGGAACTGGCACTTCGGTTTGCCTGTACGGAGAAAGCCATTGAATCACGACTCACTCGCGCTCGCCGTCGCCTGGCTGTCTACTTGCACCAATCCCTTGGCTCCACCGCCTCATGACTCCACCGGATCCTCACGAAAGATTAATCCATGACATGGCCGCCGACACGGCCGATTGTAACGATTCGCCAACCCTCCCACTGCGGGCGGCCCGACGCGCACGCGACTGGCGTCGACTTCGCCGCGCTGGGACCATCGGTGGCCTGGCCACGCTGTTGACCGTTTTGGCTTTGGTGATGCCCCCTGCGCCTGTATCAGAACCGGCCGGCAATCCCGTTTTTACCGCCCGCGAACCGGTGCTGGAGATGATAGATGATCAGGAGTTGTTCGAGCTTCTGAACGACCGGTCCTTTGTGATCACACCGAGAACCGATGGTAAGCGCAGAATCATCTTTCTGGACGAAGAAATCGCGGGGGAATCCACGCCATCCTCGGACCAGCTTTTGTGACATATTGGTCAACCGATTTGACTCCCCATTTTCGGGCGGACTTTAGTCCGCCCGTTTTTGTTGCCAGAAAACTTAGCCTTGTAATCCGCCCGGACCCTCTCTTACCGCTCCCTCCCTTTTCTTTCCCGCATCCCCTACATGAAGTCCCTCATCATTGCCGAGAAACCCAGTGTCGCCACCGACCTTGCCCGAGCACTTGGCAAAGTCCCCAAGAAGGGGGATGTTTATGAAAATGATGAATACGTCATCGCGGCTGCAGTTGGCCACGTGGTCGAACTGGAGATGCCGGAGGACATTGACAAAAAGAAATACGGTTACTGGCGCCTGGAAACGCTGCCTATTGTGCCAAAGAAGTTCGGACTCAAGCCGATCAAGTCTTCCGAGGACAAACTCAAGGTGCTCAAAAAGCAGCTGAAGCGGAAGGACATCGACCAGGTCATCAACGCCTGCGACGCGGGGCGTGAGGGAGAGCTTATTTTCGCCTACCTCTACCAGCTTGCGAAGTCGAAGTTGCCGGTGAAGCGCGCGTGGATGCAGACCATGACTGCCACGGGCATTCGTTCAGCCTTCGAAAACCTGCGACCGGAGGAACAAATGTATGGCTTGCGTGATGCCGCCCGGTGCCGCTCCGAAAGCGATTGGTTGATCGGCATCAACGGCACCCGCGTCCTGACCAAACGCATGTTTGGTTCCCGCGCTGGCAACGTGGCCTCGGTGGGCCGCGTGCAGACCCCCACCCTCGCGCTTTTAGTCGCCCGGGAAAAAGAAATTCGCGATTTCAAGCCCCGCGACTACTGGCGGATAACCGCCGAGTTTTCCGTTGCTTCCGGCCGCTACGAAGGCACTTACCAACGGGAGAACTTTAGCAAGCAGGGCCAACACGACCGCATCGATCGGCTGTGGGACCAGACGGCGGCCAAGGCCGTCATGGCGGCATGCACCGGCAATCCGCCAGCGGTGGTCACGGAAGAGAAAAAGGCCACCACCCAGATCTCCCCCCGGCTTTACGACCTTACCACCCTCCAGCGCGAGGCCAACAATCGCTTTGGCATCTCCGCTCGGCGCACCCTGCAAATCGCCCAGGCGCTTTACGAGAAATACAAGATGATCACCTACCCGCGAACGGATTCGCGGGCTTTGCCGGAGGACTATATTCCGACCTGCCGCGAAACCTTGAATCATTTGGGTGCCCCCCTCGCCCCGCATGCCGCCAAGGTGTTGGAGCAGGGTTGGCTCAAACCCAATAAACGCATCTTCAACAACGCCCAGATTTCCGATCACTTCGCGATCATTCCGACCACGGTCGAGCCGCGTAAACTCGATGACCTCGAGGCCAAGGTTTACGACATGATCGCGCGACGATTCATCGCGGTGTTCTATCCGGTGGCGGAATTCGATGTCACCACCCGCATCTCCACGATTGCCGAAACCCACCGGTTCAAGACCGAGGGCAAGGTGCTCACTTCACCCGGTTGGTTGGCCGTCTACGAACGCGAAACCGCCAACGCGGGTGGCAACTCCAAGGACATGAGTTTGCCGGCGGTGGCCGCAGGTGAAACGGCCCGCACGGAGGAAGCCACGCTTCACGCCGAACAGACCAAGCCTCCCCCTCGCTACACGGAGGCAACACTGCTCTCCGCCATGGAAAGCGCCGGCAAGCTGGTCGACGTGGATGAACTCGCCGATGCCATGAAGGAACGGGGCTTGGGCACACCGGCCACCCGTGCGGATACCATCGACGGATTGATCCGCCAGAAATACCTTGAGCGCAACCAGCGCGAGCTGGAACCCACCGCCAAGGCGGAACAGCTTCTTGAGTTCCTGCATGCGGTCCAAGCCGATGCCCTCACCAAACCGGACATGACCGGGGAGTGGGAGTTCAAGCTGCGCGAAATGGAGTTTGGCCGCTTCGAACGCGACACCTTCATGGCGGGAATCGTCAGGGAGACCGAGGGCTTGGTCGATCGCACCAAGAACTTCAACGAGGAGGAATGGAACACCCGCGAAACCGACATCCTTTCCCCCACTGACCAACAACCGATGATCGAGACCCTGCGCGCATACCGCTCGCAGGATGGGTTGGTCACGGTC
This sequence comes from Opitutaceae bacterium, assembly GCA_028280945.1. GTDB lineage: Bacteria > Verrucomicrobiota > Verrucomicrobiia > Opitutales > Opitutaceae > Actomonas. The sequence goes on from JANQKV010000054.1 coordinate 16,126, forward strand.
TATAAGGTCACGAGCGGCAAACGGCTGGAAGAAGCCGAGATTCGCGAGTTGGTCACAAAGGGTGAACTGGGGCCGGTGGATGGATTTGTCTCGGCCCGATCCGGCAAACAGTTCCCCGCCAAGCTCAAACTCGCCGAGCCTGACGACAAGGGGGTGCGCAAGGTCGCCTTGGACTTTGGCCAGGACGAAGAGGATCTCGGCGGATTGGAACCCTTCTGGACCGATTCCCAAACCGGCGAGGAGCTTTGCGAAGATTCCACCAATTACGTGCTCCGCAAAAGGGAAGGTGAGGATTACAAGCGCACCTTCCGGGTCGGTCGCATCATGTGCCAAAAGCCCGTCACGCGGGAACAGGCCGTGCAGCTGGTCGAAGCCGGGAAAACCGAGCTCATCAAGGGGTTCATTTCGAAGAAGGGTCGACCTTTTGATGCCTACCTGTTGAAGAGCGGCAACCGGGTGCGTTGGGAATTCCCTCCCCGCGAAGCCAAACCGGGGGCCAAGAAACGGGAGCCAAAGAAATTTGATCCGAAAAAAGCCACGTTGATCGGCCCGAGCACCCAGCACGGGGAAGAAGCCCAATTTCACGAAACCAAGGACGCATGGGTGGTCACCAAACCAACCGGAGCCGAAAACGAGCCGCGGATTGTCTTCGAGCTCAAGAAGCAGCTTTGCGATCGCGAGATTACCAAGGGTGAGGCAACGGCGTTGGTCGGTTCAGGGAAAACCCCTCTGCTGGAAGGTTTTGTCTCCAAACGCGGCTCCAAATTCTCCGCCCACCTCGTGCTCTCCAAAACGAAGTCCAAAGCCGATTTCGAGTTTCCGCCTCGGTGAGAGGTGGAAACATGGTGAACCCGCAGCGTGGGTTCCATTGGGATTATGCTCTGCCGGATGCCCCGCCGTGGGCAGCAGGATGCAACAAATTTCGCCTCCGAGTTGAAACCAATGGCGCGATGAGGCGTCTTAGTTCACATGTCGCAACCCCGACTCGCCGCTGTCGCTATTCTTGGGCTCACCACCATAACTGCTGCTGGTTTGGCGTATCATCAGTTCAAAAGAGCGGAAAACCTTTCTGAACTGTTGGCGGAGGCCAAATTGGAGAGGCAAGCCTTGGCAGCGTTGAAAACCTCCGATGAACGGAGGCCAGCGTTTGATGATGATGGTTCCTCCAGGCCTGCCGAAGTTGAGCCAACCGAAGTGGCTGCAATCCCCGAGGTCGATGAAACGGATGCAGGCCCAAGTGATCAGCAGCGCCGGTCTATGCGGAACTCGTGGAACCAGCGCTTTCAAGAGCTCATGGATGATCCCACATTTGCTCGAGCCTTCCAACTACAGCAGCGCTCTCGTTTGGACAGTCGCTACGCCGACTTGTTTGCCCAGCTTAATCTGCCACCGGCCACCCTCGCCAAACTACAGGCACTTCTTATCGAAAGGCAAAATACCACCCGCGATGTATTTCTCGCGGCTCGTGAAGAGGGATTCGGACGTGGAGATGGACAGCAGCTACGTGAGCTTGTCGATATCACTCAACAGGAAATTGACGCCGAAATTCGCGCAACAATTGGCGAACAGAACTTTGCCCAGTTCGAGCAATACCAGCAGACCGGACGCCAGCGCCAACTGGTCGGGCAGCTCGAATCCCGCTTGAGTTACACCGCCACCCCGTTGAACGCCGCTCAGTCCCAAGCCTTGACCACCATCCTCGCCGACACGTCAGTGTCCGGTGATCGCGGCCGCGGCACTGCCATTATCTCCGAAGACGCCTTGGTCCGCGCTCAGGCCGTGCTGGCTCCGGACCAACTCGCAGCTCTGACTGCATTGCAGGAAGAGCAAGCTGCAGCTCAAACGATTTCGGCGGCCATGCGAAATCAGGCTCGCCCCGCCCGGGAGCAACTCGAACGCGGCACGGCTTCCGCCGCCCCCCGGCCCGGCGGAGGCTGATCGCCTTCCCGAAGTCCGCCATTGCCCAGTCTCCGCCAAGATATGCGCGGAGCCCTTGTCGGTTACCGTGCTAAAAACCCCTTGCTCGGCGAAACGCCTGACCGGTATTTTTGCCGTTCGGTCTTTTTAAACCCACATCTAACCGAAACATGATCGTAACAACCGCACAGCTGTTCAAGCACGCCTATGGCAAATACGCCGTGGGGGCTTACAACATCAACAATGCCGAACAGGCGATGGGGCTCTTCCGAGGAGCCATCGACTCTCAGGCTCCGTTTATCATCCAAATCTCCAAGGGTGCCCGCAAATACACCGACAAGCGCATGCTTGAGGCGATCATTCGCGCCGCCAGCGAGATCTTCCCCGAAGCCATTTTTGCGGTGCATCTCGACCACGGTGACGAGCAAACCTGCTACGATTGCATTGATTCCGGCTTCTTCAGCTCGGTCATGATCGACGCCTCCCATGATCCGTTCGAGGAGAATGTCGCCATCACCAAGCGAGTCGTGGACCGCGCTCACGCCAAGGGCATCTCGGTGGAAGCCGAACTCGGCATGCTCGGAGGCGTCGAAGAGGACATCCAGGTCGACGAGGGCAACGCCTGCTTGACCGACCCGGCCGAGGCCGAGGAGTTCGTCAAGCTGACCGGCTGCGACTCCCTCGCCTGCGCCATCGGCACCAGCCACGGGGCATTTAAGTTCAAGGGGCGCCAGTCCCTCCACTTCGATGTGCTCGACCAGATCAAGGAGCGCCTGCCGGAGTTCCCGCTCGTCATGCACGGTTCCTCCTCCGTGCCGCAGGACGAAGTCGCCAAGATAAATGCCGCCGGCGGCCAGATCCAGGACTCCATGGGTGTCGACGTGAACGAGTATCTCCCCGCCGCCAAGAAGGGTGTCACCAAGATCAACATCGACACTGATGGTCGGCTCGTCTGGACCCGCGTGCACCGCGAGTTCTTCCGCGATCATCCCGAGCAGTTCGACTTCCGCCCCCCCGGAAAGATCTTCATGGAAGAATACGCGAAATTCATCGCCAGCCGCAACGAGCTCCTCGGCTCCGCCGGCCAGCTCGAAGACCTTCGCGCTTCCCTCGCCTGATCATCGCCGATCATTCGATCGTTTCGAAACCGCTCCAGATTTGGGGCGGTTTTTGTTTTGGGGGCTTAGAGCCTCGCCTTGCCCCCGCAAACGGTGCTGGTCAACCCGGCGGCAATACGTCAGATGAAGCACCCACATGGGCGCGTTCATCGAACTGCAGAACATCACCAAACGTTTCGGTGACGCGACTGTCGTTGATGACATTTCACTGACCCTGAACAAAGGTGAGGTGTTCTCGCTGCTCGGCCCGAGCGGCAGTGGGAAAACCACTTTGCTGCGGATATTGGCCGGCTTCATCGCGCCGGATGCAGGCCGCGTTCTCGTGAACGGCGAGGACATCACCGCCATGCCGCCCAATCAGCGGCCGGTGAACACCGTTTTCCAAAACTACGCGTTGTTTCCGCACCTGACCATTCGGGAAAATATAGGTTTCGGTCTTTCCGTCGCCAAGACGCCCATCGATCGTGTCGCCGAAAAAGTGGATGAGATGCTCGAACTGGTGCAGATGCAGGAGCACGCCCACAAACGTCCCGCCCAGATCAGCGGTGGCCAAAAACAGCGCGTCGCAATCGCCCGGGCTCTGATCAACAAGCCGCAGCTTTTGCTGCTGGACGAACCCTTGGCCGCGCTTGATTTGAAGCTGCGCCAACGCTTGCTAATCGAGCTGGAAAAAATCCATGCCGAAGTGGGGGGCACCTTTCTCTACGTGACCCATGATCAGGGGGAAGCCATGTCGCTGGGTGACCGGATCGCGGTCATGCACGAAGGGGGTTTTTGCCAGATCGGCCAACCCGCGGAGGTCTACGAGGCTCCGCAAACCCGCTTCGTCGCTGAGTTCGTGGGAGACACCAATCTGATCGACGCAACCTGCGTGGAAGTCGAAAATGAACGCAACCTCGGACTGAGCACAACCGAGCTGGGGCATATCGAGCACGACCTCGATTCATCCCGTCGTGCCGGTGGTGTGTTTTTGGCAAACAAGGCAATCAATCTGCAGCCGGGAGACAAAGCGGTTCTCAGCCTGCGACCAGAGCGCCTGGCCCTACGGCGTGAGCCTCCCCCCTTCGCGGAGGAGCAAAACACGGTGCGTGGGGTGATCGAGGACCTGAGTTACCAGGGATCTCAAACCTACTATCACGTGCGGGTGGGAGAGCGTCTGCTGGCGGTATCCAAACAACACCGACGCTTCCTCCCCCACTACACTCCCATCTCGATGCATGAGGACGTGTGGCTGAGTTGGTTTTCCAATGACGGCCACCTGATTATCACCTCCCGCGACCAATCGTGAAAACGCGCCAGTGGATCGAATCAGTTTTGAGCCTGCCCAGCTTCGGTTGGCTGGTGTTGTTTTTCGCAGTGCCCACCGTGCTGGTGTTCGCGCTTTCGTTTAAATCCGCGGAATATGGCGGCACACTCGGAACCGGCTGGACCCTCGAGGCTTGGCGGCACTTGGCCAACCCGGCTTATCCGCCGATCATCTGGCGCACGGTTTGGCTAAGCCTAGCGTGCACCGCCTTGTGCCTCCTCTTCGGCGTGCCGGTTGCCTACTGGATCGCGCGCCTGGACCCGCGTTGGCGTCACCGCGTGCTGTTGTTGGTCATCCTGCCGTTCTGGACAAATTTCCTCATCCGCATCTTTGCCTGGCGAACTCTGCTTCATCCCGACGGGCACTTGAAAAACCTGCTGGTGCACTTCGGCTGGGCGGAGCCCAACACCCAGTTGCTCTACAACAATGGCGCCATTCTGCTGGTGCTGTTCTACACCTACCTGCCTTTCGCCATCCTGCCGATTTACGCCGCCGCCGAGAAGTTTGATTTCACATTGCTCGACGCGGCTCGCGACCTCGGCGCCACCAAGTGGGAGGCGTTCCGCAAGGTGTTTTTGCCCGGGGTGCGTATCGGCATGCTGACGGCGGTGTTGATCGTGTTCATCCCCGCCTTGGGTTCCTACGCAATTCCCGCGGTCGTGGGCGGCCCGAGCAGTGAAATGATCGGCAGCAAAATTGTGCAGCGGGCGACCTTGGATCGAAACATCCCTCACGCCGCGGCATTGGGCGCTTTCTTGACCCTGGTCATCTTCATCCCGCTCGGAATCGCGGCGTTTTTGCGGTGGCGAGACCGGCGCGTGACCCGTCGCTCCCACGGACTGACACCGGGGGTTACACCGTGAAATCCAGCCGTCTCCCATTTTTCACCAGCATGCTGGTGCTTGGGTTTTTCTACCTGCCGATCGCGATGTTATTCGCCCAGTCTTTCAACGCGGCCAAATTCGGTGGCCAATGGACCGGGTTTTCCTTGCGGTGGTATGACGAGCTTTGGCGTCGCGAGGACATTCATCAGGCCGCTTGGAACACGCTGCTGATCGCGACCATCTCGACAACCGCATCCGTGGTGCTGGGGGTGCTCGCCGCCTGGTGTATTCATCGATTCCGCACCCGGGCTCAGCGCATCCATTACGGCCTCGTCTACGCCCCGCTGGTCGTGCCCGACATTCTGATGGGGCTCAGCCTGCTGTTTCTGTTCATCAATATCGGTCTTTCACTGAGCCTGACCACCATTATTATTGCGCATACGACATTCTGCATGAGCTACGTTGCCCTAGTCATGCTCGGACGGCTGCAGGACTTCGACGAATCCATGATCGAGGCCGCTCGAGACCTGGGGGCGAACTGGCCGACGATCATCCGGCGAATCCTGCTGCCACTGTTGGGACCGGGTTTGGCGGCCGGGGCGTTGCTGGCCTTCACCCTGTCCATCGACGATTTCGTCATAACTTTTCTCGTATCCGGTCCCGGCAACACTACGTTGCCGGTCCAGATCTTCAGTATGATGCGGCGAAGTTCACCTCAGGTCATCAATGCCTTGAGCGTGATTTTCATGACCGTGACCTTCATCCTTGTTATTCTCAGCCAACGCCTCACCCGCCCCCAATCATGAAGTCTTTTCTGCAGCGTCTGCCCCTTCTTGGCCTGCTCATCGGCACCACCCTAATGCTGACTTCGTGCGCGCCCAAGCGGGACCGCGTGCTTCACATCTACATTTGGAGCGACTATCTGGCCGATGGTCTGGTGGAAGAGTTCGCCGCCGCCAACGACTGTGAAGTCGTCATTGATTACTACGACTCGAACGAAGTGCTCTACGCCAAAATCAAGGGGGGCGCGACCGGCTACGACCTTGTTTTTCCGTCCAGTTATTTCGTGCGCATGATGGCCGAAGAGGGGCTGCTGCAGCGCCTCAACCACAACAACATTCCCAACATCAAAAACATCGACCCGCTTTTTGTCGGTCGGGTGTCGATCGACAAGAAAATGGTGCACAGCATCCCCTACATGACGGGAGCAACCGGGATCGCCTACCGGAAAGACGAAGTGGAGGATTTTGAACCTTCCTGGCGGGTTTTTGAACGCACTGACTTGGCCGGTCGTATGACGTTGCTCGATGATCCGCGTGAGGTTTTGGGCGCGGCCTTGATGGTGCTCGGCCACAGTCTCAATACGACCAACGAAAATCACATCGAAGCCGCCGCCGACCTCGTGATCGAGTGGAAGCAAAACATCGCCCAATTCGCCTCCGAGGCGAACAAAGCCGGAATTGCGTCCAAGGAGTTTTACGTCGTGCAGGCTTGGGGAGGCGATATCCAGCAGATCATAAACGAAAATGGTGACGAGAACCTCGTGTTTGCCTTACCCGAGGAAGGGTTTCCCATGTGGGAGGACACCATGGCCATCCCGACTGGGGCCGATAATGTTGAGCTTGCGGAGAAGTTCATCAATTTCCTGCACGATCCGGTGATCGCTGCCCGCAACATTGAATTTAACTCCTACCTCTGCCCCAACTGGGCCGCCTACAATCATCTGTCCGAAGAGACGCTGGAGAATCCGATTGTCATCATTCCGAAGGAACTGCTGGGAAGAGGGAAACAAATCCAAGACGTGCGTGAACACTTGGCGAAATACACCGCTGCCTGGGATCGGGTTAAATCGGCCAATTGACGATTTCCGAATCATCGCGACCACATCGGTACGAAAGCAAAGGCGCGGGAATAAACGTTCACCATGGGGTTAGGGGCCAAACCTGATCGCGAATTGCTCTACTAGTTAGGCTTGGTCACGTTGAGCCTCGCTCAAAAGCTAGCGTCCCCTCCACCCCATCCATGTCCGAAATCAAACTCCCCCTGCGCGAAAAGCTGGCCTACGGCTGCGGCGACTTCGCTTCCGTTCTCTATTGGCAGACCTTCATGCGGTTCCTGCCAATCTTCTACACCGACACCTTCGGTCTTACCGCCGCCATGCTGGGTAACCTGCTGCTTTTCAGCCGGGTCTTTGATGGTATCAGCGATCCGGTCATCGGCATGTGGGCCGACCGCACGGAAACACGCTGGGGCAAGTTCCGGCCGTTTATTTTGTTTGGGGCGGTGCCGTTTGCGATCTTCGGCGTCCTGACTTTCACCACGCCGGACTTGGGCGAAAACGGGAAGATCATCTGGGCGTTTGTAACCTACAACGGACTCATGCTGCTCTACACCTTGGTGAACATCCCCTACACCGCGATGATGGGGGTGATGACCACCAACTCGGTTGAACGGACGCGCCTTTCGTCGGTTAAGTTCATCTTTGCTTTCACCGCCGGAACCGTCATCTCCGCCTCACTGTTACCCATGGTCGAGGGAATCGGTGGCGACGTGAAGTCCGAGGCCGGCTGGCAAATTACATGGATTATCGTGGGCATCGTAGCCGTCGGGTTCTTCATGTTGACGTTCCTCGGCACCAAGGAGCGGATCAAACCCGCCCCTGATCCCGATGCCTCCATCGGCAACGACGTCAAACTGCTGCTCTCCAATCGTGCGTGGATTCTGTTGCTGGCAACTACCCTGACCTTCATTCTCTACGTCGCCGTCCGCAGCTCCGTCTCCGCACACTACTACAAATACGTGCTTTTCGACGGCAACGATGCCGCGGACTTTGCCCTGCCGCTGTTCGGCATTGATCTGAACTTTGCCAAGATGGCTTCTGCCTTCAATACGGGTGGTCAACTCGTATCGGTCGGCGGTGTGCTGATGACCTATTGGTTGGCCAAGAATTTCCGCAAGGGACCGATGTTTATCGGCTTCTTTATCATCGCGATCCTGGCAACCGCCTCGTTCTACGTCATCCCTCCGGATCAGATCAACTTGTTGTTCCTCATGGACCTTCTCGGTTCCGCCGCTGGCGCGCCGTTGCCCGTGCTGCTCTGGGCCATGTATGCCGACACCGCCGACTACGGCGAATGGAGGAACGGTCGTCGCACCACCGGCTTGGTGTTTTCAGCCTCCACCATGGGACAAAAGATGGGGTGGGCTATCGCCGGCTGGATTGCCTTCACCATGTTGTCGCGCACCGGCTTCGAGGCAAACGTGGTCCCAACCGAAGAGGTGAAGGACGGCATGATCATGCTGATGAGTCTCGCGCCAGCCGCCCTCGGCATCGTCTCCATCGGCATCTTTTGCTTCTATCCGCTCAACGACGAGAAGATGGCTGTCGTGGAAAAGGAGCTCCACGAGCGACGCCAGGCGGCCGGACTACCCGACGACGAAGCCCCGGCCTGACACCCTTTGTTTCATCCGTTTTCGGGCAACCGGTTCCTCTATCCGAGGAGCCGGTTTTTTATTTCCTGCAGCAGCAGTATCCCGAACAGCAAAAGGCAAACGACGAGTCCCATGTTGATTGACCAAGGATTGCGTAACTGTCCCAAACGCTGTTTGCCGCCATTAAGCATGAGCAGGGTGGCCGCCAACATCGGCATGAAAAACGCACCGGCAATGGCATAAAGCACCACCACCAGGAGCGGACGATCCATCACCTGCAAAATCAACGGAGGCACGGCGAGAAACCAGAGAAACCCGCGATAGCCGCGGGACTGCCCGCGCTTTTCGACCGAAGATTCGGTGACCCGGCGGTTCTTCCACCAGTCCTCAAACAAGTAAGGAACTCCCTGCCATACCCCCAACAGGGAAGAAAACACCGCGCACCAAAATCCGACCAAAAACACCATCTGCCCCCACGGTCCCAAGATGTCTTTGAGCCGCTCAGCCAACCCGACCACCAAAGCGGTGCCGGACCCATCGCCGGGCTGGGCTCCCGCCGCCAGCACCACCATGGCAACGCCAAAAACCGCTGTTAGGCTGTAGGCGAGGGCCAGGTCCCACTGGGCCCGACGCAGCACCGCTTGGCCATGCCACTGTCGCTCCCGCATCCAATAACCGTAGCAAAGCAAGGTTGCACTGCCGCCGACTCCGCCCATCAGTCCCAAAACCAACCAGAATCCCCCCGCCGGCACGGTCGGCCACAGCAGTCCAGAGAGGACTTCGCTCCACGATGGCACCAGCTGAAATCCGCAGTAGACCACAACTACAAACATGATCGCGATCAGCACCTGCATCAGGCGTTCGAAAAGCTTGAAGTTTCCCCATCGCACCAACGCCAAACCAACCAATGCATGCACCACCGCCCAAACTCCCACGCCTCCCGGTAGTGTCGGCATCAGTGCCTTGATCGCGACGCCACACGCCGAGCCCAGCGCTCCGCCGACCAGAAATCCCCACACGATCAGGTAACCTCCAAAATACCAGGAAACCCACGCGGGCAGGTTCCGCGCCCAACCCGCAATCAGTGAGGTTCCGGTGGCCAGCTGCCAACGGGCGATCCCCTCGTTCAAAAGCCATTTGCAGGCCGCCCCCAGAATGACCACCCACAAGACCACCAAACCATATTCCCGACCCGCCACGGCGGCGGCAATAAGATCGCCGGCACCCACCCCGGTCGCAGCCACCAGAATGCCGGGGCCGATCTGCCAAGCCGACCGATGGGTGGATTCGTCACTCATGCCGTAAGGATCTCTGAAGTTCGCGGGCTTGATGAATTGCCCGCACCACGGCCTGCATCTTGACGTGATCCTTGATGCCCGGAGCCAACTCCACCCCGCTGTTCACATCCAGAAAATTTGCGCCGGTTTGAGTGAGCGCCTCACCGATGTTTTCCGGCTGCAATCCCCCGGCCAGAATCCATGTCACCTCGGGGTAACGTTTCCGCAGTGAAGCAAACTCGGTCCAATCACCGGTCCGGCCCGTCCCGCCGAAGGCCTCCCGGGAAAACGTATCCACCAGAAAACTACCAGCCGACGTCAACCACGCGGGATTGAACTTCGTCCCCGGCGCCCGCTTTGGAGCCAGCCAGAGTGTTTCCGTCCCAACCGTCGTCGACCAATGTTCGATGTCGATCAGATCAAGATCAGCTCGAAAGTGGACCTGAAATCGGTTGAAACCGGCATCCTGCAGTTGTTTCAACTGATCGACGGTCGGTTCCACCACGACCGCCACGCATTTCCGGCCTGTGGGAAGATTGGGCTGAAGATGACAAAAGTCTTCGAGGGCGAGATACCGGGGCGATCCCGGGTGAAGAATGAACCCGAGGTAATCGGCCCCCAACTTGTCGGCCATGTCCACGTCCACCAAGGTCCGCAGTCCACAAAACTTGAGCCGCACCCCGTCGATCATGTTTAGCCAGGGAAATGGTTGATCGTGGCGATCACGTGATCGAGCTCTGCCTCACTGAGTTCCGGGAATATCGGCACACTAAGGCACGTGCGCGCCAGTTCCTCGGCCACCGGCAGAGTCCCATCCGCAGGGCCAACATCCTGGAAGCAGGGCTGCTGGTGAAGCGCCCGGGGATAGATCAAATCGGTGCCCACGCCATGATCCGATAGATGCTGGCGCAAGGCATCGCGCCGCGGGTGCAGCAGCGTGAATTGATGGTAAACAGAATCGCCCCATGGAGCCGGCTGCGGAAGGATCGTATCCGATAACGTAATACCTTCGCGATACCTCTCCGCATGGGATCGACGCAACGCGGTCCAGCGGTCCAGATGACTGAGTTTCACCCTCAGGGCTCCGGCTTGAAGGCCCTCCATGCGATAATTGTAGCCGACAGCATCGTGTTGGTAGCGCACATTGGATCCGTGCACCCGCAACAGGCGAACCCGGTCCATGAGCCTGGCATCGGTGCTGACTACGGCGCCGCCCTCGCCAACTCCGCCGAGGTTTTTGGTGGGGTAGAAACTGAACGTGCCTGCCACGCCCATCGTGCCCACCGGACGGCCATGATAGGTGGTGAGGTGGGCTTGGGCGCAGTCTTCGATCACCGGAATCCCGTGTTGTTGGGCCAAGGTCAGAATCGGATCCATGTCGGCCGCTTGGCCGAACAAGTGCACCACTACGATCGCTTTTGTTTTTGAAGTGAGTGCCGCTGCGATGGTCTCTGCCGTGGCGTTGTAGGTCCGGGAATCCACGTCGCAGAAAACCGGCCGCGCCCCCACAAAACTCGCTGTCCACGCACTGGCTATGAAGGTAAAGGCCGGCACCACCACATCATCTCCCGGCCCGATATCAAGCGCGCGGGCGACGAGATGGAGAGCTGCCGTGCCATTCCCCACGCCAATCGCCTCCGGGGCACCCACCGCCTGGGCAAAGTCCTGTTCGAAGGCGGTGACATCGGCCCCAAGGCAAAATCTGCCCGCGTCATAAGTGGCCGCGAACGACGCCAGAATTTCATCGCGCAAGCCTCGGTGCGCTCGGGAGAGATCGAGAAACGGGACCTTCATACTTGAGGGGCGACCTTGGGCGGCGGGTGGCCAACCGGCAAGCACCGCGACGGTTCAATCGCGCTGATCGCCCAGTTTGTTAACGAGCGCTTCGACAAGGGCATCAAGCCCCGGCGCCTCGGATTGGAAATCAACCGGCAAACCTGCTGCCTCCAAGGAGGCGGAGGTTTGGGGGCCCATCGAGCCCAACCATGGTTTTTTGGCCTTTCCTCCGAGGGTCAGCAATGGGCTTTGGTCCACGTAGGCCGCCACGGCCGACGAGCTCGCGAACAGCACGGCATCCGCACCGCGTTCGCGAAAATCCTGGGCACCCGCATGCTGGCTGAGATCGAGTCTCTCCGTGCGATAGAGCGGCAGCGTATCGACAATCGCCCGGGCAGCCTCCAATTTCTTCACCAGGATGTCGCGGTTCAGATTCCCGGTCACCGCTATCACCTTGGCGCTGTCCAGGCTGCCGGTTTCGATCATCGCCTCTGCCAACGCTTCGGCTGTCGCCACCCCCGGTTGGCATTCCACATCGATCCGATGTTTGCGAATCTCTCGCGCCGTCGCATCGCCGATGCAGGCAAATCGGAGCAAGCCGAGTGAACGCACGTCGGAATATGCCTGATAAAAATTCTCGAAGAAGATGCGGACTCCGTTGGCACTGGTGAAGACAATCCAATCGTAACTGCCCAACTCGGCGAAGACTTCCACCAGCGTTTCACGATCCACTTTCGGCACCACGTTGATCAACGGAAGATCGATCACCTCGGCCCCGAGATGCTCAAGTTTGCTGCGCAGTACACTGTTGCCGGTGCGGGTTCGGGTCACCGCGATGCGACGCCCAAAGAGCGCCAGATGCTCAAACCAGTCCACCGCCTTTTGGTGCGTGACCACTTCCCCAACAAAAATGATGGCCGGTGCTTTGAGCCCTGCTCGCGCCACTTCCCCGGAAATCGATCGGAGATCAGCGGAGACACTTCGCTGGCGACCCAAAGAAGCCCACTGCACGACGGCGACGGGTGTTTCAGCCGCCATGCCGCCCTTTTGCAGGCCGGAAACGATGTCGGTCAAACGACTCATTCCCATGTAGATTGCGAGAGTGGTGTTTTTCAGGGAGCCCAGCTGCGGCCAGTCCACCTGCAACTCATGCTTTGTCGGGTCCTCGTGCCCCGTTACGAGCACCAGGGACGAACTCGTATTGCGCTGGGTAAGGGGAATTCCCGCATAAGCCCCCGCCGCCAGGGCCGACGTTACCCCCGGCACCACTTCAAACCGAATTCCCGCCGCCGCCAGCGACCGCACCTCTTCCCCTCCCCGCCCAAAAACGTAGGGATCGCCCCCCTTCAACCGCACAACCTGGTTACCCCGCTGTGCTCGATCCACGAGGATCGCTTCGATTTCTTCCTGCGGCACGGAGTGGAACCCAGCCTTTTTTCCAACATAAATCACCTCACATTTCGATTTAACCCATTCCACCAGATCAGGATGCACAAGATAGTCATAGACCAACACGTCAGCCTTCCGGATGAGTTCTTTGGCCCGAAGCGTGACCAACCCCAAATCGCCGGGCCCTGCGCCCACCAAATACACCATGCCGGATCTATCCATGGTCCCATCGCCAGCAGATTCCAAGGCTCAAGCCAAGCCCTTGATTCGTCGAGAATGCCAGACGGGGACCCCTCCGCAAATGACTTGAATTTCTAAGGTAATCACCCCACGCTTCCACCGTGTTTGGAAACAGACGGGTCCAGTTCCTCGTCGCCATGGTCCTATCCTCTTCGACCATGGCTGTTTCGACGCATGCTCAAGTCATGCTCGGCAGCATGAAGGAGTGGATTCGACTGACGTCGAACGGAGGGGGTAACGACAACTACGGTCGCAACGCAAATTGGAGCACGAGCGGTGAGCCCAACAGCAGCACGGTGGGGGCATTGTTCGACGACGCCGGACCGACGCTGGAAGACCCCACGATGAACGCCAACCGGACTGTTGGACAGTTCTGGTTCACCAACAACGCCAACAGCCTCACCTTCACTGAGAACGGCAATGATCGGCTGCTCACGTTCAACGCCTCCAACAGCGACGGACTTGTCCATGCCGGCAATACCCAAACCCACACGCTCGATTCCCGCATCGCTCTCGCCAACAGCCAGACATGGTATCTGACCGGAACCGGCGGCGATCTGACGATTACGGACAATTTTAATCTCAACGCCAATACCCTGACGATCGATGCTCAGAATAGTGGCAACACCGTCACATTCACCAGCTCGGGAGGTGCCGTGACGGGCTCCGGTGGTTTCATCAAACAAGGCGATGGCACTCTCATATTCTCCGGCGCCAATAGCTTCACCGGAGCCGTCAACGTAACGGAGGGTGTCGTCTCCGTTCGCAACGCCACCGGATTGGGCACCACGGCGGGCGGTGTGACAGTGAGCTCGGGAGCGGCTCTTGAAATCCAAGGTGGGATCGCCGTCGGCACTGAAGCCCTGACCCTCAATGGATCCGGCATTTCGTCCAACGGAGCTTTGCGTAACGTCAGTGGTAACAATTCCTGGGCGGGCAACATCACGCTGGGTTCGGCCAGCACCATTCAGTCTGACTCGGGCACTCTCACCATCTCGGGAGTTATCAGCGGTGCTCAGAATCTTTCCGTTGAAGGCTCCGGCACGGTGCAGTTGTCAGGCGCCAACACCTACACCGGATCGACCACCATCACCGACAACGGCACGTTGCAACTCGGCGCATCAAACGTGCTGTCAGATTCGACCGCCGTCACCATCAACTCAGGGGCAACTTTTGATCTTAACGGCAATTCCGATACGGTCGGTTCGGTCGCCGGTGCAGGTAACATCACTTTGGGCTCCGGAAATCTGACAACGGGTGGAGACAATTCTTCCACTACCCTGAGTGGCACAATCTCCGGCTCGGGAGCCCTGACCAAGACCGGCACCGGCAACCTCACCCTCTCGGGCTCCAACACCGGATTCACGGGAGCAATCGAGGTCTCCGGTGGCGGCACCCTCAGCATCTCTTCTCAGGAAAATCTCGGCAGCCTCTCAGCAAGCGCGAACCTGACCCTCAACAACGGCACGTTGCAGATCACCGGCGGCAACACGGTCGACAACGACGACAATACCCGTGCCATGGTCTTGGGAGCCGGCGGCGGTACCATCGATACGGACACCGCCTCCGACATCCTGATCTGGGACAACGGCATTTCCGGCTCGGGCGACCTCACCAAAACGGGTGCCGGCACATTCCGCTTTGAGGATCCCACGACCTTTACCGGTGACCTGAATGTGAACGAAGGCACCGTCGAATTTGGCGGCGGCGACAATCGTCTCGCTGACTCTGTCGATGTCACCATCGCCAGTGGCGCCACCCTTGACGTGCGTGACCGCAGCGACAATTGGGGTTCGCTGGCCGGCGCGGGCACCCTCACCAGCACCCTTTCCACCACCGAAACGGTGGGCTTCGGTCTCAACAATACGGATACCACGTTCTCCGGCACGATCACCGATGGCGC
>JANQKV010000004.1 GCA_028280945.1 Opitutaceae bacterium
AGTGATCCCGAAGCGGTAAACGTCCGTGAGACCGGACCCCGCGTCCACCTCGGCGGCGGCCGCGAAATCCGCCCAGCCCGTTCCCGGATCGGCCGGAGAGTAGCGGACGGTGTGTTCCGTGAACCACCCTTCCAGCTCAAGCGGTTCGTCCATCGTGCCATTAAAATCGAGGAAGCCGTAGTAGGACCACTTGTCGGAGAGGGCGTTCACCGCCTCCAGCCGGATGGTCGCGAATTCGTTCTCGAAATCGTAGGCGGGCTGAAGGTCGAACCAGTCCGCCATCACCGGCGAGGCCAGCACGGCCAGCAGCAGGCCTCCGCACCAAGGCCCGGCGCGGCCCTGGCGGCATTTTCCTGACGTCGTCATGGGTCAAGTGCAGGTTCAGGTTCATACAAACCGACCTCCCGGCAAAGCTCATGCCACCGCTGCAGGGAACGTTTCAGGTAGTCCGCCGGCGTCGCTCCGGGCCGGTAATTGATGTAGCCCACGGGTCCTGTAAAACCCGAATCCTTGATCAACTGCACAAAGGGCCTCAGGTCGTAGACCGACTCATCCAGCGGCATGATGGTGGACTCGTTCATCGTGCGCACGCTGGTCCGATCGAGTTCGACCAGGGATCCTGAAATGATCACCGCGGCCAACCGATCCTTGGCCCCGGCAAATGTCCGGGCCAGGTGGGGACCGTTGTCCGACATCAGCTCATGACAGAGGTTGATGGCCACCCCCAGCGAGGGATGATCGATCTGCTCGATCAACGGGAGGGCATCCCACGTGGTGGGATGATAGGTGTTGTAGTGTGGGTAAAGCACCAGCTCCACGCCCCTCGCCACCGCATAATCCAAAATGCCGCGGAAGAATTGCTCCACCTTTTCATCGGTCACGGAGCCGTCCCGGGCGACGTCCCGCACCCACAGCCACAGGGTTCCGCCATACGGTGCGAGTCGATCAATGGCGGCCCGGTGGTCCGAGTCGTCAAAGCCATAACGATCAAAGCGGTGCGCCATGTAGCCCGCAACCACGGCAAATTCAGATCCCGGCCGTTGGCTCAGCTTATAGTAGGAGTCGAGCCGGCGCAGTGATTCCTCGCCCCGGGCCGCGACGGCCAGACCATGGTAGCCGGTGTCCTCCAGCAGATCTACTACCTCCGTGGTGGGCATGTCCTCGAGCCCGCCGAAACTGTAGGTGTAAAGCGCCCGGGGCTCCGGTGGGGAACCGGCTATCGCCGGGTAGCAAAGTCCCAGCATCAGAGTAACAATCAATCCGTTCCTTTTCATCTGGGAGTCGAAATCTGTCGTAAAGGCAATCGGGGGGTTCAGGTCATCCAACGCCTTCAGGGCCGCCGGGAGTTGACGATGAAACAGGCGCGGCATGGTGATGGGGGTGAATCCCGGGCCGGGGAATGGGATGTTGGAAAAAAGCCCGGCTCAGGAGAACTGAGCCGGGCTGGTAATTTCCTGTTACCACCCTCCCTTAGAACCGGAAGTCCACCGTCAGTTGGTAGGTCCGGGGTTCTTGGAAGGAGTATTGTAGCTCGAAGGGATTACCCGTGCCATCATCCACGGCGGTCCGCGGGGAGAAGTCGTCGTAGTCCAGGGCATTCAGCACCCGGAAGGTCACTCCGATGCGACGTTGGTTGCCCAGATTCCAATTCTTGGAAATGAACAGATCGAGGTTCCTCACCTCGATTCCGGAGAACGTTTGATCAACCAGGAAGTCGCCGGTCGCCGGATCCTCCTCATAGCCGATCGCCGGAGCTTCACGCCAGCGGTAGGCGCCGCCGACCCGGATGCCGTTCAAGAACTTCGCATCCATGTTGCGGAAGTTGTAACTGGTCACGATGTTTGCGCCCCAGGTGTTGGTGCGGATCACCTGACCTCCGACTTGACCGCGATGGAAGGCGATCTTGCGGTCCATTTCATCCAGAATGTCGCCAATGGTTTCCGTCGCATCCTCATCGGGAAAGGCGACCCTGCCGAGGATGTCCTGATTGCCCCGCACGGGGTCCACAAACTCCGTGAACCACGGGGTGGTCAGGTTGTAGGTGGATCCCAGAGTCGCATCCATCTTGGAAACGTTCAGGCTGAGGCGCCAGTCCCGGGTGATGTTGGCGGTGAGTTCAAACTCATAGCCCTCGGTATTGGAGTCCTCCGTATCGGACCACAGCGCGTTGCCCGGATAATCAATATAGCGCGGGGAGCCGGCGATGATGTCATCAAAGCCATTGAAATCCATGCCGCGCAGATAGCGTTCAATGATGCCGGTCTCCCGGGCCATGCTATCACGCAACGGATTGGAAATCCGGTTCTGCAGCGTGTTGTCGTAGTAGTTGACCTTCATGAACAGGCGATTCTCCAGGAGGGCGAAGCGCACCCCCATGTCCTCACCTTCACCGGTCTGATCCGGCAGGTCATTCAGGTAGATGTCGTAGGTGGTGGTTCCCGCATCGACGTTGTTGGTGGAGCGGTTGTAGAAAAGGTCGAGCCAGGGCAGCGGACGAACGACAACACCCCAGTTGTAGTTGTCCACCTTGTTGGTCTCCTGGTCCGGCACCGTCATGGTGCGGAAGTCCTCCCAAATCCGGGTGACGGGATCGCGCACGAAGGTGGCGGACTGGCTGCCGATCTTGTCCTCGCGCCAGCCACCGGTCAGGAAGACACGGTCCTTGAACATGCCCCATTGCCCGAGGAAGGACAGGGATTCGGTCTCCCCGATGGTGTGAATCGGGGTCAGGCGATTGAGGAACGCGGTTTCAACCTCGGGACGAATGTCGCCGATGACACTCGAATCGGCGGCCTGGCTGAGGGGCTGGATGGGATCATCGCCCGGGTATCCCGGTGTCGGGTCATTGATGTAATACCGACGCATGATCCGACCCTGGGTGTTGTCCAAACGGCCATTGTTGAAGAGCGAGACCGTGGTCATCTCATCCTGGCGTTGCAGCCAATACTTGTCTTCCATCCAATACCAGGAACCCACCAGCGTGAGCTCGCCCAGGTCGAAACCATCAAAGGGCTCGGCACCGCTGAGGTCAAAGGTGTGGGTGAGGTTGGCCCGCAACTGGTCCAGTTCATCCGCACGAAGAAACCGCCAGGGATTGGACTCGATGTAGGGCATCCCGAAGTAGGGGTTCGCCGGCGTGCTGGGATCCGGGTTATCGTCCGCGCTTTGGTGCGGCAGATACCAGTTGTTATCGATGAAAACCCTCCAGTTCTGGCGGCGGATGGGACGGAAATCGAACACGTCCTGCTTCTCGTGGACCCAATTGAAGGAAGCGAAGGTGTTGGGGGTGATCGTCTGCAGGATCTCGGCCCCATACTTGTAGTAGTCCGTGTCGTATTGGTCCTGCGGACCGGAGGGAACCGTTTCCAGCGCCCAGTAGGTATCCGGGAGCAATTGGGGATCCAGGATGCTGGCAAAGTTCTGGCGGTTGCCATTCACGTAGGGTTCGGAACTGCGGGACTTCCGCTTCCAGTTCATCACGCCCAGTTCGGGTGCATTCTGGATCCAGATCAGGGCGTTGTTGTTGTTGTAGCCGCGGCTGACCCCCGTGATGTTGTTCTGGGCGCTGTTGCGAGCGCCGTTGGGGCCGTTCACGATCAGGTTGATGTCCGTGGTGTTGGCTTTGTCGATGGGAGCCAGCGCGGAATCCCGCCAGGCGGTGAACGAGTCCCGCGGCAGATACAGGCGCGGGTTCAGATCATCAATTTTGCCATCCTCGAACCAGAGGTTCACCGTCGTCCTGCTGAAGGGCTTCCAGGTAAAGTTGCCATAAATGGAATTTCGTTCACGGAAGGCCGGTTCCCGAAAGCCCTGGAGGTCGTCATGCAGGGCAGCCAACCGGAAGCCGAATCTGTTCTCGTGCAGGATCTGGTTGATATCGAGAGCGAATCGCTTGGAGTCCTGATCATCAAACCGGGCCTCGATGTTGTAGAAGTTGCGGCCGAACTGGACGCGCTTGGGCGTGATGTCCATGGCACCACCAACCGAACCTAATCCAAACAGCGTGGAATTGGGGCCGCGGGATTGGGTCAAACGCTCCGTGTTGTAGTTGTCCTGGCGGATGTTGGTGGCAAAGAAGTTCTGGGTCAGCTGGGTAACCCGGAAACCACGGGAATTGTAGGGCGTTCCGGTCCGGGCCGTGTTGCCGTCAACGTCCGCCACATCACCGTCGAAGGTCGAGGTGCTGGGCAGGAAGTCCACCACGTCCTCGTAGCTGTTGGCCCCGATGTCGGAAAGAAACTCCGGCGTGATGACGGAAATCGGATTGGCCAGGCTGCGCATGTCCGTCCGCAGGTTGGTGCCGGAAAGGGTCTCGGTAGCGTAATAGCCGCTGTCACCGGAACCATCGACGGTGAAGGGGTTCAATACTATGGTCTCACTGTCATCCGTCAGCGCATCCGCGTCGCTGTTCACTTGCGCGGGCAAGGAAAGGACACCGAGGGCGGTCACAGCACACGTATACCCTAGGTATCGGGATATGAATCGAAACGTGGGGGTTGGTCTAGTCATGGGTGAGGGGTAGGATTGGGAGGTTAACACGCCGGCAGGCCAATTCCACCAAAGCGGGCTCGGGCTGGGGCATAGGGGGTATAGGTCAGACGGTTTTGTTTAGGTTTAGGGTGCCTGGCTCCAGCCAATCCCGGAAAGGCCCCCACCTCTAAGGAAGGGAAGGAGCGTGCCCGGGATGGGCCGATGCCATGACACTTTCTTTACCGCCAAGCCGGATATTTCTTTACGCGGAAATATTCGCCGGAATGGGCCGAAGCGAAGATCCCTGGGGCAACTCAAGGTTTTTCGAGCCGGATCTGCGGAAAATTCCGGACCAACAGTTCCTGCATTCGCCCACTCAAATTTTTGTATTCAGGCTGGCCATACAGGTTGTAGAACCCCGCCCGATCACCGGTCGCCCGGTGCAGCTCGTGGCCGCCCTCCCCTTGGGTTCCCCACTGAGTCAGGCGCCAATCGCCCTGCCGCACGCTGAACCCCATCCCCACCCCCGATCGCCTGACTTGGGAGAACGCCGGCTCTTGCCAATCAACCGCCGGATCGGCCAACACCGGCCGCAGGCTTTTCCCCCTTAACTCATGGGGAGCGGCAATGCCCGCATAGTCGAGCAGGGTCGGATACAGGTCCAACAGCTCCACGACGGCCTCGGTGGATTGCCCCGCCCCTTCCGATCCCGGCATCCAGATGATCAGCGGAACCCGTGCCCCGATGTCGAACAAGGTCACCTTGTTCCACCAATTGTGCTCGCCCAAGTGGTAACCATGATCACCCAAGAGCACCACCATGGTGTTCCCCCAAAGACCCAGGCGGTCCATCGCCGCCAACACCTTGCCCACCTGGGCGTCCGTGAAACTGGTGCAAGCCAGATAAGCCCGCTTGAACTCGCGGCGGTCCCGGTCGGTGAAAGCGGCAAACCCCGCTGCATCGGGCAACGCATATTCCAGCAAAGGGGTGCGGTCGGCGGGGTCGGACCGCACCTCGATTTCGCTCTCCGGATAGAGGTCGAAGTATGCCTTGGGCGCGACGAAGGGATCATGCGGTTTGTGGAAACCAATCCCGAGAAAGAATGGGCGGCCCTGGTGCTCCTCCAGCAGCCGGACCGCTTCAGCGGCCAACAAGCCATCCGCCAGGGCCTCATCCCCTCCTTCCGCCGCCTGCCAGCGCGCCCATCCCATCGAGCCGTCCCCCAGCCGACGCCCCACACCCTGCGATTTTCCCACCGGCAGGTAGTCGCGGGCGTTGTAGAAGTGGTCGAAGGAAGCGTTGTCCTGAAAAAGAGTCCTTCTCCCCGCATCGTCCAATCCGGCATGCAGCAGCTTGCCCAGGCCCGCTGTGAAATAACCCGCCTGCCGAAACGCTTGCGGCAGCGTCACCACGTCCGGCCACTTCAGGCGCAGTGAGGTTTGGTTGCTGAAGATTCCGGTTTCATCGGGACGCAGGCCGGTGAGAAAGGAGGACCGGCTGGCGTTGCAAACCGGATACTGGCAATAGGCATTGTTGAACTGGACCCCCTTTGCCGCGAGGCGGTCCAGGTGCGGGGTCCGCGCCTCCGCCGCATACGCCGACAGTTCCGTTCGCAGGTCGTCGACCACTATGAAAATCACATTCAACGGGCGACTCCACCCCGGGGTGGCCAGCCCCCCCAGAACAAATACCAAGATGGCGAGGATACAACGGGGGGGCAGGCGGCGGATCATAACGGTCTATCCCTTTGAATTGGTTTCCTGCGCCCGCCCCTGGTCCAATTGGTTCAGGGCGAAAGCATACGCTCCGATGCTCACCGCTTCACTGGTGCCCAAGACGCTCACGCCCAACCCCACCCGTTTCAAGGGATCGTAGGCCACCGTGTCGCTCGATCCGGGCAGCGCTATTTGTTTGGTTTCGCCCTGCAAAAAGGCCGCCAGATCATTGTCGGCATCCAAGTCGTAGACCCGCTGCACGATGCGCTCGTGGGATGATCCATTATAGCTCGCTATCCGACCGTTCATCTCCGACAGAACTGCCGGCATGAACAGAGAATGGGCCGCGGCAAGCCCGCCGCCGATGACCACCAGTCCATCCAGGAGGGTGATGGCATTGGCCAGGGCATCCCCCACCACCACGCCCAGCTCATGGAAAGCCGCCCGGGCCGCCGCGCGATCCCCGGCCGCCTCCCCCCGGGCAATCGCGGCGATCTCCTTGGGCGGAGGCGCCGCTGCCGGCGCCAGGCCCAGCGCCAGAGCGTAGGCATTGCGCACCGCGCGGATACTGGCCCCGTCCTCCGCCAGGCACTCGGGACGCACCTTGTTGCGCAGCAGCCAAATCTCGGTTGCGTTCGAATTGTCCCCCATGAAAAGCCGGTCATGGTGCACCAGGCCACCGCCAAACCCAGTACCGAGGGTGATACCCAAAAGCGTGCGATAGCGTTTGGGGCTGCCGGCTTCGGCCAGCAGGCGACTCACCTTCGGCAGGAGCCCGGCAATCGCTTCACCGTAGGTGAACAGGTCGCCGTCGTTATTGATGAAAACCGGCAACTCGAATCGTCGTTCCAACCAGGGTCCCAGCGGCACGCCCCCGGCGAAGGCGGGCAGGTTGTTGTGGTTGTCGACGATACCGTTGGGGTAATCAGCCGGTCCGGGGAAAGCAAAGCTGATGGCCACGGGAGCGGTATCCAAAGAGGCCAGGACCTGCCGAAAACCGCGGTCCATCGTATCCAGACTGCGCGGCAACTCCCGGGTCTCCGCCGGCAGGGTTACCGGTGTCACAATCGGCCGGTTGCCCTGGATGGCGGTGAATACAAAATTGGTTCCGCCCGCATCAAGGGTCAGGACAACCCGCTGGTCATCACCGTATCTCACCCCTTGGCCTCCATCGGAGCGGACGGAGTCGTCAACGCCGGATCGATGATTTTATGACCGGAGAAGCCGTAGTAGGCGATGTAGACGTAGTTGATGATGGGCACCAGAAAGGCAGCCTGGATGCCGATTCTATCGGCGGCAGCCCCCATGATCAGCGGCACGATCGCTCCGCCCACAATCATCATTACCAGCAGCGAGGATCCTTGGGAAGTGTGGTGCTTCAGATCCTTGATCGCGAGCGTGAAGATGTTCGACCACATGATGGAGTTGAACAAACCGGTGCCCAAGGCGGCCCAGAAAGCCAGCGACCCACCGGTCAAAGCGGCCAGGCAGAGCAGGACCACCAGGCAAACCGCAAATACTCCAAGCACTCGCGCGGCGTCGCCCCGACCAAAAACAAACGCAACGAAGTTCAGCCCGATCATGATCAGGAACGGAATGATCTGAACCGGCGACATGAAGACCAGGAACAGTTCCCCGGATTCGATGCGAATGGCGGTCACCACATAGATCACCAGAAAGACCACCACCGCCGTCAGGGTCATATACCCATATTTCCGGGCCTGGCTCGGAATGTCGCTCAGGGAAATGGAACCACACAACCGGCCAATCATCGCCCCGCCCCAATAGTAGGCCAGGAACAGGCTGGCGGTGGCCTCCTCCAATCCCAGAATGTTGGGGTCCTTGATAAAGTTGACCAGGTAGCTGCCAATGGCCACCTCGCCGCCGACATACATGAAGATGGCCACCATCCCGAGGCGCAGATGGCGGAAGCGCAGGGCACCGAGGCCCGCGGCCACCTTTTCGTCATTCGAAAACCGAGGCAGGTGGCTCCTCCATACCACCACGGCCAACAGGATGAACAGGGAACCGTAGAGCAGGTAGGGAATCTTGATGGAATCGATGGTGACCTCGTCCCCCGTTACAAAGACCTTGTAGAGCAGCAAACCGCCAGCGACCGGTGCCAGCGTCGTGCCGAGGGAGTTGACTCCCTGCGCCAGGTTGAGCCGGCTGGAAGCAGTCTCGGGTTTGCCCAGAATCGCGGCATAGGGATTGGCCGCGATCTGCAACAGCGTCACGCCGGTGGCCAACAGGAACAGGGCGCCGAGGAAGAACCCATACTGCCGAAACTCCGCCGCCGGATAAAACAAGGCGCAACCGCCGCCGCAAATGGCCAAAGCCACAATGATACCGGTCTTGTAGCCCAACCGGTTGATCGGATCGCCCTTCCACAGCGAGATGAAGTAATAGATCAACGAGACAAAGAAAAAGGCCCCGAAGAAGGCGAACTGCACCAGGCCTGCCTGAAAATAGCTGAGATCGAAGCTGTCCTTCAGATAGGGAATGAGTACGTCGTTCATCACCGTGATAAAGCCCCACAGGAAGAAGAGCAGCGTGATGGTGACGAACGGACGGCGATGGGGGTCGGGGGTGTTTTCTTGATTCATGCTGATTTCTGGCAGGCGGAATCCGCCTTCCGGGGCCGGACTCCGCGGTGAACTAAGTTCGCGACCGGGTTGTCATTCTCCTGCCCCAAACCGCGGCATGTGATACTGCCAGCGCAGGCGATGCAGTTCCCGGCGCATCTCCGCCACCGGATCTTGGTATTCATAATTTGAATACTGACTCGTCAATTCATGGGGATCCCGCTCCAGATCGTAGAATTCCCATTCGTCGATCTCGTAGAAATGGATCAATTTATAACGCTGACTGCGCACACCATAGTGCGGTTGCACATGGTGAATGGTCCGGGGGTCCTGGTGGTAGTGGTAATAGATGGTCTCTCGCCAGTCGGTCGGGGTTTCTCCCCTCAGGAAGGGAGCCAGGCTCCTTCCCTGCATATCGCCCGGGTCCGCCACGCCCGCGATTTCGAGGAAGGTCTGGGCCATGTCGATGTTCTGCACCATCTCGTCCACCTCCGTGCCCGGATTGCTCCGGCCGGGCCAGTAACCCAACAGCGGAGTGCGCAGGGATTCCTCGTAGATGAAGCGTTTGTCAAACCAGCCGTGCTCGCCAAGATAGAAGGACTGGTCCGACGAATAGAACACCACCGTGTTCTCCGCCAGGCCGCTCTCCTCCAGATAGCGCAACACTCGTCCTACATTCTCGTCCACCGCCCGGACCGTCCGCAGGTAGTCCTTGATATAGCGCTGATACTTCCAGCGCACCAAATCGTCTCCCTCCAGATTGGCTTCGACCAACTCCTGGTTCTTGGGGCCGTAGGCCGCCCGCCACGTCTTGTATTGCTCATTGGTCATGCGCGTCATGCGAGCGGCAGTCGCCTCCTTGGGCCCCGCGTCCTTCGCTTCAAACTCCATGATATCGTCAATCTTGAGATCGCCCGGGTGCATGGTCTCCGCAATGGACATGTCGGACATGCCCGCGGCGGATCCCCGGCCTTCGTAGTCGTCAAACAAGGTTTCCGGTTCCGGGAAGATCACATCATCAAACAGGTGCAGGTGGCGCAGGGCCGGCGACCACTCCCGGTGGGGCGCCTTGTGCTGCAGCATCAGCATGAAGGGTTTGTTCGGATCGCGGTTCTCCAACCATGCGATACCCTTGTCCGTGACCAAGTCGGACACATAACCGATCTCGCGATGCTGGCCGGACTCATTGATGAAGTCCGGATTGTAATAGTGCCCCTGCCCGGGCAGCACCTCCCAGTGATCAAACCCTTGGGGCGTGGATTGGAGGTGCCACTTGCCAATCACGGCGGTTTGATACCCGCCGGCCCGGAGCAACTTCGGAAAGGTCTGTTGGCTGCCGTCAAAGTTGTCGCCGTTGGAACGAAAGCCATTCAGGTGGCTGTGCTTGCCGGTCATGACCGCCGCCCGGGCCGGGCCGCAGATGGAATTGCAGACAAAACTGTTGCGAAACAGCACTCCCCGCTTGGCCAACCGGTCGATGTTGGGCGTCGGCGCCAGTTCGGTCAGGTGGCTGCCATACGCACTGATCGCCTTGTGGGAGTGATCATCACTGTAGAGCCACAGAATGTTGGGAGGATTTTCCGCTTGGGCAAAACAGAAGGAACCCAGGGACAGCGCCAGCAGGCACGCGCGGGGGAAAAATTGTCGGAGTCGTTGCATGAGGAGGGGCTCAATCAACACGCCGCGAGCCCCCGGCTTCCTTACGCAAATTCGCCCAGGGTGAGGGCAAACGAACGCCGAGGCGGCGTCTGGAGAGGGGAGGCCGGTGATTGAGGGAGCCAGGGCACGCCGGCCAAACCGATGAAGCTACTTGGTCGCAACCGACAGCGCTTCTTCCATTTCCTCCAGGCTGCGTCCCTTCGTCTCGGGCACCGTGGTAACGACCCAGATCAACTGCAGGGCCATCATGCTGCCGAAGAATCCAAAGATGTATTGGGGTGGCACCGCGTTAACAAAAGCCGGGAACAGCAGTGTGATGACCGCGGCAAACACCCAGTGCACCGACACCCCCAAGGACGTGCCGCGGGCCCGGTGCCGGGCAGGGAAAATCTCGGAAATATATACCCAGATCACCGCGCCTTGGCCGATGCCATGGGAACCGATGAAAGCGAAGATGAAATAAGGCATGTGGGTGAAACTCTCGGTGGCGAAGGACCACGCGCACAGCCCCAATGAGGTGATGTAGCCCACGCAACCGATCAGCAGCAGGGTGCGCCGGCCGAATTTGTCGATCATCCACAACCCCAGGAAAGTGAACACCAGGTTGGTCACTCCGATGCCGATCGACTGCAACAAGGCGGCCTGCCCGCCGAGACCGGTCATTTCGAAAATACGGGGAGCGAAATAGAGTACGGCGTTGATGCCGGAGAGCTGATTGAACGCCGACAGCATGAACACCAGCATGATCGGCCTGAGCAGCCGCCGGTTGCAAAAGCCATGGGAGCTGGCGGCGAGGGTGCCCGATTCCTGAATCTCTGCCGCCAGTCGATCGATTTCGGCAACGGACTTGTCCGGATAGACTCCCTTCAGCACCTCCTTGCCCGCCTCAACATTGCCGCGATTCAGGATCAGCCAGCGCGGGCTCTCGGCCATGCGCAGGGCCAGCAGCGTGTAAGCCAGGGCGGGAATGGCTTCGACGCCCAGCATCCAACGCCAGCTCCCCTCCCCGAACCCGCTGAGCCACGCGTTGGAGGCAAACGCCACCAGGATGGCAAAGACCAGGTTGAATTGATACAGGCCCGCCAACCTCCCCCGATGGGCGGGTGGCGCCACCTCCGCGATGTAAAGTGGCCCCGCTACCGTAGAGATGCCGATTCCCACCCCGCCGATGAACCGGGCAATCATGAGCGTGGCCGGATCCGGCGCGACCGCGGACCCCAGTGCGGAAACAAAATAGAGCACCCCGATCCAGATCAGGGTCGGCTTGCGGCCAAATTTGTCGGTGGGCCAACCGCCCACCACCGCACCCAGCACCGTGCCCCACAACGCGGCACTGATCAGGAGACCATGCATGACATCGGACAGCCCCCACAATTCCTGCACGGCTTGCTCCGCGCCGGAGATAACAACGGTATCAAATCCAAACAGGAATCCCGACAACGCCGAAGTCAGAGCCCAAAGAAGGGTTTTTTTGCTCATGATGACGTAACTCCGTTTCCACCGATTCGCTTATGGGATGAATCGGCCCATGGGGAGTGACGTTATCCCATTAAATGACGTGCCCCTCAACTGGACACCGGAACTCCAATTTCTGCGGCTGAAGTGGTGGGCCTAAAGTTTACCCGCCTCCGCCGACGCCATAGGTTTATGCGCCTCGGGCGTGCAACCAGGGCTCGACTTTCCGCGCTTCTGTAAAACACCAGCAGGCTATAACGGTTTTACAATGGAACTGAGTGACAGGGCTGTTTCTCACAGGAGAGAACAGAGAGAAGCAGAACTTGGCAGGTGGAATCATAAGCTGACCCCTCCGCCGCTTGGATTTGCCCACGAAAAGGCACTAAAATCCAACCCTGAAGTTTTAGTGTTCTTTAGTGTTTTTTAGTGGGCTCCAAACCTCAGGCTGACGGCTCAGTACTCTCTGTGCCCACCTCTGCGCGCTCGGTGTCAAAAAATGCAGTGGAGTGGCTTCTTGGTTGGCTTCGTTGCCTCTCAAGAAACTTCAAACCCAAGTCCCATTCGTTGTCGGGCTTTACGCCCGACAGTCTCTGCTTCTGTAAAAAAATAGCTGACTGACGGCTCGCCGTATGAGCCAAGACACCAGCCTTGGAGGAATCTTTTGAATAAGTCCCCCGGAGGCGTCGTCACAACGGGCATGAAAACCCCATTGCCCTTCGCCGTTCTGATCGTTCTGGGCCTGGTCCCGCTCTCAACTTTCGCCCAGTTTGAACCCTATCCCGAAGAGGAGCCGGAGGATGCCTTCGAGGAAGTTTGGGTGACCTTATACGAAGATCCCCATTTCGAAGGCGAATCCATCACTCTTCCGGCCAACACCGCCCTCGAAGATCTCGACGATGTGCGTTTCGGCGACGGCCGTCGTGTCGACAACCGCATCTCTTCCATCTGGATTGAAGGTCATGCCCACGTCACCCTCTATGATTACGACGATTTTGGCGGTGACTCCATCACGCTGATGGAGAGCGAAGCGGACCTCGAGCTCGTGCGGCAGGGCCCCTACGGCGATTGGGACAACGACATCTCTTCCATATCCGTCACCACCCATTCGGAGGAGATGGTGTGCGAGCCGGGCCCGGTGGACGAATCGCCCTATCCGGTGGTGGTTGCGCCGCCTCGCCATCCCGGACCGTCAATCCCCGCCCCCACGGTGGTTGTCACGTGCCCCAGCGGCTGCTCCCACCGACACTGCGGGCGCTCTGGCCACGGCCATTATGGCCATGGGTATGGGCACGGTCACCCCTACCGGATGGATCCCGCCATCATCCGCAAAGTCGAACGGGCCTACCGCGATGTCTTGCGCCGCAGCCCGGACAAGGAGGGCCGCCGCACCTACTACTATGTCATGCTCGAACGCGGCTGGAGCGAATCACGCCTGCGCAAGGAGCTGCGCAAGAGCGACGAGTATCACCAACAGACCATCCCCACGGTGGTGAGGAAAGTTTACCGGGAGGTGCTTGGTCGTGAGCCGGATCCGTCAGGTTTCAAATTCTACACGGAGAAAATGTCCCGGGACGGTTGGTATGAGTCCCACCTGCGCAAGGCCCTCAAGCGCAGCCCCGAATACGCCAACCGCGGTCGCACGTCCTCAACCCCGCCATCCTACCGCCCTCGCCCGGAACCCAAACCCGTCAAACCGCTCCAATCCGTTGCAACCCCCCGGCCCCGGCCGATTCCCGTTACACCGTTGGCCAAGCCCGCCCGTTCCACCACCGTGAGGACTCCGACCCCCGCAGCCACCCCGCCAAAGGTCAGGCCCCGACCCGTCGCCACACCCAAGCCGCCCCGGGTCACACCAACCCCGGCACCACGTCCCTCGCCTCCCAAGGTGGTCACTCGCCAGCCGAAGATCACTCCGCCCAAGCCGATGCCAAAACCCGTGGACCGAACCCGTCCCGCCCCACCAAACTTAAAATAAGAGTACCTCCGGAAGGCTCACGCAGACCACAAAGAAGGGGGCTCTTACGAGCCCCCGTCCTTAGCAGTCTAGTGGTTGAGACCTTTGGACGACCTTTACCGCCGTATCTCCGCCGCCCGTCTCACCTCTTCGAGGTAGTCACCCAAACGCCTGTCGTCCGGAGTGAGGCTGAAAGCAAGATCGAGAGCGTCGGCCGCCTCGGCATATTTGCCTTCACGCACAAGAAGCTGGCCTTTGAGGCGCAGGGCCGCGGCTTCGTGGTCATCAAGACGCTGAGCCCGTTCGATCATCAAATAGGCCCTTTCCAGATTACCATTGTCGGCATGATAGCTGGCCATTTCGAGCAGCGCTCCGCCATTGGAAGGGTCCTCTTCGAGAATCTGGGTGAGCAGGGCCGCGGCGCGATCATTGTCATACTCTGCCCGGGCGATCTGAGCTTGAATATTCCACACCTGGAGGCGTTGCTCGCGCTCAAGGTCAATCCCGTAGACGGACTCGATGCGGGCGAGCAGAGCCTTCGCTTCTTCGGCGGCGCCATATCGCAGGAGAATTGAGGATACGAAGATCGGCACATCCGAATCGGGCAACTCATCAACGTTGCTGAGCATCTCCTGATAGACGTCCAGGGCCAAACCGAAGTCTTCCCGGTTGAGGTAGATGTTCCCCAGGAGCTCGAGGTTTGCGACGGTTGCCTGCCCTCGAATACGGAGAATTTCCAAAATTTCAGCCGCCTTCTCCGGCCGCTCGAGGTTGATGTTCACGTTCACGAGGAAGAGCCAATAATCCAGCGAGTCGGGATCCGTCTTCAGCAGCCCTTCCATGAGTGAGCCGGCCGCGGAGAAATCCTCGAGAGACATGAGCGCCTGGGACAGACCGAGCGTCCAGTCCTTGTTCTCCGGATCAAGCATGAGAGCCTGACGGTAGGAATTCTCCGCCGCAACGTAGTCCTCAAGGTTGAAGTGAGAGTAACCGAGGAGACCGAAGGTGCGCGAACTGGACTCACCCAGTTCGATGGCCCGGCCGAGGGACGCCGCGGCCGCGGCATAGTTCTCCTGCTGCAGATAGATCAGGCCAAGATTCTGGTGGGCGCGGCGGAACTCATTGAAGCGGCGGATCGCTTCGGTATAGTCGGCGGTGGCCTGCGTGAGCTGGTTGTTCTGGAAGTAGAGATTGCCGCGGACAAAGAGCATGGTCGCACTGCTGGAGGCTCCGAGCGATTCATTGAGTAGGGCCAACGCGGCGTTGGGGTCATCCTGGATGAGGGTGCTCAGCTCCCCCAAAAGAGGGCGCTCGTCTTCATTGATCCGGGGTTCGGAGTTGGCGATCGTCGCGTAGGTGCCGAGGAAGCGTTCGACAAAAACCGGATCACGCCAGAACTCACGGGTCATTTCGACGGGAATCTGTGCAGACAGAGAGTGAGAGCCGGCGAGAACAAGCAGTCCGAAGACAAGGCGCCGGATAACATGCGGGGTGAGTTGCTTCATAAAATGATTGGATGTGAGAGGTTATCGAATGACGAAGGGAACGGGGACACGCATCCGGAACTTGACCTTCTTGCCGTCCTTTTCCCCGGGCTCAAAACGCCACTTGCGCACCGCCGTGCGGGCAGCCTCGCCAAACTCAGGGTGAGTGGTTTTCTCAATGCGCGCGTCCTCCACCCGCCCGTTGGTATCGACGATAAAAAAGATGACGGCTTCGCCGCTGATGCCGGCCCGCCTTAGTTCAAAGGGGTAGCGCGGGGCGGTTTGGGAAAGGGCCTTGGGAATGTAGTCCAGATCGCTGATGCTGAAGATGTCCATCGATCCGAGCGCGTTCTGATTCACGTCGAATCCAGGCATGCCGAAATCTCCGGCAAGGTCGCCGGCTCCGGGATTGAGCGAAAGCTCGATCTGCTCCAGCGAGAGCTTGGGAGGC
Source organism: Opitutaceae bacterium (assembly GCA_028280945.1). Taxonomy (GTDB): domain Bacteria; phylum Verrucomicrobiota; class Verrucomicrobiia; order Opitutales; family Opitutaceae; genus Actomonas. The sequence goes on from JANQKV010000004.1 coordinate 15,774, forward strand.
TCCGGCGGTTCCTCCTCCATCTCGGGCGGTGGCTCCTCGGGCGGCGGTGGCTCCTCGGGCGGCGGCGGTTCCGGAGGCGGCAGGACAAAGCTCTGGATCATGTCATCGCGCGGGGGCTGCCGCTCGAAGGCCATGAACTGGGTGATGGGAATCAGCACGAAGACCGTGGCCGTGACGACCGCGGACAGGAACATGCTCATGCCGGTGCGCGCTTCCGGTGCTCCGGGGGTAAAGGACGGTTCGTCCGAACGATCTACCGGTGGTTGCTCCGACATCGTTTATCGCAGGGTCGAGAAGTTGATCTGGGTTGCGCCGGCCAGTTTCGCCTCACCGTAGACCTTGGCAAAGATGCCGTGCGATGCGCCCTCGTCAGCCTGGATGATCACGGGGATGTCCTCCTTGAGCAGGAGCTGCTTGATCTGGGGACCGACGCCCGTGACCCCGATGTCCTTGCCCCCATACACCACCTTGTCGTTGGCGGTGATGGCGATCAGGATGCTGTTCTTTTCCAGCTGCACACTGGAGGAGGCATCGGGGCGGTTCACCTCCACTCCCGTCTCTTCCACGAACACCGTCGTGACGATGAAGAAAATCAACAGAATGAAGATACAGTCGATCATCGGTGAGAGGTTGATCTCGACCGCATCACTGTCTTCTCGGCTCTTGCGTCTCTTTGACATGGGATAAAGGGGGGTTAGGAGGGAAAGTTGAATTTGGAGAGCGTCATGCCCTCGAGTTTGATGATGCGGGACCGCCAGAGTTTGATCCGGCGCTGGATGACCAGCACCATGAAGATACCGGGAAGCGCGATCATCAGGCCGGTTTGAGTTGTGATCAAAGCCTGGGAAATGCCCTCCGCCACGCGGCTGGCCGTATCGCTGCCGGCACCTTTGGAAATGCCGTCGAATGTGAACAACATGCCGATCACCGTGCCCAGCAGCCCCATCAAGGGCGCGGCGGCCACCATCATGCGCACCAGCGTGAGGCGTTGCTCGACATGCACGAGCAGCGACTCCGTCACTTCTTCGAAGCGACCGCGGATCTGGGCGGAGCTGCTGACCCCGTGCTGCGTGAAGCGGATGATCGCTCCGCTGGTTCCGGTCGCCTTGCTCGGATCAGTGATCCAATCCTGCCATTCCCGCGCATGCTTTCCCTGCGGGCCCTCCTTGTAGCAATACAGCAGTACCTGCATGGCCGTGTAGTAGAGCATCGCCGCCAGCAGCAGCAGCGGAATCATGACCCAACCGCCGCTGAGCCAGATCCGGATGACGTTATCGAGATTTGCGTCCATCTGCTTGGGTCCGCCTCGATTTATTTGATCGTATTGAGGTAGATCAAAGAAGCCTGCTCCATCTTCGCCACCTTGTGTTTGGCGAGGCGGCTGAGCAGCCCGTGAATGACGAGAGCGGGGATCGCGATGGTAAGGCCGAGCTCGGTGGTAACCAGGGCTTCCGAGATACCGGACGACAGGCTCTTGGCGTCACCGGTGCCGAAGACCGTGATCAAGTTGAAGGTCTTGATCATGCCGATAACCGTACCCAGCAGCCCCATCAAGGGTGCCGCGGCGGCCGTGATGGCCAGGAAGGGCAGAAACCGCTCCATCTTCGGTTGCACGTCCGTGATCGTTTCATACATACGCTCTTCCAGAATGTCGCGGTGGAGTTCGCGGCTTTCGTAGCCCATGCGGAGCATTTCCTTGGCGGAACCGGTCAACGAGTTGAGTTGCTTCTGCGCGGTGGCATCGTCGCCCTCGAGGGTGGCCGTGCCCAACGCGCGGCTGACATCGGCGGAAGGTGCGCTGAAACGGCTGATCTCAAAGAATTTGAAGATACCCAGGGCAAACGCCAGCAGACCGAGCGAGATGATGGCGTAACCCACCACACGCCCTTTTTGGACGTGCTCCCAATAGCTCTCCTGAACTTCCAGCAGCTGGACCGCTTTGCCGAGCGTCGCATCCGCGGGAATGCTGCCACTGCCCGAGTCAGCCAGGCTGCGGATACCCTCGTCAAAGCCTGGATCGATCCGGATCACGGTGGGCTCGGCGGCATTGAGCTGGCGTTGCACCAGGCCGGCCGTTTCACCCGAAGCAAAATAAACGGCGGGGCCGTAGATGGCAAAGGTGCCGTCCGTCAGGTCACCGAGATCGGTGAGCGCCCGGCCCTCAAAGCGATCTCCCCCCAGGACGGCATCGAGACGTACGATCGCTTCGCTGACCACTTTGAGCTGCGCCAGCACCTTGTCCGTATCGCTCATGTTGGCGTCTTCCTGGGCGAGCTTGGCTTCCGCGGTCAGGGACTCATAGCGCTGGACTTCGGAGATGTGGATGCGGCTTTCGAAGTTGCGCACAAACTCATCAAGCAGACTGGCGATGTAGTCGTTCTGCTCCTCGTAGCTCTGGACTCGTCGTTCGAGGCGGGCCAGGTCGGATTCACGGGTGGAGAGCACGCGTTCCTTGCGCCGGAGCTGGCTGCGAAGGTCGACCAAATCCTCCTCCGACTCGTTCACCTCGCGCACCATGGGCAGTTTCTGCTCGGCGATATCGTCGTAGAGGGATCTTAGCTCCTCGTTGGAAGCCTCGATCTTGGACATGAGCGTCTGGCGTGTTTCGGCCAAGCTCTCTGCAAACAGGGGACTGACGGTGGCAAAGGTAGCGACAACGGCGGCGGCTACGATGGGGCGTTTAAGTAGATTGATCATGGTTCGCCGAAAAAATGAAACAGAGGTTGGTTGTTTAAAGGGGCGGGGTTAACGCAGGCTGACCGGTAAATCGACAAAGGTGGGCACCTCGGTGCCGTCGTAGGTTTCGATCAGCAACGCCACGGTGGCGGCTTGCTCCGGGCGCTCCTCATGGGTCCAGCCATCCTGTCCGGGAAATCCGATCAGCGCGCTGGTGGCTTCGCTGTCGGTCGAGAAGGAAGCCGCCAACCCCCAATACAGCGTCCAAACCTGCTTCTCCTCGCCGGCGATTTGGCGAACTTCACCCCGCTTGATCAGGGACGTGTTGAATTTCTCGGCGAGACTCACGACCGCCACGACGTTTTGCACCCGCTGACCGATTGGCAGGCTGGCGTTGTTCGGGTCTTCCGGGATGCGGCGCAGCAGCGGCTCAACCGTTTCGAGGAGCGGCGGCGGGAAACGTTTCACGATTCGTTTCACCGAAGTCTCCAGTCCACCCACGCTCGATTGCACGGCGCCGTTCGCCTCCAGGAGTTGATTGCGGCGCACATCCAGCCGTTCCAGCTCGGCCAGGGTCTCTTCGCCCACCCCTTCGGTCTCCTCCAGCTTCTCCTCGATCAGGGTGATCTGCTTCTTCAGAATATCCAAATTCTCCTCCAGGTAGACCTTCTCCACCTTCCAGTCGGCCTGCTCGGCTGCGATCAAGCGGCGCAAGTCCGTCCATTCCGCCACCATCCCGCGCAGGCTGTCGACCTCACTCGACTCCTCCGCGGACACCGCCTGCGGAAAGGAAGCGAGCAGTGCGGCAATCGCGCAACAACCTGCCAATAAGCGTTTAAAGGTCCACTTGGCCTCGGCAACTGCCGACAGATTTAGGTTCCGGGGTGACAAAGACACACGGGTCATATTCATAAAGTTATCGGGTTGGAGTTGGGGGAGGCGTGGGATGATCAGGCCTGCAAACGTTCGAAAAGCTGTCGAGTCTATGGTGTAAACGAAAGATAGGCAAACGGGTTGTGAATTGCCCGCTATCGGAGGCAAGAACTTTTACCTTGGCGTGTGTCAAATTGATGTGACTCGGCTGGATGGGTTTGTGACGAACCCAGGAGAACGTAACGAAGAGCATTCTTCGTAACGGTTACACCCGAAACAAATTCCGAGGTGGTCGAGGGTCACTCCGTTTGCCAGGCCAAGAGCCAATCGGTGTTTCGGACCTTGTGAGGAGTATGGGTGGTGGTGAGAGAAGACGTCAAAGTGAGCGGCGACTTTGCCGCAAATCTTCACCAACGACTAATCTGATCTTGCGAAATTTGTTCGGCTACGCGTCGACCTGAAAGATAAGCGCCATGAACCGTGGAGGGAAAATCCGTCGCGGTGGCTTCGCCGGCAAAAAACAACCGGTTGTTCACGGGCCGGGCCAGCGTCTGAATTGTCCCGGTCGTTACACCCGGAGCGATAAAGGAATAGGATCCACGGCTGAACGGGTCCGAGTTCCACCGGGTTATTTGGTGGGCAATGGGATCGGGAGCCTGTGATCCCATCATCATGCGCACCACGGCCATGGCTTCATCAACGACGTCCGCATCCAACCGGCGCTCGATCTCCCGCCCGAAGCCGCCGGCATTAAACGCCAGCAGGATTGGCTGGCCGGTATAGAAAGCCTGGTTAAGCCACAGGCTCCACTGCCCCGGAACCGGACTGCGGTAAAGGAATCCCTCGACATCCTCCGGCCAAAACACGTGGTCGAACCGAAGGTAGAGTTTGTTGAGGCAACCCATGCCAAGCTGGCCGATGGCCGCGCGTTGGTCATCGGGCAACGGCGGGTCGAACTGCACGTCCCGGGTCTTCAACACACCCAACGGAATCGTGATCACCACCCGGTCCGTCACATGGGTTTCGTTTTGCGTTTCCAGCACCACCTCCGCCCCCACCTGCCGCACCTTGGCGACGCGTTGCCCGGTCCGAATATCGAACTGCGAAAACCGATCCCGAAACACCTGTTCGTAACCGCCAAGAAACAACCGGTCGCCCTCCGGAAATTCGTCCCCAAATGCGAACGCGTCGGCCGCCAGTTCCTCGGCATCTGCGGCCAGGCTTTGCTCCACCAAGTAGTTGACCAAGAAATCCAGATCGTAAGCGGAAACGGAGGAACGTCCGCCAAACCGGTGCGAGACAGCTTCGGCCAACGTTGCCCCATTCGCGCGGCCTGCGGTGCCCGCCCAACCGTAGACCTGCCCGGCCAGCCGATTAATCGCGCGCTCGGTGGCCCGGGAGATCGGCTACCCGTCCGCTTCAAAACTCTGGAGATTATCCCAATCCGTGAGCTGAGTTTTGGCTCCAACCTGGCGAGCCATCTTGGTGATCGGATTACCTCGCCAGCCGTGAATCCAGGAAGCTCCGAGATCTACCGGGGCATTCGCCCAAACATCACTTGTCCAAACCCGGCCTCCGATGCGATCCCGGGCCTCGAGCAACGTGATGTTTTGAAATCCCGCGTCGCGCAGCCGTTCCGCCGCGCCCAGGGCGGAAACGCCGGCCCCCACGATGACGATGCGTTCCCGCTCCCGCCCCTGTGGCAGTCTCCGCTGGCGTCCACTGAGTTTACCCGCGAACAGCGAAACCAAAAACAAGTTAAGATAGGTGCGGCGATTCATGATGGAGAACACTAGCCCGCCATCGATCCGACGATCAAATCCACCCGGCAGAATCCGGTCTCAAAAACCACCAAGGATCCTTATCTTTTGCATTCGCCCCTTTGGCTTCCCTGGGGAGTGAATTCTTGATCGAGGATCAGATGTTCGCCACTGTTCGATTCTGTATGTCGGAGTCTCTGGAAGCCCAAAAACTGCGATGGGAAATCAGAAAGATTGTTGTAGCAATCGTTGTCGCGGTGGTGGGGTTACCTCTGACGTTTTTTGGCTACAAAAAGGTGTTCAATGACGTCCAGGAGCTGGAGCGCGAATACGACAAGAAGGAAGCCGGGCTGGCAAAAAAGTTTGACGACTATAAGACCGAACTTGAGGCGAAGCGAGGCGAGGCCCAGCGGGAACACGATCAATTGATCTCCAAACTGAGAAGTGAAGCGGAGCGCATGCAATCGCGAGTGGACAGCATGAACCAACGCTTCAACTCAGGTAGAGATCTGTTCAACCAATCCACGCTTCAAAAGTGGGAGCTCCTGCTCAATTTTAGCGCACAGGAAGCGCAGGAAATCCGCAACGAGTCCAATCAGCGTATTCGGGAGGTCGGGCGGCGGCTTAACAACCAGATGCGGGACGAGCTTATCACACAAATTGAGTTTCGTCGGATATACTTCAGGGTGCGTTTCAGCGATCATTGGAATGATCGAAGAGTTGTTTCATTTCAGTCCATGAGCGATGCCTTGGAAGAATTCCCCGACTCGCAGTTTATCTCCATCGAAGAATTCGATAAGGAAATGAAAGCCACTCTGGAGTCACTCGAAGAAGGAACGGCAATCCCGCGAACCGAGTGGTTTTTAACCGGTGACGGCAGTGACTCGGACGGCATCCGGGTAGGAGAGTTTTTTCACGACCAGCGAGTCACAGACCTGGGACCCAGCGGCGTTGAGTTGGAGTTATTCACCCCTCACGGCTTTGCTGGTGATGATATGGACTTGGATGACTTTCCGGAATTCAAGAATCCGGTTCGAATTCACGTCCCATTCGGGGAGGTCTTTGCAGAGCGGTCCCAAGTCGAGAAGTTCTTCGAATTCATCAAAAATCACGGGAATCCCATAACTCAAAATCGATGAGCCTTTCGTGCCGCCCTCACCCGTTCGTTCCGAACGGCAATGAAGCCAAGGACCCAAGTTATTACAAACTACTACCGAGGAGCGGAGCGACAACACCTCAACGAGCAACGCGAGAATAACAAGCCTGAGCCTCCTTTGAGCTCTTGCCATCAACTTACCGCGGAGGCGCGGTGCCGTCAGCTCGCCAGATCAAACCGCTGATGAACACTGAGTGGTTACCCCCATCGATGGAGTGGTTCCTGCCTTCCTGATTGCCTCCTCGCTGCGCTCCTCGGGTGTCGGCCTCTGGCCTCGGCACCAAATACATTACGCTCCAGTGCGTCGGTCCACTCCGACGCTGTTTAAACGCAAAGTTTATCCGCCTTTGGCGGAAACACGAAGGCAGCGCTAAGGGCGCAAAGCCGTCGGCCTGCGATCACACCCCGCATTCGTCATTCATCATTCGGCCTTCTGGCTTCTTTTCAGCTTGGCGCCAAAGCCAGCGTCGCGCCCACCGGGTCCTGGATGACCGCATAGTTGAAACCACCATCGGCGCCCGTGTTGTCCTTGATGACCTGGCCGCCTTCCTCTTGGACGCGGCGAAGGCTTTCGTTGAGGTCACCCACGGGAAGGTAGATCATCCAGATCGGCGGCAGGCCCACGTTTACGCCGCGGGCGTGGCAGATGCCCGCCGCGGGTTTTCCATCCCCACCCAACATGTTGTAATCAGCGTAGCTTTCGTCAGCGTGGTCCATGGCGACGTCCTCCACCGTCCAACCGATAACCTCGCGGTAGAAATCACGGGTTGCCGAGGCGTTGGGAACCGTCAGGTCGAGCCAGGCGATACAGCCTACTGCGGATTCGGGCGATGTGGTGCCCTCAGTTGAGGGAAGATGCTCCGGAGCAACAACGGGAATGAGCCCAAACGCCGCGCCATTTGGATCGCGCAACACCGCCCACTGGCTCTGGCCGTCATCGTCCTTGCCACGCATGAGCTCAGTCCCGCCCAGTTCGAGCGCCTTCGCGACACTGGCCGCGATATCGGAGACCTGAATGTGAGGCATCCATTGGAGCGGAAGATCGGCATACTCCGGGCTGCGCTCACCCAGGCCGATGATCGGTGTGCCCCGATTGTTCATCAGATCCTTCTGCCAAAGCGGATTTTCGCCTGTGGTGAGCACCCTCGAGTAAAAACGCAGTTCACGTTCGTGTTCGGGGACAGCAATGTCGGCGCTGAGGATTCCGCCAACGCGTGAAACAAAGGGGGTACTCATGATTGAGAAAGTGTGATTGGGACGGTGAACTAGCGATTAACCTCAGACGAAGCAATCGGGTTGTTCCTTGCTCCCTCCTTATCCTCAGAAACCTTTATCTTTTGCCTTCGCCCTGTTTGGACGGGTTCACGTATTTGCAATACACGATCTCAGGATCGCCCTCGTCGAGATTGTGAATCTCTCCACTCGGTTCATAGCCCTTCTTGGCCATGAGCTTCTGCATGGGCTGATTGGAAACGTTCGTGGAGGTAAACAGTTTCAAAGTTCGGCAGCGGGCCTCGACGTAGTCAACGAGACGTCCGCCAATCCCCTGCCCCCGAAAGCCGTCTTTAAGATAAAGCATGTCAATGAAGCCCTGGCCGTAGAAATGGTAGTTCAGGACCACATATCCCACGACTTCGTCGAAGGAAATCGCGACATGGCACTCACGTTTTTCGATCGCAGTCCGAATGAAATCACGCCTCCCCTCGCGGTCCGCTCGGGCGATGTTATCCAAGTCAATCAGCGTTGGAATGTCGGCTTGGTTGGCCGCTCGAATCATCAGGCGCGGAGTTTGGGCAGACATGACCTGCCCGTCCCGATGTGGCCTCAGGTTATGAGCAACATTTAAATCGAGAGGATTGTCTATTGGCACGAAACCTTCGCTTTCATCGGGAGGTTCATACCTCGGCTTGAGGACATCGAAGGTGTTTCGGCTGATGAAAAAGCTGCCGTCGAGTCGGCGGTTTCGTTTTTCGCAGCGGCGCCACATTTCATCCTCGGAAGGATTCAGGACGTAACCCCTCACAACCGCCCCGGCCTCGCGTGCCAGCGTCTTGACTTCGCCCCGCCGGCTCCGTGACCAGAAGCCTTCATCGAGGACCACATCGCACCCCTTTCCCAGCAAACGCAGCCAATACCGCTGCATGAGTTCACGGACCCGCTCACGTTTATCGTCGAACGTCTCGACCGGGGGATCGTCGCCAAAGAGATGCGTCACCCACTCATCCAGAGAAAAACGAACCGCTGCGCTTTCAGCTTCGATCCGTTTAGCCAGCGTGGTTTTGCCGGCGCCTAGATAACCCGTGATCAAATATGCAATAGGAGGGCTTGGGTTCTTCATATGCGTTGGGGAATTTGAACGGTTCTAATCTGCGATCCAGCAACCGAGGCCAGCGTCGGCCATCTGAACGGAACCTCAGACACAGCGGACCAACCTGGGAAACAATCACATTCAGCGCATTCCGAATTGTGATAAGGGACGGCCGGCCTCCCTTTGGCTACCCCCGTCACCTTTGCCTCTCTGGGAAAGCACCTCAACAAGCAACGGGACGATAACGAGTCGGACCTTCCCGTCCCCAAGGTTAGCCCAAAACTACCCCAGCGGGGATAGCAGGACCGGGTGCCTGAATTGTCATGAAGGATCGACGAGACTCCGTTGGTGCCATCGTCCATGAGACCCACTCACCACCCTATCATGAAACCTACCTCACTCATTCTTTTATCAGTCCTCACAGGGGGCGCAGGCATCATTTCCGCGCAGCTGGTGGATCCGATTCCGGAGCGCATTCAACCGGGTGGTTTGGTTTTGCCCCTGGAGGATTGGCTGCAGGTTCCGGCCAGTGGTCCGGCTCCCAAATTAGCGCGGATTTCGGTGGTGAAACCGGCATTCGACGGTTCAGGGCGTATCTTCGTTGCAGATCTTCGTGGTCCCATGCACGTGATCGACGGCGACCGCAGGGAGCTTTATACCGACGTCGCCCAGGCCTTCCCTGATTTCATCGACGAACCCCAACTCGGCAGCGGATTTCACGCCTTTGCGTTTCATCCGGAATTCCCCACCAACGGCCGGTTTTACACCGTCCACACCGAGCCCGGCGGATCGGGAGACCTCGACTTTGGCCCCGTGGTGGATCTGGAGGTCACCATCGAGAGCGTGGTGACGGAGTGGATCACCTCTGACCCAACGGCGAATACCTTCAGTGGTTCCAGACGGGAAATCCTACGGGTGGGTTATCCAACTGACTTGCACAATTTCCAGGAGATCGCGTTCAACCACTTCGTTGACCGCACCCATGAGGACTACGGTTTGCTCTACGTGTGTGTGGGAGACGGCGGGGCGGTAAATGTCGATCCGACCCTGGCCCATCGACTCGACTCGGTTTACGGCACCTTGCTTCGGATCGATCCATCAGGCACCGACTCCGGAAACGGGCAATATGGCATCCCTTCGACCAATCCCTTTGTGGCCCAAAGGGCCGATGGCACCTTGGGCGAAATCTATGCTTGGGGGTTCCGCAATCCCCATCGCGTGTGCTGGGATCCCGCTGCACCCGATCGCATGTTTTTGGCGGATATCGGCCAAGCGAACATCGAGGAGATCAACTTGGTCGTAAAAGGCGGCGACTACGGATGGTGGGCCCGGGAAGGCACCTTCCGGCTCGACCCCACCGTGGATGATTCGGTGGTTTGGCCCTTGCCGCCCAACGACGCGGAATTCGGATACCAGTATCCCGTTGCCCAATACGATCACGATGAGGGCTTCGCCGTGACCCTGGGTTTTGTGTATCGCGGATACCAGCAACCGCTGCTGGATGGACTGCTGTTGTTTGGCGACATCGTCAACGGGCGGGTGTTCTACGTCGAAGCGGATGAGCTCGCAGCGGGTAGTCCGGCCACCATCCAGGAGTTGCTTTTTGAGCACGACGGCACGGCGCAAAGCCTGTTGGAAATCATGGGCGACACGCGGGCGGACCTGAGATTTGGCCTGAGCGAAGACGGGGAGATTTTTCTCACCACCAAGCGGGATGGATTCATTCACCGGTTTACCCCATCGGCGGAAAACGGTTCGGGCGACTTGGCAAACATATCGACCCGGGGCACGGTTCAAACCGGCGACGGGATCATGGTGGGTGGTTTTGTCGTCACCGACGAGGCGCGGCGCGTGTTGATTCGCGGCTTGGGACCAACCCTGGCGGACCTGGACGTGGCTGGTGCCTTGGCGGACCCCCGCATCACCGTATTCGACAACCTGGGACAGGAAATTGCCTTCAATGACGATTGGAGCGCCCAGCCCTATGCCGATGCCGTAATTTCAGCCGGGGCGACAGCCGGGGCATATCCCCTGGTTGAAGGAAGTGCGGACGCCGCCTTGGTGCTCTACTTGGCCCCGGGAGTTTACACCGTGCACCTGACCGGCCAATCAACGGAAACCGGGGTCGGCCTCATCGAAGTCTATCGGTTGCCATAGCGGTCCGGTCATAACCTCATCTGCGAACCACCACCAAGCAGCCAAGCGACGACCCCAAAACCAGCATCGCGGGAATAACAAGCCTGCCTCCTACCGGCTGTCCCCCGGAAAGTGACAAATGACGGTCTGACCCCTTCGAAGTGCTACCAGCTCAGATCCCAGAAAACTGGGATGAACAGGATACGGCCCACGGTTCTCCTGCTGCCTCTCTTGGTTTCCGTCACCGTGACGCCTGTGCCGGGTATCCATGATTCAATGACATTACGTGTAGCGGGCTGCACCAAAAGCCGATTGGGGGGCAATCGGGTGGTATTGACCTCGAACGAAGGTAAGTTGATCGCATCTCCTCTGGCCTTCGAAACCGCGACGGGGCGATCCGATTTCTCGATTACGTGAGGAAACGGATTTTTGTGATAGTCTTCGAATCCCGCAATGGTGGCTGCTCTGATCCGCTCGGACATTTCACCGGCAAAAGCTGCGCCAGCTGAAACCAAACAGCCGAGTAACATACAGCAACATGGGCGACGAAGGTTCATGTGCGAATCGTCGATAAGTATCTTCGTAATTACGTTCGGGCGTCAATGGTTTGCAGCCGAGTGGGAGTGATGGGCTTAGGTCATCCAGTCACCTGACTACAAACAACGACCGGGGAACACAGCGACGACACCTCAACGAGCCTCGCAAGAATAACAAGCCCGACCCTTTGGACTGCCCGCCCACTTTGGCGGGTGAGCACTCATTTGCTAAGGACTGAATAGAAGATAAAAGACGACTACCCAAAAAACTGAGAATACCACACTCATCAACAGACAATATCGAGCAATGGCTCCCATTGGGGACCTGCAATTTCTTGTGTAGGTTTCTACCAAAACCAGAGCATCACTCTTTCTCTCAATTTCGAGTATAGATCGAAAAATTCCCATTGATATTTGATAGGATCGAAACATCACAGCAATGGTAAAAACCGAGAAGATAAATACGACTGACACAAGAACATAGGCCAACTTGGGGTTGTGCATCAAATCTTCATAATTTGCTGCCAAAGCAGCAATTATCAAAAGCTGCATACCAGTGAAGATATTAAACCTCGTCCAAAAACGAGAATTCTCGGAATCGAATATATCATGCGCCTTTAAATACTGCTCTTCCAGAATCTCCATAGTATTTGGTATGCAACTTGAACTGAGTTCGGTCAAACAAAGACCCCAAACTGTCTAATCCTTAAAAACAACGGTATGCTCAGGAAACCAGAGTCCTGGCTGCCACTCATCTTCCTGAGACTGTTAAAACAGCACGACACTCCCAATCTTATTAAATTCTGAAAGATACATGGAGCGATTTTGGAGACGTATTCAAGGCTCAACACAATATGGCCCGTCCCCTTCTGCCTGCCGCAGCCTGTCGCCTGCCCTTGGATGATTCCTTGAACGAAGATCAGATGTTCGCCTAGATCGGGATTGGTATGTCAGAGTCTCTCGAAGCCCAAAAAACCCGCTGGGAGATTGTGAAGATAATCGTGGGTGTGGTCGTGGCGATCTTCGGAATTCCTCTGAGTTTTCTTGGATATCAAAAGATCTCGCTCGAGTTGGAAACCGAACGCCTGAACGTCGAAAAGCTCAGAGCCGAGTTCGATCAAACCAAGGCCAACCTGGAGGAGGAGTTGGCCCAAAGACAAACCGAGTTGGAGGCGGAAAAATCTGAGGCACAACGGGAGCATGACAGCTTCATTGCCGGACTGAACGAGCAACGAAAAAGCATGCAGTCCCGGATCGATGGCATGAACCAACGGTTTAACTCAGGCAGGGACTTGTTCAATCAATCCACCCTGGATGCATGGAAACTCATGCTCGATTTCAGAGCACAGGAAGCTCAGGAAATCCGCAACGAATCGAACCAGAGAATCAGGGAGTTGGGACGCAAGCTGAACGATGAGATGCGGGAAAGAGCGATCGCTGAAATCGAGTTCCGTCGCATCTATTGTGTAGTGCGGTTCGGTTCCCATTCGTCTGATCAAGCCGCAATCTCATTCCAGCCTCTGCATCACGCCGAGGAGGAATTTCCCGACACGCCCCTCGTTTCATCCGGCAGGTTTAAAACAGAGTTTGAGGATGCATTAAACTCGATAGGCGCAGGCGAAATCCAACCGATGGTTGAGTGGATTCTGCCGGGAGGTAAAAAGAACGGAATTCGGGTGGGAGACTATCTCCACTACCGCAAGATTACTGGATTGGGACTCGAGGGCTTGGAATTGGAATTCTTCAGCGAACACGGTTTCCTTTCCGACCGGAAAGGCGTGATCGACTTTCCGGAGTTCCAGAATCCAGCCCGGATATTCGTTCCCTTCGGTGAGTCCTACGCGCGTGAGGTAAAATTCGAAGAGCTTCTCGATTTCATTAAAAACTTCGAGAAACCCACGATTCCATTCCAGTAAGTCGGTCGCTCCCTTCGAGCATTAGCCCACGTCCGCTCACCGGTCGAACCCTTCCCTCCAGCTACAAAGGGACACCGATCCACACAGCCACCCCCGATCTTAATCTTTGCGTTCGCCCCCGTGTGGGTGCCCTGTTCTCTCTGTTTTCCCGCCTCAGGCGGACAAGCTTCTGTAAAAATCAGCCGTGCGTAGGCCTTTCGGCTGCCTTGATCCTCTAGTGAAACTTAAAACCCTCAGCCCCGAAATGGGGACTGAGGGCGTTTAGCAACTAGAGTCAGAGTAAAAGCCTTACATCAATTCAGCCCACTTCTTATCGGCTGTTTTGATATAGTTCTTGGTGTCCTTTCCGAAAATCTCTCCCACCTCTGCATTCTTGTTCAGGTAGAGCTTTCCATCGACGATCGCATATACGGTCGGGTCCACGGGAAACTTCTTTCCCTTGGTCATGCCATAGGCGCAGTAACCATCATATTCCGGAAGATACTTGGAAGGGTTCTTCTCAAACATCTCCTTGGCCCCCTCGTTCACGAGGTAGTAAGTCTTGCCTTCATAGACGGAAGCAAACTCCGCGGAACCCATCAGCGGATGGTCGGCTTTAAAGTAAGCCACCGGACAGTAGCCACCCAGCGCGGGATGCTCCTCACCGGCAGTTGCCAGCAAAGGCGAAAGGGCTCCAACCAAAAGAACGAGAAAGATTTTAAATGTGTTTTTCATAACGCTGGTTGGAGCGGCCCATCCCCCACCTATTCCGCGAAATCTCATAAATTAATTTCGGGAATATTACTGGTTTTGAAAGCTCGCCACCCGCACCTCTGCCCTCGGCTGTGGGGGAGGGAATTCCGGCTGAGCGAACTTTGCGATCCCTTGGCTCCTTTGCGCTTATCCAACGTCGGACTGGCGAAATGGGACAGGTGGGGGTTACTCCCTCAGAGCGTCCCTGCCTGCTGGCCGGAGCCGATGCGTTGGCCGTTTGAGGAGTGTTAGACTTTCCTAATTTCACTTTAAATCCTCTCATCATGATCACTCGCATCTGGCACGGCCGCGTGCCCACGACCAAGGCCGAAGCTTACCGCGCGTTCCTCAATGCCCGAGCCATACCCGACTATCAATCCGTGCCCGGCAACTGCGGTGTGCTGGTGCTCGAGCGCACTGAGGGCGACGTCACCCACTTCATCACCCAATCATTCTGGACCAACATGGCCGTGATTGAAGGCTTCGCCGGAACCGACGTCGAAGTCGCCCAATACTATCCCGAAGACCAGGACTTCCTCCTCGAGTTTGAACCACGCGTCACCCACTACAAAATCGTCGGAGAAGCACCGCGAGAATAACGAGCCTGACTCCTCCTCGCGGTAGGACATCTTCTGCGCTGCTTCGGTGGTGGCTAAGGTTTAACGGCCCGAAAGCAGATGAAGCCGGGGTGACACATCAGGTGGTTGTATTCGTCTGGGTCGGCCTCGCGGAAATCTTTGGTCGGCTGGGGCTCGAGCACCTTGTCCAAGATAAACCCAGTTTCGATGATTGGATTGATCATCCCCTGCAACGGTCGGCGGATTGACGGCACCACCACGGGTTTTGCGAAACCCTTCCACTCCAACTCGGTCACTCCGGTCTCAAAGTAACTTTCGCCGGTGCGCAATCGGTAATCGGAACTCGGGTGCTCAACCGAAAAGACAAACATTCCACCGGAGCTCAGCACACGATGAAACTCGGCAAACAACCTCCGCCAGTCCTTGATGTAATCGAGCACCAGTGGGCTCAGAACCAGATCGAATGAACCTTCATCGAAGGACGGAAGTCCCTCCTCCAGATTCAACACATGCAACTTTGCCCGATCTCCCAAACGAGCCCGAGCATGAGCAATCATCTTGGGACTCGCATCGATACCCACCGGTTGAGATGCACCACGAACAATCAGCTCCTCCAAATACACTCCCGGGCCACAACCTGCCTCCAAAATCCGTTTGCCACCAAGCTCCGGCAAGAGGCTCAAAACAGCCGGCCGATCATAAAATGCGTTGTGCGGTTTTGCGCCTACCCGCTCAGCATACGAATCGGCCAAGGTTTCGTAGGCGTCTCGCGCAAGAGGTGATTCTGGATCATCGCCCATAGGCCAGATGGCTTAGGTCTGGCGCAACTGCAGAGCAACCGAGTTCAAGGAGATTCAAAATGTGACATGTGACGGCCTGCCCCCTTATTGCGCCCTCAATCTATTGCGTCTTAAGTATGGGGCTTTTGCGGCGGCTTTTGAGCACCGATTTCTCTATCCGCTGATGGTAGCGGTTCAGATCGGCGGCTCGCTCATCGAGCGCAGTGCTCTCGAACCATAAGATCACAGTTCCCACTACGTTGAAACCGGCGAGGGCAAAGAGCGCGAACATCAGCACGGCAACGGTGTCCGTGCCCAATTCCGCCCAAGGAATACTACTACCGGCAACGCCGATCATTCCCACAACGAGTGTGACGGCTCGCTTCCATTGGTAGCGCCGTCGTTTAGCGTCGAGTCGGTCCTCAAGACGCGACTGAACCCGCCGGTCGGAGAAGACGATGCGATCCAACTCGCCTAGCCGTTTGTCGAGTCGTTGGAGAAAGTTATTAACGATGCCAGCAAGACAGAGACCGGAAGCAGTCCAGATGGCGATATCGATGGGAAGGTAGCGACTGGCAAAGATCGCTGCAACCATCCCCAAAGCAGCGCCAGCTAGGTTGGGGAGGATCCATAGCATGGGAATAAGTTACGCGATCTCCCCGCTCTCTTGCAATTCCTCATACCAATTTTTGATGGCTTCCCAGAGCAAATCACGCACCGGCCGCTCACCGCGGCAGTGAACCTGACGGGTACGGCGGAGGATGATTTCAGATTTGGTGAGTTTGGTAGAGCCCGCCTCGATCGAGTAGTCTGCCTCTGTGTCAAGGTGCCGCAAACCCGTGGCCACTCGGTCCAGCAACTCGTTGGTCTGTCTCTTGGGCGGCCGGTGCCAGCGCAGAGAGATATCGACCTCCACAGGGGTGCTTTCGGTGAGTCCCTCGCGCTCCAGATCGCTGGCGACATCGACCATTGATTCGCCGAAATCGGAAAGGATCTGCTTAACACCCTGCCATACTGTTCCGGTGGGCCGAATAGAGGTGCGTCCAGTGCCCGCTTCCTTTTGAGCAGTGAACTCAACAGGAGTGGAAAAGCTGACTTTCCTCGACCGCTTGATTGCTTTCTCTTTCGTCGGTGGAATACGATTTGAAAGTCGGACCTCCTGTTCCTCCTCTAGGGTGCCGGCTGCCTCGCGAAGCAACCAGTTGGCGTGGCTCTCTATTACCGGCGCACGCAGCTCGGCTGAAGGCACAAGAACCACGTCGTTGTCACAGACCGCGAGGTATGCGATGTATTCGATGAGCTGGAGTTCGTTACCTTCGTCGTCCTTCACGGCAACGTTGGCAATCTCGAGTGAAGGAGCGCTGAAGTCCATTGCCGCAGCCATAGCCTTCATGCCGGGCGTAAAGACAATGATCTCATAAAAGCTGATACCAAACCTCTTTGTCCGGTAGTGCGTCACAATCGACGCTCCGGAGTCCTCATGAGTAACTTGGCGACGGTCTTTAGCCTCCTCGCCAGTAACTCGCCAAGCCTCGTCGAGCATGCTCTCGAGTGTCCGGGTCTCAGGCTCTTTACCGAAAGTGGCACGTTTATAGAGGAAGGTGCGACCGCGCGGCTCTGTACCGACCTTGCGAGGATCTTTTTTTCTGGGCATGAGACGTAAGGATTGAAGTGGAAAAAACTATCTTTCGAAGGGGGTACGGCTACCGGTGATCTTGGCGGTGGTAGCACCAGTGTGCTTCTTTTCGGCCTTCCGCTGCATCATGACCAGTTCTTCGAGGTGATAAGCAGTTCGTTCGCTCGATACAGCATTGCGTGCCAAGAGATCAGCCAGCTCGGCTATACCAAACAAAAAGAGAATGACCGCGAGACCACCCGCCGCGCCCGGAAGGGCATAGAGAACCAAGTCCATATCAGTGAAGCCTTGAGTGACCATCAGTAAGGAGATGACCCCGACCAGGATTCCGGCGAAGCCTGCGAACCGGCACAGGGACGATATAATGGGGCGTTTGAATTCGCTCATAGCTTCTAAAGTGTGAGGCTCTGGGTCCGGTAGAAGGGGTCAGTCCGGTAGAAGGGGTCAGGCTTTGTGGTTTGTAGTAATTTCATCCTTTGAATCAGAAGTGTAGAGCTCTTGCACAGAATCACGCAGAAGCAGGATGAAGGTGAAAATTCCCAGCACAGTGCCGAAGGGGAATATCACGCAGTTGATGCCTCCGATGATGAGGGAGAACATGCGGTTCTGATGGCGATGGATGAACCAGCCTGACAGCACGTTGATGACCATAAAAACCACAATCATCACTCCCATCACCAAGTAGAAGATTTGGAAAACCTCGAAAAACTCCGCCGGGAGCGGCCCCTGCTTCGAATTCTTCCACATCTCCGGATTACTGAAAATAGTGTTCAGCATGTAGTGGTGGAGGAAGAGGAACCCAATCCCCAGCAGGCCAAGAGCTGCCAACACGAAGTGAAACACCGCCAACAGCTTCAGGTTCTGTAAGTTCAACTTCCGCACCGTCGCAGCAACGTCTGGCGCAGACGGAAGATCTGGAGGGGTGGCCGACATGGAAGCTGGTTAAGGGGCAGAAAGCTATCCCGCCCAAATGCACACCGAGGGCCAGTCAGTGGAAGGCGGAAGCTAGGACCATGAATACTTTTGCAAATATCTGGCGAGCAAAGACTCTGCGCAGCTCTTGGGAAAAAGGAGCCATCAGCTGCTACATTTGTAGGTGTTCCCCCCTTCGGTACTTACTGCTCGTCGAGCGAGACCGTACGGCCTTCGCGGAAGGACTGATCCGCCGCCAGGACGATGCGCAGGCTGTCGACGGCGCTACGGAGGTGATCTGTCAGGTCGGCGTCGCCGCGGATGGCCTTCAGAAACAGCTCCTGTTCGCGGCGGCAGAGTTCGTCGTGATCTGGTTCGTCCGTGATCTCGATCAACTCATCCGGCTGAGCAAAGGTGCCATCAGGGTTCAGCTCCCCGTGGTGCAAATGAAGTGACTCCGTCTGTGTGTGGGCATTCACATCCGCCGATTTGCCTTCGCCCGACGACTTGGTCGCCACGATGGAAAGACTCCCTTTGGGTCCCGCCACGTCCTTCACGAAGAATGCCGTCTCGCTCATCATCGGTCCCCAACCAGCTTCATACCAACCCACCGAGCCGTCCTCGAAGGTGACCTGCAGATGGCCGTAGTTGATAGCGCCCTCGGGCAGTTCATCCGTCAGCCGCGCGCCGATGCCATTCACTCGCACCGGTCGCGAACCGGTCATGCGACACATCACGTCGACGTAGTGCACGCCACAGTCCACCACGGGCGAGATGGTGCTCATCAGGTTGCGGTGGGTCTGCCAGGCATCACCCGAGCTTTGCTGATTTAGATTCATCCGCATGACCAACGGGCGGCCCAAATCACTCGCCATCGCGGTGAATCGTTTCCACGCCGGGTGCACCTGCAGGATGTAACCCACCATAACCTTGCGATCCGCCTCGGCAGCTTTGGCCACGATAGCTTCCGCCTCCTCCACCGTGGTGGCCAACGGCTTCTCCAAGAACACGTGGGCACCCGCCTCCAGCGCCGCCATCGTGTAGGCCGCGTGGGTTTCGGGATAGGTGCTGATGCAGACCACGTCCGGTTGCGTTTCCCGCAGCGCGGTTTCGTAGTCACCAAATTCCGGATATCCGCCACCCAGGCTGGCATTTACCCGACCGCGCGAGGCCTCGCCGCGGCTCACCAGGCCCACAATCTCAAAGCTCTCGACCATGCAATGATAGGCCAGGGCATGTGAAGCACCCATGTGCCCACACCCCACCACCAGGGTGCGAAGTCGTCCGGCCGAATCACTCATAGTCCTTTCACCTTCCAGCCTTCGCGCGGTTCACTCCGCAGGTAGGTATTGGCCGTAGGCTTGTTGGTAAACTGCATCCCGGGCGCATCCCATTCCAGGGTCTGATCAGGAAAGCGCACCGCCACGCAGCCCAGGAGCACGGCCTCGGTCAGCGGTCCGGCGTAGTCAAACGGCGTGGAGGTCTCCCCCTCTCCCAAACACGCATCGACCCATTCGTGCCAATGATGGCCGGATTTAAGATCGGGGCGTGTCCAATCCCGGAATTGCGCGCGGGGGAACAGGGTCAGGGGACGGTAGTGCGGCAGCAGCAGGACACCCTCGGTGCCGATGATGATGGAGCCCTGTTCGGGTATCCTCGGCAGGGGGCGCATGCCCGGCTCCGGGTTCTCTTCCGTGACCAAGGCCAATACCTCCGCGGGCAGCTTCTGATCCCCATCATACCAGACGAACTCAATGTTCTCTGGAACGGTGTAAGGTGTGGGCGGAAACGTGTAGCGGATGCGGGCGTTGATGGCCCAATTCCAATCGTCGGGCGCCGGACCTTCCGAACGCACCGCAATCGGTGCGGTCAGGCCCAGCGCCGCAAACACCGGGTCAAAGATGTGGCAGCCCATGTCGCCGAAGGTGCCCGTGCCGAAGTCGAGCCGGCGGCGCCAATTGCCCGGGTGGTAATAGGTGTCGCCCACAAATTTTCGGTCGGCGGCAACACCCAGCCAACCGTCCCAATCAAAGTCATCCGGAACTGTGAACTTCCCGCTCGGCGGCGCGCCCGCGGCGCCCCACTTTTTATCGCTCCACAGGTGGGCGGCCTTGACCTTGCCAATCACGCCACTGCGCACGACTTCAACCGCCTCCAAATATACCCGCTCGGAGTGAACCTGGATGCCCATCTGGGTCACCAAACCGCGACGGCGACCGTATTCGGTGAGGCGGCGCACGTCGTGCAGCTCATGTGCAAGCGGTTTTTGGCAATATACGTGTTTGCCGCGCTGCATCGCCTCCATGGCGACTGCAGCGTGCATGTGATCCGGAGTCGAAACACTCACGGCATCGATGTTGTCCTGCTCGGTCTCCAGCATCTCACGCCAATCCTGATAAATCCGGGCCTGGGGATGCTTTTCCTGCACGTCCTGTGTGCGACTCAGGTCCACATCCGCCACGGCGATCAAGTCCACCTTTGGCGAGCTGACAATGTTATCGATGTCGAACGCCGCCATGCCACCGGCTCCCACGCTGGCATAGCGCAGTCGGCCCCGGGGCGTGGCCACCGGGGTCTGGCAACCGGCAAAGGGCAAGGTTACGCCGGCAGTCGCCAGCGTCTGCAGAAAGGAGCGACGATCGATTTCGGGGAAATAAGGCATGGGGTGTGGGAAAATAAACGGGGACGCGGGATCGAAGACGATCGTGGACCGGCAGAACGTTCATTCGAGACGTTGAGACCGGGTGATGCAAACCAAGCGGAGAACCGTCAGTACGTTGGTTTTTAACCGCTACCGAGCGAAACGACACCTGAGACAATGGACGCGAATTTACGCAAATCCGTCAGCCTGGTGATTTTTACGGATACCACTCCAATGCTGATTCTCACGCAGAGACGCGGAGGCGCGGGGCGCCACTCCGACGCTGGGTTTAACCGCAAAAAGCGCATAAATCTCAAAAGGAGTAAACCGGCTTATGTGTGTTCTGTGCCTTATGTGGCTATTCCTCAGGTTGGTTCTGACAAAAGGAAACGGAGAGAACAAAGCGGGTGCCGCGTGTCACTTCCGGATCATGTATCTTGCATCCCGCATTCGTCATTCTTCATTGGGGCTTCGTCATTCGCGGGCGTTAACCCGCATGGTCAGGGCAGGGGCTTGATCGTGATTTGGCGGAACGCGACCGGGCTCTTGTGGCCGGCGAAACCAAAGTGTCCGGACGTCAGGTCCTTGCCCGGGTGGGGCTTGTCCTCAAAATGTTCGGTCACCTCGCTCACATCGGCGTCGAGGATAACGTTGCCGTTCAGCTCCACGCGAATCCGTGAGCCATCAACGGTAACTTCCTGAAAGTTCCACTCACCGGTGGGTCGCAGGTAACCCCGATGGGCCGACACCATGCCGTAGGCCGAGCCGTGATACTGGCGCGCATCGAGCTCCGCATAATCCGCGTGCGTATTGTCGAGAATCTGGACCTCCGCCATGCCATCGTAGGCGGGATTGCCCCGCCCCGGGTAGCGGATGGCCAACCCGTTGTTGCCGCGGGACGGCAGCTTGAAGTCCAGCCGGGCGACGAAGTTGGCGTATTCAGCCTCGGTGTAAACCGTGCCACCTTGGTCGGCCTTGGCGGCGAGGATGCCGTTGCCTGCGGTGTAGCCGTCGGTTGATCCCGCCCAGCCGGTGAAGTCACGGCCGTTGAAGATCGTTTCGAAACCCTCATTGGCGCGAGCCCGCAGGCGGCGGCTGGCCTCCGCGGCATCGATCTCCCGCACAAAGATGTTTCGCCAGCGGATCTCGCCCCCGTGGGTCTGAAGCTGAATGGGCCCAGCGACCGGAATTGGGATGTTTCGCTCCTGGTCGAAGTAGTTTTCGAGGATGGCCCCATCAACCAGAAGCTGCTCGTTCAGCCAAACCCAGGTGCGCGCCCCGCACTGGATGATGCGAAACTGGTTCCACTGCCCGAAGTCGCGGTCCGCCACGACGAGGGGATCCTTGCCGCCCACTTCCGGGCGATTGTTCCAGAGGCCACCACTGCCCTTGTCGGCCCCGCGGTCCCATTTTCCGCCCGCTTTGGTGGTATCCCAAATCTGCACCTGCGGACAGCCCTTCAGGTAGATGCCGCTGTCTGCCCCTGCCACGGTGCGGTATTCCACCAACAGCTCGTAATCGCCAAAATCTTCGAGGGTGGTCAGGTAGAGTCCCTCTCCGCCGTTCACCAACTCGCCGTTTTCCACCGACCAATGGGTTTGGATGTCGGCCAAACTCGCTGCGACCTTGGCCTCAAGGTCCAACTCAGACATGGCCAGATACTCGCGCGGGTCCTCGGTGGTGGCGCCCCACCATCCGGTCAGGTCGTGACCATTAAACAAGGCCCGGAACCCCGGCGGGGGCGTGACGTCGTGAGCTGAAGCTGGAGGCAAACCAAGCGTCATCAGGGCACAGCAACTGATGAGTAAAGAAACAGGGGCGGATTTCTTCATACGGAAAGAGGATCTTGATGACTCAGTGGCACATGCGATCCACGTCGGCCAGAACGTTCACTCCACGAGGGTTGTACGCCTCTGGCAGGTGCACAAGCACGCTGGGTTTTTACAGGAGCTTGCCCGCCTCTGGTGGGGAAGCAGAGAGAAGGGAGGGGGCCACTCCGATGCTGTTTAAACGCAATGAGTGCGAAGGGAACGCTAAGTCTGCCAAGCCGTCAGCCTGATGGTTACACTGCACCACTCCAACGCTGGGTTTTTCACGCGAAGACGCGGAGCCGCGGAGCCGTCAGCACGCTGGATCAATCCATTTATGAACGCTGAGTGGTTCCTGCATTCCTGATTGCCAAATTCATTACGCTCCGGTGCGTCGGTCCACTCCTATGCTGTTTAAACGCAAAGGACACTAAGGGAACGCTAAGTATGCCAAGCCGTCAGCCTGCCGGTTACGCTGTACCACTCCAACGCTGGGTTTCTCACGCGAAGACGCGGAGCCGCGGAGCCGTCAGCACGCTGGTTGTGTAGGAAGCCACTCCACTGTCGGGTCTTGGCTACACAAGAATCGCAGGGGGATACTTTTTGCGCCCCTTTGTGCCTTTTGGTGGGGGCTCGCTCCGCTCGGTAGTGGTCCAATCGATCAAACCTTTGTGAGCCTTCGTCAACTTGTCGGTCTTTGCGTTTAAACCTGCATCCTCGTGGTCCGATCTCTTGGCCAAAAAAACAGGCTGACGGCGCGGCCGTTTCGGTCGTTATCAATCGCATATGAATCGAACTCTGTTGGTTGTTGGGGCCAGCCGCGGCATCGGCGCGGCGGTGGCTCGCTTTTTTCACGCCCAGGGCGACCACGTCCTGTCCGTCTCCCGCACGCCCGCCGAAGTCGGTGAATGGATCGAGGCCGATCTCGCCTCCCCCACCGGCATCACCCAAATCCTCGATGCCGTGGGCGACCGCCCCATCGATGGGTTGTTGTTCATCGCCGGGGTCTGGGAAAAGCACGCGTTCTCGGAAAAATTCCGTTTCACCGAAAGCCCACCCGAAGAAACCCGGTTTCTCATCGACGTGAACCTCGTCGCCCCGATCGAACTGACCAAGGGCCTCGTCAACAACCTGCGCCAGGCCGCCAGCCCCCGTGCGATCTACATGGGTTCGATCTCCGGCACCGAACAGGGCGTGTCCGCCGAAGTCGCCACCGCCGGGTCAAAGTTTGGCCTGCGTGGCGCGGTGATGGCGCTCCGCCACGCGCTCAAACCGGAGGGTATTGGTTTCACCGTGATCAACCCGGGTTACGTCGCCACGGAGGAAGTGATCGAGGACATGGCCTCCGGCGCCGCACCACAACAGATGCCCATTCCGATGGATGATGTGGTGAGCGCCGTGAACTGGGTGCTGGGCCTGTCGCCGCGCTCCGAAGTCGGCGAAATCACGCTGCTGCAAAACAATCTCTGCGACGGGGACTGAGGAAGACGGAGCCGAGCCGTCAGCCTGTCGGTTTTTTACAGAAGGAAACAAAGGGAAGGAAGGGGCCGTCAGCCTGCTGGGTTTTACAGGAGCTTGCCCGACTCTGGTGGGGTAGCAGAGAGATTGGAGGGTGAGCCAAGCTATGCGAGGCTGTCAGCACGCTGGTTTTACAGAAAGGAACGGAGAAAACGAAGAGGCCGTCAGCCGGTGGATGACTCACGCGAAGACGCGGAGGAGCGGAGCCGTCAGCACACTGGGATTAAACCACAAAGCACACTGAGGGCACGAAGGTTTGGTACAGAGGATTCAAAGCAAAGACTTCGATGGGTTAGCCTGACTCATTCGTCATTTGTCATTCTGAATTCGTAATTTTGCGGGCTTAGGCCGCGACAAATTGATTGGCATCAATTTCTCCAACGGCGCCGACCCCGAGGTCGCTGATTCCTGCCTACATGGTTGCCTCCTCGCCGCGCTCCTCGGGTGTCGGCCTCTGGCCTCGGCACCAAACTCAAGGATTACCGCTGTTCCGTGTAGCCAACAAGGGACTGAGTCGAGTTGGGCTCCAGAGCATGATCTGCCGGGAGCACCAATCGTTCAACGTGTTGGCCGGTTTGCACTTTCATCTCGATCAGTCGCGGGGGGACGTGGTGGTAGTCATCGGGGGTGATTGTCCAGCCTTCGGGCTCGCGGTCCAGCCGGCCTTCAAAGGGACCGTCGAACGCCACCGTAATGGTCTCACCACCGGATCGCGTAACGACCTGATCCGCGTTCAAAACGATAATTCGAGTGGCCTCGCCATCGACACGCCGCACCCACCAGCCCGCGTCATCAGCGATCGCCCGGTCCCAGTCCGGCCAGTCGGCCAATTGCCAGGTCAGCTCGTCCACATGTTCGGCATCGGAAGCAATCTCGAGGACAAAACGACGCTCCGTCTCCGACAATACCTTCACGTGAGCCGGTCGCGGCTTCCGGTCGATCGAGGGCGTGAAAACGGTCACCTTCTTGTAAGGCAACGTCACCCGGCCAGCCCCCACCCATGCGGGAGCGGGGTAGTTTTTGGTGTGGTCGCGCGGTGTGAAGTTTCCCAAGGCGCCGACCCATCCCCGCCCACCCAATTTCCAGTCCACGAACTTGGGATACTGCCGGAAGAATGTGGTGCCGGGAAACTCCTCCTCCCCCGTCACCACCTGCGGTTCCAACCCACCGTCCATCACCCGGATCATGTCGAGGGTGGCGCCGTTGGCGGCCAAGGCCGTGACCCGGTCGTCTCCCACCTCAACCTTTGTGCCGACGTCGAACTGCAGGTTGCTTTCGACATCATGCTCCCCTTCCCCGTAGATCGCATCGAGCACGATCCAATAGTCGCCCTTGATGAACAACACACTGCGACGCCACATCGCCTCCAAGAGGTTGTTGCGATACTCGTAGGTGCCTTCGAGGAAATCGTAGACCCGGTTGGTGACCCAGCGGTTTTCGAGCACGTCAAATGCGTAGTGCCGGTCCCAGCCGGTGTTGGGATCAATGCCATCGATGGTGATGACGTTGTGCAAAAACCCCAGCCGCAGGTCATACCGGGGGCCGGGCTCCTCCGAGATGTAGAACGACGTGCCGGGGTCGATGATAAAGGCAGCGCCGTCGGCGGAAAGCGTGATGCTGAGTTTGTCGGCGTGCTGGTGGTTGGTGCCAAACGGTCCGGCATCCATGGAAAGGTATTGGGCGTCCGCGTGCCATCCGTCCCGCATGGCATAGTATCCACTCAAGTAATACGGATTGGATTCGTAGGGAAACGATAACCGGCCATCATCGCGTTCGCGCACGGAGGGATCATCGGCGATGCGCCCCCAATCGGCCCGGCCAAACAACTCCGCCCCTTTGCGCAATACACGTTCGCGGATGTCGTAGATACCGTGGTCCCCGTAGCGGGGCAGACTGCGATCCGGCTTCATGATGCCGACATGGGCATTAAAAAGCGCGTCCAGTTTGGGCGTAATGCGATCCTTGGCCGGGGACGGCGGCAGGGATTCATACATCTTGCGGCACATCATCAGGGTCCCCTCCGAATACCCCACAGTGAGCTCGATCAGGAACTCGCGTGGATAGAAGGCCATATCCAAAAAACTGTCCAGCAGCGCCGTGGCATCACTTTGCCAGAACGCCGCGGACCGGGCCTCGGGATAGTGCAGCGAGGCGTAGAGGATCGAGCTGGCATTGCCCAGCGTCCCATTGTGTAAACCCAGGATTTTCCGCGGCACCACCCAATCCACTTCGTTCCAAAGGTAGTGCACGATCCGCAGGTAGTCCTCGTCCGACAACGACGGCGAGGCGCGCAGGTGCGCGAGGGAATCGATCCACCGCCGCACCCGCACCTGGAGAATTACCCAGTTCCATGGATTGTAAATGGCCGGGACCTGCACGTGGAAATTCTCCGCCTTCGACAGCGGCACATTCTCCACAAAATCCACCATATCCCTGACCATCGCCGCGGCATAACGCTCGTCGCCGGTCGTTTGATAGGCCCGCATCAGGTAATCGAGATGCGGAAACCGGGACAGCGTGTAGAACGTCTTCGGCGCATCGAACCACGGTTTTTTACCCGGCAAATGATATACGCCGGACCGCTCGGTGATCACGTGATCAATCGCCAGGTCTGCCCGGGCGATATCCTCGGCCGAGGCCACTGCGTCGAGCGAAACCTGCCACAGCGGGATCAAGGGTTCACGCCCGCGGAAATACGTCGCTGCCGTCGCGATGATCTCTTCCCGGGAAGCGTCCGGACCCAACCTGTCGATCTGCCGGGCGACATCGCTCGTGGGGTCCAGCTGCTCAACGAATCGTGCCAGCCAATCGGGAGCGGCAGTGATCGAGAGGGGAGCCAGGGAACCAACCGCAAGGAGGAAAACAACAGATCGAACACGCATGGGGCAGAGGGATGGAAGCTGGCCTAGTCTGCCTCGTCGCGCTCCCGACTGACGAGGATCGAGCTCATGAAAATTAGTGAAAATCCGTCAGCTTGCTGGGTGTGTACAGAAGGGAACAAAGGGAAGGAAAGGGCCGTCAGCACGTTGGTTTTTTACAGGAGCTTGCCCGACTCTGGTGGGGTAGCAGAGGGATCGGAGGGTGAGCCAAGCCATGTGAGGCCGTCAGCACGCTGGTTTTACAGAAGGGAACGGAGAAAACGAAGGGGCCGTCAGCCGGTGGATGACTCACGCGAAGACGCGGAGGAGCGGAGCCGTCAGCACGCTGGGGTTAAAACACGAAGAACACTGAGATCACGAAGGAGGCACCGAGGATTCAAAGTAGAGAACTCGATCGTTAGCCTGACTCATTCGTCATTCGTAATTCTGAATTCGTAATTCCGTAGGGTCAGGGTGTAGGGAGCCATTTGGACGATGGCGCATGAAATTGAGCATTCCGGCCATGGAGCTCTTTCGCCTCATCAGATATTCTGGAGGTATGAAACCCACCGATTCCCTCCCCCGCTCCTCTTCTGACAACGCTCCGGCCACGCCCTCCAATTCCGCCTCCTTGGTGCGAGACTTCATCGAAGTCATTTTGAATGGCGGCAACCTATCGCAACTGGAGACGTTTATTCATTCCAACTACCGCTACCACGCGCCCGCCGAAGAGATCGTGGGAATCGACGCTTTTCTCGACTTCGTTAGATCCCTGCGAGCCGCGTTCCCCGATATGCACGTGGAAGTGACAGAACAAATTGCCGAAGGTCACAGAGTCTGCACCCAGGTGGTCCTAACCGGAACCCAATTGGGTGAATTCAACGGCATCCCTCCCACCCAGCGCACCATCAAGATCGCTGGGGTAATCATCAGCCATCTGGAAGAGGGGCGAATCCGCGAAGAGTGGGAACTCCTCGACCAGTATGCCATGCTACATCAGCTGGGTCTTCTGGCCCGGAATAGCGCGGCTTGAAGGACCGAATTCCGGATCGGGAAAACGAGACCCAGAGATCCCCGCTGGGCGCGCTTTGCTCTATCCGCTACCCGGCCTGACCGGCCAAGGCTTTGGTGCGGTGTTCTTGAGGGCTAACACCGCGGACACGTTTGAAGGCGGAGCTTAACGCGTAGGGGCTGCTGTACCCTACCCGGTCTGCCACGGTGCCGACGGTTTGGTCGGGTTCACAGATGAGGTCAGCGGCGAGGGCCAGTCGCCATTGCGTCAAAAAGGTCATGGGAGGTTCCCCCACAACCTCGTTGAATCGGCGCGCCAGTGCGGCCCGCGACACGCCGGCTTTCTGGGCGAGACTTGTGAGCGTCCACGGATGCTCGGGGCTTTTGTGGATGAGTTTCATGGTAGCGCCTACCACGGGATCCCCCTTGGCCTGATACCACGGAAGTTCACGCGCTTCGCTGCGATCGAACCAAGCCCGCAGGATCGCGATCAAAAGCATGTCGAGCAGGCGGTCCAGGACCGCCGCCTGACCCGGCGCGTCCCGCGCCATTTCGTCGTTGAGCATCGAAATCAGGGGTGAGTTCCAATCCGCCGCCTTCACCCACAACAGCGGCGGCAGGGTGCTGCGCAGGCGTTCGCTCACATCCGCCATCGATTCGTAGCTGCCCACCAGCATCAGGTCGTCCGCCTGCTCAGCATTGCCCCAGGTACGCACGCCGCGCATGAGTTCGTCGTAAAGCGAACGTCCGTCGGGAGCCCGGCAATCCTGCCCCGGGTAGATGTGGATCGTGGGTTCGGTCCCGGGGAGATCAGAGACGGTGTAGAGCCCGGGCGCACGAGTGATCGCCACGTCCCCCACCTCCAAGGTAACCGCCTCGCCGTTGTCGTGCTGGATGTGGCAGTTGCCCTTCACCATGGCGATGACGGTCAGCGGGGAATTGGCCTCGATCCGCAGCGACCACGGTGACGCCAGCACGCAGCGCAGGGCAAAGGCGCCTCGGGCTCGAGGTCCTTCCAGAAGGCCGCTAAATTCGTCGAATTGGTTCATTTTAGACGCTCACTTATGATGCTGAGCATCCGAGCCATGGCCCGATTTCTCAGCGGCGGATATGCTGGAGACGTTATGAGAAACAACATTCCAACACACTCCACTGCATCCAATAAGCCTGTTCTCGTCATCGGCGCAAACGGCAAGACCGGTCGCCGGCTCGTCCAACGACTCCGTGACGCCAACCTGCCCTACCGCCAGGCTTCCCGCTCCACGGAAATCCCGTTCGACTGGAACGACCGCTCCACCTGGAATCGGGCGATCGAGGGCACCGGCTCCGTCTATATCACGGTTTATCCGGACCTGTCCTTTCCGGGCGTGGCCGAGAATGTCGGCGTGTTTGCCAATCTCGCCGTCACGCTGGGCGCCAAGCGACTTGTGCTGCTCTCCGGCCGCGGCGAGGAAGGCGCGCAGGACGCCGAGGATCGGTTGCGTAAGTCGGGCGCCGATGTCACCATCGTGCGTTGCTCGGTCTTCAACCAGAACTTCAGCGAATCCTTCGCCGACGCCATTCGCTACGGGCGACTCAGCATGCCGGTGGGCGACATCCGGGAGCCGTTTGTCGACGCCGAGGACATTGCCGACGTGGCCTTCGCGGCCCTGACCGATGATAGCCACATCGGCCAGGCTTACGAGCTCACTGGGCCGCGCCTGCTCTCGCTGCCGGACGTCGTGGCGGAGTTGAGCCAGGCCATGGGACGGTCCGTGCAATACGAGGCCGTCAGCGTGCCAGACTACGCCAAGGAGCTCGTGGATCATGGTTTCTCCGAGGAAGAATCCCTGCCGGTGGCACAGCTCCTGGCCGACGTGCTCGACGGCCGCAACGCCTCGCTGACCGATGGCGTGAAGCGCGCCCTAGGGCGCGAACCGCGGGACTTTGCGGATTTCGCTCGCGCCGAAGTCGCTGCCGGAACCTTCAACCTGCCGGGAGGTGCGTCATGATCAGCTGGCAGGAAATCGTGCTCCTCGCGGCGCTGGTCGGCTCGGCACTGATGGCCGGACTGTTCTTCATCTTTTCCAACACGGTCATGAAGGCCCTCTCCACGCTTTCCCACGAGGAAGGCATCCGCGCTATGCAGTCGATCAACCAGGTCATATTGAACCCCTTGTTCCTCGGGTCGTTCATCGGGACTGCGGTCCTGTCCCTCGAGATCGGAGTGCTGGCCGTCCTCGGCGTGGGGGCATTTGCCTCCCATTGGTTTCTGTCAGCCGCGTGCCTCTACGTGTTCGGCACCTTCCTCTACACTGCCTTTCGCAACGTGCCGCTGAATGACCAGTTGGAGGACGTGTCCCCGGAAAAAGCCGCCGAGTTCTGGCAGTTCTATCTCCGGACCTGGACCCGCTACAACCACCACCGCACCGTGGCCGCCGTCCTCGCCGTGATCCTCTACGCCATCGGCCTCCTCCACCTCTAGTTCTTCAAAGACGGGGTCTGGCCGTCACAGGTCACAGTGAACCACTCCAACGCTGGTTTTAACACCAGGAAGCCAAGGAGAATGCAGAGGCCGCAAAATGCCCTGGGCGCGGAGCAACGACACCTCAACGCGCACCACGAGAACAACTGGTCTGACCTATCTCGGCTGCTCAATTCTGGAGTGCTGATCTATACTGCTATTGGCAGCGTTTTGCTCAATCGAGCGGGGTTAGCCGAAAACCGAATGCAGGTAGCCCACGTTGTGCTCATAAGCGTCGCGCGGCTCCATGCCCTTGGGAATCGCTGATTCGATGACCAGCCAACCGTCGTAATTGATCGCCCGAACGATGCGTTCAACCCGCTCAAAATCGATGTGGCCCTCGCCCAGCAGGAAGCCGTTTTCCTTGCAGTGGATCTCACAGATGTTGTCCGCCCCCAGGCTTTCGATTTCCGCGTAGATATCGTAACCCATCTTGTGGGAGTTGGCCACGTCGTAGTAAACCTTCACCGCCGGTGAATCGACCTGCTCAAGGATGTAGCGATGGTCCGCCTCATTCAACCAGGTCTCCAGCCCGAGGGTGAATCCGTGTTCTTCGGCCAGGGGCGCAATGCGCTTCAGTTTTTCCGCGGTGCGATCCAACAGCTCCGGGCTGCCGTTGATGTCGCCATCGGCAAAAAAGGCCAGCAGCGCGAGGTCCGGCGCGACCTTGGCGGCCAGTTCCGGGTTGTCGAGTTCGGCGGCTTCGTCCCGGAGCGTCACCATCGTTTGGATACACTCGCGCACCAGCTCCTCGCCGCGGTCCGTCGAGGCGAAGGGGATCTTGTTCAACAGCCCGATGGCCAGGGACGCAATGCCCACGCCGGTCGACTCAACGACGCGCCGGACGGCTTGCCGGTTCTCCATCGTGCGCAGGTCCCACCCGCGCCCCACCTCATCAAACGAGTATTGGATGCCATCGAGGCCCAGCTCCCGCCCCATGCGAAAGGCGTCCAGTTCGAGCATGCGACCGATCGACCAATCGCAGGCGCCGATCAGATGGCGCCGCCGGGGCGATGCGGAAAACAGGCACGGGGCGGCAACGGCGCCCGCGGCGAGCAGGGCCGTTGTTTTGAGGGCGGCGCGGCGGTTCATGCCGACAGCTCCAGGTCGAGTTCGAGCGCCTTGTGCGAGCGGAGGAGCTCCTCCCAAGCCACGGGTTCGCCCGTGTAGGCGGCTTCGCGCCCGAGGATGGTGACGAGGTTGCTGCGAACGCTGGGCGCCACGGTCAGGTTGGAGGCATCCCCGTTCATCACCGCGTTGTGGAAGGCGGCGATGTTGTTCACAGCGCCACTGCCGTAGAGTCCCCGGGTATTGCCGCCGCGGTAGAAGTTGTCCGCCCCACCGCGAATCATGACCGGACCATCATACTGCGTCTCCAACACGCCGGCTTCACCAAACATGCGATTGCGGATGCCGTCGGGCCGGGTGCCGTGGGCGGCGAACTGTCGCGAGGTGAAGCTCACGTCGACCCCGTCCCCGTAATCATAAATCACGGAGAAATGATCCTGGCAATTGCCCCACGGCCGCACGGTCTGGTTGGAGGACCCCATCGCCCGGACCGGAGGCTTGTCCATGATCCAACTCATGACGTCCAGGGTGTGGACGTTTTGCTCGGTGATGATGTCGCCGGACAATACGCGATCCACTCCCCAAACCCGCAGGCGGCGCTCCGGGTCGAGCGGATCCGGTCCCAGCACCTCGGCGGCATTCTGAAACGGGTCGATGGCGTGGTAGGAGGATTCGCCGAAGGCGAACCTGCCCAGGGCGCCGTCATGCACGCGCCGCATGGCTTCGACGAAGAACGCGTTGGCGCGGGTCTGAAAATCGACGAGGTAGGTCAACCCCTGCCGGGTGGCCAACGCCCCGCTGGCCTCGATCGAAAGGCTGCCCGGCACATCAACGGCCACCGGCTTTGCCAGGTAGACGTGTTTGCCCGCCTTGACCGCGTATTCGGCTTGAGCGGGATGGAAGAACGGCGGGCTTTTGATCACTACCGCATCCACTCCGCCATCATCGATCAATTTCCGGTAGCCGGAGAGTCCGGCATAACACTTGTCCGCAGGCACATTAAATTCGGTGGCGAACGCATCGAGCCGATCGGGGAAGTAGTCCGCCCCGGCCACGATCTCGTAGCCGCCATGTTCGAGAAAGTGCCGGGAAATCCACGTGCCCCGGCCGCCGCAGCCGATGAGGCCGATCTTGATTTTGTGTTTGGGGGCTTCGGCGGAACCGCGGGACGGCAGGATCAATGGGGCGGTGCCGGCCACCAGCATGGTTTTGAGGAATGTCCGCCGGTCCTTGGGAAACGACGCAGGGGTGGATTCTGAGGAGGGGTTCATGATCAAGGGGTGGGCTTAAGAAAGCACGCTGAGCTGGGGCCGACGGATGCCCGCTGTCGATTCAGCGAAAGCTGAACGTCAAGGTTTCGTGAACCCGGTTTCAGACCGCGAAGAAGGGAGGCAAAGGGCGCCAAGCCGTCAGCCTGCCGGGGGCACCGCACCACTCCAACGCTGGGTTTCTCACGCGAAGACGCGGAGGCGCAAAGCCGTCAGCACGCTGTTTTTACAGGAGAAAACGGAGAAAAAAGAGGGGCAGGCCGTGACTGGTTGGTTTCGCTCGGCGACCACAGCTCATCATCAACTTGGTTTTTGGCACTCACCCCGGGGACATCGGGCGGGTTTTCTCCCTGCTTTCCTGAGTTCCAGATTCAACCCATCCGGAACATCGATAGGGGGTATCGGATCTTCCGATGACCGGTTGACCGGCCCGCCGTGTTAGGGTGTTGAGGTTATGAATGCGTTTACTCCTTTCCAGATGCTCAACGCCCTGCCCGACTCCCAGATCGCCGCGCCGCGCGATCCGTGTGTACCTTGCTGGATCGCCAAAGCCCAGGCCTCCGAGGCCAACATGAGCGCAGCCGCCATTCGCAGCCGGGTGCAGCGCCGCGAACGCGCATTGCGCTGCGGTCAGAATCGGTCCACCGTCTGCTCGTAATTCCCCGCCCCGCCTTCTGCTCGCCATGGAGCTCTACCAACTACGCACCTTTGTCGCCGTCGCCCGCGAGGGCCGGTTGACCCGTGCCGCCGAAACCCTCTTCACCAGCCAGCCGGCCGTAAGTGCGCACATCAAGGCGCTGGAGGAGGAGTTTGGCCTGCAGCTCTTCGAACGCAGTGCGACCGGCATGACCCCCACGCCCGCCGGCGAAGCCCTGTGGGAACAGGCGGAGCAATTGCTCAACGCTTCCCGGGACCTCACCGCCCGGGCGGCGGCGTTGAAAGGAGCGGTCAGCGGGCTGCTTCGCCTCGGTTTTAATTCCGGGGATCCCGACCAAAGCTCCGGGCTCATTTCGCGGCTGGCCGAGCAACACCCGCGGTTGTGCTTCGACGTGACCCATGGCAACAGCGGCGCGCTGTTGCAGGCGGTGCAAAGCCGTGACCTCGATGCCTGTTTCTATGAAGGCACCTGCGAAGACCCGACCATCGAGACGCACCTGCTCAAGCACTGCAATCTGGTGGTGGTGATTCCCACCGCCTGGGCGAAGGAACTCGATCGACCGGACTGGTCACTGCTCGCCGACAAACCCTGGTTGTTCAACTCTCCGCTCTGCTCCTACGCCCGCTATGTGGAAAACCTCACGCGCGAACACAACATCCGCCCGCAGGCCCGTTTTCACGTCGATGAAGATCGCACCGGACTCAACCTGGTAGCCAGCGAGCAAGCCATCACGTTGACGACGGAAGAGTCGCTGGCCTCGTCCGAAATGGACGACTGTTCGAAGCTGAGTATCTGGCCGCACTTCAGCCACCGCATGCCGTTTTCGTTGTGTTACCTGAGGTCCCGTCGCGACGACCCCGCCATCGCCGCCATCCGTGGCTTGGCGACGGAGTTTTGGGGCTCGGAAGCACAACCTCTCGAAACCACCGAGGAACAACCGGCCTAATCCAATGCCCCGGCCTCCCGCCAGGCGGCAACCAAGGCGGTGTAATGCTCCCGCGGAACCTCGGGTTGGACCGCGTTGGAGCAGCCGAACGACCACATGCCGCGGCCCTTGTTTTGCCTGAGCAGGTCAAGCGCGGCGGCATGAATGGCGTCGGGCTCGTCGAGCAGCAGTCGGCCGTTGTCAAAGTTGCCGCAGACGCAGATCCGGTCGCCCACCTGATCGAGCGTGGGCCTGAGTTTCATGCCCGCCACCGGATCAATGGCCTGCAGCGCGTCGATCCCGCTTTCGGCCAGCGGCTCCAAATAGGGTTCGAGATTTCCATCGGAGTGCAGGATCGCAAACGCTCCCATCTCCCGGATCTCCCGCGACCACTCCTGCAGGGCGGGATAAATCCACCGCTCCATCTGGTGGGGATGAAAAAACGGACCGTTGTTGTCCGCGACGTCCGAGCAGGAAACCACTGCCCCCGCCCCCGCGTCGATATAGCGCCGGGCGTGAGCCAGTTCGGTGGTCATCCGCTCGGCCACGATGGCGTCGATGCCCTCGGGCTCCTCAAACATCATTTCGCAAAAATCCGGATCGTAGTCGGCCGCGAGAATGGCGCTCGCGTTGGCCACGATCATGACGTGGTCCGGCAACGCGACCCGCATCGCCTCGATCTGGTGGAAACGCCACTCACCGGGCAGAACATAATAGGCCAATTGGCCGGGCGCCTCCTCCCAAAATCCCCCCGGGGCGGTGACGGCCGAAAACGGAATGAGTTGGCAAACCTCCGCGATCACGGCGGCATTGCGCCGGAGAGCGTCGGACTTCTGCGCATCCGGCAACGCTTCAAACGCCTCGCCGAGGACCAGGGGTCGGGGAGAAAACCGATCCCAGCAATCGAACGAGAGCTCCCAAAAGGGAACCTGTTTGTGCTGGCTGAGCGTAGCCCAAAAACTCGGCGAAGACTGGGCTGGGGCCGCATCCGGGGAAGACATGCCAAACGATTGGCCCATGCCGCCGGAAAGGCCAAGACCCGGCCGGAATGCCCTCGCCACGCGTTAACCACATACAACGGCCGCAGCGGCCCTGCCGGACCTCCGGCAGGGAGCACGGCAAGTCCACCGCAGGCTTGGTTGGCATCGAACAATCTGGCAGTCTTGTCCCGTGACTGCCCCTGACCTTTCCCGCCGTGGTTTTCTGAAACGTTCCCCCGGACTCGCCGCCGGCATGATGGCCGCGACAGCGGTGGGTGCGGAATCACCCGCCCGGGCAGCGGGTGCCCGGTATCAGGGGGATTTTGCCGCCCCAGCCCTCGACGTGGTGCGAATCGCGCTGATCGGCGTGGGTGACCGCGGCAGTGGACACGC
Organism: Opitutaceae bacterium; assembly: GCA_028280945.1. Classification (GTDB taxonomy): domain Bacteria; phylum Verrucomicrobiota; class Verrucomicrobiia; order Opitutales; family Opitutaceae; genus Actomonas. The sequence continues at coordinate 51,403 of JANQKV010000004.1, forward strand.
CCGCCAACTGGCCGCAATCGAAGGCACCGAGATCGTGGCGATTGCCGACCTCTACGAGGACTATGCGCGGCGCGCCGCCGACCATGCCCGGGAGGCTGGCGGGGAAAATCGGCATCCTGCGATCAAGCTCTATCACGGCGCTCCCGAATTGTGGCGGAAGATGCTGCATGAGATGCGGCCCGATGCAGTGATCATTTCCACCCCGTGGCGCGACCATGCCCCGATGGCGATCGAGGCGATGCGGCAGGGCGCACATGCATTTGTGGAGGTACCGCTTGCCGTCACAATCAAGGAACTCTGGCAGATCGTGGACACTGCGGAGCAGACCGGTCGCCATTGCATGATGATGGAGAACGTCAACTACGGCCGGGAGGAGCTGCTGTTTCTTAACCTATGTCGCCAAGGGATGATCGGTGAGCTTCTCCATGCTGAAGCCGCCTACATCCATGACCTGCGTTTCCAGATGGAACACGTGGGACGGGGCACGGGATCGTGGCGCACACCGCACTACGCCCACCGCAACGGCAACCTCTATCCAACTCATGGCCTAGGGCCGGTCGCCCAATACCTGAATCTGGTCCGCGGAGAGGACAACTTCGGCACCCTGGTCTCCTACTCCTCGCCGGCCATCGGCCGCAATATGTATTCGGATTCCAATTACGCTGCCGAACACCGGTGGAACCAACTTGATTTCCGCGGCGGCGATCTCAACACCTCCATCATCAAGACGACACTGGGCCGGACGGTTCTGGTGCAATGGGACGAAACCAGTCCGCGCCCCTACACGCGGTTGAACCTCATCCAAGGCACACGTGGAGCGCTGGCCGGTTTTCCCACCCGGATCGCGCTGGAAGGCGGCGTGCCCGGGATCACCCGGGACCATCACGAATGGGCCGAGGGGGAGGCGCTCGAGGCCTTCATGGTCGAACACGACCATCCACTCTTCCGCCGCATGGGGGAACTCTCCCGCCGGATGGGAGGCCACGGCGGCATGGATTTCCTGATGCGATTTCGCATGATCGAATGCCTGCGCCAGGGCGAACCTCTCGACCAGAATGTCTACGAGGGCGCATTCTGGAGTGCGGTCAGCGAGTTGAGCGAACGATCCGTTGCCGCCGGCGGCGCCCCCCAGGCATTTCCCGACTTCACCCGCGGGGATTGGCGGCAAACCAAACCCCTCGGAATCGTCGGTTGATCGACCCGGCACCCGGGGCCAAGCCGGCGTCAATAGTTGGCGAGGAGCAGGTAGTGATTGCCGCCCCGTCGAACAACGGTTGTGTCGCCGGTGGTCTGTTGGGCAAAGATCAGGGCCCGGCCGCCCGGAGCGTCCTGATAGTCGTAGAATATGACATATACCTCAGCCGTCGGCCGGACGCGTCCTCCCACCGAGGACGGCGCCACCGTGGCCGCGGAAGCGAAGGCACGGGCAACCTCCGTTCGCGATTCATCCGGATAGGCATCCCACACCTTTCGCAGGTTGATGGATCCGTCTCGCTCAATGCTCCCTCGAAAAATCACGTAACTCGAATACGGCAGATTTTTGAGCATCTTGGCATTCTCGCCTTGATAGAAAAGCTCCAGCTCTTTCGCGGGAAGCTTGGGGTTGCCCAGCAGGGTATGCTCAATCGCGCGTTCGGCAATCGGAGTAGTGGTGGTTTCGCAGCCGGAAAGTAGCAAGCCTCCCAAGCTCAGGCTGAAAACCGCCCGCCAGGCGCCCGACCGCCGCGACCATTTGCAATGCGTGAGATCGAGTAATGAAGATTCAGGTTTGGACTGCATGGAAAATTGCGGTCAGTAGTGCGCCACGATAAGAACGTCTCCGCCGCCGCGCAACGCGCCCGGCGACCCCGGCGCTGGACGACCATACACCAGCGCCACCCGCGAGCCGTCATCGAGTTGGTAGAAAATCACGTGCACCGTGGTCTCACCGAGGTGGTTTACCTTGCCCACGCCTTCCTGCATCGAAATTCGCGAAGCGAGGGTTTTGGCCAAATCCACTTTGCTCTCGTCCGGATAGACTTCAATGGCCCGCAAATCGACCAAGTCCGGCCGGTCGTAAACGGAATCCCCCAGCAGCACCACGTAACCCTCGTAAGGGATGTTCCGCAGGTCCTGACGGTCATGCTCGTAAAACCTGAGGATACTCTTCCGCGGCAGAGTGTAATTGCCCGCCAACGTATGGACGATCTCCGGTTCAGGTGTGGTCTCGCAACCTGGCCCGGTCATCATGGCTGCTCCCACCAGCAAGCCGGCAAGCCGCAACCCGCGGGCCGCACGATTGATCCGCCCGGTAAGGCGAAAGCGAATACATTCGAGTGGTTTCCAAAATCTGCAATCCATAGCCTGATTCAACAAAGGGGTTTAAGAGTACTCCCGCATTTTGACACACCAGGGGCCAGCTGATGATCGGCGGTAACGCTCAAATGTGCAGAACCCGGCGCAGACCGCCAGTCGCGATCCGGCGCAGATCTTGCGATATCATGATTTTTTCATGGATCTGAAAATGACCCACCTCCGCTACAAGAGCTATGTTGGAGACCGACCGACGCGGCCGCACCAGAGTCATTCGGCCGTCGATGGAGCCGCGGTTGATTCGATCTGCTTGACCGGTTCGGTCGCAAGATCCTCCCGTTCGTAACCGTAAACCTGGAGGAAATAGGGGGAATGCAGGTGCAGGTAACCTTCGGGCCGGTAAGTCTCCGAAGGCGTCGGCTCACGAAGTTGCCGTCCGAAGACCAACGCAGAACCAGCACTCAAATCCGCATCACCATCTTCATCATAAAAAATTACGATGACCTCAACCAGCGGCCGCACTCGAGTTCCCACATCGGTCACGCTCAGCGATACCTGTTCTCCCAAGGCAATTGCCCATTCGTCCCGGGCGTGATTTGGATAGGATTCGTGCACGGATCGCACATCAACGGAATCCCTTCGATCCAAGACTCCCCGGAGAATCACATATCCCGAATAGGGCAACTTCTTCAAAAAGGCCTCCTGTCGTCCGGAATAGAATCGAGAAATATGCTCGATCTGCAGCTTGGGGTTACCGGCCAACGTGTGGATGGGCACCGATGCCGTGTTCGTCGTGTCGGGAGTTTGGCATCCTAATCCGAATAACATCGCCAAGCTTACGCCGACCAGGGCAGATCGAGAGCACCAAGCGACCGGAAACAAAGAAAGTAGGGAGTTCATGGCTGAGGCAGGATTCCTTTGTGACACCTGAAACGGATAGGGGTTTCAGCGTTTCATCTGATCCTGAACCGTTGACCTAACCGAGCTCAAAGGACGTCACCCCATAAACCCCCGGCCAAGGCAGATCGGGGGCGGGACCATGATACATCCGAGCGCAGCCAAATACCTCCGTCATGCCGTGGCGGGCGGCCAGCGCCAGCGCGGCCGAGTTGTTTTCCGGAGTGTCGAGGAACAGGGGCTGTCCCGCGGCATGGTGGCTCAGGGCGTTGAACACCCTTTCCGCACCGACCTCGTCCTCGGCGAACAGCGGTCCAATCTTGAAGCCCTCCCGGCAAGGCCGAGCCACCCCCATCGCCACCAAGCGGCCTTCGTGAACCAGTCCCCAACCCTGGCCGCCGGTCGGATCAATCCAGGCTCGCAAAAACGCCTCCCGCTTAAAACCAAAATGCCTCTCGTCGAACGCCGCCACGTCCGCAAACGGGAGTTCGGTCAGCGGCACCAGGCCTGCGTCCAAACTCTCCCGTGGCTGCCCTTCGCCCGCCATGCGCAGGTTGCGATGAGTAAACTCAAATCCGCCCCGTGCGTAGAAGGGTTGCATGTCGAAGACGCCGTCCATGCCGATGGCCGCATCGGGTCGCAACCGGCCGCGCAATCGATCCCGCCGCCAGTACCAAAAGTCCCGTCCGATCCCCTGCCCGCGCAAATCGGACCGCACGATGAAGAATCCCATGAAGCCAAAGGCATCGTCATAGGCGACGATGGATCCGGTCCCGATGACCTCCCCCGCACGCTCGATGCAGACAAACCCCGCCGGATCAGTCGCCCAAAAGAGATCGGCATCCCCCAATCCCGGATTCCATCCCTCCGCCGCCGCCCACTCGACCGCCAAATCCAACTCCGCTCGCGTTGCCTGTCGGTATGTGTCCATGCTCAAACCGAACAGAGTGCCGGACCGTCCGCAACCACTGTTAAATTGGCAATCCACCGCCCGGCGTTCCGGGAAGGCCGGCTGCCTTAACCGTCATCCCGGGCTAACGCGCCTCGTAAACCTCGATCAGGGCGGTGCCGGTGGCGCCATTTTTACCTGAAACTTGGGCGGTGTAGCCGCCGGGCTCAAGAATGACAACCATGGCGGCATCCGCACTGCCTTCCGTCCAAGCGAATGCTCCCACATCGGCGAACTCGTTTTGGAGTTGGAAATCCCAGTCATCGTTTTCGAAGAGCAGTTGGTCGCCCTTGAAGAGGCGCAAGACGGGATCAGCCAGCGCACTGTTGACTCCCGCCTCGGCCAAGGCGGGACCTGCCGCCCGGATGATGACCTTCTTGGGACCTTGCCCAGTCACGACGATACCGGCAATCTGGATCGCACTGCCTGAGCCAACGTCCGAACGCGTGGAAATATTGACCAAGCGGCGATCGGCATGGGTTGAGTCGACTTCATACACTTCCACCAGCGCGACACCGGTTTCGTTCGCAGCACCGGAAACGATGGCGGTGTAGCTTCCGGGAGACAGCGTGGTCAAAACAGCGGCATCGGCACTGCCGGTTTGCCAGGGGCTTGCTCCCACGCTGGCAAAGACGTCCACCAAGGCCGAATCCCAATCGTCGTTTTCGGCCATGGTGTCGGTGCCCTTTAGAACCTGCAAAACGGGGTCGGCCAACGCTCCATCGACACCAAGCGCCGTCAAAGCCGGACCACTCGCCCGGATCAGCACTTCCCGCGGTGTATCGGATTCAACCACGAATCCAGCGATTTGGACCGCCTCGCCGGTGCCCACGATTGACCGGGTGGAAATGTTGATCAATCGAGTCGCCCGCGGCTCCGGAGCACCCAGGGCGATCCTGCTGGGTAAACTCGCCAAGGCTCCAGCGGCATTGGTCACCTCAAAGCGCAGCTGCAGTCCGTCCAAAGCGGATGTCCCATCTTTGATCAACAAGTTAGGTGTCGAGGTGCCCGTGAAGGTATGGTCGTCTTCCAACGACTTCCATCGCTTGTCCAAGGTGGACCAGCTCTGCCATTGGTATTCCAGATCGCCGGGTCCGCCGACTTGGGCGGAAACAACCGTCATCGCCTGGGGTTCGACCGCGATCGATGCTGGGGTTGCCATAATCGCCGGGAGCGCAGCATCACGAATGATCAACGAGTGGCGTTCACCCGCCGCGATGGCTTGAACCCCGCGCGCCACTTCAATGGGGGTGGTCCGGTCAACTTGGGTGCCGTCTCCCAACTGTCCAAAGTCATTTCGGCCCATGGCCCACGCTGCTCCGTCCATCGTGACGTAAAGTGTATGATGCGGCGAAGTGGCCACGTGCGTGACCCCGTCGGCAATCTTGATCGGCTCGTAGCCGAATCCCGAAGTGTGTTCACCCAACACTCCGAAGGCGTTCTCTCCCATGCCCCACAGAGTGCCATCCTTTCTGATAAACAAAGTGTGGTTCCCCGCGGCCGCGACATGGACGACGTCGGTCGCTACCATGCGCGGTGTTGTCATGGCCCCGGGCAGCAGGTTGCCCAACTGCCCATGCCGGTTGTCTCCCATCGTCCATAGCGAACCATCAGTTTTCACGAACGCGGAATGCGAAAGTCCCCCTGCGGCCATGACCACTTCGCTCGTCACCAGACTGGCAGTGGATTGATTGGCCAATGAGCCCAACCCCAGCTGGCCGTTTTCATTTCGCCCCGTGGCCCACAATTGCTGGGACTGGTCCACCCATAATGAATGGAACGCACCCGCCGCGACCGAGCGAATGGCATCAGCCACCAACACCGGGGTATGGGTTGACCAAGACCAAAACCTCCCGTCGCCGAGCTGTCCGTAGGAACCGGTCCCCACCGCAAAAAGCTGACCATCAGGTCTCAGAAACAAGCTGTGCCGAGACCCTGTCGCCAACGCCTCCACGTCATCCGCCAATCGCACGGGGGCATTATGGATCGCCCAATCCACCTCGCCCAACTGGCCGCTCAGATTCGAGCCCATGCCCCAAACCGACCCGTCCTCCAGCAAAAACAGACTGTGGGTGTCATGGGCCGCAACGAACCGGGCATCGATGGCGACTTGGTTGAGGTTGCGATCAATCCGCTCAATCGGCTGACCCAGCTGACCGTCGTCGTTCCGGCCCATCCCCCAAAGGGTGTCATTCCGTTGAATAAACAGGGTGAAATCCTGCCCCGGAATGACTGCTTTTACATCCTGGGCAATGGAAACGGGCAATCGTCTTTGGATCGTGGTCGCGTCTGCGAGCTGTCCGTAATGATTCTCCCCCCATCCCCATAGGGAGCCGTCCTCTCGGATGAAGTAATTGGAGTCTCCATCCGCCGCGACAAAACTCACTTCGGTTGCAATGTGCGCCGGCGTCCACGCCGACGAGGTATCGTTTCCCACGCCGCCGTGGCGGTTGTATCCCCGGACCCATAGGTCTCCCGCATCATCGATGAATAGCGTGATTTCCTCTCCCGCGGCCACGGCAGAAACGTTTTCCGCCACCAAGATGGCGTGAAGAAACTCGGTTCCCCCATCCCGCGAAAGCTGGGAGGTTTCGTTGGAACCGAAGCCGAAAAGCCGTCCGTCCTCCCGCACGTAAAGCGTGTGGCGTCCTCCCGCGGCGATGGCAACCACCCCTACATCAATCATCACAGGCACATCCCGATCCACCTTCGTGCCATCGCCCAATTGCCCGCTCGTATTGTGGCCTACCGTCCAGAGTGATCCATCGGTCTTGAGAATCACGAGGTGCAGCCGGCGACAGTCGATTTCTGCCACATCTGTCGTGATCAAAACCGGGGTGAGCCTCTCTTCGCGGGTGCCGTCGCCCAGATTGCCCAATCCATTAAACCCCATGCCCCACAAGGTGCCGTCGGATTTGATAAAATAGCTTTGAGAATCCCCGGCTGCGACATCGACCACATCTTCGGCAACCGCAATCGGGGTCGAGGTGCTCTCGTAAGTTCCATTCCCCAGCTGGCCGTTGCGGTTGGAGCCGACGCTCCACAAAACCCCATCACTGGTGACAAACAACGCGTGAGCCCCTCCGGCTGCCGCAGCGACGACATCAGCTCTCAGTTCGATCGGCAACGTGTTCTGATTTACCCCCGCACTTCCCGAAAGGAGGGCGTAATCGCCCACGGCAAGAACCTCACGTCGCGATTCTCCATAAGCGGCCTGGTAGATGTGGTGCGCCACCGATCCGATCTTTAGCGTGGCCGAACGAGGACTCGGGTCCGGGTTGGGCGACACTCTGACCATGATCGTTTTTTGCCCGGCCCCCCGGGAAAGTGAGACTTCGACCCACTCGGGAACATCCGTGATTTCCCAAGCTGCGGGAATATCGATATCGAGGGTGTAGCGGGCCAGACCGGAACCCACCTCCTTCGCAGTGATTGAAACTGCTGCTTGGGCTCCGAGGGCCGTTGAAAAAATGATCGCAAGAAAGACACCTGGAACACCCTTGAGAGGGAATAAATGGGATTTGAGCATTTGCATGTCAGGAACGGAGCAGAAAATCCACTCCTTGGTTTTGCGTTGAAGTAGGCGGCGCACCGAGCCCGCCAACATCCCCGACCGACGAACGCGCCAAACCCGCTACTCGCCGAAGGTTCCCAAAATCGATTGGAATCGACGCAACCTCAAGAATGCCGCAGCCAATCCCACCCGGCGATGACGATCGGAACCGACCTCCCGACAGCCAAGTCGAGTTCCTCCCGCCTTGCCCGCCAAACGGTGTCCATAAAGGAAAACCCATCATCCCGCCGCCAGCTTCGCAGTGCACGATCAAGGACACACAAGGTTTGTCTCTCCGCTGCGTTGCGGCTTCATTGGACCCATGCGCCTCCATAACCTTATCCGCGTCCTGTTCATCGTGCTGATCCCGCCACTTACCGCTACCGCCGATTCCCCAAATCCACCGCAGGCCGGGTTTAACCTGGCCGGGTCCGATGAGCAGGCGATGGTCATCGCCGACGCCACCATGGCGGCCATGGGCGGACGGGCGGCATGGGACAATACCCGCCACATTACCTGGCGGTTTTTCGGCAATCGCCTGCACGTGTGGGACAAGTTCACCGGCGACCACCGCTTCGAATTCAAGGACCTCACCGTGCTCTCAAATCTGAACGACGGCACCGGACACGCGTGGCGCGATGGGGTCGAAATCACCGATCCCGCCGAACTAGCGGAAGCCATCAGCTCGGCCAAGGGAGCGTGGATCAACGACAGCTATTGGCTGGTCATGCCTTACAAACTGAAGGACTCGGGCGTGACCCTCAAATATGCTGGCGTACAGGAGGATCCATCCGGCAATCGTTGCGACGTGCTGCAACTCACGTTTCAGGAGGTGGGCCGCACTCCCGACAACAAATACCACGTCTTTGTCGATCAGGGATCGCAGCTCGTTTCGCACTGGCTGTTCTGGCGCAATTTCGACGACGCCGACGCACGTGACCTCGGACCTTGGACCGACTGGCAGCGCCATGGCGACATCCTGCTGGCCTCCGGACGAGGCAAGGGCCGGGGGCACACCGGCATCGCAGTTTTCGACAAATTGCCAGCGTCTGTTTATCGCGACCCGGCCGCCTTCGACCTGAGCAGTTTCCGGTAAGGTTGTTCCGCAACCGAAGTGAATTCGGAAGTCGGGAAGTCGAAAAAACAGAAGGTGATTTTCCGCTGGTTGTGTGAACCGGCGGAGCCTTCACCCGACCTCAAGCCACATTCCTTGTCGGCGCCCTTCCCTTTTGGTCCCCTTCGTCATAACCGCCATCCCACTGAGATCGTGCCGTAGCGGGTAAAGTCATCCACGTCACTGTTGCGATCTTCAAGCAGGTTAAAGTCGGTCAGGGCGAAGCTGACGAGAAGGTTGCGCCATCCCACGGCGACTCCCGCCGAAACACTGATGAACTCACGCGTGTAATCCGCGGAACGGCTGTCGCGGAAGGTATTCCCGTCAGCGAATATCTGATTGAACGTATAGCCTCCGTGCACACTGCCATAGACAAACCAACCCTCATTTACCGCCCCCGGGTTGGCCGTACGGGTACTCGTAAGGATCGTGGTCGCGTAGGAGCGATCGAGTTCACGCCCATAGCGGAAGATCGCTCCGGCAGAGACTTGGCTGGACAGGGTGCCCGCGGCGATCTCCGCGTTGGTCAAAAGGTCGAAGGCTCCCGAATCCGCAGCCCAGGTTCGCCACGTCCGGGCTCGCGTGAACTGCAGGACGATTTCATCTCCCAGCTGAGTGTCCCAACCCTGAGGCTCGTCTGCCCCAATGAGATCATGGACAAACGTTTGCACTTCTTCCCCCAGCGCGGAAGGCCCGACAAGTCCGATTGTGGTGCTGGTGAGGTCAGCATACACCGGCGTGACCACAACAAAGGAATTGGTTAACGCTATTAAGCTGGAATAAGGCAGTTCATCACGAGGTGGATCCGCGACAGTGATGTCACCAGGGGTCCCCAGGGCTTGCCCGACGGTATAACCGTTTACGACAACAACGGCATCCGCCATCGCGGTGTCCGGGAGCGACCATTTCAATGGAACGACCCAAAAGTCGGACGTCGGAAATTCCTCCCCTTCCCCGCCTACATCAAACAAGGAAATGAAGGTGCCGTTGGTGTATCCGTTGTCATTACCGATGAACAAATCGTTATCGAAAATGGCGGCAATGTAGTCGACGTCGGCCCGTCCGGGACTGCCCACGGTAAACGCAGCCAAGAAAAGCAGGATCACTCGAGGCAGCACGAAGGCACGCGGCTTGGCAAATTGAGTTGAAGTGGGTTGAGGTTTCATTGGTGAAAAAGCACCTTCGGGTGTCTGGCTAAAGATTGGGGGAAGCACCCATCAGACGGAAAAAAGAAACGAGAGGAGCCCGATTTTTCCGGCTGACGGATGATTTTTATCTTCGTGGCCGCATCATGCTTAAGATGGTTCGGAACATACCGGCTTGGCCCGGCAAAGGACGGCGTGGAACACAGGCACAACGACCATCGTCAGCACCGTGGCGCAAATCAGACCGAACACGATGGTCACCGCCATCGAGATGAAGAACCCGTCGAAAAACAGCGGGATCATCCCCAGCGCGGTCGTGGAAGCGGCCAGGGCGACGGGACGCAGACGGCTCATGCCCGAATGTACGATCGCTTCATACGGAGCCACGCCGCTGTTGCGCTGCACGTTTATCTCATCGATCAGCACAATGGCATTTTTAATCAACATGCCGGAAAGGCTCAGAAAGCCCAGCAGCGCCATAAAGCCAAACGGTTGCCCGGTCATAAGCAGGCCCGCGGTGACACCCACGATCGCCAGGGGCACGCAGGCCCAAATCACGAGGGGTTGGCGCAGTGAATTGAAGAGCCCCACCGTGATCAGGATCATGAGCACGAAGAAGAACGGCACGGAGGCCGCCAGGGCGCTCTGGGCTTTGTTCGTATCCTTGTATTCCCCCTCCCAAGTGAGGGTGTAGCCGGACGGCAGCGGAATCGCTTCAATGGCGGGACGCAGACGGCCCAGGAGTTCATCCGCGGTAATGGAGACCGGGTCGGCGAAGACCGTGAGCGTCCGCTTGCGGTTTTGGCGCAGGATCAGCGAATCCTCCTCCGCGGTTTCGAATGCGGAAACAACCTGGCGCAAGGGAACATGTTGTTGGGCGACCGGCGACCAGATCTGCAGGCTGTGCAGGCTTTCCACCTCGGCCCGTTCGCGTTCCGGAGCCCGCATGATGATCGGGAGCAGGAGGTCACTCTCCCGATACACCCCGACAGGCTGCCCCTCAAAGGCATGGCGGATGACGCGCGACACATCGGCGTAGTCGATGCCAAGTGCGTTCGCCTGTTCTTCGATGAGTTGCGGGCGGATGACCTTGACCGGTTGACGCCAGTCGGTGCGGGGGGCGCGAGCCTCGGGTTCGCCGCGCATGATGGCCAAAGCTTGGTCGCCCAACTCACGCAGGACCGAGGCCTCCGGGCCGGCAAAACGCGCCTGCACTTTCCCGATCGCCCCGGGACCCAGTTCAAACCGGTAGGCAAAACCCAGCGCATCGGGAAACTCACGGCGAATGCGGCCCTCGATCGCCGGAATGAGACGGTCGATGTATTTGGCGTCATCTACATCGACGAGGAGTTGGGAGAACGCGGCGTTCGGCATTTCCGGAGCATAGGTCAGGAGGAACCGGGGCGCGCCTTGCCCCACCACGGTGGACACCGTTTCGACGCCGTCCATTTCGCGAACGATGGCCGCCAGGCGCCCGGCCTCGGCCTCGGTGGCATCAATGTGGGTTCCCTGCGGCTGCCAAAAATCCACGATGAACTGCGGGCGGGTTGCCGGCGGGAAAAAAGCCTGTTTCACAAAGCCAAATCCCCCGACCGAGACGACAAACAACAGGCCAATCACACCCACCGTAGTCCAACGACGGCGCAGGCAGGCTTCCAGAAACCACTTGTATCCCTGATAGAAGGGGGAGGCATAGGGATCGCGGGTGGTGTCCTTGGGTATGGGCAGGAACATCATGGCGAGCAGGGGCGTGGTCGTCACGGCCGTGACCCAGCTGAGGAGCAGGGAGACCGCGATCACCTGGAAGAGCGAACGCGTGAACTCGCCGGTGGAATCCTTGGAAGCGCCAATCGCCGCAAAGGCCAGGATCGCGATGAGCGTCGCCCCGAGCAGCGGAATGGCCGATTGCCGCACGACTTCGAAGGCCGCATCGAACGCCTTTTTGCCCCGCTGCAGTCTTACCAGAATCCCGTCGACAATCACGATCGCGTTATCGACGAGCATCCCCAGGGCGATGATGAGGGCGCCGAGCGAAACCCGTTCGAGGGCCACGCCCATGGGCTTCAGAATCAGAAACGAACCCACGATCGTGATAATGAGGACAACACCGATCAGCAGACCGCTGCGCAGCCCCATGAAGAGCAACAGCACCAGGATAACGATGCCAACGGCCTGGATCAGGCTGGAGATGAAGCCATTGATGGCCGTTTCAACGGCAACCGACTGCATCGAGATGGTGCCGATCTCCATCCCGAGGGGAATTTCGCTTTCGAGTTCGGCGAGGCGCGCCTGCAGCGCGTCACCCATCGTCATGACATTGCCACCCGATACGGTGGAGATCCCCAGGGCGATCGCCGGCTGTCCGTCATAGTGAACGATCTCCGTGCGGGGATCGACGTATCCCCGGCGGATCGTGCCCAGGTCGCCCAGGTAGAACTGGCTCCCGTTTTGGGCGGCGATGAGCAGGTTTTCAAACTGCGCGACCGACGTAAAGGTCCCGTCCGGCTGCAGTGGAACGAAACTGTCTCCCACCCGCACGGACCCCGCGCCGGCCACCAGGTTTTTGAACTGAAGTTCCTGAATGATTTGCGCCGGATCGATGCCGAGCGAAGCGAGTCGCTCCCGGTCGAGCTCGACATATACGGCCTCCTGGCGCTCCCCAAAGGTCTCCACCTTGGCGACATCCGTGACCAGGAGCAGTTCACGCCGCAGCAGGTCGGAAACTTCCTTCAGTTCAGCATGGGAATAGTCCTCGCCATAGAGCACCAACAGCACCCCAAAGACATCCCCGTAGTCATCCAGAACGATCGACGGTCCCGCATTGGGCGGGAGCGACGATTGTGCGTCGTGCACCTTTCGACGCAATTCGTCCCACACCTGCGGGAGGGTGTTTTTGTCATATTGCTCCTTGATCGTGACGGTGACCGTGGAGAGGTCCCTCTCCGAGCGGGATTCGACTTCATCGATCTGCCCCAGCCGCTGAACGGCGATTTCAATTTCGTCGGTGATCTCCTGTTCGACTTCCTCGGCTGAAGCTCCGGGATACGGAGTGATGACCAGAGCCTCCTTGATCGTAAACTCGGGATCTTCCAGGCGGCTCATGTCGAAATATGCGAGCAAGCCGCCGATGAAGAGAGACGCAGTCAACACGAGATTGATGACGCGCTTTTTGAGAAAAAACTTGATGGCTTCCATGGTGGTTTCCTCCGGTTGATTATTTCCAATCGGTGACGAGCATGCCCTCCTCGAGGTGCACCAACCCGGATGCGACGATGAGATCGTCCGCGGAGAGACCCCTGAGCACCTCGATCCGGTCTTTGATCATTTCCCCCACCTCCACGGGCTGGCGAGAAACGCGACCGGTCGATTCATCAACCAGCCAGACAATGGCATCCCCCTCTGACGTATGGGCGACGGCGTTGACGGGAACGAGACTTCCAGCGTTGGCGCCGGCCCGACGGGGCAGCAGGAAACGCACGGAGGCGGTCATGCCCGGGCTGATGTTCAAGTCCGCCGGAGGGACAAAATTGCCCGTCATCGCAAAGGTCCGCGTGATCGGATCGGCCGTCGCCGCATACTCGGTCATCGTAACTGGCATCTCCCGGCCGGGCAACGACGTCAGGGTAACCCGGGGCCGGGCCTGTTCGGTGAGTTCCGCCACCGTGGCATCCGGATTTCCCAGGATCCAAATCGTTTCCGGGATATCAACCACCACTTCCAGCAGGCTCGTGTCCTGCAGCACGGCGATGGTTTGCTTGGGCAGGATATTGGCAAAGTCATCCACCATCAAACGGGCGATGTAGCCACTGAAAGGTGCCCGCAACCGCGTGTCTTCCAGCCGCTTCAATGCAATCTCGTATTCCGCCCGGGCGGCTGCTTCGAGAACCTGCGCCCGATCCAAGTCGACGGGTGTTCCCGCACTGCGATTGAGGAGGTTTTCCCGGCGCTTGCGCTCGGTCACGGCTTCTTCGAACCGCACCTTGGCAGCGTTCAGGGCCGACTGATAGTCCCGGTCGTCCAATTGCGCGAGCACGTCGCCCGCCTGCACCTGGTCACCTTCCTTGATGCGAAGGTCCACGACCTGGCCGGCCACCTCGAAGGCGAGGCTGGCCTCCTGGTGCGCCGCGGTGCGGCCCGGATAGGTGTGTTCCTGCAACGGCAGCCCACTGCTCACGCGATGCACTTTGACGGGACGCGCTCGTTCCGGAGTTTCAACTTCGGCCGGAGCACAACCGGTGGTCAACACGACCCCGATCAGAGGAGCGGCCAGGGAAATTATGGAGAAGATTTTCATGAGGAGGTGAAGCGTTTGGTGTTTGAATTTCGGTGGTTAAAAAAAGTCTTGGTTACAGGGTGAAATTGCCCCCAAGGGAGACGTGCAGATCGACGCGGTTGCGCAGCAGTTCGTAGCGGCCGGAGATCAGGTTGGTTTGGGCAGCAATTACCTGCTGCTGCAGCTGCAGGACGCTCAGAAGGTCCAGGTCGCCCGCCTCATACTGGACCTCCGAGAGTTCGCGTGCCCGGGCAAGTTGGGCATGCAAGGCTTCCAAATGGCCCAGCTCCTCCCGCAGAAACGCACCATCGGAGAGCGCGTTTTCGACTTCGGAGAAAGCCTGCAAAACCGCCTCACCATACGCGGCGAGCGCCGCGGCCTGCTCCGCCGTCCGAATGTTCACCTGCTCCTTCAGCTGGCCAAAGCTGAACAAGGGAGCGGTCAGGGATCCTCCCGCCGTCCAAAACCCGTCTTCCGTGTTGAGGAGTTCCAACAGTTCTCCGGATGAATGCCCGGCTTGCGCCGTGAGCAGGAGCGAAGGCAGCCGCGCCGCGGATGCTTCATGCTTGAGGAAAAACGCCGCCTCGACCCGCGCCCGGGCGCCCACCAAATCAGCGCGACGCTCAAGCAACGCCGAAGGCAATCCCGCCGGCACCGGAGCAGACAGGTCGGAGTGGTGGGTCGAGACCCCAATTTGCCCGTCGGGATAACGTCCGGCGAGAACATCAAGCAGGCGGAGGGACGTGTGCAGGGCCCGCTCCGTGCGCGCCAGATTGCTCCGAGCGGAACTCACGTTGGCGAGGGCAAGCATCTCCTCTTTTTCGGTCTGGGTTCCCAACTCAACCTTGTCTTGCACGAGGCGTTGCGTGCGCTCCTGCACGGCGATCACCTCGACGGCATAGTCTCGCAGCTGATGGAGTTCAGCGGCGGTCAACCATGCCTGGGTCGCAAATCCAGCCAGCGCCAGCCGGGCGTGGGCGTAGTCCAACTCCGCCGCGGCATGGGCTGCCTTGGCGGCTCCACGCAATGCGCCCAACCTCCCCCAGAGGTCAACCTCCCAGGACAACGCTGCACTCATGCTGCCGATGGATCCGCTTTCCCCGCCGCTCTCGAATGAGCCGGTCGTCAATCCCTCCCCCGTGGCGGCCAGGTTCGGAAAAACCGCCCCGCCGGCCTGCCGCGCCACCGCCGCCGCTGCTTCGACCTGCTGCGCCAATGCTTCCAGTGAACGGTTCTGGTCCAAAACCGTCGCGATGTAGATTTCCAGTGCTGGATCATCAAAGGTTCGCAGCCAGTCGGTGGCCACCGGCACGGAAGGTTGATCTCCCCCCTGCCAATTCGACGGAATCCCGGCCGAATCGACGAGTGCCGCCTGGGTGATTGACTGGCTGGTGGGTGGCGTGGGCGTTTGACAACCGCTGAACGCCAGCATCGTGAATCCACCGGCCACAAGGGAGGAGAGGATCGAGGATTTTCTGAGTTTCATGATGTTTACGTTTTGAAGGTCGGCTCAGCGGGTGGGAGCGGGTTGTCCGGGTACCGGCTGAGGTCCGGTGGTTTGAGTTAAAATAGAATGAATGTTCGAACTAATTTAATTGAATCCGCTTGCGTCAAGTATTTTTAAAGCAATCATTCTATTTTTAATTTATCGCGCCATGAGAACCGTCGATCCCGCCCGCACTGCCCAAAGAAAGCAGCAGATCCTCAAAGCCGCCCTCGCCTGTTTCACCGAAAAGGGGTTTCACGGCGCCGGCATGTCCGCCATCTGCAAGAAGGCCAAAATGAGCCCCGGCCACCTCTACCACTATTTCTCCAGCAAGGAGGACCTGATCGAGGCGCTGGTGGAACAGGACAGCCAGACCAACGAGGCGCGCATGCGTAAGATGTTGGCCTCGGACAACACCCTGGATGCCTTGGTCCAAGGGGCGGAGCAAATCTGGCAGGAAGAGGCGGAGCTCCATGGCGGCCTCTACGCCGAGATACTGGCGGAAGCGGCGCGCAATTCCCGGATTGCGAAAGTCATCCGAAGATATGAAGAGCATTTCCAGCGCGCGTTCGCTGACGCCCTCCGCATGGGTCAGAAGCGGAAGCAAATCAGCAAGGAAGTCGATCCCGAAGGGTTCTCCATCCTGATCATGGGATTGCTGAACGGTCTTTCCGTTAACGACGCAGCCTTCGGACTGGACCGCGTGGCCGCGACCGAGGCGACCCGCTACATGCTAAAGAGGTGCCTCGGTGTCAAAAATGGGAAAACGAACAAAACCACCTAAGCTCCCACCGGATGCCAGGTGGTCTTGAATTCGACAAAGTCACGAATGGCGTAGAGGGACGGCACCGCACCTTCGCCCGCCGCCCAATCGATGGGCTTGTCGGCGGAAATCACCTTGACCCGCTTCACGCTGTCGGCGGCGCCCTCGTCCAACGTCTTGCGGTCCGTAGCGTTCACTGCCCCGCCGACCGCGCGGATGTGAGCGTGCGTCGCGAAGGTCGGCACCATCTCCTTGCGGAACCCGGAGAGCAGGTTTACCACCCCGCCGGGCAGGTCGCTGGTGGCCAGCATTTCCCCCAGCACAATCGCGGGGTAAGGCGCCGATTCCGACGCGAGGGCGATCACACTGTTGCCCGGGGTGACAGCGGGCAAAATCAGGGTAACGAGCGCCAGCAAAGGCGCTTCGTCCGGGGCAACAATGCCCACCACGCCCATGGGTTCGGCCACGGTGAAATTGAAGTGCGGCGACGCCACGGGATTCACGCCGCCCAGCAACTGCTCGTATTTGTCGGTCCAACCGGCGTAGTGCACGATGCGTTCAATGGTCGCGGCCACCTCGGCCCTGGCCTCGGCGGCGGAGGCACCACCCAGCTTCAGGGCATCGACGAGTTCGGCCTGTCGAGGCTCCATCATCTCGGCAAGGCGGTAGAGGATCTGTCCGCGGTTGTAGGCGGAGCGCCCCGCCCAGCCCCCGGTCGCCTTGGCGGCGGCCTCAACGGCATTGCGCACGTCCTTGCGGGTGCACTGCGGCACGTGGGCAAAAAACTCACCGGCTGCATCGGACAACGCAAACGTGCGCGCACTCTCCGAACGAATGAACTTACCGCCGACATAACACTTGGGCGTCTTGGAAACAGGTAAACGAGGCATCGTATGGAATTTGGATTTACGAAGTCAGATTGGGCTGGGGGGCAGGATTGGTTTTACCGAAGGCAACAAAGTTAACGAAGAGATGATCAGGCGGGGGACTGGTGGTTTGATTTTATCGGAAACAACCGGGTCAGGGTTTCAGTTGGTCGGCTTTGTTCTCTCTGTTTCCTTCTGTAAAAATCCCGCGGTGGAGTGGGAACCGGGTCAGGTCAGTTTGACATAGTCGGCGAGGCCGTGTTTGCCGCCTTCGCGGCCGAAGCCGGACTCCTTGTATCCACCAAATGGAGACGTGGGGTCAAACTTGTTGTAGGTATTGGCCCAGACCACCCCCGCCTTCAGCGCGGTGCTCATCTTGAGAATGCGGGACCCCTTCTCGGTCCATACGCCGGCGCTGAGCCCGTAGGCGGTGTTGTTGGCTTTTTCCACCGCCTCGGCCACGGTCCTGAAGGTCAGGATCGACAGCACGGGTCCGAAAATCTCCTCCCGCGCGATGCGGTGGCTCTGCTCCACCCCACTGAACAAGGTCGGCCGAAAATACCACCCCGTCCGCGGCAGGCGGCACTTGGATTGATACATGGCCGCACCTTCCCGCTGGCCGGCTTTCACCAGCCCGGCAATCTTGTTGAGCTGCTCCTTCGAATTGATCGCGCCAATGTCGGTATTCTTGTCCAAAGGATTGCCCACCCGCAGGACATCGATGCGGTTGCGCAGGCGCCTCAACACCGCGTCCGCCACGCTTTCCTGCACGAGCAGGCGCGATCCCGCACAACAGACGTGGCCTTGATTGAAGAAAATGCCATTCACGATACCCTCGACCGCCTGATCGAGCGGAGCGTCCTCAAAGACGATGTTCGCCGCCTTGCCGCCGAGCTCGAGGGTGAGTTTTTTGCCCGTGCCGGCGGTGGAACGCATGATGAGTTTGCCCACGTCCGTTGATCCGGTGAAGGCGACCTTGGCGGCCGCCGGATGATTGACCACCGCCGCGCCGGTTTCACCCGCACCCGTGACGATATTGACCACCCCGGGCGGCAAGCCGGCTTCCCGCACAATCTCCGCAAACTTAAGCGCGGTGACCGAAGTCGTCTCGGCAGGTTTGAGCACCACCGTGTTGCCGGTGGCCAAGGCAGGCGCGATCTTCCACGCCAACATGAGCAGGGGAAAGTTCCAGGGAATCACCTGGCCCACCACGCCATGCGGCTGCGGGTCCGCCCCCGGAAACGCGTAGGCGAGTTTGTCGGCCCAACCCGCGTGGTAAAAGAAGTGGGCCGCCGCCATCGGCACATCAAAGTCGCGCGATTCCCTGATCGGCTTGCCGCCGTCCAGGGTTTCGGCAACGGCAAATTCCCGAGCCCGATCCTGCAGCAATCGGGCAAGTCGGTAGATGTATTTGCCGCGTTCGGCTCCCGGGAGCCGGGCCCACCTCGGGGCTGCCTCGGCGGCCGCCGCATAAGCCGCATCGACGTCTTTGGCCGCCGCCAGGGCGATCTCGGCAATCGGCTTTTCCGTGGCCGGGTTGATCGAAGGGAAATACTTCCCGCTTTTCGGCGCAACGAACCTGCCGCCAATGAACAGCTGGTAGCGCTCAGCCAACCTGGGGTCGGCGGATTCGGGAGCGGGATCAAACTCCCAGAGATCGCCAAAAATCAGTTCGGGTTCAGGGCGGCGCCGGGACGTTGACCGGGATTTTTTCGGAGCTGCGACAGGCATCGGTAAGAGAAAATGGTCAGGAAAGCGGTGAGGAGAGCGTGGGTCCGCAACCGTGACACCGCACGTTGAGAACGCGAGGATACGAGAGGGACGAGCCGGACTCTGGGCCGGGTTGGGAAGCAGTCCAAGCTTCAACCCGGCCACCCGCCACCATTCCACAGCCGGAGGTCTGGGGTAAAATTCCTCCTTAACTTCTGCCCAAAGTGGTCGATATAACCCCAGGCATCGTCTGTCCGGGCAAACTTAACCGGGGCGCCCTCCGGCCATGAACTTCCGTTATCGCATCAAGGTATCGGCTGGCGTCGCCTTTGGGCGCCGGCCAGCTTCCGCTGCATTTGCCGCGAACCGGCTGGGCTCGATAGCAAGCCGCGTGACGGCAGTGCCGGTGGGACTGCCCAAGTGGACGTGCCGGGCGCTCGCCCCCATTCTGGTTTTCCTGATGGTGGCACCCGCGCCGGCCATGTCGTATGAGCATCTCCGGCGGGATCCCGATCTGACCCCCAGGAAATTCAGCCGGCAGTTTGCCGATTTTCAGTATGAACTGCTCGATCATGTCCAACCCGCCGACATGTTCCTGCGCCGCAAACGGGGTGACTGCGACGACCATGCCAGTCTGGCCGACGATGTTTTGACGCACAAAGGCTTTGAAACCCGTCTCGTGCACGTTCGCCTGGTTGGTCTCACCTCCCACGCAGTGTGTTATGTCACGGAGGACAGGGCCTACATCGACTACAACAACCGCAACGTCTTCTTCACGCTCACCCGGTCCCGCCCCGGCCTGCGCGACATTGCCGACAAGGTCGCCCGCTCCCTCAACGCCAATTGGACGGCCGCCTTTGAATACGAGTTTTCCTACGAGGATCCGCGCAAACGCATCACCGCCAAAGTCGTGCGAACCCAGGACCCGCGCAAGGACCCACCCCCGCGCAAAGCATCACCACCGGCCAACCCCTTCCTGGTCGAATAACCCCTTCCCTTCATGGACAAAACCTTCCGCCTGGTCCTTTTTTTGTTCGCGCTGTTTTCCGTCAGCTTGATCGGGGTGGTGGTTTATGCGCTGCAGAACCTGCGACGCGCGCAGCAAGCCACCCAATGGGTTGAGCATACCCACGCGTTCATGGCCGAGGTCAACGCGGCCCTCGCCGCCAACCGTTCGGCGGAAGGTGCCCTGCACGCTTATCTGCTCAGCGAAAGCCCGCGGCAGGAAACGGCTTTCCGTCAGGCTTTTGCCCAGCTTGGGGAGCACCTTGAGGTAGCCAAGGCGTTGGCGGAGGCTGAAGGCCTCCCGACGACTGATTTGGCGGCTTTTGAAACGGCGCTGATCGCCCGGGCCGATCGCGCCCGCGAGCTGTTGGCTGCACACCGGGCGGGTGACCACGAAAGCGTGCGGGAGACCCTGAACCGCGAACCGGAGACCACGGAAGCCGAAATCACCGCTCTCGCCCAACGCATCACAACCAGCCAACAGGAGCTCCTCCGGGAACGCGATCGCGCCTCGTTTCTCCGGGATCTGCGCGCAACCCATGCCCTCTACCTCACCGCCGGCATCAACCTGCTGGTGCTGATCACCGGGGGCTGGTTCATCCGCGACAATTTGCGCACGCGCAGCCGGGAAGCGGCCCTGCTTGCGCGCACAAACGAGGAACTGGAGGAACGGGTCAAGGAGCGCACCGCCGAAATCGCGGGCAAGAACCAGCTCCTGCGCATGGAAAACCTGGAAAGCCGCTGGAAGACCCAGGCGGTGGACCATCAGCTGCGTTACAACAACCTGATCATCGCCAGCGTCCGGACGCCGATTGCGGTGATCACCCGGGCCCTGAACATTTCGCGCGTCAACCCCGCCATGGAACGCCTCTCCGCCCAAACGGTGACCGAATTGGTGGATCGTCCCTTGGCTGAACTCGTTGAGCTCGTGCCGGGCAGCGAAAGCTCCGCCGGCCTGGATGTGATCGCGGCTGCACTTCGCGCCGGCCAGGACCTCGTGGACCATCCCGCCCTGCTCCATCGACCCGGGCGCCCGGACCGTAAAATCCAACTTAGCCTCTTTCCTCTGCGGGACAGCGACCATATCGTTGGAGGAGTCATCACTCTCTACGCACCTCCCGACTAGCCTTTCGACAACCTTAAACCGTGAAACCAACCATTCTCACCATCGATGACGAGGACGTGATCCTTAGAATGCTGTATGAGTTCCTGGAGATCCAAGGTTACACTGTGCTGGCGGCTCACTCCCCGCGCGAGGCCAAGGAAGTGATGGCGGACCACACGATCGACTTGATCATCACCGACCTGCAGTTGGAAAACTCCGACGGCCTCGAACTGGTCGAGGAAATCCGGCAATTGAACCCGGACATCCCCGTGGTGCTCCTGACCGGCGTCTGGTTCGACGAACACACCATCGATGCCAAGCTGAGCCACAAAATCTCAGCCTATCACAATAAAACCGCCCCCCTGAACGAACTCGGGGTGTCCGTGGCGCGGCTGCTGGCAAAATCCTCCGAATGAGCCCGGCCGGCGCCGGAGCCCCAAACCTCAGTATCCGCCGCTCGCTTCACTGAAGACGTAGGGTGCCTGGTAGGCGCCGGTCTCCATCTTCACCAATTGGCGAAGCAGGTCGTTCAGCAACGATGATGCACCAAAGCGGTAGCGGCGATTGGTGAGCCACGCGTCGCCGAGGGTTTCCTTGACCGCGACGAGGAAGTGCAGCGCCTGTTTGGCCGATTTGATGCCACCGGCGGGCTTCATGCCCACGGCCACTCCTGTATCCAGATAGTGGTCACGGATGGCATCGAGCATGACCTGCTGGTTCGCGAGGGTGGCATTGCCGGGGGTCTTGCCGGTGGATGTCTTGATGAAATCGCCCTCGCGAATCACCCGCAGAGCCAGGCAGGAGGCAGCGCGAATGTTGTCGTAGGTCTCCAGTTCGCTCGTCTCCAAAATGACCTTCAGGGCGGAATCACCGCAGGCTTCGACTACTGCCGCGATCTCATCCTGCATGCGGCTGTAGTCGCCGGCCAGAAACGCCCCGCGATTGATCACCATGTCGATTTCGTCGGCCCCGTCCGCAACCGCCGCCTTCACTTCGGCCAAACGCGTGCGCAAGGGAGCCTGGCCACTGGGAAAAGCCGTCGCGACGGATGCGATCCTGACCGGCGCACGATCGCCGAGGGCGGCCCGGGCGTGTCTGACCATCGACGGGTAGACGCAGACCGCGCCAACCGGTGGACAGTCCAAATCATCGTGCGGCCGGATCGCCTTGGCACAAAGGGCGCGGACCTTGCCCGGCGTGTCTTTGCCCTCGAGGGTGGTCAGATCGACCATCGAGGCGGCCAGTTTAAGGCCCTGGACCTTGGAGGCGGTTTTGATCGATCGAGTCGCGTATTTGGCTGCGCGTTCCTGCACGCCGACGGCATCGACGGATCCAATTTCATTCATCAAACGGCGGTAAGCAGCAGGCTGGGCGGCGCACATGGACGGCAGCATCAACAACCCGGTCGGAATTGCCAAAGCCAAAGCGACCCCACCGTTGAGGGACTTGCCAAACAGGTGGCCTTTACAATTGTTACCGGCTTGAACCTCCTTCGCTTCCTGCCCGCCGCCGCTCTTTTCCTCTCCGCCTGCTCCACCCTCCCTCCGGTTTCTCACGCCTTCGGCCCCGCCGAGGAAATCATGCGTGTGGCCGACAAGCGGCTGAACGAGATCAGCGGCATGGGAAGCTCCCTGCACCGGCCGGACGTGCTGTGGGTGCATAATGACAGCGGCGATACCCCACGACTTTTTGCGATCGGCCCTGACGGAGAGACTCTTGGCATCTTGGAAATCACCAATGCCACCGCCCGGGATTGGGAGGAAATGGCGCTCTTTGAACTGGACGGTGAACCGTGGATGCTGATTGCCGACGTGGGCGACAACAATGCCGTGCGGCACGATCTCGCGATCTACCTGCTGCCCGAACCGGATCCCGCCCAATTTGCCGAAAAGCCGGTGCTTCAGGTCGAAGCGACATCGGTGCTGCCTTTTCGCTACGAAGACGGACCGCGCGATTGCGAAGGCGTCGCGGTCGATGTCGCCAGTCGCAGAATTTTCCTCATCTCCAAACGTACCGAACCACCCGTTCTCTACGATCTGCCCCTCGAACTGGAGCACGACAACGATGCCCCTTTGGTGGCCAAACGCATCATTCCCATGGCGGGCATCGTGCCCCCCACCTCGGCGGAACGGGCGATCCCCGGACGACTGGGACAGTATCGCTCCCAGGTCACCGCGTTCGACATCTCACCCAACAACCGCAGCGCGGCGGTCCTCACCTACGGCAACCTCTACCTCTATCGTCGCAATGCGGACCAACCTTGGACCGATGCTTTTGGCCAGCAGCCGCAACGCATCCCGATCCGCGGTTTACCACAGGCCGAGTCAATGTGTTTTGATGGCGACAGCCGCACGATCCTCGTGACCACGGAAGCGGATCGGCCGCCCGTGCTGCGACTGCAACGGCCATAGCCCGAACTGCACGCTCCTTGCCCGCGGCTTAAAACCGCAGCTCGATTCGCGCGCCGCCCAGGTCCGACCGGCCGCGCGTCACCACCCAGCCTCTCAGGCAGCGTTTCCTAGCCGACCGTGGTCGGCGCCCCGCCCGCGGCGGCCGAACGATAGATCGCCTCAATCAACGCAACGGCACTTCGTCCTTCGGGTCCCGAAATCTCCGGAGCCTGGTCCGACCGAATGGCAGCCACCATGGCGCGAATCTGGCGCACATGCCCCTCGATGGAGATACCACTCGGATCAGAGGCTCCCGACCCGAGCTCGGCGGCGCCCCCGAGGATGGCGGCATCCCCGGGTTGGGCTTCGGCAAACTCCCACGCGGTGATCACACCATCCTCCAACCGGACCGACCCTTTTTCACCACACAGTTCAACCCGCATGGACCAACCTGGCCAAGCGGCGGTCGATGCTTCGATGGTGCCGAGCGCGCCATCCGGAAACCACAGATTTGCCGCCGCGGTGTCCTCCACCTCGATGCTCTGGTGAAGCCGGCGGGTGGTGCGGGCACTCACCTCCGTGGGCAGGCCCGCCAGCCACTGCAGCAAGTCGACACCATGGATGCCCTGGTTCATCAACGCGCCACCGCCGTCCATGGCCTGGGTGCCCTTCCAGGGCGAACCCGCGTAATAGTTGGCATCACGATACCACTTCACGTAACAACTCGCCAAAGTCATGCGGCCGAATCGCCCCGCATCCACCGCGGCCTTGGCCGCCTGCGCCCCCGCACTGAATCGCTGCTGGAAAATCGGCATGATATGCACCCCTGCTTCCGCCGCCGCCGCGAGCATCCGGTCGACCCGCGCCACGGTGACTTCGAGCGGCTTCTCGACAACCACGTGCCTGCCCGCCGACACCGCGGCCAGGGCGGGGTCGAGATGGCCGCCGCTGGGGGTTGTCACCGCCACGACCTGCACGTCCTCCCGGGGATTCAGGGCCTCGACCGAATCCACGACCATCCGCGCCCCATGCTTCGCGGCAAACGCCGCGCCCCGTTCGGCACTGCGACTGACCACGGCGACGAGTTCGGCGCCTTCCACTTCCCCGATCGCCCGGGCGTGCACCCCGGCGATCATGCCGGTTCCCACCACCGCAAATCCAATTTGGTCGCTGTTCATCCCGGTATTGAGCGGGGTTGGCGTGGTGTCGTCGAGGACAAGTCCCCGCCATCACCGAAATCCGCTGACGATTCGTTTGAACCCCAACGCCCAACCTGTCACCTTGGTGGGCGATGGTTCAGATCGAAGCCCTGTCCAGTCGGCGCATTGCGGTCGTCACGCTGGTCGCCCTCGTGGGTGTGGCTGCTTCGATCGCATCCTGGCAATCCGCCGTCCACCATGAGGTGAGGCATATCGAGGATGAGTTTTACTATCGGGCCAGCCGCCACGCCTTTGCGGCGAAGGAACACTTGGCGATTTATCCCGAAATCATGGCCCAGTTGCGCTCCATCGGTTCCTCGGAGGAGCCCATGTTCGAGCGGATGTTGCAGAGCAGTTTTTCGGACCTGATCGCCCGGCATCCTTCGGTCGCGATTTTCGAGTGGGTGCCGCTCGTCACCCATGATCAACGCGCGGCGGTTGAACAGCAGCTCTCCCGGCAGCTCGGCCGCACCGTGGGTTTCACCCACCGGAAATCCGACGGGATATTGGAGCCCGCCGCAGTGGCCGACGCATATTACCCCATCACCATCGCCGTGCCGCTGATGGGCAATGAGTCGGTAATTGGTTATGACCTGCACTCCGCCCTGACCTATTCCCATTTGGCCCAAGCCCGGGAAACCGGTGAAATGGTGGCAACCCAACAGGTCACGCTCAGTCAAAACAGCCGGGCGGAAGACCTGCTCGCGGTGATCATGATTGCGCCCAGTTTCACTCGCTCGAACGATTCTTCCGGGGACGAATTTCGCGGTTTTGTCCAATGCATCTTCCGCATTCATCAGGTCCTGTCGCGGCTCCACCGGCAATCCGACAACGATGCCCTGATGATTTACTACGAGGATGCCTCCGCCCGCCTGGGCGAACGCCGAGTCCTCTACGCCAACCTGGCCGGACACGAGCCGGCGATTACCAACGGGTCCCGGGTTTCTCTGCCGGCCGACCTCGATCCCGACGATCCCGCGGTCTTCATCGAAAACCTGCCCCTTGGCGGGCGGCAATGGCGCTTCATCGCCCGGGCCAACCCGGATTGGATGGCCGCCCAGCGGTCGTTCACCCCGTTGCTCGGATTGTTCGGCGGACTGGCGACCACCTTCCTGCTTTGTTACCTGCTCAACACCCTCATGCTCCGCAACCGCAGGGTCCAAAGCATGGTGAAGAGCCGCACGACGGAGCTCACCCAAGTCCGGGCCCGCCTTGAGCGGGATATCGAGCAGCGCAAGGCGGCGGAAAAGAACTGGCGGGAGACGGAATACCTCTTGCGTGGGTTGCTGGAGAACAGTTCCAGCTCGATCTTCATCAAAGACCTGCAGAGTCGCTACATGCTGTTCAACCGCCAGTATGAAAAGGGCGTGGGCTTGAGCCGCGAGGAGATCCTGGGGAAATCCGATTACGACATGTTTCCGCCCGACGTCGCCCGACGTTACGTCGAAGAAGACGAGCAGGTGCTCACGTCAAAAACCAATCTGCGCTACGAAACCGAAATCGAGGTGCAGGGGAAAAAACGCGTGATGCTTGTGCAAAAGTTTCCCATCTGGCGCAACGACCTTGAGATCCAGGCCATCGGCGGAATCGTGACCGACCTGCAATACCGCGCTGAAGCGGAACGCCTTCGCCGGGATTACGAAAATCGCCTGCAGGCCGGACAAAGGCTGGAAAGCCTGGGCATCATGGCGGGGGGGATTGCCCACGACTTCAACAACCTGCTGACCGCCGTGCTCGGTCACGCCTCCATGCTCCGGCTCAAGCCGGACACCAGCCCGGAAGCCGTCCACCAGATTGAAAAAATCGAGGTGGCCGCGCGCCGCGCTTCCGACCTTTGCGACCAGATGCTGACCTTTGCCGGCCAGGGCAGCCAGGAAACCGAACACATTGATCCCGTGGAGGTGATCGACGAAACCAAAACCCTGCTCAGTGCCTCGCTGCCCAAGCGCGTGGAATTGGTCGTCGACGCCGAATCCGGCCTCCCCGGCATCACCGCCAACATCGCCCAGTTCCGCCAGGTCATCATGAACCTGGTGATCAACTCCGCCGACGCAATCGGCGATGAACCGGGCACCATCAAGTTGCGGCTGCGGGAAGTATCGGTGGACGACTTCGATGCCACCGCCGCCGTGGGCAACGCCGAGCTGGTCCCCGGAAGGTATGTTTGTATCTGTGTATCTGATACAGGGAAAGGCGTGCCCCCGGAACTGCTGCCCAAGATCTTCGACCCCTTCTTCACAACCAAATTCCAGGGACGGGGCCTCGGCCTCTCAACCGTGCTGGGCATCGTGCACGGCCACCACGGCGCCATGTTCGTGGACTCCTCGCCATCCGGCACCACCTTCCAGGCGGTTTTCCCGGTGGCCGAGGCCCCGGCGTCTGACCCTTCGGCAACCCCCGATCCGCCCCCGGCAAGTGTAGAGCTCTCGGGCGGGGTTCTGGTGGTCGACGATGAGCCCGAAGTACGCGACATCGCCAAGACGCTGTTGGAGTTTGAAGGCATGACGGTTTTCACGGCGGAATCCGGCGAAGCGGGGCTGCGCGTCTATGACCAGCATCGCGATCAAATCCGCATCGTATTGCTGGACGTCTCCATGCCGGGCCTGACGGGAACCCAGACCCTCGACGCCCTGCATGAGCGCGCCCCGGACCTGCCGGTCATATTGCTCAGCGGTTACAGCCAGAGTGATCCCCGGATCAACCTCGGCGACGCCCGTTTCCACGCCTTCCTGCAAAAACCCTTCGAACTCGACGCCCTGATCCACGAAATCAATCGCGCCATCGCCCCGGGGTGATCCGCCATCTCCGCGATTTTTTTCTTCGCCATGGTCCTCTCCGCGCCCGCGCATTCGTTTCACTTACGAAATCAATCCTACCATGAGTGAAAACAACCTATCCCAATACCTCCTGATCTTCCGCGAAAACGAAGATGCTCCCGACATCGCTCCCGAAGAAATGGAGGCGATATTTGCCACCTGGATGGCCTGGGCCGAGCGCCTGGGTGCCGTCGGCAAATACGACGGCGGCAATCCGCTTACCGAGCAGGGCAAAGTCGTTCGGGGAGCGTCCGGCGAGTCCATCACGGACGGTCCCTTCGTCGAAGCCAAGGAAGTGCTTTGCGGCTACTTCCTGGTCAAGGCCGCCGACCTCGAAGAGGCCTGCACCATCGCCAAGGACTGCCCCGGTCTGCCGCGCGGCATGTCGGTGGAAGTGCGACCGATCATGGTGCATTGAACAACCCGGGCTCCCCTCCGATTCCCGCCCCGCCGGGTCCTTCCTCCGATGGCACCCGGCGGGTGTTGGATCATTGGTTCCGCCACGAATATGGACGACTGGTCGCCATCCTGACCCGCCAGCTCGGGGCCGCCCGCCTCGGCCTGGCTGAGGATGTGGTGCAGGATGCGCTCCTGCGCGCGAGCCAGGTGTGGCCCTATCGCGGGGTTCCGCCCAATCCCACCGCGTGGTTGCTCGTGACCGCGCGCAACCGCGCCCGCGACATCTGCCGCCGCGATTCGCGCTGGTCGGCGGCCGTTGACCAGATCACCCACACGATCGAGTCGACCGCGACCCAGGCCTGTGAGCAGGAAGCCGCCACTTTCGCCCACGAAATCCGCGATGCCGAGCTGCGCATGATGATGGTCTGTTGCCATCCCCGGCTTTCGACCGACGGGCAGCTCGCCCTGATCCTCAAAACCCTTGCGGGGTTTGGGGAACAGGAGATCGCCGCGGCTTTCCTGGTGAAACGCGAGACCGTGGCCAAGCGGCTGGTGCGGGCGCGCCGCACCCTGCGTGACGAAAGGATCGAGACTGATCTTCCTCCCGACGCGGAACTGCCGGGCCGCGTTAAAACGATTTTGCACGCGCTGTATCTGTTGTTCAACGAAGGTTACAAGGCGTCGACCGGCGAGGTGATTATTCGCGCGGAGCTCTGCCGGGAAGCCGACCGGCTGCTCGCCCAACTGCAAGCCTGGCCACCGGCCGATCTGCCTGAAACCCAGGCAATGGCGGCCCTGTTTGCGTTTCACCAGGCCCGCTTCCCTGCCCGCCTCGATGAAGCGGGGCAACCGATCTTGCTGGCCGAACAAAATCGTTCCCGGTGGGACCGCACGCTCCTGCGGCGCGGCATGGCGTGCCTGGCCCGGTCCGCGGCGGGCGACCAGGTGTCACGCTATCATCTGGAGGCCGGCATAGCTGCCTGCCACAGTCTCGCGCCGTCCTACGAAAAGACCGACTGGAACCGCATCATCGACCTTTATGCCCGGTTGGAAAAACTGGCTCCCAGCCCGGCCGTTTCCATCAACCGCGCCCTCGCGTTGGCCGAGGCGACAAACGATCGTGCCGGGCTCGAACATTTGACCACTGCGGTGGACGAGAGGCAGGTGGCGGACTACCACCTCTATTTTTCCGCGAAAGCGAAGTTGTTGCATGGCATCGGCTCGCCCGAGGCGTTGCCCACCCTCGAACACGCCATCGCGCTGGCGCCGCTGAGTGTGGAGAAAGAGCAGTTGCAGGGACTGCGCGAGCGGTGGGAGCAGACCTGAGTCGGGCAGGATTCGATTGCGCCGTCCGACGGGGTGAACCAGCGTCCGGGCCCGGTGCGCCCTCCCGGGCCGGCCGCCTCGACCATGCACATCCTCGAAATCGTTTTCGGCAATGTCCTCATCGCGCTGTTTGTGATCATCGGTGCCGGCCTGTTGCTGGGCAGCATCACCATCCGGGGCATCAGTCTGGGCAGCTCCGGGGTATTGTTCTCGGCCCTGCTGGCCGGGCATCTTGGGCTGGAGATCCCCGGCGGTGTCGGCAATTTTGGCCTGGCGCTGTTCGTGTATTGCGTGGGTATCGGCGCAGGACCGCGCTTCTTCCCCGCCCTTGCCCGCGAGGGTGGAGGATTGGCCAAGCTCGGCTTGCTGATCGTGGCCACCGGGGCGGCCACGGCCTGGGGACTGGGCGTGTTGCTCGACCTGCCCCAAGCTTTGACCGTGGGCCTGTTCGCGGGCGCACTTACTAGCACACCCGCTTTGGCCGCCGCCTCCGAACCCGGAGGCATCATTGCGGAAGGTGTCGCCATCGGCTACGGCGTGGCTTATCCGCTGGGGGTGATTGGGGTGGTGATTTTTGTGCAGGTGCTCCCGCGTTTGTTGAAACCCGATCCCGCCGAAATCCAAGAAGAGGATACCCATTCCGCCCAGCAGGGCGTGCAAAACCTCGCCGTCGAGGTGACCAACCCGCAGCTGGTGGGTCGCCCCATCGACGAATCCTCGCTGGCCGACTACGCCTGCCAGATATCCCGGGTGGATCACCACGGCCGGTTTGCGCCCCTGCGACCCGACGACGTCTTTGCACTGGGCCAAACCCTCCTGATCGTCGGCCGCCCGCATGACCTCCAACTGGCGGCCCACTACATTGGAAAAATCAGCACGCAAACCGTGCTGGCCGACGCCGACAACGAGCGGGAGCGCCTGGTGGTGACCTCAAAAAAGATCGGTGGCCAACGCCTGCGCGACCTGCATCTCATGCGCAACAACCGGGTGGTGATCACGCGGATCAGCCGACTGGGACAGGAGTTTGTGCCCACCCCGGACACGCGGCTCGAAACCTACGATGTATTGACCTCGGTCGGCAGTGCGGAGGACCTGAAGATATTCGCCGAAAAGATCGGTCACCGGCCCCAGGCATTTGATCAAACCGACCTGATTTCGCTGACGCTCGGACTGAGTGCGGGGATTTTCCTCGGCATGATTCCCATCAGTCTGCCGGGAGGCAGTCCCATGACGTTGGGTCTGGCGGGAGGCCCCTTGTTGGTGGCGCTGGTGTTGGGATATTTCGGCCGGGTGGGTCGGATCGCGGGGCACATACCACGGCCCACGCGCATGCTGTTGCAGGAGTTGGGCCTGGTGTTGTTCCTGGCCCAGGCCGGGATCGCAGGAGGCCGGGCGTTGGCGGCAACCATCGCCGAGCAAGGTCCCATGGTGTTTGTGGCGGCAGCGTTGATCGCGCTGATCCCGATCTTGGTTGCCTACCCCGTTGCCCGTTCGTTGCTCAAACTGAGCCAGGGCCAGACGCTGGGGGGAATCTGCGGGGGCATGACCAGCACCCCGGCGCTGGGGGCGTTGACCCAATCGACACCGTCGCAACAACCCATCGTCTCCTACGCAACCGCCTATCCCGTTGCGCTGATCACAATGACGGTGATGGCAAAGATCCTGTTGCAGGTCCTGGGAACCTGAACCTGCCGCCTTGACGGGCCTATGACTCCGGTCGGCCGGAGGAAGGGTTCACGTTTGCGATCGGCTGCCACTCCGAGAAGCTGGAGGTATGATGCGTTTCCCCCTGCCCCGCCTGTTTGTTGTTCTCGTGATTTTTGGGTGCCATACTTCGGTCAGCGCCAAACCTGACTACAATTCCCTCAACGCTTGGGATGTCTGGATCGACAACAAGGTGCCGGGATACGAAGCGGCTGATTTGTTTACCGAGGAGAATGGAGTGCTCAGAGCCTACCCCAACGCTGAGCACCTTTCATTGCAGCCCTTTGGCGGATTGGTGACCAAGCGCAGTTATTCACGGTTCGTGCTTGAACTCGAATACAAGTGGGGTCCGGGCAAGTATGCCCCGCGCGATGACATGGTGCGCGATTCCGGGATCTGCTTTCATCTGCACGGAGAAGACAAGATTTGGCCCAACAGTGTGGAGTGCCAGATTCAGGAGGGGGACACCGGCGACATCTGGGCCATTGCCAGTCGCGTCACCGCCCCTGTCTCCAACGTCGTGCGCAACCACGCTCCCAAGGGCCAACCCACCATCCGCGGCGGCAAGGAGCGACGCTTCGCGCGTTTCCATCGCAGTTACGACTGGGAAATCGTGGGCTGGAACCATCTGCAAATCACCGTCGATGGCACCACCGCCGAGTTTGTGCTCAATGGCAAGGTCGTGAATTCCATCCTGAACATGGAGCGCTGGGATGAAGCCGCCGGCGCATACGTCCCTCTCGAATCCGGCAAGATCCTGCTGCAAGCCGAGGGGGCCGACATC
Organism: Opitutaceae bacterium; assembly: GCA_028280945.1. Taxonomy (GTDB): domain Bacteria; phylum Verrucomicrobiota; class Verrucomicrobiia; order Opitutales; family Opitutaceae; genus Actomonas. The sequence goes on from JANQKV010000004.1 coordinate 83,179, forward strand.
TCGTTCCGCAACATATCGATCTCAACGCTGGAATAGTTACACGATATTGGGTTATAGTCCGGCTCGCGTTGCTCCCGTCACCGGGCCACCATTACGACTACCTTTTACCCCATGGAATCGCACACCCCGATCACCCGACGGACCTTTGGCCGCACGGTGGCACTGGCCGGCGCTGCCGCCATCGCCCCCAGTTGGCTCAGGGCTCACCCGCACCACAACAGCGTTCCCCCCCTGGGTTGCCAGAATTCACTTGAGAACGCCGCCACCATTCATTCCGCCGGCGGATCCTGGCTGGGCTTGAGCGTAGCCGGTTGGCTGCAGCCCGACGGCCCCGAGGACGAGTGGCAAACCCGCCTTGCCGCCGCCCGCAAGTCCCCCATTCCCGTGCTGGCCTGCAACAGCTTCATCCGCCGCAAGGACCTCAAGTGCAACGGCCCGGATGCAAACCATGACGAGATCCTGGACTACGCCCATCGCGCGTTTCACCGGGCGCAGGAAGCCGGGGTGAAGATGATCACGTTTGGCAGCTCCGGATCACGTCGCCTGCCCGAGGGTTTTGATTACGAGCGTGGACTCGACCAATTCATCACGTTGTTAAAGCGCTTGGGACCACTCGCCGCCGATCACGACCTCATCGTGCAGGTTGAGCAGCTCCAGCAAAGGGAGGTGAATTTCATCAACCGTATCGGCGAAATGGAACACGTCGTGCGCGCCGCCGATCATCCCAATATCCGCGGCGTGGCGGACTTGTTTCACATGGTGATCGAGGGTGACACGCCCGAGGATTTGGCCCGGGCGGCTGACTTGGTGAACCACGTCGAAATCGCTGAAAAAGAAGGACGCCGTATTCCTGGGGCGACCGACCAGGATTTTCGGCCGTATTTCGAAGTGCTGAAAGATGCCGGCTACCACGGCCGCATCGGCATCGAAGGAAAATACGAGATCGGGGAGCTCGCCGGAGGATTCGCCACCATCACCCGGCAATGGAAGGAGGCATAAGAAAGTTCGACGCCACCCTGGGTTGCCTCGCCGCCGGGGCTTAGGCTGAAACCGCGGACGGCACCATCATCGAACGAGGGTACCCAAACCTTCGCGACGGTTTGCGCGCCGTGCCGTGGCACTTCCCTCCCCTGATGACATAAGTGTGCAACGGGTGATGTGGTGGCAGGAGCGAAGCCACGGCACCTTAACCAGTTCGACCTGGCCGTGTCCCTGCAAAACGCCGATGGCGACCCGATCGTAAACCACCTGCTGTGCTCCACCGTGCAGCAGCTGCGCTAAGGCGGATTTACGCACCTCACCCCGTCCGGAGCACGTGGATCGCGCATGAATTGCCAAAAACTGGGCATGTGTTAATATTTATTACATTGGAGTGGAAATCCGGGTGAGTCGCTTCAGGTTCGAACGACCAACCCCTGATTCGCGATGCGTTTGCCCCTTGTCCTTTCTCTTTGTGCGGCCCTGGTGTCCGCTCCCGTCCTGCTTGCCGATATCGAATCGAGCATCGATACCGGCCTCGCCTTTGCCGAGGAGCAGCTTGCCGACCTGCCTTCCATTCTCGGCAACAACAGCCAGTTTATGGACTATTCCAACACCTCGGGGACGTGGCAGCGCAAGAGTCGCTCAACGTGGTGCAGTGGATTCGCCCCCGGCATGTTTTGGTATATGTATGACCATACCGGTGCGGAGCAGTGGCGGACCTGGGCGCGGAACTGGACCAACGGCGTACGGGCACGTTCGACCGAAGCAGACAACGATACCGGCTTTCAAATCTTCTGCAGCTTTGGCACCGGTTACCTCGTTTCCGACGCTGATGACGCCGACTACTGGAACGTCATGCAAACGGCCGCCGCGACCTTTGCGACCCAACGCTACAACCCCACCATCGGCGCCTATCGAGCTTGGACCAATTCGTCCGCGGATCCCGTGGGAAACCCCCGGATCACCGCGAGCACCACCAACCCCAACACTATGGTCTTCGAGGTGAACATCGACATGATGATGAACATGGAACTGCCCCTGTTCGTTGGCACCAATGGCGGCGACAGCGCTCATGTTGATCGGGCGGTGGCGCATGCGGACACCACTTGGGAAGACCTCGTCCGCGGGGATGGATCCAGCATTCACGTGGTTGGCTACAAATCGGACGGTAGCATTGATTACATCCGCACCCACCAGGGTTGGACCCCCGACTCAACCTGGAGCCGCGGCCAGGCCTGGGGGGTATACGGCTACACCATGGTCTACCGCTACACCAACCTGCCCCGGATGCTTCAGCGGGCCGAAATCATGTTCGATGCCTTTATGGCCAAAACCGCCGCACAGAGCAGCGATTATGTGCCCTACTCGGATTTCGATGCCCCGCTGAATGGCGACAACTCCCGCGACACGAGCGCCGCCGCCATCGTGGCCTCCGCCGCCATGGATCTGTTTGAGATGACCGGCAGTTCAAAGTATCTGGAAGCAGCGCGAAACATCATCATTTCGCTCAGCAGCTCCAACTACCTGGCCCAAGGAACCTCCTATCAACCGATCCTGCGCAAGGCCTCGTCCAAATGGGGCGACCCCGAAGTGGGTGCGAGTTTTGCTGATTATTATTATCTCGAAGCCATGCTGCGCCATCGCGAACAGTTCCCGGCTCCAGACGTTCCCGATACTCCGGACGAGCCGACCGAGCCTTTTGTGCCACCGATGACCAACATCTCCACTCGCGGGCTTGTTGGTGCCGGCGACGAACTCATGATCGCGGGCTTTGTGATCGAGGGGAACAGCGCGATCACGGTATTGATTCGTGGAGTCGGTCCGACGCTCGCAAACTTTGGAGTATTGACTGCGATTGGGGATCCCCAAATCAGCGTATTCGACTCCAGCAGCGACGTTCTGCCAGCGTTCGCCAACGACGATTGGGGAAGCAATACCAACCCGATCGAGATCGCTTCGACCGCGTCCACCGTCGGCGCGTTTGCCCTTCCCGCCGGCAGCAAAGATGCCGCCCTCCTGCTGACTCTGGAACCCGGAATCTACACGGTGCAACTCGCCAACCAACAACCGGGCGTGGGCAACGTTGGTCTGATTGAAGTCTACTGGGTGCCGCCCGCGGAGTGACCGGTTCAAGTTAAACACCCCGGCACAACAAAGCCGCTCGAGATGACCCGAGCGGCTTTATGCTGGAGTAACGTTGAGGGGCGAAATCCTTCAGCTGACGCGTTCGTATTTAGCGGCCGGGATTTTGAAGCGATGGCCCGAATCAAGATCGGTAAAGATGTGCCAATTGGGATCTTCGGTATGGTGCACGACAACTTCCAAAACGGCGCCGGCTTCGTAGTGATACTCTTCAGCGACCACGAGATGGTCTTCATGTTCGATGGCCTCACCGAGCTCGCCACTGTGGGGCTCGTTGATCCGGATATTCCAATGAGGGTGCATGGGACGTAGGGGGTTGCGCCTGCACCGGCATAGCATCGACGGACGAATGCCGGCGTAAGCTTGGGTTAACCCGGACAGGTTGGATCACCAATTCCGCCCGGTCAATTGTGCCCCCACCCCATATCCTGCCAAAAATCACGCAAACACTGCTCCACCTAAAGGGGTCAGCAACGGTCTTTCATGCGAGGGAAAAATCGGGATTTTTGAGGAGCTGATTGAGCACCACGATGAGTTTGCGCATCACCGCGGTCAGCGCGACTTTCTTGGGCTTACCGGCGGCGACCAAGCGTTGATAAAACGCTTTGAGCACAGGGTTAAACCGAGCGGCAACGGTGGCGGCCATGTAGAGGACGCGACGCACCTTGATCCGGCCTCCGCGGATGGTGCGACGACCCTGATGCTGTCCACTGTCGCGGTTGTAGGGTGCCACCCCGGCCAAGGCCCCTGCTGCATTGCGGCTCAGGCTGCCCAGTTCAGGAAGCTCAGCGAGCAGGGTCGCGGCGGTCACCTTACCAACGCCTTTGACTTGCTGAAGGCGTTCACTTTGACCGCGTAGATCGTCGTCATCCTCGATTAATTGGGCGATCAACTCATCGAGCTGCTGGACCTGTTGATTGAGCTGCTTGATCAGCTGCTGGGCCAGCTTGCGTACTATCTTGTCTTGGGACTGATCGAGGCGTTGCGCTTCCATGCTCACCAACGAGACGAGTTGCTCGCGTCGCTGCACCAGGGCAGTCAGGCGGCGACGCTGGGCAGATGGAGCGGCAACCGCCTCAGGGTGAAGCCGTTCGCCAAACTCACGCAGCACGACGGCATCAATCTTGTCGGTCTTGGCCAAGTGACCTTGGGCTCGCGCGAAGGAGCGCACGCGGGAGGCATTGACCAGGCTCACGGCGATCCCTGCGGCCCAGAGTGCTTCGAGCAGGGGACGTTCGTAGCCGCCACTCGCCTCACAAATTACATGCACCGAACCAGGCAGTTTGCCCAACTCTCGCACCAACCGGGCGATCCCGGCAGTATCGGTGCAGAAGCGCTGAGCCGGTTGACCGGCCAAGGAGACATCCAGCATGTCTCTACTGATGTCGATGCCAGCATGCACCGGATTGGAGGTAGTTTTGGGGGTGTTCATCTGACTCTGTCTTGCAATGCGAGCTGCCGCCTCAACGGGCTGCGCTCATCCAACGGTTCGAGTTTAGGGAAGAACCCCGGGCCGACCTTGCTGACCCACGAGATCACCGAGGTGTCTCTAGGCCGTATCGGTCTGACCCGGAAGGGGGGACCACTCACACGGATTGATTGCGGCCTCCTGCGACGAACTTTGAGTCCATTCTCGCAGGCCGCAATCAATCCTCCACTACCAAGATACAAGGCTGTGATATGTGAATTTTTGAAGCCAGGACATCACAGCCTGCCCCCTTTTCAAGTGATGCGATCGAGCCGCCAAACTCCAAGCTGCATGATGATCACGCCAACCACCACGGCGAGGGGGACAACCCAAACACTTACATCTTGGATAAACCAGCCGGCGGTGATCGGCACGATGGCGGAGCCGAGGTAGGCGGCGCTGTTTTGGCGCCCGATCATGGGCTGAACATCTTCGGCGACAAACCGCCGCGGAACTTCGTGCATGAGTCCGGGATACACCGCTGCAATCCCCAGCCCGAGAACGATCAGGCTCAATCCGCTGAGCCAGAACCCTTCGAAGGTCAAGAAGCCCAACGCTCCCGCCAGACCCAGCCATAATGCACCTGCGACCATCCGGCGGTTGCCGATACGACCGACGACAAATCCGCTGATAAGTCGACCACCCGTGATCGCGGCATAGTAGGCAGTCACGCATCCTCCAGCAAGCGCGGGCGATATCCCCCGTTCCAACACGAGAAACAACGCCACCCACAGACCGGCCGTCACCTCGATCCCAACATAAACCGCAAACAGGCCTGCTGAGATTATTCCCGCCTCCGAATTGGCCCGGGCCTTCGCCGGAGAAACCTCCGCCAAACCCGCCTCCCTTTTGTTCACGTGTGATCGATATGGAGCGCGTTGCCAAAGCCGCAAGGTTGTCAAAAACAACGTCGCCAATACCAGTTGCACACCCGCCAGCACACCGTAACCCAGCCGCCAACCATCCGCAGCGGTCGCCAGCGCCAGAGCCATGACGAACGGACCGCCCGTCGCTCCGATACCCCAGCACGCATGCAACCAGCTCATGTGCCGGGCTTCGTAGTGCTTTGCGACAAATCCGTTCAGCCCCGCATCGACTGCTCCGGCCCCGATCCCCAACAACACTGCCGCGCTCCACAACCATGCGGCCTCCGGTGCATTCGCGGTCAACAACAGCCCCGCCCCCGTGAGCCCCGCGCTCAATCCCACCACCGGTCCGGTGCCGAACCGACCAATCACCCGCGAACTGCCCAACGCCGATCCCGCCCCGATCAAAGTCGCCACCAACAGCAACGGCCCCGCCATTCCCACCGGCAGTCCCAACGTCACATGTAGCTGCGTCCACGCCGTCCCCAGCGACCCGTCCGGCAAGCCCAAGCTAATGAAGCCCAGATAAATGATTGGTAGAAGCCAACGTGCCTGACGATCGCTCATTCACTCCAAGGTGGCAGCCCGCCACTGCTCGCCAATCCCGTTTTGTCATTCGCAGGATTCCCCTCGCTCCTCTTTCGCAACTCCACCATTACCGTTCGGCCAGACTGAACTCCCGCCCGATTCAGCGACCCCTTTTGCTAAGGATTCTCATCCTTTGGGCATACCCTTTCCTCCCCCAACTCCTATGCGCATCAAATCCCTGATCCATGGCCTGCTGGCCACGTGTGTTCTCGCCGCCTCGACCGTTCTCGCCGGCACCAAGGCAACCGTCACAGTATCCGCCTTCGGTGAGACACAGGACGGCAAGGCCGTTCACCTCTATACCCTGAAAAATCGCAATGGCCTCTCTGCCGACATCATGACTTACGGCGGCACCGTCGTGCGCCTGATGGCACCGGATCGCCACGGCCAGCTTGGCGACATCCTGCTCGGATTCGACAACGTCACCGACTACGAAAACAAGTCTCCTTACTTCGGTTGCCTTGTGGGTCGCTACGGCAACCGCATCGCCGACGGCAGGTTCTCGCTCGACGGGACCGACTACACCTTGGCCGTCAACAACAAGTCCGACACCGTAAATGCCCACCTGCACGGCGGCAACAAGGGCTTCGACAAGGTTGTCTGGAAGGCCCGCCCGATCATCAAAGGCCACGACGCCGGCGTAGTGCTCATGCATACCAGCCCCGACGGCGACGAGGGTTACCCCGGCACACTGAAAATGAAGGTCACCTACCTGCTGACCGACGACAACGAGCTCTCCATCCACTACCAGGCCACCACCGACAAGGCGACCCCGGTGAACCTCACCAACCACATGTATTTCAACCTCGCCGGCGAGGGCATCGGCGACATCAACGGCCACTTCCTCACCCTGAATGCCAACCACTACACTCCCGTCGACGCCGGGCTCATCCCAACCGGCGAAATCGCTCCGGTCACCGGCACGCCGTTCGACTTCACGACCCCGCGGGCCATCGGCGAGCGCAACACCGCCGACCACGAACAAATCACCTTCGGCGGAGGCTACGACCACAACTGGGTTCTCAACAAGGAATACGGCGAAATGTCGCTCGCGGGTGAGGTTTATGAACCGACCACCGGCCGTGTCATGACCATCATGACCGAGGAGCCCGGTATCCAATTCTATGGCGGCAACTTCCTGGAAGTCGACGGCGTCGTCCGTGTCGGCAAGAGTGGGATCGCTTATCTGCATCGCACCGGCTTCTGCTTGGAGACCCAGCACTACCCGGATTCACCCAACCAACCGAACTTTCCCAGCACAATCCTGCGGCCCGGAGAAACCTATGATACGACCACGGTTTATCGGTTTTCCTCCCGATAAAGTGACTGGCGCCTGAACGGCCAATTCGCCAACGTTCGCTCTTTGTCGGCGATGCATGAAGGCATCGCCGCGCCCCCATCCTCCCCTCCTGCTATGGCAATTCTTGATACGATCCTCTTCGTTTCGTCCGTGCTCGGTGTCATCACCTTGGGCATTTTGGCGAGCAAACGTGGCGAAAAAGCCTCCGGCGAATCTGACGCCGCTGATTACTTTCTCGCCGGGCGCGGCCTGACGTGGTGGTTGGTGGGTTTCTCGCTCATCGCGGCCAACATCTCGACCGAGCAGTTTGTCGGTATGTCCGGCAAATCCGCCGACTGGCTTGGCATGGCCATTGCCAGCTATGAGTGGATGGCGGCAATCACCCTGGTCGTCGTGGCGTTCGTGTTCCTGCCCAAACTGCTGAAGACCGGCATCTACACGATCCCCGAATTCCTGGAGTATCGTTATGGCAAGCTCTCCCGCGCGGTCATGGCCGTTGCGACGTTGGTCATTCTCGTCGGCGTGCCGACGGCATCGGTGATTTTCTCGGGTGCCAAGGTCGTCAGTGTGGCGTTTCCCGATACCCCGATTCTGGGCAGTCTCACGGCCATGTGCTGGATTATTGGTGTGTTGGCTGCCACCTACGTTTTTGTGGGGGGCCTCAAGGCCTGCGCTTGGACCGATCTCGTCTGGGGCTCGGCGCTCATCGCTGGCGGCGCCATCATTGCTTACCTCGCTTTTGGTGAACTCGCTTCACGCGATGCGGCGGAATTGATTGAGACCAAGGTCGCCACCTCCGACGCCACCGTCGAGGACCTCGAAGCGGCCGGCGGTTGGGAACGATTCATCCTGCTCAACAAGGGGGAGGCCGCCGACGGCCCCAACGGATCGGGTGGCAAGCTGCACATGGTGCGCTCAAAGGAAGATCCTGAGATCCCGTGGACCGCGCTCATCCTCGGCCTGTGGATTCCCAACTTCTTCTACTGGGGTCTCAACCAATACATCGTGCAACGCACGCTCGGTTCGAAGTCGCTGGCCGAGGGGCAGAAGGGTGTTGTCTTCGCGGCGTTCCTGAAGCTCATCATCCCGTTCGTTGTCGTCATCCCCGGGATCCTCGCCTTCAACCTTTTCAACGGTGATCTCAAGAGCGAGGCCGATCGCAAAAACGCTCCGATCATCACCGAACTCGCCAGCGCTCCGCAGAAAGTGTTCCCCTTCAGTCCGGAATTTGCCGACGTCAATCCGGAGGTGGCCGCCCAGATGTTCCGGCACAACTTTGAACTTGCAGGCGATCCCGGCGAGATGCGCCTCCCCGACAGTCATGTCGCCACGGTCAACGACGAACTCGTGGCGAAGGCTCAAGCCCGGGGCATTCCGGCTGCCACCCTCGCCATCGGTTACGATTACGATGCTGCCTTCGGCACTTTGCTGCGCAACCTGCTCTTCCCGGGCATCCGTTGGTTTGTCTTTGCGGCTATTACCGGTGCGGTCATCAGCTCGTTGGCCTCGATGCTCAACTCCGCCTCGACCATCGCGACCATGGACGTCTTCGCGAAGCTCAAAAAAGATGCCTCCAACGAACAGCTCGTGTCGGCGGGGCGGGCCTTTGTGGTGCTCTTCGTGCTGATCGCGACCGTGATCGCTCCGACCCTCGGCAGCCCGGCATTCAGCGGTATCTTCACTTTTATTCAGGAATTCCAAGGCTTCATCAGCCCCGGCATCCTGGCAGCCTTCCTGTTCGGTTTCCTGGTGCCCAAGGCACCGCGCTACTTTGGTTGGGTGGCGATTGTGGCCAACGTGTTCCTCTATGGATTCTTCAAATGGTTCGGTGGACCGCTGTTGGTCGACAATGGCCTGTGGTTCTCCAGTGAGATGGCCTTCCTCGATCGCATGGGTCTGTGCTTCATCATCGTGCTGATCATCGGAGCGGTCGCCACCGTGATTCACCCGCTGAAGGAACCGGTCAAGATGCCCGAAATCGCCAACTTCGACGCCACTCCGTCCAAGACCGCCAAGTGGGGCGGCATCGGCGTCGTGCTCGGCACGCTCGCCCTCTACGCCATCTTCTGGTAAGGGGGTCAGGCTGTGAGTTGTGAATTTTCCCGATCTGTTGGATCGGTCGGGATTTCACTCCTCTATACCTACCAATAGTTTAAGAAGATAATTCACATATCACGGCCTGACCCCTTTTGTGAAACGATGGTTCCCGCCAATTAAAAACCGGCGACCCCTCAAGGCCGCCGGTCGTTGGTTGGGTCCGGGAAAAGGGATCAGGAGTTGCGGTCGAGCTTCAGTTCGATGGGCATGACAGCGCGGACTTTCACGGCTTTGCCGTCACGCATGGCTGGTGCGAATTTCCATTGCTCCACCGCTTTGACAACCTGGCGCTTGAGCTGGGGGTCGTGCGGAGCCAAGACCTTGACATCGGACGGATTGCCAAGCTCGTCGATGGTCACCTTGACCTTAACCGTCGCGCCGTCGTGCACCGAGGCAAAGAGTGGTGAAACGATTTCAGTGGGCTGCGGGGGCTGCCAGTTTTCGTGGTTGGGTTTGGCGCCGTCCGGATTCGGGAAAGCAAGAGCGGAGGTAGTAACGATTGCGGTGCCGACGATCGCGGCGGTGAGGGATTTGATGATCTTATTCATTTTTGGAAGGTCGCCGAAGCGTTTTGATCGATTGGTAGTTTTTGAAGGAAGTCTTGGTTGTGAGTGATAAGCCGAAGCTCGCCTCATACTTTCGCACTCCCCGTGCCAACCGATCTTCATAGTTTTAATTAACTGATAATCAGTCTCTTAAAAACTAATCGATTTTTTCGATATTCAGCCATTCAAGCGTATCCGTGCGCAAGCGAAACGCACCGCTCCCAAAACTGGGACAATTTTCGGGACTCGGCGGGAGGAGTCCCCCGGTTGACTAAAATACCGGTTTCACCGGGGTGCCAGCCGCCGCCGATTGATAAATCGCCGAGGTCACCACGATGTCACGGCGCCCCATTTCAGGCGGCACCACGGAAGGCTCGTCCTTCAGAATCGCTTCGGCAAACCCATCCATTTGATGCGCCTGCTGGTTGAACCCACTGATCGGTGTAAGCGCCTCGCCATTTTCCCACATTCGCAAACCGCGGTAGGAATAGGCGGGACCAAGCTTAACGCCATGCTCCGTTCCTGAAGCGATAAAGTCGTTCTGCCCAAAGTCTCCACTCGACACCCCGGCGAGGGTGGAACCGTCCTCCCAAGTCAGGTTAAAACGTATGGTGTCTTCGACTTCGCGGAAGAGTTCGGGGCGGCTCTTGGGTTCCTCGTAGGCCGAGATCTCAACCGGATGCTGCCCCCCCATGGCCATGAACGCAGACTGGATCACGTAAACGCCGACATTCATCAACTGGCCTCCGCCTCCGAGGGCCTTGTCCTGACGCCACGTCCATTGATCCCCCAACCGATAGGCAAATCCTCCTGTCATCTTCAACGGACTTCCCCACGCATCCTCCGCCGCCGCATCTTTAACCCGAAGGTGGTAGGGATGAAAATGGAGACGATAACCCATGGAGAGTCGCACGCCCGCAGCATCACACGCCGCGATCATCTCATCACATTCAGCGACGCTGACCGCCATGGGTTTTTCGCAGATCACGTGCTTTCCGGCAGCCGCTCCGGCCAACACGTCGCGCAAGTGCAGGCCGGGTGGCGTGACGCTGTAGACGATGTCGATGTTGGGATCATCGATCATCTGGTGCATCGTGTCGTAGGAGTAGACACTTTTTTCGCTGAAACCGTAATCGCGGGCCCACCGTTTTCCTTTGCCTTCGGGATCACCGGTCACGACGCCGCGCAACTCGCACAATTCGGTTTCCCGCAGAGCCGGCCCGAGTTGGCCTCGCGAATACCCTCCCAGTCCGACCAGGGCGACGCCGAGCTTGCGCCCGTGCGGCAACAAGCTGGCGGCCGGTTCGGCGCGGAGGCCAAGCCCCAAACTGGCGGCCCCCAAAGCGGAAACGGTGAGAAACTGGCGGCGGGAGTGGTAGGAGGACTGCGTCGAAGCCATGACAAAATCAAACCACACCTCCCCTTCCCGCAACCCGTCGAACCAAGTCTGCACCTCTCCGCTGATGTTGAACGTTGCGCTCAACGAAAACCTTCCACCGGCCCGCTCACGTCGGCTTTCGCCTCGCCGGATTCGTGGACTCGTCGAATGGTCGAAAGCCCCCCGCAACCTCTCCGCCCCCTAAGATACCACCCATGAAACTGAAGCGTTGCTCCCGCCTTTCCTCGTTTTCGTTCGCTCGATTGTTCCTTGGATCGATCCTTCTCTTTGCCGGCACGAGCCTCCTGCCAGCCGGGGACCGCACGCTGGAGGAATCGTTTCGAAAACCAGCTCCCGTCGACCATCCCTTCACTCGTTGGTGGTGGAACGGCAACCGGGTCAACACCGCCGAAGCCATCCGCCAACTCGATGTCATGCGGGAGGCCGGCATCATGGGCGTCGAGATCAACAGCATCGCAATGCCACACGTCGTGCCGACCGAGTCGCTGTCTGAGTTTCCCCAACTCCACTGGATGAGCCCCGAATGGGGGCAGGTCGTGCGCGAAGTCTGCGAGGCCGCCCACGCCCGTGGCATGACCACCGACATCATCATGGGTTCGGGCTGGCCGTTCGGCGGCGAGTTCTTGCCCGTGTCGGACCAGATTCAGCGCGTCCGGCTCGTCAAACGGGCCTTCACTGGTCCGGCCGAGATCGATGTCGCCCTCGAGGAGCTCCACCTCGACGAACAGGACGGCACCAACCATGAGTCGGCCTGGGATATCGTGCCGCCTCATCGCGAATTGCTGTCGCTGCGACTCCGCCGGAACGGCGCCAATGACCTCGGCACGGAACTGATCGACGGGCCCACCGCGCTGCCCGAACGCCTGTCGTTCACCGTGCCCAGCGGTGAGCACACGCTCTACATCGTGGCGATGGAGCAAGGGTTCACCGAGGTAAAACACGGCGCCCCGGGAGCCGCGGGACCCATCGTGGATCACTACAATCCCGCCGCGGTCCGCCGTTACCTCGACCACGGAAGCGCTGCGTTTGAAAAAGCGACCGGGCGGAAATGGGCCGACCTCGTTCGCGCCGTCTTTGTGGACAGCCTGGAGCTGAGCCGATCCAACTGGACAACGGGATTTGCCCAAACGTTCGCCGCGGCTCGCGGCTACAACTTGGAGCCCTACCTGCCCTTGCTGCTCGATCTCTCCGACGATGACCTCCCGCCGGATCTGGCCGACACCGTGCAACGGGCGCGCTACGACTTCAGCCAGCTTCTGGTCGATACTTTCGAAAAAGGGTTCCTGCGCACCTTTGACGACTGGGCGCATGAACACGGAATCCAAGCGCGCGCCCAAGCCTACGGCCGCGAAACGGATCCTCTCCACGGCAGTATGAATGTAGCCCTGCCGGAAGGTGAAACCTGGCTCTGGAATGACAGCCTGAACAACCGCGACATCCTCGTCGATTCGACCGTGGTGAACAGCTACGTCGGCTCGGGGGCCCGGCTCAGCGGACAGCGCCGGGTGAGCTTCGAGGCCATGACCAACGCCGTGCCCGCCTTCCGCGAAACCTTGGCTGATTTCAAACAGGCCCTGGATCAAACGCTGCTCGACGGGATCAGTCACCCCATCCTGCATGGCTTCAACTACACCCCGCTCGAAGCCGGTTTCCCCGGCTGGGTGCGGTTTGGCTGCTACCTCAATGAACGCACGCCGTGGTGGCCGCACATGGTCCACTTTTCCGACTACGCCGCACGCATGAACACGCTTCTCCAGGCCGGTGAAATCGAAACCCGCATCGCCCTGCTAGGCCCGCGCGCCGACGAACTGGCCAGGCTCGGCATGCTCTACCAGCCTTTCCCCGAAACTCGGTATCCATGGTATCGATACGCCATAGCCGAGGCTTTTCGCCAGGCCGGCTACGGGGTGGACTACGTGAGTGAGCGTGTCCTCCAGGAAGCGGTGAGGCGGGATGGCCAGCTCCACTTCGGACAACGAACCTACGACACGCTGGTCCTGTTGGATGTGCAGTCGGTGCAGTTGGCGACCGCCCAAAAACTGCGTTCCCTGGCGGAGGGTGGAGTCACCTTGGCAGCGATTGGTCAAGTGCCGCATCGCCACTCCGGGCTCAAGGACGCGGCCGAACGTGATCAGGCGGTGCGGGCAATCATGGCGGACATCGCTCCCGAACGCCTGCTGCGTTTCGCGGCACCGACCAAACCGGCATCACCCTACCCCGCGGACCAGCGGGGAGTGGCCGATCACGACCAGGAGCTGATCGACCTCGCGGCTGCGATTGGACAGGCCACCGGGGCGAATCCGTCGGTGATGTTTGCCGAAACCGACATCGATCTGTCACACTTGCGGATCAAACTCGACGATGGCCGTGACGCTCTGTTTTTCGCCAACTACAGTCGCGAACGTTCCCTCGAAACCCATGTGCAAGTGCCCCGGGTTTCCGGATCGGCCGCACGTTGGGATGCAACCACCGGTGAGGTTCATTCCCTGGTCCCCCGGCCAGATGGCGGGGTTGAACTCCACCTACGACCGCTGGAGAGCACCGTTTTGGTGTGGGGTGGATCAGGGGAAAACCCGTCGGTCAAGCGGGTCGGCGAAGTGCGCGACCTCGCTCAGCTCGATATCACCTCCTGGAACCTCGAGTTTCGACCCGTTGCCGGAGGCCAAGTCTTCACCCTTCAAAACCCATCCCTTTTCGACCTTTCGCTGAGCGAGGACCCACGCATCGCTTCGTTTGCCGGCGATGTTGTTTACCGCGCCAACTTTACGGCTGATCAAGCGGATGCGTTTGATCGGCTTAATCTTGGCCGGGTGCACGGCAGCGTTGCGGCCCGACTGAATGGCCAACCCTTGGGCGACAGCTGGTATGGTGAGCCCGAGTTCGACGTCGCGGGCAAACTTCGCTCCGGTTCCAACACGCTGGAGGTGACGGTATCGACCCATCTGGCCAATTACATGCACGCGCAAAAGGACGATCCTGTCGCCCAGCGTTGGACGTTTTGGTATTCGCCCATCCCCGCGGGGTTGCTGGGGCTGAAAGCCGACCCTGGGGAGTAGACCCTGCTAGCTTGCCGGACCGGCCAACGGCAACTGATCGACAAACGGTGCGTCCGTGCGACGCAACTCCTCCAGCATGGCCTCCCGGTAGATTCGCACGCGATCAGCGTAGGCCGGATCCAACGCGAGATTTTCCAACTCGGCGGGATCGGCCTCCAGATTGTAGAGTTCCTCCACCTCTCCCGGCAGCAGGTTCATGATATACTTGTATTCATGCTGTCGATACGACACCCACCAATTCACCCGCGTGGCCGGAGCCGGACCTTCCGGCAACACCGCCGTGTCCGATCCGTAGGTGCGGTCCGTGTAAGCAAGCAGCACGGCATGATCACTGGGTTCCGTCGGGTTTTCCAGCAACCCGGCAATGTCGCGTCCATGCATGGCCCACGGCAACTCCAGTCCCGCATAGCGCAACATGGTCGGCACCAGATCCTGTCCCCCGACGGGCGTGCGGCAGACCGTGCCTTCCGGCAGGCGACCCGCAAAGGAAATGATCAAGGGGCATGAGAGGTTGGCATCATAGGGGGCCATCTTGTGCTGGAAGCCGTGTTGGCCCCAGGCAAAGCCCTGATCGGAAGTGAAAATGACCAGCGTGTCTTCCGATTGCCCCGTGGCCTCAAGCGCTGCCATCAACGCGCCCACGCCCTCGTCCAGCGACAGCGCCGATTCGTGGTAGTTGCGGAGGCTTTCGAAATACTCGCCGCCGCGCGGCGGCCGCCGATTGGTGACGACCCGTCCGTCGTCATCCCGGATCCAGCCGGCCCGGTTTTGCACATACCGGGGTTTGCCGGGACGCTTGCCGAACATGTCCACCGGGAGTCTGATAGCAGCATCAGGAGGCACCGTGTTGTCGTGGCGAGGCGCAGGGGTGAACGGGCCATGGGTTCCGGTGTAGCACAGCCACAGAAACCAGGGCTTGCCGGGGTTGCGCCCCTCCCCGCGAATATAGTCAATCGCCCAGCGGGTGTAGTTGTCGGTGGCATACCCCGGCACGACGCGAGGCTCCCCGCCGTGGAACGTGAGCAGTTGGTCGTAGTAGTAGGACCCCGCGTTGTCGGGATACTTCGGCCGGTTCCACACAATTTGGTAATCCCAATCACGTCCGAAGCCGGTGTCGGTGCCCACGTGCCATTTGCCGATCTGGGCGGTGGTATAGCCCAACTCGCGCAGGTGCGGCAGCCAAAACGGCATTCGTTCCGGGTCGTATTCATTACCCGGATACGTTCCCGTCATGACCAGGCTTTCGGCCGCGTAGGGCTGCAGGCCGGTCAAAAACGTGGCTCGGGCCGGCATGCACCAGGTGCCGTTGTAGGCATGGGCAAACCGCACACCCCGCTCGGCCAGTCGATCGAGATGGGGCGTGTGCACCCATGCGGGCGCTCGCTCATAGCTGCCGACGGTCCGGTCGGACTGGTCGTCGGTATAGATGAAAAGGATGTTGGGCTGGTCCGCTGCCTGTCCGGCAAACGCCAGCACCAACGAGAGCGCCAAAAGCCAAGCACGGGGAGGGGAAGAAAATGGGGTCGAGTTCAAGTGGCGCTACCGAATGATCCCAGAGAGCGCCCCGGCCAATTCCCGCCAAGCGCGACCGTAATCCCGCATCCCCCAAATTAAGCCGGGCCGGCCCCAAAAAGGAACCGACCCGGGTGTCCAATCGCGTAGTAGGAAATCGCGAAAACAAATTACATCGGCGGAAGAATGACCGTATCAATAATGTGGATCACGCCGTTGGAGCTCTGCCAATCGACGCCAATGACGTTGGCATCATTGATTTTCACCCCGCCTTCGGTCGCGAGCGTGGCGTTGTCGCCATTGGCCATCATGACGTCGCCGGCGGTGACCATGGAGGATTCCACCTTGGCCCCGGAGATGACGTGGTAGAGCAGGATGTCGGAAAGCGTGGGGATGTCATCGAGCAAGGCTTCGACCGTGCCCGCGGGCAGCTTGGCAAAGGCCGCGTCTGTTGGCGCGAAAAGCGTGAAGGGACCCGCGCTGTTGAGGGTATCAACGAGGTCGGCGGCGGTCACGGCTGCGACGAGCGTGGTGAAGTTGCCTTGGGCAACGAGGTTTTCAACGATGGTCTGTCCGGAAGGCGCGTCCCCCGGGATAATCACCTCGTCAATGACGTGGATGATGCCATTCGTGCCCATCCAGTCGACCTCGATGATGTTGGCGTTGTCGATCATGGCACCATTTTCGACCGAAAGGCTGGCTACATTGCCGTTGGCCATCACCAGCGGATTGGTCGAAACGTCCGCTGCCATGATCTCGGAACCAAGCACCACGTGGTAGAGCAGGATGTTGGTGAGGGTCGGAATGTCATTGAGCAACGATTCAACCGTGCCGACCGGGAGCTTTCCGAACGCTTCATCCGTCGGCGCAAACAAGGTGTAGGGTCCCGGGCCAAGAAGAGTATCGAGCAGGCCGGCGGCCTGGACGGCGGTGACAAGCGTCGTGAATCCGCCGGAATCAATCAGGTTCTGGGGAACAGACTTTTCCTCGAGGAAGTAGGCCTCGGCGAGCCCCACACCATCGTGCGCGCCACTCAGGTGGAGCGTGTAGGTACCGGGAACGAGGTTGGCGATCAACGCGGCCTCAGTGGAATCGGACGGCGCAAAACCCGAAGCGCGGATGGCGAAATTTTGGGCGGAGTCCCAGTTGTCGTTGGCTCCGATCCAAGTCGAGCCCTGAAACAGATTGATGGACGGATCACCAGCGGCATTGGTCACGCCAAACTCGGTCAAGGACGGGCCGACGCCACGGAAGAGGACCGGCACGTAGTCGGTGCCGTCGCCCGCGACGGAGACACCCGTGATCATGGTGTTTTCCCCCGAGCCCACGACACCGCGGGTGGAGAGGTTGCGAACTTCAACATGTTCGTCAGATAAATGACCGGCGGCGAAAGCGGGAGCCGCTACAAGGGAAGACGCTAGGAGTAAGCTGCTTAGTTTTTTCATAAGTGTTTAAGGATTGAACGGCAGAAGCCGATGGGCGATTTGTATCGATATTGTCTCATTTGTTCCGCCCAAGCAACCGATTGACTAATTTTTGTATCATTTTTTTACCAATCTGTTTCTCCCCGAAAGCCATGCACTTAGATCTTTCCTCAGGAATACTGCCTCTCAGGCTTTCATTTTGTTAAACATTTGTTAACGTTTTCCGTTATGTCTGAAGTTCGCTATTCCATTAAGATTGCCTCCGAACGCAGCGGGGTGTCTTCCCACCTCATCCGGATGTGGGAAAAGCGGTATGGCGCGCTCTCACCCGACCGCACCGAAACCAACCGCCGCCTCTACTCCGACGAAAACGTCGAGCGCTTGAGCCTGCTCTATGCGTGCACCAAATCCGGCCACCGGATCGGAAACATTGCCGCCCTTCCTACGCCGACCCTGCGCCAACTCGCCCAAGAGTCTGGTCATTCCGGCCGCGAAGAGGACTCCATTCCCACTGAACTCAAGTCCCTGGAAGAACAGCTCCCCGAGCTGGTGCTTGAGCCATTTCGTGCCATCGAAAACATGGATGCCGAGGCGCTGCGCCGCACCCTCGACAAATCCTCAGTCGATCTCGGCTACCAAGGCATGCTCACGAAGGTCGTCGTCCCGCTCATGCAGCACATCGGACGCTTGTGGTGTGAGGGTGAGTTGACCGCCGCTTACGAGCACTTTGCCTCGGCCGCTCTGCGCACCTATCTGCTCGGCCAGATCCAGTCGTTTTCACCAAGTCGCAACGCTCCCGTGCTCATTACCGTTACGCCGGCGGGGCAACTCCATGAGTTTGGTGCGGTGGTGTCTGCCGCGGCAGCCAACTCGACCGGCTGGCATGTCATTCACCTCGGACCGAGCCTGCCCGCCGCGGAAATCGCCGGTGCCGCCATCCGCTCCAAAGCCAACGTGGTTGCACTCAGCTTGGTGCATCCCCCGGACGACCCGGATTTGCCTGCCCAGCTGCGCATGCTCCGCCGACTCCTGCCTCATCGCATTGGCATTGTGGTAGGCGGCCATTCGGCCGAAGGCTACCGGAAGACCCTGCAGGAGATTCAGGCGATGGTCGTGACCAGCATCGATGACTTCTACGATACACTGAATTCCGTGCGGAGACACGGACCGGACGCTTCATTCGATCGCGACCCGACGAATCTCGGTAACGCCAGCGGTTAAGATCGAGGCCCGTTCGAAGGATTGTAAACACAAGACCAAGTCCTCCGCGGCAGGGCCGGCGCCGGGACTCCGGAATATGCTCGTGCGGTGAATCCAACCAACGGCCACCGCAATTCGCCTTGCGCCGGTGAAACCCGGTCGAGCGATTTGTCCATCCATGGCGAGCCCTCAATTTCCTATTAATGGTTACATAACTTACTTATTTGTAATTATTTTTGCTATTTATTATACAAAACCTCAACAGATCAAGTTCGTGAGTTGACAACCCCTCACATGCGAAGCCCGTTGCTGGCACCATGAAGATGACAGCTCGTCTCCGCACCCTTTCCGCTCTTCTCATCGGCACCGTGTTTCCCCTGTCGGGCATCGCGCAAATGGGGCCTCCCGTTCCCGCAGGGAAAACTGTTTTCGCCGGTGAGTTTTTGGCTGTCTTTCAGGAAGACACCGACCTCGACGCCGGCGGCGAGGTTGGCATTGACCGGCTCGGCTTTGAGTTTGGCGCCGTGCGAGGGTTGGAAGGCGGCAACTCAATCGGGGGCACCATCAGCTACACGTTGGTTGATTACTCCTTCTCCGATGTGCCGGCCCTTGGCGGATTCAGTCCGTGGGATGAAATCGATCAGTGGCAGGTCGCCCTTCAATACCGCTACGCGATCGATCGCGAGTCCTCGATTTTCCTGATGCCCAGCGTGACGTCTTCCGGTGAGTCCGGCGTTTCCCTTAGTGACAGCATCGAGTTTGGCGCGATCTTTGGTTACACCAAGACCTTCAGTCGCGAGCTCACGCTGGGGTTTGGCGGGGGCGGTTTCTTTGGCCTCGAGGATAGCAGCGGCTTCCCGGTGATTTTTGTTTACTGGCAGATGAGCGAGAACTGGCGCATGTCCAATCCGTTCCGCCCCGGTCCCAGCGGTCCCGCCGGACTGGAACTGGTTTACACCGGCCTCGGAGATTGGGAGATCGGCTTCGGAGGCGGATATCGTGTTAATCGTTTTGCATTGGATGATGCGGGCCCCGCACCCGACGGGTTCGGCCAAAATGAAGGTGCCGCCGTGTTCGTTCGCGCATCACGGGAATTCCAGACCGGCGGAAGCCTCGACCTCTACGTCGGCACGGTTGTGGGCGGCGAGTTGGAACTGGAGGACAACGATGGTCGTCTGGTCGCACGGACCGACTACGACCCATCCATCCTCTTTGCCCTGGCCTATACCCATCGCTGGTAGCCAGCTCAAGCTTCCCCCCTCGTGAGTGCTCAAAGCTGCATTCTTGTGACCGGCGCCAGCGGTGGCATTGGTTCTGCCTTATGCCGCCAGCTCAGCGAGGCCGGTCATACCGTCATTGCAGCCAGCCGCGAACGTGGGCGCCTGACTGACGTGGTGGCATCTCACAAGATTGACGGCGACTGCACCACCCCGGACGGCGCTGTCGCCCTCGTTGAAGCAGCAACGGCTGCCGCCGGTGAATGCCCGTCCGGTTTGGCCCACTGCATCGGCAATACCTTGCTTACCCCACTGCACCGGACCCGCGCGGCGGCTTGGTCGGAGACGATGCGTGTCAACCTCGACAGCACGTTCCATATCCTGCACGCTTGGATCAACGAACGCCTTCGGGCCAAGGAGGGAGGCAGTGCGGTTTTTGCCAGTTCGGTGGTGGCTCGCATCGGCGTAGCCAACCACGAAGCCATCGCCGCGGCCAAAGGCGGCATCGAGGCACTCGTGCGCAGCGCCGCCGCAACGTATGCCCACCAGGGCCTGCGCTTTAACGTCGTGGCTCCTGGCCTGACCGATACGCCGCTTACCGCACCCATGCTGAAATCGGATGCTTTCCGCACGGCCGCGACCAAACAGTATCCCCTCGACGGCCTCCAATCAGCCGGAGACGTTGCTTCCACCATGGCGTGGTTGTTGGGCGCGGGTGCGGCTCGTATCACCGGCCAGACCATCCCGGTCGACGGCGGCTTCACGGCCGTGCGCCCCCTCGTAAAATGAACCGTTCGCTCGCATCCCCCGACCATCGAGCGACCAAATTGGCCGCGTTTCTGGCGACGGCACTATTCCCTCTTTTTGCCATGGCCGCTGAAGAAGCTTTCCCTCCCACCGCTCCAGGCACGTCCGAAGTGAAAACCCTCCCTGCCGGGGTGCTGCTCAAGTCCGAGGCAACCGGCAGTTACTTCCAAAACAGTGGACGCCTGTTTGGCCCCCTTTTCCGCTACATCTCCGATCACAACATCGCCATGACCACGCCGGTCGAAGCCCAGATCGATGACGCCGCCATGTTCTTCTGGGTGGCCCCGGGTGAAATCGAAAAGGTCGCCGGCAGCAAAAATGGCGTGGAAGTCATCGAAACTCCGGAACGCACCGTTGCCGTGCGGGGAGCCCAAGGAGGCTACAACCAACGCAACTACGAGCAGACCAGGAGCGAGCTCGAAAACTGGCTCGCCGGCCAGTCCGACTGGCGTGCGACCGACCAACCGTATGGCGTCTATTGGAACGGGCCGTTCACGCCGTGGTTTCTCAAAACATATGAGGTGCACATCCCGGTCGAGCGCGTGGCCACCGCTTTTGACCTTTCGTCCTACCGCTGGAAAAACCGGGTTCTTGTTGTGGAAACTCCCTCGGAAACCGACGACGCTTTCGCCGAACAACTGGCCCGATTCGAGGCCACCGCCGCCGATCTGTCCGAACGCGATCTTGTCGTAAAAACCCAAACGGGAGCCGAAAACTTCCAAGTCTCCCTCTACGGCAAGGACGGCGGCCGAAAGTGGCGCCAATCCGAACCCCTCGACATGGACACACTCTTCGCCCTGATCGACAGCATGCCCATGCGCCAGGCCGAAATGCGGCAACAAGCCGACCGGTAATCGACCCAGCTCCGGGCGCGATGATACCTGTCTTGAAATTCCCGACCTTGGCGACTTGACATTGTAAGTAAGCACTTACTTTTATCAGCTTATGGTTGCACCCCCTACCCGATCCCGCATGTCCGCCGCCGAGCGGAAACAGGCCATTGCCCTGGCGGTGGTTCCGGTGTTTGCAAAACAGGGTTTCGACGGCACCACCACCAAGTCGCTGGCCGCCGCGGCTGGCGTTTCCGAAGCCCTGCTCTACCGCCATTTTCCCAGCAAGGAGTCGCTGTATCATTTCATTCAGGAACAGATCTGCGAAACCAACAGCGCGATCGAAGACTTCGTGCGCGGGCTGGAGCCCGGCTCCAGTTCGCTCGTGCAGATGATCTATCTCATTCACAAGATCATCGTGCCGACAGGCCATACCCGGATGCCCGACGGGATCGTGCCGCGATTGCTCGTGCACAGTTTGCTGCAGGACGGCGAGTTCACCCGCTCCTTCCACAAGTCACGGTTCGATCGCATGGTGCCGTTCATCGCCGAGGCGGCAGAGGTGGCCATTGCCAAGGGTGAGTTGGTGCCCGGGCCGCTCAGCGGCGCCGAACGCCAGTGGTTCCCCCATCATCTCGCCGTTTCCCTCAAGCTCAGCAGCCTGCCGGCGAAGCGAGTCTTCAATTACGAGTCCAAGGCCACCGAACGACTGCACCACGCCGTCTGGTTCTGCCTGCGCGGCATCGGCCTCAAGGACCGCGTCATCTCCCGCGAATTCAAACCCGCCAAACTCGATCCCGTTATCAATGACGTGCTTTTCCGCGCCGGACTGCGGACCAAGCGCTGATCCATTTGCCTCAATTAGTAAGTAAACACTTATTAACCATGAAATTGAATCACCGCACCCTCCCCCCGCTCCGCCGTCCCTGGCTGATGCGCCTGCTTGGCCTCACCGGCCTGATTGTCGTCGCCGGAGGTGGCTGGTGGCTGCACGCCGCCAACACCGCTGATCCTCGGGCGGGCGAAGGCCAAACCTTGGTTGTGATGACTGGCACCTTGACCGAGACCGCCACGTTCGAACGTCTCCGCCGTTTTCTCGGCGAGGTGCAGGCCACCCGGTCGAGTATGCTCGGATTCGAGGTTTCGGGTGCTCTCAGCGAGGTGCGGGTTGATGAAGGGGACGCGGTCGCAGCGGGTGAGGTTCTGGCTACGCTCGACACCCGCCGCCTGGAGGCCGCCCGCGCCGAGGCCGTTGCTGGTCTCGAGGAGGCGATGGCGGCCGAGGAGTTGGCCCGTTCCACCTTGGTGCGGCTGGAACGCGCCCGGGTATCGAACGCGGTCTCGGCGCAACAGGTCGACGAAGCGGCCCGGCAGGTTGATCGACAGGCTGCCGCCGCGGCCCGCGCCCGCGCCCAAGTCGAACGTCTTGATGTCGACCTTGCCAAGTCGCGTCTCCTCGCCCCTTACGCCGGCCGGCTGCAACGGCGCCTGGCCGACGAAGGCACCGTGCTTTCGGCCGGACAACCCGTGTTTGAACTGCGCGAAACCGGCGTGCCGGAAATCCGGTTTTCGGTGGAAGCCGAGCTGGCCCAGCGCGTGAAGCCCGACATGACATTCGCCGCCCGTGCTCGCAATGCCACCACTCTGAATCTGCGGGTGGTGCGAATTTTGCCGGGACGCGATCCGGGAACGCGCGCCGTGCCTGTATTCGCCCAACCGATCGAGGGCGGCGAAACTCTGCGCGAAGGCGAGTTGGTTGAGGTGGTGATCTCGGAGACCGAATCGCAAACCGGGTTTTGGGTGCCGCTCACCGCCCTGGCCGAAAGTGCCCGTGGGCTCTGGTCGTGCTACGTCGCCGAGCCGGCCGCCGACGGTGGGCTGCATCGGCTCGCCCGGCGCGAGGTGGAAATCCTGAGTCTGCAGGAGAATCGGGCTTACGTCATCGGCAACCTGCACGACGGGGAAGCACTCGTGCTTGATGGGCTGCATCGCATCGTGCCGGGGCAAACCGTGCGGTTGGCCGAGCAGTCCTCCTGACAACCCACCGAACGCCCAATCGTCATGGCCACTCCGCCTCCCTCTCGTTCGCCGGCAACTTTGCTGATGCGCAACCGGCACCTGTTGGTGCTGCTCGTGCTGACCATCGTTGTGGGTGGGTTCTCCGCGCTTAATCACATCCCGCGCCTCGAGGATCCGGTCATCACCATGCGCAACCCGCTCGTGATCACCATGCTGCCCGGCGCTACCGCGGAGCGCGTCGAGGCCCAAGTCACGGAAAAACTCGAAGTCGCCCTCAAGGAAATCCCCGAGATCAAGGAAACCATCACCACCTCGCGGGCCAACATCTCGGTGGTCGCCATCGAGCTCATCGAGGGGGTCACCAAAGACACCAACCGCGAGGTCTTTGCCCGCATTCGCGACAAGGTCGAAGAGGCGCGGCGTGACTTTCCGCCCGAAACGCTGGCCTCCGTGTTCGACGACAAACGCGGCGCCCTGGCCTTCACCTTGATCCTCGGCCTGCAGTGGGATGGCCCGGGACCAACCAACCTGAAAATTCTCTCCCGCGAGGCCGAGACCCTCGCCGACCGATTGCGAACAGTGCCCGGCACCGACATCGTCCGTGTCTACGGGGCACCGGCGGAACAGGTGCTGGTAGAACTTGATCCCGACAAGGCTGCCGCCCTCGGGTTGAGCATCGGCGAGGTTGCCACCGCCCTGCGCGCGGCCGATGCCAAACTGCCCGCCGGCACCTTGGTCGGCCGCCAACGCAACCTGCTGGTGGAGGTGCAGGGTGAACTCGATTCCCTCGACCGCGTCGGCAATGTCGCACTGCGGGCCGGGCCTTCCGGCAGCCTGTTGAAGATCAGCGACGTCGCGACGGTTTCGCGCTCGGCGGTGGACCCCGCCGAAGAGATCGCCCGCACCAACGGCCAACGCACCGTTTACGTGGCAGCCCGTGTCATTGAAGAACAACGCGTGGACGTATGGGCCGAACGCGCCTCGCAGGTTGTCGGGGCGTATCGCGACACACTGGGTTCGGGTGTCACCCTCGAAACCGTTTTCGACCAAAATTTCTATACCAGCGGACGCCTCGCCGAACTGACCGCCAACCTCCTGCTCGGCGGCGTGGTGGTCCTGTTGGTGGTGTTTTTCTCCATGGGCTGGAGGGCCAGTTGGATCGTCGGCAGCGCCCTGCCCCTCACGGCTTCGCTGACCCTGCTGATCGTTTCCTACACCGGCGGAAAACTGCACCAAATGTCGATCTTTGGCATGATCATCGCGCTCGGCCTGTTGATCGACAACGCCATCGTCGTGACCGACGACATTCGCAAAGGCCTGCGGGCGGGATTGGGTGGACCGGCGGCCGTTGCCCAAGCGATTCACCACCTCTTTGTACCGCTGCTCTCGTCCACCCTGACAACCATCTTTGCCTTTGCGCCCATCCTGCTGCTTCCAGGCAACGCGGGAGACTTCATCAGTCCGATCGGCAGCAGCGTGATCATCGCCTTGGCGGGTTCGTTTCTTGTCGCGATGACCATGGTGGCTTCCTTCGCCGGACTTTTTGGCCGCACGGGCAAAATCGATGCCCGCCTCCCTTCCTGGCTCGCCAACGGCGTGTCTCATGCCCCCCTGGCCGATTGGTTCGGGCGCACTCTGCAACGGTTCTACGTGCGCCCTGTCCGCACCATGGCAATCGCCAGCGCAATTCCTATGATCGGGTTTGTGCTCGCCAGCACCATGGGGGTGCAGTTCTTTCCGCGCACCGATCGCAACATGTTCGAGTTGCAGCTGTGGCTGCCCGGCGGTTCAGGTATTCAAGAAACCGATACAATAGCCCGGTCGATCGAGGACCGCCTGTGGCAGCGGGACGAGGTGACCGCCGTGCATTGGCTGCATGGATCCAGCTTCCCTTCGGTCTACTACAACTTGGTCATGAACAAGGACAACACGCCGCACTATGCCCATGCGGTGATCGAAGCGACTGACTTCAAGGCGGTGAAGCAGCTCATCCCCGAGATCCAGGCGGAGCTCGACGCCCGTTTCCCCCAAACACAGATCGTGGTCGGCCAATTTGCCCAAGGTCCCCCCGCCGAGGCCGACGTCGAGTTTCGCGTCGTGGGACCAAACATCCGGCAGCTGCAAAACCTCGCCGAAATCGTCCGGCTCAAACTCGCCGAGCATCCCGATGTTTTGCACACCCAGGTCACCATGCCGCGGGGCGAACCCAAGGTACGGTTCACGGCCAACGAGGCCGACGCCCGCCAGGCCGGCCTGACTCTCAGCGACCTGGCGCAGCAGCTCCAAGGCACACTGCAGGGCATCACCGCCGGCACCGTCCTGGAGGATATCACGGAGCTACCGGTGCGGGTCCGCTATCCCACCTCGGAACGGGCCGATTTCGATGCCCTGCTCGGCCATCGATTCATCGCGCCTTCCGGTCAGTGGGTTCCGCTCGCCGGTTTGGGAGACCTCGAGCTTGAGCCCGCCTCGGGTGGTATCACCCGCCGCAACAGCGAACGCGTCAACATCGTGCGCGGTTACACCCGCAACGGCGCCCTGCCCATCGAAGTGACCAAGGCGGTTACGGAAGCGGTCGAACGCAGCGACTTGGTGCTGCCCGCGGGATATCGATTGGAGGTTGGCGGTGATTCTGAGAATCAGTCCGAGGCCGTGGGCAACCTGACCCTTTACCTACCGGTGCTGGGTTTGCTGACCATTGCGATTCTGGTATTGTCATTTCGCAGCGTGGCAATGGCCGGGCTGTTGAGTGTCGTCGCATTCCTCTCGGTGGGCTTCGGATTGCTCGCCACGTGGCTTTCGGGTTTTCCGCTCAGCTTTAATACCATCCTGGGTTCGTTGGGCCTCATCGGCCTCGCCTTTAACAGCAGCATCGTGGTGCTGGCATCGGTTCGGGCCCACGAAGGAGCGAGTCGGGGCGATCCTGCGGCGCTCGCCGAGCGTGTGCTTGATTCGTCCCGTCATCTCATTTCCACCACCCTCACCACAATCGGAAGCTTTCTGCCTCTGTTGATCTTTGTCGGCGGAGAGTTTTGGCCGCCGCTGGCCATCGTGCTGGCGGGTGGTGTCGGTGGTTCGACTCTCCTCGCCATGGTATTCACGCCTGCCGCCTACCGGCTGATTCATTCGTTCATCAATCGTCCAGCCACGATCGTGGCCGCCCAGCCATGAAGACTGCATTCTTACGATTCACGCCGGTCTTACTCCTCGCAGGATGCGCGGTCGGTCCGGACTACCAGTCACCGGAGTTCGACGAAGCGACCCCATTCGCCGCCGCCTCCTCTGCAGCATCGGAAGAGTCGTTTCCTCTGGATTGGTGGGGACAAATCAATGATCCGGTCCTTCAGGATCTCTTGCGAGTGGCAGCCGAGCAAAACCTCGACCTAAAAATTGCCGCTGCCCGCCTCCGCGAGGCCCGGGCAGGAGTGCAGGCCGCGGGAGCCGCCAATCTGCCTCGACTCGGTGCGGGAGGAACCGCCACTCGCCAGCGTTTGAGTGAAAACTCTCCCACCCTGCCCCCGTTGCCACCGGGCGCCGCATTTCCCCTTCAAACCGACGTCTATCAAGCTGGCTTTGATGCTGGCTGGGAAATCGACCTCTTTGGAGGAAACCGCCGGGCAAGTGAAGCCGCCACGGCTCGCTTCCAAGCTGCCGTGGCCAGCGTTGACGACGCGTTGGACACCGTCCTTGCCGAAGTTGCGTTGAACTATGTTGAACTGCGCAGTCTGCAGCAACGGGCGGCCAACGTGCGCCGCAGCATCGAGCTCCAAGCCGAAACACTGAAACTGGTGGAGTCGCTGCGTGACGCAGGTCTGGCCGGGGATCTCGAGGTCAGCCAAGCCCGCGCCCAATGGCTGGCAACTCAGGCAAGTCTGCCCGGACTGATCGCCGGGGTTGATCAGCGCACCTTCCAGATCGACGTGCTGTTGGGAACCGCTCCCGGCACGTCTTTAAATCTTCGCGACAACAATCCGACCCTGCCCGAACTCCCGGCTGAGGCGTTCTTCCGACTGCCGGCAGATGTGCTACGTCAACGGCCCGACGTGCGCGCGATTGAACGTACGCTCGCCGCGGAAACAGCCGAAATCGGGCAAGCTTGGTCCGACCTGTTGCCCAAGTTTTCGCTGACCGGTGGATTTGCCGTCGAGAGTGGCGAATCCAACGATCTTTTTACCACCGCAAGCCGAACGTGGAGCTTTGGGCCAGGTGTGCAATGGGCGATCTTCGAGGGGGGCCGTATCCGGGCCAACATCGCCGCGCAGACTGCCCAGGCCGACGGTGCCCGTGCGACCTACGAACAAGTGGTGCTGAGGGCCCTGCAAGAAGTGGACAGCGCCTGGGTCGCGCATCATCAGGAGCGTCAGACCGCCGCCCATCTGACCGCCACCGTCACCGAGCAACAACGCACGTTGGAGCTCGCCAACACCCTCTATCGCGAAGGTCTAAGCCCGCTCCGCGACGTCCTCGACGCCGAAGCCCGCCTCATCGTCGCCCAGAACCAACTCGTCGAAAGCACCGCCCGCACCTGGACCACCTTCATCCGCCTCTATAAAGCCATGGGTGGCTCCTCCTAAAAGGGGTCCTAAAAGGGGTCAGGCTGTGAGTTATGAATTTTTCCGCCAAGGAGTCGAAATCATGGGATATACTGGCGCGATATGAGAGAAAATTCACATATCACAGCCTGACCCCCTTCTATGGAGCATGAAAACGCGCCGGCCCCCAACGGGAACCGGCGCGGTTACATATCCTAGCTTTCCTCTGCTAACAAACTTCGTTTGATGCGCCTCAGGCGATTTCGATGCGGCGTGGTTTCACTTCGTCAGCCTTCGGCAGACTCAGGCGAAGGACGCCATCATGAAGCTCGGCGTGCGCTTTCTCAGCGTTGACCGCGCCTTCGTGGTCGAGCTCCAGCAGGAACGTTGCATCGGTGCTTTCACGGTAAAGCACCGTCCAACCTTCGGGTCGCGTCCAAGAACGCTTGCCCACGATCCGCAAGGAATCCGAGTCAGACGTGATCTCCAGGTCCTGCTTGGTCACACCGGGTAGGGTCACAGTGAGCCCAAAGGCATCATCGGTTTCCTTAACCTCGTAGTGCGGTTGCACCGTTGGACCCAGATCCTCCTCGCGATGTCCCGAGGTGACCACGGGAGCGCGGCTGAACGAGGGAATGAGTGAGTGAATCAGGTTCATGTTATGATCTCCTTTCTTTGAATTGATGGGTAAGTCGAAGACCGCGAAACACGCTTACTTCACCTCAACGGTGATTTTGCGCGGCTTCGCTTCCTCCTTCTTCGGCAGCGTCACGGTCAACACGCCATCGCTGTAGGCAGCGGTCACGCCGTCGGACTTCACGTCGTCGGGCAACGCAATCGAGCGGTTGAACTTGGCAGCACGCTGGGCTTTTTCGGACTCTGCCTCTCGCTTAGCCTCGATGGTCAGGTAGCCGTCGACGACTTCCACGTTGATGGCATCACGCTTGAAGCCCGGCAGTTCCGCGCGGACATATACGTTGTTGTCGTCCTGGTAAACATCCACCGGGAAGCGGCCAGTCGGGGCGGTAACCCCGGAGCTCGCAAACGCGGCGTTGAACAGACGGTCGAATTCGGATTCGAGACCGTTCCAAGCACCGCGACCAAAAGCGGCGGCGGGCACAGAACGGCGGGTCGGGTAGTTGTAACGAATGTATCTCATGATTTTTAGTTTTTGATTTTAAAAGGTCCGGGAGGACCGGTTTGCCCCCTGTTTCTGCACAACTAATGCCGAAATATTGAAATTCATTACTCACTCTTTATCAGCATCTTGAAAACCGATTCCAGCCCCACGCTGAGACGTTCTGTCTGACAGGTTGTCACACCATTGGGAAAATGCGTCCCGATGCTTTCCTCCCGGGTGATTTGTCCCTTGCATTGTCCGTTTAGAGCCTAAGCAAAACCATGTCCCTCGACTTCACGCCCCCCCCTGATCGTCATCAGACCGATTCCCAAAAGTGGCAAAAATATGCCGGCAAGGATATCCTGCCCATGTGGGTCGCCGACATGGATTTTAAGTCCTCACCCGCCATTCTTGATGCGCTGCACGAACGCGTGGACCACGGGATTTTTGGATACGCCCGTCCCGTCCCGTCTACTCTCGAGGCCATCGTAACTCATCACCGCGAACACTACGGTTGGGAAATCGATCCCTCGTGGATCGTCTGGCTGCCCGGCATGGTCTGTGGCCTGAACCTCTGCTCCCTCGCCTTTTCCGAACCCGGCGACAATTATCTCACACTCACGCCGGTCTATCCGCCATTTCTGACCGCTGGCCGCCACTTCGAACGCCGCCCGATACGCGTGCCCTGGACCCATGCTGACCATACCTGGTCAATCGATTGGGAGGCGCTGGAGGCTGCCGTTACGCCGAGAACGAAACTGTTTTACCTGTGCAATCCGCACAACCCCACCGCTCGGGTATGGCGTCGGGCCGAGTTGGAACAACTCGGCGAATTCTGTGCCCGTCATAATCTGTTACTGATTTCCGATGAAATCCACTGTGA
This sequence comes from Opitutaceae bacterium, assembly GCA_028280945.1. Classification (GTDB taxonomy): domain Bacteria; phylum Verrucomicrobiota; class Verrucomicrobiia; order Opitutales; family Opitutaceae; genus Actomonas. Next base: position 113,165 of record JANQKV010000004.1, read on the forward strand.
CCTCATCCTTGACGAATCCCTGCCTCACATTCCCAGCGCACTGATCAGTCCCGAGCTCGCCGAGCGGACCATCACGCTGATGGCACCCAGTAAAACCTACAACATCCCCGGGTTGGGCTGCACCATGGCCATCGTTTCCGACGAAAAACTCCGTCGCCGGCTCGAGCATTCCAGCCGTGGTCTGTTGCCTGAGGTCACCACCATGGGGTATGCCGCCTGCGAAGCTGCCTACGGTCAATCCGAGGATTGGCGGCAAGGACTGCTCAACACCCTGCGCACCAACGCCGACCTGATCGCTCGCACGTTGACCGATGTTCCCGGCGTGCACCTTGAGGGGCCTCAAGAAGCAACTTATCTTTCGTGGATCAATGTAGCCGAACTCAAGCTGTCCGATCCGGTCGTCCACTTCGAAGCTCATGGCATCGGCCTGAGCGACGGCAACTTCTTCGGCGCACCCCTCAACGCCTACGTGCGCCTCAACTTCGGCTGCCCTACTGTCACCTTGGAAGAGGGCCTCCGCCGCTTCGTCGCCGGCGCCAGGGCGGCTTGTCGTTAGTTTTTACAGGAGGGAACAGAGGCAAGCAGAGGGGTCCAATCCAGCAATAAGCATTCTTCATCGAAGAAAACGAAACAACCAATGCCACTCCTCCAACCAACCATACCTCCGTTCACTTCATTTCCTTCTGTAAAACCAACTCGGGCTGACGGCTCCGCTTGCCTCCGCTCTCTCCTGTAAAATCCACGCCACCGTATCGATGCCGCCCACCCCCGAGGAGCCACCTCCATTCCGCGTGCGACCTGTTACGCTGGAACATGAAGTTGTTCGGCTTGAGCCGCTGCATCCCGTCCACGCGCCGCAGCTCTTTCACGCGGGCCACACCCATCCCGATCTCCAGTTTCAACCTGCGCCTCCCTTTGAGCGGACCGTGGACGCCGTCCGCTGGGTAACCGCAGCGCTCGATGAACAACTGACGGGAACCCGGTTTCCCTTCGCAATCATTCGCCCCACCGACGACATCGTTCTCGGCTCCACCAGCCTGTTCGATATCCGCCCGGCGGAACGGGCTCTTGAGATCGGCTATACTTGGCTTACCCCTTCGGTGCATCGCACGGCGATCAACTCTGCGGCCAAACTCCTGCTCCTCACCCACTGTTTCGAGACTCTCGGTGCGGAACGTGTGCAGTTAAAAACGGACGCCCGCAACTTCAAGTCCCAGCGGGCCATCGAACGCCTCGGCGCCAAACGAGAAGGCCTGCTTCGCCGGCACCTGCGGCTGCCCGACGGCTTCGTCCGCGACACGGTTTTCTACAGCATCCTGTCGGACGAGTGGCCGACCATTAGAGAGCGTCTGACGGAACGACTGGCTCAGCCCTAGCTAGGGCAGCACCCGCTCCGCCCATTCCGGCCGGTCCAGTCCACCCGGTCGAGGATCGCCAAAGACCCGGTGTCGTGTCCTGGCCACCAATCGATAGCCGCCATCGCGAAATCCTTGCGGCAATACCGCCAACACGCCGCCCAGCCATCGCCATGGTTGAGGCAACAGCTTCAGCACCGCCACCACGCCATCCGTCCGCAGGAGTGAACCATCCTGTCCGGCATCCGGAAAGAATACCAGACTGTCGAAGTCTTCGGTAGGCAGCCCTGCCCGATGCAACAACGCCTGCCCGGTCTCTCCCTGCAGTGGAGCCACCAAAATCCGCTTCGCCTGGTCCCGGTTCAGCACGAACCTCACCACCGCCTGACAAAGCCCACACTCTCCATCGAAGAGCAGGATCGGTCGGTCTGATACATCCCCACTTGCCACCCCACACCAAACCCCACCACTCCCGTGCAGGCAACCTCCGTCACGCAAAACAATCCCCTCGCATGATGTCACCATTATGGTGACATTATAGCATGGACCCTTCCTTACTACCCCCTCAGATGAGATTGGTCGCGGAGCTTATGGATGGTCTGGCTCAAGCAGCCATGGCGGGCAGCCGAGTGCTCCAAGCCCGCTATCGGCGATCCCGTCGCCCCGCCCATGTTCCCTGCCGCATGCCCGGGAAAACTACCCCGATGTGGAATGAGCTGGTGGCAAACCTGCGCGTCGAACTCGCCCCGCGGGGCACCCAAGCGCGTCTGGCCAGATTTCTGGGCCTGCCCCGACAACGCATCCACGAGTTTCTGAAAAGCCATAGCCGCATGCCCGATGCCGAAACCACCCTGCGCTTGTTCTATTGGCTGAGCGAACGTCGGGCCGGACGAGACCCGAGTCTTTGATTTTGTCACCACTATGGTGACAAGAGTTGAGGTTGAACTTCGTGCGGCAACGGGGTGGCGTAGGGTCTGTGTTCAATCCCCCCTGCTCCATGCGTATCGGATCGGTAGAACTGTCCTCCTCACTTTTTCTGTCTCCATTGGCTGGATACACCAACCTGCCCATGCGGTTGACGGTGCGCGAGGTAGGTGGGTTGGGCTGGGCCACCACCGACCTGGTCAACGCCCGCTCGCTGCTCGAACGCAACCGCACCGCCCTAAAATTGGTGGAGACCTGCCCCGAGGATCATCCCCTCGCGATCCAGCTTTTTGGGGCCGTGCCGGAGGAGATGCGCGATGCCGCGGTCATGTGCGCGGAGATGGGCGTGCAGTCCGTCGATATCAACATGGGTTGCCCCGTGCGCAAGGTCGTCAACGTCGGCGGAGGATCCGCTATGATGACCGAGCTCAACAAAACCGCAGCGTTGGTTCGGGGTATGGTCGACGTGGTGAAAATTCCCATTACGGCAAAAATGCGCCTGGGTTGGGATGAACAAAACCTGACCGCGCCTGACCTTGCCAAGACGTTGGAAGACGCCGGGGTCGCCGCTGTGTTCGTGCACGGCCGCACCCGCGCCCAAGGTTTCTCGGGTCGCGTTAATCTCGCGGGCATTCGCGCTGTCGTTGAAGCGGTCGACTCGATCCCTGTCATCGGCAATGGCGACATCACCACCCCCGAGGCCGCCCGGTACATGTTCAACGAAACGGGCTGTGTCGGCGTCAGCATCGGTCGAGGGGCCTTCTACGACCCTTGGATTTTTAAACGCACCGCTCACTTACTGGAAACCGGCGAGCTTTTGCCCGAACCCAACTTCACCGAGCGTCTCCGTGTGCTGCGCCTGCATTTCGAACGCTACATCGAGTTCTATGGCGAAGAACGTGGAGCAAAGTTCTTCCGCAAGGTCGCCCCGTGGTATGCCAAGCGTTTTGGTCCCTCGAAGCCCTTCAAGCGCGACATCATCCGGATCAGCTCGCGAGCCGACTTCGACCAATGCCTCGCCGACTACATCACGTGGCGCGAACGCTTCTGCGACGACGACGGCAACCTTCTCCCCAAGTATGCCCCCGACCCCATGGTCGCCTCCTTCCAGCGCGACGAGGACGACCCGGTGTTCGCAAGGGACTCCATCCCCGTCCCCAAGGGGCCCGTGGAGGTGTGGTAACCCTATCTTTTTCTTTCTCCTTATCGTTCTCTTTCCCCACTTCTGCGCGACAGGGGCTTTGGACAGGGGAAAAAGGGTCAAGCCGCGAAAAGCGAACTGGCGTTGCACTTTTTCGCGGCATGACCCCAAGGGTTTGGACGCCATTTACACCGCAATCAGTTCATCATCCTTGATGGTGAACTTCACGGTATCGCCTTCGGCGATGTCGCCGGCGACGAGGCTGCGGGCGAGCCGGGTTTCGAGTTGGCGTTGCAGGAAGCGTTTCAGCGGACGAGCGCCAAAGACGGGATCGTAACCCTTCTCGGCAGCCCATTCACGGGCCTTGGCATCCAGCTCGACCGTCACCCGGCGATCGGCCAGCCGCTTGTTCAGATCGACCAGAAGAAGATCCACGATGCGGGCGATTTCCTCGAGCGTAAGCGGTTTGAACAGGATGGTTTCATCCACCCGGTTCAGGAACTCCGGTCGGAAGGAGGCGCGCAGCTCGGTCATGACCGACTCGCGCACACTCTCCGGGATTTCTTCACCCGACACGCCCTCCAGCAAGTGGCGGCTACCGAGGTTGGAAGTCATGATGATGATGGTATTCTTAAAATCCACCGTGCGGCCCTGGCTGTCGGTGATGCGGCCGTCATCCAATACCTGTAACAGGACGTTGAATACATCAGGATGCGCCTTCTCGATCTCATCAAAGAGCACCACCGCATAGGGTTTGCGGCGCACGGTTTCGGTCAGCTGTCCACCCTCATCATAACCAACGTAGCCGGGAGGCGCGCCGATTAGTCGAGCGACGCTGTGCTTCTCCATGTATTCGGACATGTCGAGTCGCACGATGGCGGCTTCACTGTCAAACAGCGTCTCGGCCAGGGTTTTCGCGAGTTCGGTTTTGCCGACTCCGGTCGGGCCGAGGAAAAGGAACGAACCCACCGGACGACGTGGATCCTTGATGCCGGCCCGGGCACGCAGAATGGCCTCGCTCGTCAGCGTGACGGCCTCGTCCTGACCGATGACCCGTTGATGCAGGGTCTCATCGAGCCGCAGAAGCTTTTCCTTTTCGCCCTCCACAAGGCGGGTGACCGGGATGCCACTCCACTTGGACACGATGGAGGCAACCTCCTCATCCGAGACCTCTTCCTTGAAGAGTTCGGTGTGGGCGGAGGCGGATTCGAGTTTTTGCAGTTCCTCCTCGAGTTGCGGCAGCCTGCCGTGCCGCAGCTCGGCGAGCTTGTTAAGGTCATAAGCGCGCTCGGCCTGCTCCATCTCGCGACGAACAGCTTCGAGCTCTTCACGCACCTTGCGCACCCGGTCGACCGAGGCCTTTTCCTTGTCCCACTTGGCGCGCAAGGCCGTGGCCTGCGCCCTTGTGTCGGCGAGTTCACTTTGCAGGGCCTTGAGACGCTCCTTGGACGCCTTGTCCTTTTCCTGTTTGAGGGCCGCTTCCTCGATCTCGAGCTGCAGCGTACGGCGGCTGAGCGCGTCGAGTTCCTGCGGCATGGAGTCCATTTCCGTGCGGATCATGGCGCAGGCTTCGTCGACCAAATCGATGGCTTTATCCGGCAGGAAGCGATCGGAAATGTAGCGATCCGACAACGTGGCCGCAGCGACAAGGGCGCCGTCCTGGATGCGCACGCCATGGTGGAGCTCGAAGCGTTCGCGCAGGCCGCGCAGAATGGAGATCGCGTCCTCAACGGACGGCGGTTGCACAAGGACGGGCTGGAAACGGCGCTCCAACGCGGCGTCCTTTTCGATGTGTTTGCGATACTCGTCGAGCGTGGTCGCGCCGATACAGTGTAATTCGCCACGGGCCAGCATCGGCTTGAGCAGGTTGCCCGCGTCCATGGCCCCATCGGTTTTACCCGCGCCCACGATCAGATGGAGTTCGTCGATAAAAAGAATGATGCGGCCATCGCTCTGCTTCACTTCGTTGAGCACGGCCTTGAGCCGCTCCTCGAATTCACCGCGGTATTTGGCTCCGGCGACCAGTGCGCCCATGTCGAGGGCGAAGAGCGTGCGATCCTTCAAGCCCTCCGGAACGTCGCCTCGAACAATGCGCTGGGCGAGGCCCTCGACGATGGCGGTTTTACCCACCCCCGGTTCGCCAATAAGAACCGGATTGTTCTTGGTCTTGCGGGAGAGGATGCGGACCGCGCGACGGATCTCGTCATCGCGGCCGATCACCGGATCCATTTTACCCTGTTTGGCGAGGGCAACGAGGTCGGTGCCGTATTTTTGCAGGGCGTTATAGGTCGCCTCCGGATTGTCGGTGGTCACACGCTGGGCTCCGCGCAGGTCTTGCAGCGCCTTCAGCACCCGGGCCCGGTCGAGGCCAAAGGACTGGAGGAGTTTGGCGAAACCGTCGGGCTGGGCAACTTCGACGGCGGCGAGGAAGAGGTGTTCGGTGGAGACAAACTCGTCCTTGAGTTGATCAGCCTCCTTCTCGGCTTGAGTGAGAACCGCGTTGACCGCCTGGGTGACGTAGATTTTTGACGCGTCGACACTGCCGCTAACGGATGGCAGGCGGTCGAGCTCGCGTTGGGTGGCCAGTTGCAGGGCGCTGGTGGTGAGGTCGAGTTTTTCAACGAGCGCCGGCACAATCCCGTCCTCCTGCCCCAGCAACGCGTGCAACAGGTGCCACGTATCCACCTCATGGTGACTACGCCGGCGGGCCTCGCTCTGGGCGTCGGTCACCGCTTGGCGGGACATCTGGGTAAACTTGTTGATATCCATGCGTGTCGTCTTTGCACGCCGCAGGCCAACTCCACTCACGAGGGAGAGGGTATCGCCGAAAGTCCGAAACCGGGACAATTCGCGCCACCGGTGCGACGGAGCGGCACACCGGCGCCCTCCCGGGAGTCCCGGCCGACTAAAGCGAAACCGGTGCTCCGGAATCGGCTGACTGCATGGCAGCGAAACACAGTTCGAGGCTGCGCAGATTGTCGGAGGCGTTGTTCATGGGTTCGCGGTCCTCTTCGATCGCACAGAGCAGCTCGCCCATCGCTCCCCGGAATCCATCCGGAAACCAATTGCCTTCCAACTCCGGGGTCGCGATGCCTGCGGCAGTGGCAAGCGTCACTGTCTGCGGTCCACAAACACTACCGGTGGAACGCAGGGTGCCTTTGCTGCCGATGACAACAATCGTCTCGCGTGGGTCCTGTTTCGTGCAGCCGTTAAAATTCAGCGAAACCGTGGCGTCGGCATACTTTATCTGCGCCTGGGCGAGCAATGGGGCATTGATGGATTGCCCCGGGGCCGATGCCACCGAGGCATGGACCGAAATCGGCTGGCGAACCGGCAACAGCGAGGCCGCCGCATCGAACCAATGGATGCCAAAATCCTGCAGGATCAGGTGAGGCATCTCGGCATAGGGCGTGCCCTCGGTCCAAGTATGGTCCCACTCCAGGTTCATGGCAACCGAGCTGACGTCGCCGACCAACCCCTGCCGGACTGCTTCACGCAGGTAGGCCAAGTAGGACGCCCAGCGCCCGTTCTGGTTCACCGCGAGTTTCACGCCCTGCTCCCGGGCAAGGGCGGCGAGGCGACGGCCCACCTCCAAATCCATGACAAAGGGCTTCTGGCTCAGGATGGGTTTGCCGGCAGCAATGGCTTGCTCGATCAAAGCCACTCGTGGTTCCGGGTGGGTTGCGATGTCGACGACTGTCACATCTTTGCGGGCCAGCAACTCCGCCGCATCTGCGCAGACGATCGCGTCCTCACAAAACTCAGCGCGCCGTTTTTCGGCGGCTTCGCGGTTGCGATCACACAGCGCGACGACTCGCCAGCCCGCCTGCCGGTAAGCCTCGAGGTGGTGCTGGGTGATGCCACCGCATCCAATCAGGCCGATGCCGGGCACGAGCTGCTTGGGCATGGGTGGCCGATAGGGCAAGGCCGGCGCATCGATTTGCGCCAACTCACCGGCTTGGAGATCGTAGTTCTCACCCATGGCGCCTGTTTCCCAGGAGTTTCACGGTGCGGCCCGTCTCGGCACTGCGTACCGCCGTATCCACAATCTGCTGACCAATGCGGCAGATCTCCGACGACAACGGACCATCGATCGCCTGGCCTTTTTCGATACAGTGCAGGGTATATTGAATCGGGTTTTGGTGGGGTGACTTGAGCTTCACCGTCGGCACATCCTGCCCTTCCGGGCAACGGGCCGTCTGCAACCGCACCGTGCTGTCGTAGTCGTAGCTGCTGATCGTTCCCTTGGTGCCCACCACCACAAATCCACACTTCGGTTGAGGTTGATGGGTCCAGGGATCGGAAAACGTGCCCCAGCGCGTTTCGAACTTGGATAGTCCATTGGCGTAGCGGGCCACCGTTATGCTGTGCTCGTCGACCTCGAGGCCGGCCGGTTGGTCCACAACGGTCGTCACCTCGATCGGCTTGCGGCCGTCCATGAACCAGGTCCCCAACGTCGTGCCGTAGCCCAGATAATCGAGCAAAGACCCACCGCCGGCCGCCTGGTGATAGAACCAACTCCGGGCCTTCTCCTCCCCAGTCGGTGTTTTCACGATTTTGTCGGCGCCGTGCCACAACGGGCCGCGGTTGCCATCGTAGTAGTGCACTTCGATGACTTCACCGATCCGCCCCGCATCGATCAGTCGTTTGGTGGTGATGTGCGAAGGATACCAGCGCAACGGCCAGTTGATGACGAGTTGTTTGCCAGTGCCGGCCATCGCCCGGATCATCGCGTCGGCCTGCGCCAAGGTGGCCGCGAAGGGTTTCTCCATCAGAATGTGCACGCCGAATTTCGCGACCCGCTTGGTCCACAGGGCGTGTTCCGCCGTCGCCGGGCAAAGCACAACCAAGTCGGGTTTGGTCTGCTTCAGGCACTGTTGGTAATCGGTGAAGACCTGGTCCGGAGTGAGGCCAAAATTCGCAATCGCCTCCCGCATGCGCTCCGATTGCTCGTCACTGATACCGACAATCTCCGCGCGGGGATGCTCGTGCACCATGCGCAGCAGATCGCCCATGTGCATGTGGTCAAAGTTGATGCCAGCGATGCGAAACTTGGATTTCATGATTCAGGATTGGGGTTGGGCAAACGCGTAGGCGTCGGCCGGAGTGGTTACAAAAATCCGGTGCAGGTCGTTGTCGTCGAAACCGCCGTCACGAAGCGAGGCCGTGAACTCATTCAGCAGAAAACTCATGCCGGGCGCGCCACCGTACTGCCGCCAATAGCGGCTCCGTGCAGCATCCATTCCAAGCATGATCTGTTCGGGAAACTCCGGCAACAGGGTGAGCACAACGTCACGGGTCGGATTGCCGGCATCCTCCGGCCAGCGAAAGGCCGAGTCATATTCGACCCGCACGCCACTGGCGAGAATCTCGCGGTGGTAGGCGGGGTCGGGCTGACGATCCAGGTGCGACAGCACCACCTTGCGTAGGTCCACGCCAAGATCACGCAGGCGCTCCACCTGTTGCACCCCCAACGTGCCCTGCTCGGTGTGGGTCAGGATCGGCGCGCCGGTGCGGCGATGAGCCTGCGCTGCCGCCGCAAAAACCTTCTCTTCGCGGGGCGTAAACACACGGTCCGTGGCGATCTTGATCAAACCCGCCCGATGAGAAGTGCGCCGAACAATGGGTCCGCCGTAGTCTCCTGCATCGATGCCTTGCTCGATATCCGCTACAAAAAGCTCCGCCAGTTCGTCCTCCGTGTAGACCTCTCCCCAATGCCCGGGCGGATAGTATTTCGCCAGGTGCAGTCCCGTCGGCACAAGGACGTTCACGGCCGCCCCTTTCGCCAGGGCGGCCTGCTTGACCGCATTGCGCCCGGAGTCACACGGCATCGAATCCACCAACGTGCGGCCACCGTCGGCGCGAAACTGCTGCAACTCCGCCACCCCCTTGGCGACATCGGCCAACTCGAATCCAGGCTCCTTGAATGTTGTGAAGCTGCGATCGATAATCAGATGCTCATGGGCGTAGGTGACACCCATTTCGGCGGCCGGAACGTCGCCAAGCACGGTCCGCACAAAACCCGGCGCATCGGGCGAAATGGTCAGGGAGTCGGGTAAAACAAGGGGCATGGTTACGAGCGATTCCTGCGCCAGTCGTTGGCGCCGATGGCTGCGGGAGCAGTGGGCGCTTCCAATACGGAACCGCTGGCGGCCAGGGTCGACTGTAGTTGTGAGATCGATACGTTGCGGGCTCCGGCATCGTGCCGCCAGGCCAGGCCCGCCGCCGTGCCGGCCGCCTGCCCCATCGCCATGGTCTGGCCCATGGAGCGACAGGAGGCGTGGGCGTCGTGCGTGGCGCTGAAACACCGGCCCGCCACCCATACCTCGTCACGGTCCTTCGCCACCAGCGTCCGGTAAGGCACGTCGTAGGCCGCCCCGTCCGGCACATAGGCCCAGGCGGTTTCACTCTCGCCCGGCTTGGGCGCTTCGCGGTGATCTTCGATGGGCGCCCCGCAGATCAACGCCACGTCATCGAAACGGGCCACGCCCAAACAATCCTGCCGGGTCAGGCGGTATTCCCCGTAAACGCGCCGCGTCTCCCGCACCCCGATCGCGTGGGAAAGCCCGATGATGTTGGACGCGGCGAAGCCCGGCACGCAGTCCTGCAGGAACTTTTCATAGATGAAGGCCTGGCGCCGGCCCTCGCGCTCGGCCTCACCGAGTTGATCCGCATCGGTGCCGTCGAGATTGGCCACCCGCACGGCCACAGTGGAAATACAGCCGTTGGCATTCATGGGGTGAACACTGCCGGACTTGCGCGGCAAGGCGTAAGTCCCCTGCTCCACCGCCTCGGCCATCAGTTCCCCCAGGCGCTTCTTGCCGCCCGCTGCTTTAAAGGCGTCAAGGTCCACGTTGCTCATGCGAAACGTGGTGGTCATGGTCTGCGCCGGTTCATTCTCGCCGGCCTTTTCGTAAGGGATTTCCGCGAGGTGGCAAAGATCAGCGTCGCCCGACGTATCGATGAATCTTCGGGCGCGGATGCGGCCAAACCCACCCTTCTGGTGCACGACAATTTCCCGCAATGAACCCTCCGCGCCGTTCGTCACCGCATCGACCAATGTCGTGTGCAACATCACCTGGACACCACTGGCCGCGAGCAGTTCGTCCCAGACCATCTTCAGGCGTTCGGGGTTGTAGTTCACTCCGGTGCCCGCGCCGTAGGTATTGGGGCGCAGGAAGATCTCGCCCACGGAATCAAGCGCATCGACGACCCGGTCAGGCATCCCTCCGACCACCTTGCGGGGCGTATCCCCGGGCGTGAAGAACCCATAAAACGTGTCGAGCACCTGGGTGGAGACTCCACCCGGAAACCCATAGCGCTCCACCAGGATCACTCGCGGCCCACCCTGCTCGCGCGCCGCCATCGCCGCGCAACAACCGGCCGAACCGGCGCCGACGACCACGATGTCGGCCTCGGCCAGGACCGGAATCCGCTCAATCTGCAGCACGCCGGTCATGACACGGGAGTGGGTTCGCCCACCTCGGCGTAGAGTCGGGCGAGGCGATGGGCATGGTTGTCGTAGGCGGACTCAAAAAGCTCCCTGGCCCGGTCCGCCCCCACCACGGCGGCGGCACTCAGGACGGAAGGCGGCTGGCCCATCGCGGTCAGACGGGCGGCCACCTCCGCCTTGAGCGAATTGATCAGCAGACAACCGCCGACGGTGGAGCCCGGGGCCACCGGCGTATCCAGCCCATCGATACCCACCATGGCGTCACCCACCGGGGCGCCGGTGTCCAGCACAAGATCGCAGAAGTCGACGAGCTTGCGACCGTCCGACCGCTTGCTGGTGCTGGCATCCGCGTGGGCGGCGCTGATCAAACCGACCACCTTCACGCCTCGTTTTTGAAACTGCTCGGCCATTTCGATCGGCACCACGTTGCAACCGCTGGAGGACACCACGAGGGCGGAGTCCTGCTCGCTCAGGTCGTAGTTGCGCAGGATGCGCTCAGCCAGACCGCTGACATTTTCCAGGAACATGGCCTGACGCTGGCCGTTGGCCCCGACCACCAGGTTGTGAAACGAGAGGGACAGTTCCACAATCGGATTAAAGCCGGGAAACGAACCGTAGCGCGGCCACATTTCCTCGACCATTATGCGGGAATGGCCCGAGCCGAAGAGATGCACCATGCGGCCGGCGGCGATGGTTTCGGCGAACCGATCGGCGGCTTGCTGGATCGTTGATTCCTGCGCCTGCACCGTTTCGACAATCGAACGGCAGCGCGTGAGATATTGGAGGGTGGGACTCATGAGGAAGACAGGGAAAGTAAAGCGGAGCGGGCCGCTCCGAGGGCACCCGCCCAGTCGCCGAGTTCGGCCCGGGCCAACCGAACCGCCGCGCCCTGGGGCCGCCATTCAAACTCGTCGAGACGTGCGCGCAGCGGTTCAAAGAGCGTCTCTCCGGCCTCGGCAATACCACCGCCAATGACCACCACCGCCGGATCCAAAACATTGATCAACGACGTTACTCCGGCCCCCAGGTCGGTCATCATGCGCTCCCAGATTTCGTTTGCGAGGAGATCACCCGCCGCCATGGCTGCAACCAGGTCGGAGGTTGCAGAGAATTTGCCACCGGAGCGCTGTCCCAAGCTGAAATTGCCCAGCGCCAATTCCAGCGAACCCGGGGTCTGAAAGTCGTCCACCGGCCCCCGGGAATTCACGGTGATATGGCCAAAATGACCCGCCCGGCTGAGGTGGCCGCGCAGGATGTTGCCATCGACCATGGCCGCACCACCGACGCCGGTGCCGAGGGTGAGCAGAATCACGTTTTCCTCGCCCTTGGCCGCCCCCTGCCAGATTTCGCCAAGCAGGGCGGCTTGGGCATCGTTCATGACCGGCACATCGTGGATGGCACCCAGGGCCTCGCCCCAGTTCCAGCCTTCCAGCCCCGGCAGGCGGCCGGGCATGTGTGCGATGCTGCGACGGTCGGCCGCCGGCAGCCCCGGCGCGGCCACGCCGATCGCCGCCGGCTCGCCCAGCTCGGCCCGCAAGGCGTCAATGGCCTGTTTCACCTGTTCCTGCCAATCGTCGCCGCCAGTGAGAACGGTGCGGCGGGCAAGTTCCGTTCCGTCCGGTGTCGCAACCACCGCCTTCAGGCGCGTGCCGCCCAAATCGAGGCCAAAAACAAAGGGATCATCACTCATGGTTGGAAAGCAGGATGCGGGGCCGGACGGATCCCAACAACTCCCCATACTCTCGCCCTCGATTTCGTTAACCGCCAAAGATTATGTGATCGCTCTTCGAAAAACTGATATGACTATTCGTCGGTATGCCCCGCCCTCGCAGCGCTCGTGTCCAGGCCCTCAAGGACAAACTCATTGCCCGCCTGCAGGGGGACGTGCAGAGCCCCGGACAGTCGTTTTTCTCCAACCGCGCCCTAGCGGCTCATTTTGGCGTCAGCTACCAAACGGCCCATCGGTTGATCCGCGAACTCACCGAAGAGGGTTACCTGACCCGGCGGCGCGCTGCCGGGACGTTCGTCTCCGGACCCGCCCGGTCGCTGCGCACGGTTGAGTTGTTGTTTCACCCGCGGGCTCAGCGCCCGGACAGCTTCGGCGGCCGATTGCTGGCCGAGCTGAAATCCAGCCTGCGCAGTACCGGCATCCCGCATCGCACCCGGTGGGTGAAGGCCACAACCAAACCCGGACGGGACGCGTTTTCGATCTGCTGGGAATGCCCCGAACTGGTGCAACAGCAAGCCAACGAACGGCGTTTCTGCCTCGTTTTAAATCAGCGGCCTCCGTCCGGCCTGGCCTCCGGATTCGTCGACAGCGTGGCGACCGATGATTTCCTCGGTGGCAGCGTGGCGGCTGATCTCCTGAGGCGGGTCGGGCCTCCCCGGCGTCTTGCGGTTCTGACCGGACCGGACCACGATCCCCGCAGCCAACAACGGGTCGCGGGATTCCAGGCGCACGCCCCCAACTGCCACGTGGTGCGCGGCCGGACCTGGTTTGCCCACGAGGCGACCGGGGTGGCTGCCCGCATCCTGCAACGGGGTTTCGACGGTGTATTTTGCGTCAATGACCGTCTGGCCGAGGCCGTGCTCACCGCTGCTGCCGGGAAGTCACTGCGGTGTCCCGCCCTCGTGGGTTTTGACGACGCCCCGATCGCGGAAAAACTCGACCTCACCACCATCGCCATCCCGTGGCGGGCCATGATCGAAGCGGCGGGACAAATCGCACGCCGGCGGCTCGACGGCGACACCGGGCCGGTGGCCCAGATGATCTTCTCCCCCGTCCCGGTTATCCGGCAATCCTCCCGGCCGCCGGCCTCATAATAACCATATCAGTTATCGATGAAATTGATCGGTTAATCTTTGCCGCCACCAAAACCATGTCACCAATCTGACACCATGACAGCACCCTCCTTGGACCAGCGCACCATTGTGATCATGGGCGGCACCACCGGGCTCGGTTTGTCCGCCGCCAAGGCCTGCGTAGCCGCCGGGGCCTCGGTTGTGCTGGTGGGGCGCAATCCTGACAACGCGGCGAGCGCGGCGGCCGAAATCGGCGAAGCTGCGATCAGCGTCACAGGTGATGCCACTGACTCCGCAACTGCGGAAAAGGCCATCGCAGCCGGGGCGGAGACTTTTGGCGGCGTGCATGGTCTCTATCACGTGGCCGGCGGCAGCGGACGGCGCATGGGCGATGGTCCGCTGCACGAAATGACCGACGAGGGCTTGCGGGCCACGATCGAACTCAACCTCAACTCGCTGATTTATTCCAATCGCGCCGCCGTGCGCCACTTTTTGGCGAACCAGCAAAACGGCTCGATCCTCAATATGGGTTCGGTGCTGGGCTGGTCTCCCTCGCCCGCCTATTTCTCCACCCACGCCTATGCCGCGGCGAAATCCGCGATCGTCGGTTTCACCAAATCCACTGCGGCCTACTACGCCAAGTCAGGCATCCGGCTCAACGTTCTTGCTCCCGCCCTGGTGGAGACGCCCATGGCGCAACGCGCCGCCCGGGATCAGGTGATCCTCGATTTTATAAAAACAAAGCAGCCCTTGGACGGCGGCCGCATCGGCGTGCCGGAGGATTGTGATGCCGCGGCGGTGTTTTTTCTTTCCGACGCCTCGCGTTTTGTTACCGGCCAGGTGCTCGCGGTCGATGGCGGCTGGACCCACAGCGAGGGTCAGTTGCCTTCGACGTAGCGGTGTCAGGTTTCGGGGGTGAGTTCGAACACCTCCACGATGGCGACGCCGGGATCGGCGGGTTGGGCGGGAAGCTGTTCAAACGGTTGCACGAAGACGGTGTAGATGCCGGGCGGCAATTCGATGACGACTCCCGGCTCGGTGGGTTCCATGTCGGTGGCCCCGGCGATCGCGGCGGCATCAAACACGGCTTGCTCGGATGGTTGGTCGACCACGCCGCGTCGCAGCTCGGGAATGTCATCCCGGAAAGTGCCATCGAGGTCTGCACTCGGCGGATCCCAGTCGTCATTGATATAAACGAGCTTCGCCTGGGCATCATAAATCTCAATCAACGGATCCAACATCAGGCTGCTCTCCGGCAGGCCGTAGTTGGCCAACGACGGCCCGCGCACCCGGATGAACATGGTCTTGCGCTGATCAGGCGCGGCGGGGTCGGCATTGACCACGAACCCTGCGATCATCGGCCGGTTCGAGTCGGCGAATCCGCGGGTCGATAAGTTAAGCAGCCGGGGCGAATTCCCGGTTTCGCCGACCTCATAGACTTCGACCAAGCCGTAGCCCTGCGCACCGCCGCGTCCCGTCACACTGGCCGTGAAGTTACCGGGAGAGGGCAGATCCATGACAAGTCCCGCATCCAGGCTTCCGGCGGCGAAAGCAAACGCCCCCGCCGTGGCGGCGGCTTCGGCGACCGCGGTTCCGTTGGCCGCCGGGATACCCCAATCCTCGTTTTGCGCAAACAAGCCTTCCCCCGCCCAGTCGATCCGCAGCTGGGGATCGTCAAGGGCATTGGGCACGTTGAAAGGAGCCCCGCCCAACGTGGGGCCGGCGGCCCGGACCAGAATGCGTTTGGTGCCCGCACCGTTGAGCACAAATCCGCCGATCAAGGTCTGGTCGCCCGAACCCACCCAAGCCCGCGTCGATACATTGACGAGGCGGCCGGCGGCACCGCGATCGGGCGACAGGCGGTAGTTGGAGACTTGAAACGCGGTTTCACGGATCGTGCGGGCGTTGTCTGATTCACCACTGGCGCCTTCCGCCACCCCGAGGGGAACGGGTGCAACGAAATCAAAGGTGCGGCCATTGAGTGTATAAGCCGTGGCGAAATTCTCCGGACTGGAGAAGTAACGGACCCGGGTGCCGGGAGCATACGCCATGATCGTACGGATCTGGGTCGATCCCCCACCGACACGCTGACCGGTGGTGCGGAACCCATAACTGTAACCAAACACACCGCCTCCATTGGAGTTTTGGCGATCGTGGGCACAGCCGAAGTTATGACCGAGTTCGTGCGACATGATCACGCCGTCGCTCAACCCGGAGAGCGTCACGATGGAAAAGGCAAAAAACGGGGAGATGAACGAATCGAGCCCTTGCATGAGGTAGGCTATCCCGCTGGCCGAGGGGTCGGTGCGGCGAACGATCAGACAAACCAAGTCCGCACCCAATTCGTCCCGCCGGGCGTGCACCTCGTCCATCAGTCCGTCCTGCACCCCAGCGATGCTGTCGAGGGCGTTACTCTGCCAACCGGAAAGGCTGCTGGTAATTTCGTCGCCGGGGAGATCCACCTCCATGGTGCCAACGAGGCGGACCTGCGTGTTGATGCCACTGTTAGCGAAGTCGGACCGAACCTTGGAGTGAGCAAGATCGATTTCCGCAACGATGGCGGATTCGGAGCCAATGGCGGCGCGCGAAGCGGACGTATAAGCGACGAGTAAATCGACCACCCCCTGGCCGCTGGAGAGCGGTTCAGCGAAAGCGCGATCGGGCAAGGCCGGGGCGGAGGTTGCTTTTTGATCCGCGACCCATTTTGCCGCCATCTCCTGCAAGTACGCAGACGGCAGGTCAGCCGCGCACTGGCCCTCGAGCGAGGGATCGGCGGTGTAGAGTTGCGCGAGCGGGGAAAAATCCGGACCAACCGAACGGAGCTTGAGCTCACCCGTCGGCAGGCCATCGACCGAAGCCGATACAAAACCGTTATTCACCGCCATGAGGAAGCGGGTGCCGGCCTGCCCCGCGATACGGCCGCTCACCACATAGCGGTCCGGGCCCCGGGCAGTGGTTTGCTCGATCTCCACCTGCACCGAGTCGCCGGACGGCAACGGCAGGTCGAGCGTTTCGCCCTGGCGCCACACCACCGCGGACTTGCCGGTCAACAAATCGTGGTTGAGGGCGACGTAGCGGACCCCGGTGCTGGTTGCGGCGGGAACCCGTTGTTCCCAGTGCGCAGCATCCGCCGGGGTCGCGATAAACGTCCAAAGCTGGCGCGGGGCAAAAGTGGAATCAACTGGCCGGGGGGGCTCGATCGCATCGGATGTTGATGCCAGGGAGGCTTCGGCCACCGAGCTCGGGATCTCCTCCCCGGCAGGCGCGAGGGAGTCTGCCACGGCGACCAGGCAATCGTCACCCAGCCCAATCAGACACCCGCCAGGTCGAGGCCCGGACTGCCACACCAACCAACCCATCGCAACGGCCAGAAGACTGATGCGCCAGTAGCGGCGTTTGTTGCGGGCAGGTTGGGTCATAGCGATAGAATCTAGCGGGCCAAAACCCGTATCCTCGTGCGACCCGGGAGCAAGCACCCGGTTCCGTTTTGAACCGCCCTGGGCAAGCCTTCCGATTCGGCATCAAGTCGCCGATAGCCGAACCATCAACGAAGCTTACGGTTTAGGGAATCTGTATCTTCTGGAACCCAGTGGAGTCAAATAACGGCAAGGGCTGTGGATAAGACCACCGCCAGGAAACGTGAAAGAAAGGATCTATTTCCCATGTTGAAAGAACATGCCCCGAAAGAACCCACACTCATCCACCGAAACCGCTGAAACCCACGTACCTATGCCCGAGAACGGCTAGAAGAAATCTGCCAGTTCCTAAACCTTGGAGTTCAGATCAAAGAAAACACATCTTTCCCTTTGAAAGGGCAGAACGAGTCTTAGTATTTTTCGAACAATAAATTTAGATTAAGCTAACTGTTTTGGCTTAACACAGAATTAATCGAATTTATTGTTAGATAAGCGAACTAGGGTTCGCCCCCAACTATAATCACAAACTAACGATTGCTTATATGTGAACGCCCTGCATGCATGGGGTCTGACCCGAATTCTGGCTAAATGTTTTCATCTAGCCGATCCTGAAAAAGGTTTCTACCGCTCAACAAAAACAATGCATAAAGATCAATAATAATGAAAATCCTCCGATTATCCATAGTGGCTCCAATTACGTTACTGGCTTCCGCCTTATCCGCAGGTCACGATGCATACATAGCCCATGGCGATATGTTCTGGAATCCTTCGGCGCCATCCTCGTTTGCCACGTTTGGAACAGGCACTGAATGGAAAGCATCAGCGGATGTGACGCATAAGAACGACACGGGAACAGACGAACGCTACACCATTACTGTTGTTCTGCTAATCGACAATACTCCAAGAGATACCGCCTTAAACATCTTTCTTGCTGAATACACCGGCTCAAATTATACGGTTTGCCCCATTGAAACGAGTGCCCACTATTGGAACCCGGGGCCTCCAACAGCGTGGATTGGCACAACCAAGTCCGCAAAAGTAAACGGAGTTATGAAATACCAGGGAACAAACAGCGGGAATGCTCAAAACTCTGTGGCAGAGAATGTAGGTTTCCACTAATATAACAATCCACCTTAACAAAAAGCCCCTCCAATAGCTGGCCCTACTATGGGAGGGGCTTTATTCGACCAACGATGAAAACGATTATTGCATCGGTATTGTCGTTCATTCTCGGCGGTATGCTTGTAGCAAGCATGCTGTCAGATCCGAACGTTCACGAAGGGCACACTACCCAGAATCCAGGCACGGCATCGACTGATGATGATGATGCATCGCAACCAAAAGCCGGAGCCGGGACCTTACGGGAATTAGAATCCACGTCAGATCAAGTCTCGCAATCTCCAAAGGATTTATGGTCATTATACAACCAGTCGAGAGACCGTAATTCATTACTTGAAAATCTTGTAGAACTGGGCTTCCCCAATGATATTATCCGAAATATCATTCACCACGTTGTCCAGTCGGAGAAGTTCAGGGAAAACCCAGACTTGTTGCGGTCCAACAATCCGCAGTGGTGGCGCCCCCAAAGGCAAGGCCCCGAGCAAAGAAGCCGGATGCTACGAATTTCTCAGGAAATAGACAAAGAGATAAACGAACTGCTAAAACAGCTTCCGCCGGAGGATGAAACAGAGGCACAAAAGAAGTCGCGAGTTGCCGTATACGGTTCAATGTCACGGGAGAAGGCGAACCTTGTTCGCGACCTTGAGCTGGATTTTAATGAAATGCGCACCCGCTTGATGACGGAAAACGAGGGGGAACTGACCCTCGAAGAAAAGAAGCTCTTGCACGATCAACGGCTCGCTGAACTTCGGGCAATACTGACAACTGACGAACTGCTGGAGTATGAAGCCCGGACCGGGGTTTACTCTCACGTGATCAAGGGCCAGCTGAAGGATGTTGTATTGACGGAGTCAGAATATCTGAAAGTGGCGGAAGTGTATATTGATCTGAGCAGAGTGTCGTTGTATAGTAACCAAACGCAGGCTCAGGAGGCCACCATGTTTGCGGATCTTCGCAGATCCCAACTTGCGTTGGCCGATACGCTGGGAGAGCAAAAATTGAATGAGGTTTTGCAAGCCACGGATTTTGCCTATCAAAACATCCATGACTTCGCCACCGACCGGGAAATCCCTCCAGACATCACGCGCTCGTTGTGGGACATTAAAAGTCGATACGACATAGCAATCGCGGAGAACATCGAAGGTGATGAGTATACTTCGTCGCAGGTCGAGATTAACGAAATCACCAAGGCCCGGGCCGAGCTGGCGAAACTGCTCGGTCATGAAGGGGCCGAGGAATTTCTTGATGCGGTAGGTCCCGTGCTCTTCGACTACAACCCGGAGGGTTGAGCACATCGGAAAGCGAGTGGCGCGCGACCAGGCAAGTGCTTCCATTTCATCGAGCGTGCGTTCTGCCAGCCGTCGCCAAGGCTATGGCAGGCAGCCTTCGCAATCTTCAGCTGGCTGTGCCGGTCGAGTAGCCCGCCTTCGCTCGTTGAGCTTCGGCGTGGCACCTTTTCGAGTCGAAAAGGTGGTGGACGCAACAGGACTCGAACCTGTGACCTCTTCCGTGTGAAGGAAGCGCTCTAACCAACTGAGACTATGCGTCCGTAACCGGCCTGCCCTCGGCAGGGTTGGGCAACTTGCCGAAGCGGAGTCGGCAAATCAAGACGGTTTTCGGGGTGAGAAAGAGGTCCGGTCGTAAAAGCGAACTGACGTTTCGCTTTTGACGACCCTGACCCCATGCAGGCGTTCACTTTATTCAACCGGCCGAACGTTTGATCTTCTGCCGAGGCGGACCATTCAGGTGCTCGCAGATCTCACAGGTGTGGCCATCACAACCCCGTGCGGTGCAATGCTCACGACCGTAGAAAATGATGCGAAGGTGAAGCACGTTCCACGATGACTCCGGAAAAATACGCTTCAGGTCCTTCTCCACCCGCTGGACAGTCGCACCCTTCCGCGTGAGCTTCCAACGCTGGGCCAGCCGATGAATGTGGGTGTCGACCGGAAACGCCGGAAACCCGAACGCCTGGGACATCACGACGGAAGCAGTCTTGTGCCCCACCCCGGGCAAGGCCTCCAGCTCCTCGAAGGTGCGCGGCACCTCACCCCCATGCTGGGCCAGCAAAATCTCCGAAAGGCCGTGAATCGCCTGTGCCTTTCGCGGCGCCAAACCACACGGACGGACGATTCCATTGATCTCATCGACGCTGAGCCGAATCATCGCCTGCGGAGTTCGCGCCTTGGCGAAGAGCGCCGGCGTGGTGAGATTCACCCGCTTGTCGGTGCATTGGGCCGACAAGAGCACCGCAATCAACAGGGTGTAGGCATCAGAGTGATCCAATGGGATCGGGGTCTTGGGATACAGGGCCGCCAACCGATCCTCCACATAATGAGCTCTTTCTGCACGGGTCATGAACCCTCACCGTTGCGCCGCCCCGTTCCGTTATGCAAGAGCAACGGGCGAAAGCTTGCAGAGTCCCGCCAAAACAGGATTTCTAATGCTAACCGGAAAAATCTGTTTCCTATGAAATCATTACTGCTCACTGCTTTGCTAGCTGCTGCGCCATTGGTTCATGGACAGATTACCATAGTCGCTTGGGATACTTCTGGACTGTCTGGTAGCACCGCTACCCTCGGATCCACCAGCAACGCGACGAATGTCACCGGAGGAACCCTGCAAAGAGGAGCTGGGTTGGGTGCCGCGAGCTCGACCGGAACTTTCTCGTCGAATGGCTTTTCGAATTCCGATTCAGACGACTATGTGGAGTTCAGCTTCACGGTGGATAGCGGATTTCTCGTCTCTCTGGCTGACTTTACAATCACGACCGCTACGTCAAACACCGGCCCTGGAACGCTCGGACTTTATTCGTCGAACGATTCGTTCGTATCCTCGTTGTATACATTCAACCAATCAGGAACCTCTTCGATAAACCACACCATCGATCTCAGCTCTTTCACCAGTGTGACCGGAACGATGACGTTTCGCATAGTTGAAATCGGAGATACGCAGGCGGATGGCGTAGGATCCACCGCTACCAGCGGCGCATTCCGTGTTTCCGAGTTAGACATCACCGGAACGGTTTCAGCTGTCCCCGAGCCCTCCGGCTACGCTGCCTTCTTCGGGCTCGCGGCTCTCGGTTTTGTCGCCACTCGCCGACATCGGTAGAAACCCACAACGGGCGTAACTGCCTGATCGGCTAATACCTCGAGGCTTCTGATATTTCAATTTGCCGGACGGTAGACCCGACCTACCGTCTTTTTTTATGCCTGCATCCGAAGTTGAATCTTCGTCCCTTTCCTCCCTCCTGCCACCCGCCGACAGCTTTGCACGTCGTCACAACGGTCCGTCGCCGGCCGAACAGGAGCACATGCTCAAAACCCTGGGCTACGACTCGCTCGACGCCCTGGTCGATACCGCGGTGCCTCCGGCCATCCGGCGTGATGACAGCATGTCGCTTCCGGCACCGCTCAGCGAGTCCGCCGCGCTCGCCGAACTCGCCGGGATCGCCGCGGCCAATCAGGTCTACACCTCCTTCATTGGCCAGGGTTATTACGGCACCCACACGCCCGCGGTCATCCAGCGCACGATCCTCGAAAACCCCGGCTGGTATACCGCCTACACGCCTTACCAGGCCGAGATTTCCCAAGGCCGCCTCGAGGCCCTGCTCAACTTCCAAACCCTCGTCACCGACCTGACCGGCCTTGAAATCGCCGGCGCGTCCCTGCTCGACGAGGGCACAGCCGCCGCCGAGGCCATGATGATGGCGCACCGCCTGCGCCGCGGCAAAGGCAGCACGTTTTTTGTCTCCGAAAAATGCCACCCGCAGACCATCGACATCGTGCGCACACGCGCCGAGCCGCTGGGACTGGAGGTCATCGTGGGCGATCACACGTCGTTTTCGCCCGACGCCGGGACCGTCGGGGTATTGGTGCAATACCCGGACACATCCGGCGACATCGTTGACTTCGGCGCCTTCTTCGCCGCGGCCCACGAGGTGAAGGCCTACACCATCATTGCCACCGACCTGCTGGCGCTCACCCTGCTCAAGCCGCCCGGCGAGTTCGGTGCGGATATCGCCGTGGGTTCGGCCCAGCGCTTCGGCGTGCCGCTCGGGTTCGGAGGACCGCACGCCGGTTTCCTCGCCACCCGCGACACCTTCAAACGCCAGATGCCCGGACGCCTTGTTGGCGTCTCCAAGGACCGCCACGGCAATCCCGCCCTGCGCCTCGCGCTCGGCACCCGCGAGCAACACATCCGTCGCGACAAGGCCACGTCCAACATCTGCACCGCCCAAGTCCTGCTCGCCGTCATGGCTTCGATGTATGCGGTCTACCACGGGCCGGACGGCCTGCACAAAATCGCCCGCCGCACCCGGCTGCTGACCGCCATGCTGGCCGAGGCGCTGCGCTCGACCGGCGCCACGGTCAACGAGGCCCCGGTATTTGACACACTCACGGTGGGCAACGTGGACGCCGCGGCCGTGCACGACACGGCGCGGCTCCGCCGCTTCAACTTGCGATCGATCGACGATTCGACGGTGGGCATATCGCTGGATGAAACGACCACGTTGCAGGAACTGGCCGAACTGCTGGGCTGCTTCGATTCCCAAGCCAGGTTGCCGGAAGCCGACGCCCTGGTGGAGGAGGTGCCCTACCCACACCCGTTTGCCCGCACTTCCAGTTTCCTGGCGCACCCGGTCTTCAACCAATACCACACCGAGCACGAACTGCTGCGCTACATCAAGCAACTGGAGGCCAAGGACCTGTCGCTGTGCCATTCCATGATTTCGCTCGGCTCGTGCACCATGAAGCTCAACGCCGCCAGCGAGATGTTTCCGGTTTCGTGGCCGGAGATCGGGCAACTCCATCCATTCGCGCCCGCCGACCAGACCCACGGCTACCAGCGCATCGTCGAGGACCTCGAAACGTGGCTGGCCGACATCACGGGATTTGCCGCCGTCTCGCTCCAGCCCAATGCCGGTTCCCAAGGCGAATACTCCGGTTTGCTCGCCATCCGGGCCTACCACGCCGCCCGCGGTGACACCCACCGCAACATCTGCCTCATCCCCACCAGCGCCCACGGCACCAACCCGGCGAGCGCCGTCATGTGCGGCATGCAGGTGGTGCCCGTCGCTTGCGACGACCAGGGCAACATCGACCTGGCCGACCTGCAGGCCCGCATCGACGAACACGCGGACAACCTCGCGGCTTTGATGATCACCTACCCGTCCACCCATGGCGTATTCGAAGCTTCGATACGTGACATCTGCGCCGCCATTCACGCCGCCGGCGGACAAGTCTACATGGACGGGGCCAACATGAACGCGCAGGTCGGCCTGACCTCACCCGGCCACATTGGCGCGGACGTCTGCCACCTCAACCTGCACAAGACCTTCTGCATCCCCCACGGGGGCGGCGGACCGGGCGTGGGACCCATCGCGGTTGCAGCCCATTTAAAACCCTACCTGCCCGGGCACCCGGCCCTCAAAGGACCTAGTGACAAGGACCAGGTAGCAGGTGAATCAAAACGAGTCGGCGCGGTGTCGGCGGCCCCCTACGGTTCGGCCAGTATTTTGGTCATTTCCTGGATGTATATCCGCATGATGGGCGCAACGGGCCTGACCGACGCCACCAGAATCGCCATCCTCAACGCCAACTACATGGCCAAACGCCTCGAGGCGTTTTTCCCGGTGCTCTACCGCGGCAACCAGGATCTCGTGGCCCACGAATGCATCATCGACCTGCGGGCGTGGAAACCACACGGCCTTGAGGTCGAGGACGCGGCCAAACGGCTGATGGACTACGGATTCCACGCCCCGACCATGAGCTGGCCGGTGGCCGGCACTTTCATGATCGAGCCCACGGAGAGCGAATCCCTCGCGGAGCTGGATCGATTCTGTGACGCGCTCATCGCGATTCACGGCGAGATGGAAGCGGTGGTGCACGGCGAGTCGGATGCGGCCAACAACCCGTTGGTCAACGCCCCCCACACCGCGCAAGCCATTGCCGCCACCGAGTGGACGCATCCTTACTCCCGAGAGCTTGCCGCCTATCCAAGCGATTGGACCCGCCAGACCAAGTTTTGGCCGGCGGTGGGTCGCGTCGACAACGTTTACGGCGACCGCAACCTCGTGTGTTCGTGCGTCGGGATGGAAGCCTACGCGGAAGAGGTTTAGGTTCTCGTTAATCTTCCGGCATGCCTTCACTTTGCTCATTCTCGCTTGTTGAACTGACCAAAGGATTTCCGGCGTGTGGTCAGCCTGCGCCAGGCAACCGACATCCTTAAGAAATGAAATCTATCGCGATATTTTCACTGGGAATATTGATAGCTGCGATAGCCTACGTTTTTATAAGGATGGTCGAAATAAAACTCGAGCCCGCCACCAAAACCTCCGCGCTGGTAAGTTCGCAAAAAACTGCGGAAAAGGAAACCCCGCGAGAGGGGCCTATTCGTGATCCAAGTCCGCAAAAAACAGAAACGCTGCCAGAGAAACACTCGGTGCCTGAGGCGCGTATAAGACAGGATATCGTATCGCTAACTGCCCCGTTTTTTGCCGGCCTGAATGTCGACCCTGCAGAGGAGGATATTCTATATGATTTGTGCATCGACCTTTGGCAGTTGAAATTTGCCCACCTCTATGATGACGAGGTTAACTCATCCGTTTCCAAGGGTGAGCAATGGGACGAAGAACGGCAGGTTCTCCATGAAATGGAAACTCGTTTTGGTGGTTTTGTTCGCTCGGGGGTGGAGACGCTGTTCGTCAATCCTCGAACGACCAGAGCCTTGGGGTTGCACCTGTTCCGGGCCGAAAATGATGCACTCAGTGAAATGAGCTTCCCTCAAAGGATAGTGCTACTGTCGACTGCAAACGTGTTTTATTCTCCTTATTCGGATAACTGGCTGACGACAATGACAGGCATAGAGCAGTTCGACCATGATGGACTGTCCGAAATCGATCGGCGATATATCGCCGCAATTTCCAAGTTCTATAGCGATGATACTTTGGTAACCATAGTTGAGAGAATATCATCGATTAACCGAATAGGGATATTGCCTGTCAGTATTGGTAGGTTGGACGGCCCCTAATAACTAGAAATGATTCTCAGTTTTTGCGATTTTCGAGAGGGACAGTTTCCTAGCCGGCCGAGATTACCATATTAGGCCGTCACAATTATCTGCATCCGAATCCGTGTGTACGATTTCCCTTACCCGATAGGTGGAGAGCGACCCCAATCTACAGCGCCATGCGGCCCCAGCCGGTCCGGGTGGGGTCCAGTGGGGGCAGGTCCAACATCTCCCGGCCGAGCCGGACGTAGTAGCGGTAATCCTCCAACGGCGTGCCGTTCGGGATGCGGTGGTCGAGGCCGAATACACAGCCTCCCGCCCGCAGCCCCGGGTCGAGCAACTTCTTCTCCAACTCCCGCCGGATCGCGTCGCGGCCCTGCCGCAGCACGTGTTTGTCGATGCCACCTCTCACGGCCAGGCGTTGGCCAAACGTCTTACGCACTTCGACAATATCCATGCCCGCCGCCGGCTCCATGGGATACAGGCTGTTGAGCCCACAATCGAGCAACGCCGGGATCACCGGGTTTATGTTGCCATCGGTGTCCTGCTCAAAAACCCGGGTACCGCGTGCCGAAAGCAAATCCACCACCGTCCGGTAATACGGCTGGAAATACTCCGCCACCTGCAACGGCCCCACCATGGGCCCCGACTTTCCCGCGAAGTCCTCATGCCACAAGGCGACGTCGATCGTCAGTTTTTCGCTGATCGGCTCCAGCACGCGCAGCACGGTGTCCTGCAAGGTCGCCAGGATGTCCGCCATCAGCTCCTGCTCCTCGTAGTAGGCCAGGCACATAACCTCTTCGCCCATCAACTCGCGAGGCATGTCGAAGGCGCCCGGCAGGTAGGCCACCACCAAGGTCCCGTCGATCTGGGCCTGCCGGGCCTGCTCGACACGGTCCCAATCGATCCGCTCGGGCGTGAAGGTGAAAAACGGCTTCAACCGCAACCAATCGTCCATGGTCTCGACCGGGAAATCCGCCGGCAACGGGATCGTCGCGCTGTGCTTCAGCAGTCGCAGGGTGCGGCCCAGAAAATCACGCTGCACCAACTCGTCGGGCGTATCGCTCAACGTCACCGGGGCCGGCCCCCGCGGGAAGCAATCCCCACCGCAGTTGATGTAGGGCACGTAGTCCCAGTCAAAGGCGGTCATGCCGATTTCGGCCTCGGTCGCACCTTGATCCCGCCATTCCGCATCGAGTCCAACCAAGGGTCCAAAGAGTTCCGCAAACATCGGTCGCGGCGCGTCCCCAAACGTCAACAAATCCAAATAAGCTTCACGTCGCCAACGCATGGCGGACTGTAGTCCGGACTAAAACGCTTCGCCGCGCAGCAATTGTTGTTTGCGCTTCATGTAATGCTGGAAGTTGGCCAACGAAACATCCGGCGGCACCAGATGATCAACGGTCGGGATGAAGCCGCCTTCCTCCACCAACGGACGCAGGCTCTCGAGGTGGGCGTCGATCGCCGCAGGGTCCTTGGCGAGTTCGCGTTTGTCCACACCGCCCCACAACCGCAGGTCGCGGCCAAATTTTTGGCGCAGGGCAATGGGGTCCATGTCGGACGCCCGCTCCATCGGCCAGATGCCGTCCACCCCGGCCTCCAGAAAGTGCGGGAGCACCAGCTCGGGATTGCCGTCGGTATCAATGACCACCCAGTGCACGCCGTGCGACTTGAAGAACTCCACCAGCTTGGTGAGCCGCGGTTTGATGAACTCCGCATAGGTCTGCGGGCTCAACAGGGGCCCGGTCTTCATGCTCAGGTCCTCGTTGATGAAAACGTAGTCGGGGTTCACCCCGGACTCGAGAATCGGCCGGGTTGTCTCCATGGTGAACTCCATGATGAACTCCATCATGTCGTGCATCATCTCCGGCTCATCATACCAGCCGTAGCTGAGGTTTTCCGTGCCCATCCACTCGCGCGCCCGCCAGTAAAATCCCTGCACCTGGCAATTGCGGCCGAGGATCAGAGGATGCTGCCGCTGCCGCCAGCCGGGCAGGAGCGTCTGCTCCCAGTAGGCGGGGAACCGACACGCTGAATCCGCCCGAAACCGCTGCTTCAGTTTGGCAAAATCCTCCGGCTCCTCGACCGGGAAATTGATGTATTCATCCATGCTCATGCGCATGCCCTCGGCTTCGCCGGTCACGAGGGCCTTGGAGATCACGCCGTTCGCCCGCTGGATAATCTCGGTTTCGCCCTCCCGGCTGAGCACCTTCTCCTCGTAAGGCGGCACCATCTCCAGCTGCACGTCGATGTATTCGCGCGGATCGAGGTCCCAGTAGGGATCACCCACAAACCAGTCCCAGTGGCGGTCGTCAGCCGCAAAACCCTCGTCGCGCCAGCGCTGTTTGGTTTGCACCCAAACGCCCACCTCGTGGTTGGGCACCCGATCGACGGGCTCGTAATTCATGCAGGCATGGAAGCGTTCGCGGGGGGTCATGGTCATGGAAACAGTCAGGAGGTCTCGGGTGTCGCCCGGATGATGTCGTCGTCGCCGGTGAGTTCGATCACGTGGTTCGGAGGCACGATCAGGAAGCGTTGCTCATCCCAGTCGCCGGAGAGCAAGGCCTGCAGCAGAGCCGGATCGCCCGGCACCTTCCGAAATCCCCAGCCTTGGCAGGCGGCACACGTCTTGGTGTAATTCACCTCCGCATCCGCGTTGCCCAGACCCAGCCCCACGTAGGCCGCCTCCTGATAGTGCGCCAACGCCGAGCGGTCCATCTCGAGCAGGTATTCGACATCATCCTCCTCGTAGTCCTCGGCGTATTGATTTCTCAAATACGCCTCACGTTCCGGGCCCGGCGAGGCATGGCCGCGGATCCAACCGGGATTATACCAATACGTGCCCGGGTGCTCCTTTTGATGCTGCGCATAGCGGTCCTTGTCGCCGAGAAACAGGGTCACGCAGTCATGCGCGCGGGCGATGACCAGCGGGCAACGCGCATGCCGCAGATTCTCCACGCCCCGGCCACACAGTCCGTAGACCAGGACAATGGTCTCCACGGCCGGGTTCGCCTCAGCTCCATCGATGGCTTGCTGCAATTCACGCTGCAGGACCGAGGGATTTTCGTGCAGTCCCATGGGCATGAAAGTCATTTCCGCCACATGATCCGCCCCGGAGAGAAAGTGCCTCACTTCAGGCTCAAGAACCGCGCAGGCGATAACGGCAATTTTAGACGATTTGGGCACGACTCAGAAACTACAACTCAGGGGAAACGGGGCAGGGTTGCACCGTTACATCAACGATTCATCCATCTGACAACGCACAGACCATGTATTTTTTGGGATATTCTTTGTGCTTTTCGAACGATCGGTTCACTTGGGATTTACAGCGTATTCCTCGCTACCTAAACCTCGCTCCATGCCCCCTCCCCTCAATGATCTTACTGCCGCCGTCGCTGCCGGTAAACGGAAAGACACCGCGCGACTCACCCAAGAACTGCTCGATAGCGGGATGGAACCGCAAAAGATCGTCGAAGACGGCCTCGTGCCGGGCATGGCGATCATCGGCGAGAAGTTTAAAAACAACGAAATCTTCGTGCCTGAGATGCTCATCGCCGCCCGCTCCATGAAAGGCGCGTTGGCTCTGCTCGAACCCCATCTGGTGGAAGCGGGGGTGAAGCCTGAATACACCGTTGTCATCGGCACGGTCCAGGGTGACCTGCACGACATCGGCAAGAACCTCATCGGCATGATGTGGAAGGGCGCCGGGTTTGAAGTGGTTGATCTCGGCACCAACGTCGCTCCCGAAACCTACCTGCAGGCAGCTATCGAACACAAACCGCAGATCGTCGGGCTCTCCGCGCTGCTCACCACCACCATGCCCGCCATGCGTGAGACGGTGAAACTGCTGCGCGAATCCGATCAGGTGGATGCCAAGATCATGGTCGGCGGTGCACCGATCACCCCGACCTTTGCCGAAGAAATCGGGGCCGACGGCTACGCCGCCGACGCCGGTTCCGCCGTGGAGGTGGCCCAAGGTCTCGTGGCCGCCTGAGTGGTCTGCGATAATCGCACTCACGAGGTGCTGTCGTGACCACCCCGCCCATGACCGGACGCGAGCGCGTCAACCGCATGTTTATGCGGCAGGATCAGGACCGCATTCCGCGACACGATTCGTTCTGGCCGGAAACCATCGCCCGTTGGCAGCGTGAAGGCCTGCAGTGGGATCAGAGTGATGCGCTGCGGCTGCTCGGCAGCGATTTCCAGGTCCTGTGCTGGGCCTGGCCCGCCCCCTTCCCAGGCCAGCGCGAGGTGCTCGATCAGGATGACGAAACCGAAACCGTGCGTGACGACTGGGGCGGCATCGGTCGGTTCTGGAAAGGTCGATCCGGCACACCCGAACACATTGGTTTTGGATGCGATTCCCCCGAGGCCTGGCACAAAACCTACCGTCCCGCCATGCTCGCGGCCGCCAACCAGATCAATATCCCGCTGGCGGTCCGGCGCTACCGCGAAGCGCGCACTCTGGGCAAATGGACGTATCTTTCCGGCGTCGAAGGATTCGAGGCCTTGCGCCGACTGATCGGCGATGAAACGAGCCTGTGTTCCATGATCGAGGAACCCGAGTGGATTCGCGACATCGTGAATGTGCACACCGAAATCGTGCTGCGGTGGTTCGAAGATCTCCTGGCGGCCGGGGTCGAACCCGACGGACTCTGGATCTACGGCGACATGGCCTACAACCACGCCACGATGTGTTCGCCCGCCATGTATCGTGATCTGGTCTGGCCTTCCCACCAACGTATCGCGAAGTGGGCGCACGACCACAACCTGCGGTTCATCTATCACACCGACGGTCGCATCAGCGGTGTCCTCGACCTGCTCATTGAGGCGGGTGTCGACTGCTTGCAGCCCATCGAGGCCAAGGCAGGCATGGATATCCGGGAGTTCGCGCCCACCCACGGCGACCGCCTCGCGATGTTTGGCAACATCGACGTGATGAAAATGACCACCAACGACCAAACGGTCATCGAGGAGGAAATCCGCACCAAGTTTGCCGCGGGCATGGCGACCCGCGGCTACGCCTACCACTCGGATCACTCCGTGCCACCGCAAGTGAGCTGGGACACCTACTGCACCATCATCGACTTGGTGGACCGCTACGGCCAATACTAAGGCAGCTCCCACGCGCCCGGCTCTCTCCCAACCCTTACCTGGTATGACCTCCCGCGAAAAAGTTCTCCTCGCTCTCAACCATCAAGCCGGTCCGGTGCCGGTAGACTTCGGCAGCACCGGACTCACCGGCCTCCACGTCAGCTGCATCGCCGAGCTGCGCGCCCACTTTGGACTGCCGGCCCATCCGATCAAGGTATGGGAACCGTTCCAGATGCTGGGTGAGGTGGAGGACGACCTCGCCGATGCCATGGGATCGGACTGCGTGGGCGTCATGGGCCGCGGCACCATGTTTGGCTTCAACAACGAAGGGTGGCAGGAGTGGCGGACGCCCTGGGGACAGGAGGTCCTGGTGCCGGGTGAGTTTCGCACCACCCGCAACGAAAAGGGCGACGTGTTCATCTATCCCAAGGGCAACACAGCGGTGCCGCCCAGCGGTCACCTGCCCGCCACCGGCTACTTTTTTGATGCCATCGTGCGACAGTCCCCCATCGATGAAGACAACCTCGACCCGACGGATAACTTTGAGGAGTTTAAACTGCTGGCGGAAGCCGACCTCGACTATGCGCGCACCGAGTTTGGCAAGCGGACGGACGATCCGCGCACGGTGGTTTCCGGAATCGGCGGAACGGGCTTCGGGGACGTGGCCCTCGTGCCCGCTCCTTTCCTGGAAAATCCCAAGGGCATTCGTGATATCGCCGAGTGGTATATGATCCTCCTGGAGGAGCCGGATTACGTGCACGCGATTTTCGAGCATCAGTGCACCATCGCACTGCAAAACCTTGCGACCTACGCGGAAATCGCCGGCGACCGCATGGATGTGATCATGATCTGCGGCACCGACTTTGGCACCCAGGATTCGCAGTTTTGCTCCCCCCAGACTTTTGACGAACTCTACGCCCCTTACTACCGGCGGGTGAATGACTGGATCCACGAGCATACGACGTGGAAAACGTTTAAACACTCCTGCGGCGCGGTGAGGCCGCTGATCGACAAGTTCATTGACTGCGGCTTCGACATCCTGAACCCCGTGCAGTGCTCCGCCAAGGGAATGGAACCCGCTCAACTCAAAGCCGACTTTGGTGACCGGCTTGTTTTCTGGGGCGGCGGCGTCGACACCCAACACACCCTGCCGTTCGGCACCCCGGAGGACGTGCGCGAGGAAGTGCTTGAGCGCCTGAAGCTGTTTTCGCCCAACGGCGGATTCATCTTCAATACCATCCACAACACCCAGGCGCGCACCCCGGTTAAAAACATCGTCGCGATGGTGGATGCAGTCGCCGAGTTCAACACCGCCGGAAGCTGATCCACACCTGTTGGTTCATCCGTTGTAACTGTCTCATAACGGGGATTGAACTGCGCCCCCGAAACACCAAGGTTGCCGCCTCATGCGTTACATCCGTCACCTTACCCCCGACGGTCCCGCTTGGGCCACCCTCACGCCGGATGGCGATACCCGGGCCATCGCCGGAGATTTGTTTGGTGACTTCACGGTAACGGACCGGCACGTCACTCCAACTCAGGTGCTCGCGCCCATCGCCCCGACTCACATCATCGGGATCGGACTCAACTACCGTAAACACGCCGCGGAAGGCGGCAAAGCCGTGCCGGAGCGGCCCATGTGGTTCATGAAGACCACCACGAGTGTGCAACACCCGGGTGAACCGATCGAGCTTCCTGCCTCCGCCCATGAAGTGGATTACGAGGGTGAGCTGGCCATTGTGATCGGTCGCGACGCCAAAAACGTGTCGCCTGCGGACGCCATCGATTACGTGCTCGGTTATACCGTCGCGATCGACGTTTCGGCGCGGGATTGGCAGTTCAAACTCGGGGGCGGCCAGTTCAACCACGCCAAGAGTTTTGACACCTTTTGCCCGCTCGGCCCGTTCCTCGTCGATACCACCGAGATGACCGACCCGGACAACCTCCGGTTGAGCACCCAGGTCAACGGCGAGGTGCGGCAGGACTCGTCGACCGCCGACATGGTTTTCGACGTGCGCACCCTCGTTTCATTCCTGAGCACCGACCGCACCCTGCCCGCCGGCACCGTTATCCTGACCGGCACCCCTGAAGGCGTCGGCTACGCACGCACGCCCCCGCTCTGGCTCAAACCCGGCGATACGATCCAGGTCAACGTGGAAGGCATCGGAACCCTGAGCAATCCGGTCGTGGCGGCGCAATCCTGAGACGGCCCCGAAGCTGTTCACACGGGTCAAATTGAGATCCGTAACTGTATTGACACACTCACTACAGCATAGGTGCACATTTTAATGCCTAATCATCAGCACTTTGCATAGGATTAGACCGTTGAATCCTGCGGCATTATGCTCAGTAGTTCATCCGCCCCTCACAAGTTATTCACAATTCTGACCACCTTTCGTCTCAGTTACTGCCCGGCCGCTCCCAAACCCCACTCCCGGGCATGCAGCAATAAATCGGGGCGCACATCCGTCGCGCCGGCATCGCGGAGTTCCGCCTCGGAGTGAGTGCCTGTCGTCACCCCATAAAAGGCCCAGCCACTGGCCCGGGCCGCCGCCACATCGTAGGGCGAATCCCCCACGAGGCAGGTGGTGGCATCCGAGGCCTTCAGCCTGTCCCGCATCCAAGCATTAAATTCCGGGGCCGGTTTCAGCCAGTTGGTGTCACCCGCCCCCACAACATCATCGAGCCACGGGCTGAGGCCCAGATGTTCGCAGACCCGCCGGGCCGAGGGACCGTGTTTGTTGGTGAACACCGCCGTCTGAAACCCATGGGATTTCAACTCGCGCAGCAGCAGTTCGGCCCCCGGGAACGCCACCACGTCGTCCAGCATCGTTTGGTCCCAATGCGGCCGGTAAATGGCCAGCGCCTCTTCAATCCGATCCGGAGGCACGAAGTTGCTCATCGCCTTGGGCAGCCCTCCGCCAATGGCTCGCCGCACTTGCTCATAAGTGGGAGCCGGCAACCCCAGCTGTGGCAGCGTGTAGGCGTAACAGCGGTGAATCGCCGGCAAATGATCGATGAGCGTGCCGTCGAGATCAAAGAGGAAGGTGC
Organism: Opitutaceae bacterium; assembly: GCA_028280945.1. Taxonomy (GTDB): domain Bacteria; phylum Verrucomicrobiota; class Verrucomicrobiia; order Opitutales; family Opitutaceae; genus Actomonas. The sequence goes on from JANQKV010000004.1 coordinate 146,531, forward strand.
GCAAACGCATACCCTGCCAACTTCGCGCAACGCATTCGCCTGTCGCAACAAATTTGGTTTTGCGACCCGGCTCGCATTCACTGAACGTCGATTCGATGCCCGCCTCGACCGATGTCCCGGCCACCGCTGATCTCCGGTCCGACGAGTCCGGGATCACCATCGTCCTGCGCGGCTCTTGGCGGATCACCGCTACCTATCCCAATTGGGCCGAAGTCATCGGCGATACGCCACCGGCCAATCTGAATTTTGATCTGACTGACCTCGGCCGTTGGGACACCTCGGTGGTTCTCTTCATCGCCGGCGCCGCCCAGTGGTCGCGGTTGCACGGAGTGTATTGTGACTTCAAGCCCTTGCCCGATTCGCTGCGCCGTTTGGTGGGGCACTTCGAGGACAAGACGCGCCATCCGGTGCCACCAAGCCGTCCCCACGACTTCCTCGCCACGGTGGGGCGCGCTTCGTTGGACGTGCTGGAGCAGTCGCGCCAGTACGCCAGTTTCGTTGGCGAGTGCACCTTGAGTTTCCTCTACCTTGCCCGCCACCCGCACAAGTTTCGCTGGCGCGACACCATCTCCGAAATGCAACGCTGCGGCGCCATGGCGCTCCCCATCACGGGACTCATTGCTTTCTTGGTGGGAGTGATTCTGGCCTACTCCGGCGCGATCATCTTGCGCCAGTTTGGCGGCGACATCTGGGTGGCTGACCTCGTCGGTGTCACCATGACCCGAGAAATGGCGGCCATGATGACCGCCATCGTGCTGGCCGGGCGCACCGGGGCTGCCTTTGCTGCGGAGATTGGCAACATGCGGGCAAATGAAGAAGTGGACGCGCTGACCACGCTGGGGATCCGACCCATCGATTTTTTGGTCATCCCCCGGCTCGTCGCCCTCGGGGTGATGATGCCCCTGCTCGCGCTCTACGCCAACGCGCTCGGGGTCATCGGCGGCATGACCATCGCCTGGGTCCTGTTGGATATCCCTCCTCCCGCCTTCTGGGTCGAGATGCTGACCATCGTCGACATGTCCGACCTCATGACCGGCCTCATCAAGGCGGCGGTTTTCGGGGCCATCATCGGATTCGCTGGCTGCCTGCGCGGACTACAGGCCAGCCGCAGCGCCGCGGGCGTCGGTGAAGCCGCCACCTCGGCGGTCGTCACCGCCATCCTGCTCATCATCCTCTTCGACGCGATTTTCGCGGTCATCTTCAACGCTCTCGGCTGGTGAATACGGCAACCCCAACCCCCGCCATCAGAGCCACGGACCTCGCGTGCGGTTACGACGGTGTGCCCATCATGGAGCATCTCAACTTCTCCGTGAATCCGGGGGAGATTTTCTTCATCATCGGTGGCTCCGGTTGCGGCAAAAGTACCTTGCTGCGGCATTTGATCGGACTGCAGCCCGCCATTACCGGCGACATTGAAGTGTTCGGAGAGTCGTTTGTGCAGGCCACGATCGAACGGCGGCGCGCCCTGCTGAAAACCTTTGGCGTGCTCTACCAGGGAAGCGCGTTGTGGTCGTCCCTGACCCTGGAAGAAAACGTGATGTTGCCCCTCGAGGAATACACCGACCTTTCCAAGCAGGATCGCGAGCGCGTCGCCTGCCTGAAGCTCGCCCAGGTCGGGCTTACGGGTTTCGCGGATTACTACCCATCCGAAATCTCCGGCGGGATGAAAAAGCGGGCGGGACTGGCCCGCGCCCTGGCCCTCGACCCCGCCATCGTGTTCTTTGATGAACCCTCCGCCGGACTGGATCCGATCACCTCCCGCGAACTCGACGATCTGATCAAACAGGTCAGCTCCGAACAAGGGACCACCTGTGTCATCGTTTCCCACGAACTCGCCTCCATTTTCTCCATCGGCCACCGCGTGATCCTGCTCGAAAAACAGGCGCGCACCATCATCGCCGAAGGGCCGCCCCGGGAACTCGCCGCCGGCAGCAATGACCCGCGCGTGCTGGAGTTCCTGCACCGGGGCGACATCGCGCCTCCCCCGGCTGCCGGCTGATTTCACCCCCCACTCGTTCTCGTCTTTCCCGCCAAACTCCCTCCTCCTTTTTACCGTGAAGACCAAGGTCAGTCCCACCGTCGTCGGCTTTTTTGTCCTCGGCGCACTGCTGCTCGGCATCGTCGCCCTCATGTCGTTCGGCTCGTTCAACTTCTTGACCAAGCCCGAACGGTTCATGGTCTACTTCGACGAGAGCGTGTCGGGGCTCGACCTCGGGTCCGCCGTAAAGTTTCGCGGGGTGCGTGTCGGCCGGGTCTCGCAGGTCAGCATCACCTACGATCCCGCCACCCAGGACTCCGTTGTCGCCGTGTTGTGCGAATTTAATCGCAATGTGCTGACCGACCCCGCCGGCAACCCCATCGACCTGGCCGATCGCGCGGAGTTGGAAGAGCTCATCGCTGCCGGCCTGCGTGCCGAACTCGGCATCGCCGGCCTTGCCACCGGCCTGCTCTACGTGGAGCTCGACATGAAGGATCCGAGCGAACACCCGGTGCCCGAGCGTAATCTCGTGCCAGTGGACTTTGCCATCATCCCGGCCGTCCCCTCGGCCATCTCGGAGTTCCAGGCCTCCCTTGGCCAGATTCTCAACAACATCAAGGACGTGGACCTCGCCGGCCTCGCCCGGGAAATGCACGGCCTCCTCAGCGACACCCGCGAGCAGATCCAAAATCTGGATACAACCGGCATCTCGACGGAGATCACCTCCACGGCCCGGGCTTATCGCAAAATTGCCGAAGCCCCGGAAATTCCCTCGATCCTCACCAATCTCGACGGCGCCCTGGTCGACTTGCGCTCGACCCTGGAACAGATCGACGAGTCGGTTGGCCCCACGGCCGAGGAGCTTGCCCTCACCCTGCAACGCCTGCGCGAAAACCTGGATGCCCTGGAAGACGCCACCACCAAAGCCTCCCGCTTCATCACGGCGCAAAACGGACTGGGCACCGAAGCCGCCGATGCCCTGCGCCAATTGGGCGATGCCGCCCGCGCCGTGGGACGCCTGGCCGACTTCCTCGAACGCAACCCCAACGCTTTGCTGACCGGGCGTCGTCCGCCCGAGTAAGGCATTTCTACCGCACCTCTCATGAAGCTTCGCCCGCATTTAACCGCTCTCGTCATCGGCAGCCTGCTCTTCAGCGGAGGGTGCCAAATCGTGCCGGATGCGCAGCCCGATCCAACCGAGTTTTATGTCCTCACCTACCCGGGCAATCCTTCTGCCAGCGCGGGCAGCGTGGATGGCGTCACCCTCGGGCTGCATGAAATTCGTCTGCCGGTCTACCTCGGTGACAGTCGGGCCATGGTAGTAAGGGATGCGGGCAACCGCATCACCTACCGCGACTTCGAACGTTGGGCTGAACCCCTGGACGAGGGCATCGAACGCATCCTGCGAATCGGCCTGACCCAGTCGCCCGGCGTCGCCCGCGTGTTGACGCTGCCTTTCCCGGCCGGAATCGACCGCGACTACGATCTGCAAGTGACCGTCCTCACCAGCGAGGGACTGGAGCGCGACGACCTACAACAAGTTCTCCTCGCGCTGGACTACAGCGTGCTGACACCCGAGGGCGACTTGGTCACCCATGGGATCTACCGTGCACCCGTGCGGGATTGGGATGGTTCGGCTGATGACCTTGCCCGCCTCCTCAGCCAAGCCATCGCGGCAAGCGCCGATACCATCGCCGGGGCGGTTCCGTCCCCGGAAAAAACTTCCCCCTGAGTTTAACCTTTCTAAGAACCGTTCGGGTCGCGCGTTGTCTGGATAACCAAACCATATCCATGAAACGTATCCTACCTATCTTCTGTGCGCTGACCGTGGTCGCCCTCGCCGGACCCGAGCGCAACACCTACCAAGTCCCTTCCGACATCCAGGCGGTCACCGTGTATCTCGATCGCGCCCTTGTGGAGCGCATGGTCAAAATCGATTTGGAGCCGGGCGAATCCACCCTCTTGCTCTCCGAGCTGCCCGCCAATCTCTGGGACGATTCGTTGCAGGTTTCCGGCAGCGGCACCGCCGGTTCGAGCATCCTGGACGTGCAGTCGCGCAACCGTTTTGTCACCGCCGAACCCAGCCCCGAAATCCGCGAGCTCGAGCAAAAACTCGAAGAGCTCAAGGGCCAGCGCGACGTGCTCATGGACGATCACGCCTCACTGAAAACCGAAGAAGAGGTGCTTGGACTGATCAACCGGGCGGCCACCACCATTCCCGAGGAAGGCGGCGAGCGTCCATCCTTTCAACAATGGCGGGAATTGTTGGAGTTCAACGCCGCGGAAGGGCGGCGCATCAAAAACGATCTCCGCGAGAACGCGGTGAAAACGAGCGCCCTCGACAAGGAAATCCAAGCCGCCACGCAGCAACTCAACGAAGCCCGTGGGCGCATCCCGGGACGCCGCGCCGTCAAGGAAGTGGAGGTGCGTGTCGTCGCCCGGGAAGCGGGGCCCGTGGCGTTGACCGTTGCCTACACGGTGCCGGGTGCGAATTGGACCCCAACCTACCGGGCTCGGCTCGATTCCGCCGCGCGTAAAGTCACCTTGGATTACCAGGCCCAAGTCGTCAACCGGACCGGTGAAGCGTGGAACAACGTGGCCCTCACCCTCTCGACCGCCCGTCCCTCCGCCGGCGGCTCCGCACCTGAACCCATGCCATGGATCGTGGAGGAAATCAGACGGATCGAAGAAGCGCGCATGCGGTCAACCAAAGCTAACGCGATGGTGCTTGAGATGCCCACGGTGGCGGCGGAAGCACACCACGATGAAGTTAGGCTTGGTTACATCCAAACCACGGTGGAAACCGGCCTCACCAGTGCTTCATTTACAGTCGCCGCCCCGGCCACGATTCCCGCCGACGGCTCCAATCACCGCGTTTCAATCACAACCTTAACCCTGCCGGCCGGGCTGCGCCACGACACTACGCCCAAATACAATCAAGCCGTGTTTCTCACCGCCAAGGTGACCAATGACTCGGAGTATCCGCTTCTCGGTGGACCGCTCGCGGCATTCGTCGATGGCGCGTTCATTGCCAACAGTTTTCTGGCCATCACCATGGCCTCGGAGGAATTTGAACTCGCTCTCGGCGTGGATGACGGCGTCAAAGTCGAACGCACGCTGATCGACCGCTTTGTGGAAAAAACCGGGCTCACCAACAGCGGCCGGCGGACGACCTATGAGGTCGCTCTCGATTTCACCAATCACAAGTTGATCCCCATCACATTGGAGCTTTCTGAACCCCTGCCGGTCAGTCGGCATGAAAAAATCGAAGTTAGGATCCTCGAGCCAGCCGAACGCCAGATCGGCGACGCTGACGACAACAGCGCCTTCAAGCGCGACAACGAAGGTATTCTGACTTGGACCGGATCGCTCGCCCCCGGAGCGTCGAAGGAGTTGACGCTCAGATTCAGCATCGAGCACCCCGCCGACATGGACATCTCGGGCATCGAATAGCCCCCCAAACCCACCAACACGCCCAGGCACGCCCCAAAGCCAAGTGTCACGTATTAAGTGACACTCTCTCGAAGAGAGCGGGTCGCCGCCCTCGGGGTTTGTCACTTAATACGTGACAAATCCTCAGTGACTGACCGGGTGCGGTGGCAGGGCAATCGACGTCGGGCATTTGCGAAACGGATCACTCCTCCCAGACTCGAGTCTTAACCATGAAGATCCGAAACCTGTTCTTCGCCGTCTCATTTTTTGCCATGTTCAATATCATGATTGCCGATCCTGCCGAGGTGGGCTCCACCGCCCCCACCGCCTCCGCTCTCACTGATGCAGGTGAGATGCTCGATCTCGCCGACGTCTACGCCGCCAACGACTACACCCTGGTCTACTTCTATCCCAAGGCCGACACGCCGGGCTGCACGAAACAGGGATGCTCACTGCGCGACGCCTACGAGGAGCTCGATGCCAAGGGCGTGGCCGTCATTGGCGTGAGCTACGACAAGGTCGAAAAGCAACGCGCGTTCAAAGAGAAGTATAACTTCCCGTTCACGCTGCTGGCCGACACCGAGAAGCAGGTGGCCAAGGCCTTCGGTGCCGACGGCATGGTCTTCGCCAGCCGCTCCGCCTACCTGATCCACGACGGCAAAGTCGTTTACGCCGACCACAAAGGCAGCACAACCGAACAAGCGGCCGATGTGCTGGGGTTTCTCGCGCAGTAGCCACAATCACTGATTTCGCGATCATTCAAGAGGCGCCCCGACGGGCGTCTTTTTTTGAACCACTACCAAACGAAGCAGGCTGACGGCCTTGCTACAATTCGTCGTCGTGGACTTCGCGCAACACGCCGGCGGTGGGGTCGCGTTTCACGCGTTCAAGCCAATCCGCCAGCAATGGTTCCTGCGCAATCAGGTCGGCAGGCAGGGGCGCGGCGAGGAGATCGATGGCACGCAGCTCGCCGTCCGCCGCCCGCACCATGTTCTTCGCGTGCAGGTCTGCCACCAGCCAAGGCTCGCCCTCCCGAAAGTAGAGCCGCGGATGGTCCCGGTGGGCCCGTAAAAAGCGTGATGGCAGCGCGATCAGCTCAGCCGGTTGCACTTGCGAAGTGTCAGCGCCTTCCGACAAGAGTTCGCCAAGGGTCTGTTTGGTCACCAACACACCGTCGCGTTTCGTGACGCCCACCACCTCCGTGGGCATGCCGCCCAGCTGCAGGATGAGGTCGAATTTTTCCAACATCGCCTGATAAGTGCCGTCGCTGGCTTCGGCGTGCAGGGCCACTTCGTCTTCGCGCGTAAAATGAAACGTGCCACCGATGAGCCCATCCTCACGTGGCATGAAGAACTTGTAGATCGAACCGTCCTCGGCCTCAAACGCGGTGGCCTCGACGCCACTGCTGATCGGACGCAGGCGTGGGCTGCGTTCGCCCAACAGGTCCTCCACCTCTTCGGGAAACCCAAAATCCTCCAGCTCGCACAACGGAAATACCTCCCGAAACGCACGGGCCGCCGCATCGAGCTCCTTCCACAGCGGGTCCGCCGCGGCAAGCAGGCCTATTTCATCGGCGTCCCAGAGGACGAGGTCATCGTCCGGATACGTTCCGATGCCGACTTGCGCCGCTGCCGCGCGGAAGCGAGCGAGCGCTTCCAGTCTTCGCCCGTGATCGTGTTGAAGCGCGCGCCAGTCGTCTTCGTTCGGGAGGCTTCCGCCTTGGATACAGGTCGGTCTTCCGGTGAAGGGGTCTTGCATGGATCGGATTGGCTCATCGGGTCGCGGGGCTCAACAAACTCGGCATCAGCCGGGCACAACGCAAATCCAAGTTGCCGGGAGTTTTCCCGGGTTGCTCACAAGTTGTTAACCGTCATGCGAGTGGAGACTTTATTCCGTCTTGAGGTCCTCCACGGAAGGGAGCGGTGCCAGCGGCGGGGTGGCCAGAATCTTATCCACGCGGTGGCGATCCTTGTCCACCACCTCAAATCGCCAACCCGCATGTTCGAACGTTTCCCCGGTCGCGGGGATCCGGCCCAGATGGGTGACCACAAACCCCCCCAAAGTCTGGAACTCCGCCTCCTCCTCGTGCGGCAGGTCATCGAGCTTCGCAAGCTCCTTGAACTCATCGATGTCGTAGGTCGCATCGATCAGCCAGGAGCCATCCGCGCGCTGCACGGCCTCCGGATCGTCGTTGCGGCCGGTTTCCGGGATGTCACCGACGATGGCCTCGAGCACGTCGTAAAGACTGACAACACCTGCCAGGGAGCCAAACTCGTCGTTCACCAAAGCGATGTGCTTGCCGGAAAGCTTGAACTGCTCGAGCACCGCGCTGGCCATCATCGTCTCGGGCACGACCAAGGGCGGGGTGACGAGATTGCGCAATGAAGTCGCCGCGCCAAATGCGTGGTTGGCCCATATCGCCTTCACCGAGACCATGCCAATCACGTGCTCTTTGTTACCCTGAACAACGGGAAAGTGGGAGTGACCACTGGCAACCACCTTGCGCCAGTTCGTTTCGTCGGGGTCATCGAGGTCGAGAAACACCAGTTGCGGGCGTGGGGTGGCCAGGTAACTGATCGGCATCTCGTCCAGTTCCAGCACGCCTGCCACCATGTCGCGCTCCGACTCGTTAAAGACGCCACCTTTCATGCCCTGCTCGACCAGGATGTTGACCTCTTCTTCCGTGACGGGCGCTTCGGCCGGGGCCCGATGCAGGCCGAACGGGCGCAGCGCAAGCTCGGTGAGCCAGGTGAGCAGATCAACAGCCGGCGAAACGACCCGGGACATGAACCGTACGGGCCGCACCAACATCATCGAGAGCATTTCCGGCCGCATCAGCGCCAACCGCTTCGGCACAAGCTCCCCCAACACCACCGACGCGAGCGTGATCGCCACGACAACCAAACCAAGCGCCAGCGGGCGAGCCACGGTTTCAAGCAACGGAATACTGGCAAAGACCGTCTCCAACCGAGTCGTCAGCACGCCTCCGCCAAAGGCACCCGCCAGCACGGCCACCAAGGTGATGCCGACCTGCACGGTCGAGAGAAACCGGGTTGGTTCCGTGGCCTCCGCCAGGGCCGACTCCGCCCGCTTGTCGCCTGCTTCCGCCAACTCCTTCAGCCGCGATTTACGCGCCGAAATCAAAGCGGCTTCGGCCATGGCAAACACGCCATTGGCTATCAACAAAAGGAGCAGCAGGAGCAGCTCGTTCGAAATCGAATTCATTTAGGCAAACCGGACCTACGCCCGAACCGTAGCGCGGCGCAACTCGAATTGCGCACCATGCCCCCGGCCCCGGAACCTACTTTCGCTCCTCCCACTGCGGCTCATCCGCGTCAAATACCTCCTGCCGAAACTCGCCTTCGGACTTCGCCACAATGGTCGAAACCACTGCGTCTCCGGTCACGTTGACCGCCGTGCGCGCCATATCGAGCAAACGATCCACCCCGTAAATCACGCCAATCGCCGCAACCGGCAGGCCCACTTGGGAGAACACCATCGCCAACATCACCAGCCCCACCCCGGGAACTCCGGCCGTGCCGATCGAGGCCAGCGTTGCCGTGAGAATCACCATCAGATAATCCTGAATGCCCAGATCGATGTTGAGGGCCGTGGCGATAAACACGGTCGCCACCCCCTGCATGATGGCCGTGCCATCCATGTTGATTGTCGCGCCCAGCGGAATGGTGAAAGAACCAATGGACCGGTTCACACCGAGGTTGCGTTCCGCATTTTCCATGCTGAGCGGCAGCGTCGCGTTGCTGCTGGCGGTGGAAAACGCGAACAGTTGCACCCGCCGCATCTGCTTGAAAAACCGTCCCGCGCTGAGTCCGGAAAACGTCTTCAAAACCAAACCATAGGTCACGAACGCGTGCAGCAACAGCGCGGCCAGCACCAGGATGAAATACTGGCCGAGGGCCAGGATCGCCCCGAACCCTTCCAACGCGAACGTCTTGCCGACCAAGGCGAAAACGCCAAACGGCGCCGCCATGAGCAGCACGACCACGAGCTTCATCACCACCTCATTGAGGTCCTGGGCGATCGACAACACCCGTCGCCCCGCTTCGCCCGCCAAGCACATGGCGATGCCAAACAAAATCGCAAAAACGATGACCTGCAGCATTTTGCCCTCCGCCATGGCAGTGAAGGGGTTTTTCGGGAAGATGTTGGTCAGCACCGCTCGCAGTCCCGGGCTGTCTTTTGCGGCAAACTCAGCTTCGTAGTTAAGATCGAATCCGGCCCCGGCCCGGAACACCACCGCCAGGGTAATGGCGATGGATATCGCGACTGCGGTGGTGCCGATGTAAAATGCAACCGTCTTGATACCGATGCGGCCGAGCTTGCGCACATCGTCGAGCGCGGCCGTGCCGCACATCAAGGACAACAGCACAAGCGGCACCACCAGCAGTTGCAGCGATCGCACAAAGACATCGCCAATCAGCGGGAAAACCTCCCCCGCCAGAATCCCGGGTTCCGCCACCGTTGCTCCCGTGAGATTCAGGGCCGTGCCCACGGCCGCCCCCAGGCCCATCCCGATTAGAATGTTGCGCGTGAGGTATTTGGGATCGAAGAGAGAGTTCATAAGGATGGGAGGCCGAAAGCGCCCCACCATTCCCTTCGCGGGTCCCGCCGTCAACCGTGGTCAGCGGCTCGCTTCGATCGGACGGCTTTGTCACAACACCGCCCCATTCGCTGCTCCAGCTCGGTCCGCATCGCGCGCACCTGATCCACCCACGCCGCGACGGTCGGGGAATCCTCCCCCCGGCGATAGGCCATCACCAACGGCAACGGCCCGGCCGACGGGGTGATCTCGCGAAAGACCACCCCCTCCACTTGGCGTTGTGAAACACAACCCGGCACCAAGCCGATCGCACTTCCCGCCGCGACCCGGATGGCCACCGTCATCATTTGGTCCGGCTCGTGGCGCACTCGCGGCGAAATTCCCGCCCCCCGGCAGGCGTCCATGATCTGGTCATACATGGCGGGCGCGCCGGGACGGTGAAACACGACCAGGTCCTCCATCGCCAAGTGTTTGAAGCTGAGCCGCCGCTTCCGGGTCAGCGCGTGGTCGCGCGGCAGCGCTGCCACGATGCGGTCGGTGTAGATCAATTCCTCCTCCAGCAAGAGTTCGGCCGCTGCATCGCCCAACGACCGGGTAAACCCCACATCCAATCGACCCTCCCGAAACGCCTGCTCCTGCCCGTCCGGCATGAGTTCACGCAGCCCGACCTCCACCCCCGGGTAACTCGCTTCGTAGCGACGGAGTATTTCCGGCAAAATCGGCCACATCGCCGGACCCATGAAGCCCACCACCAACCGGCCCACCTCTCCCCGCGCCGCCCGCTGTGTCTCCCGCACCGCCGAGTCTGCATCCTCCAGCAATCGCACCACCTGCCGGCGAAAGGTCGTGCCCGCCGCGGTCAGTCGCACCGACCGTTTGGTGCGCTGAAACAACCTCACGCCCATCTCCTCCTCCAAGTCGCGAATGGTCTGGCTGACCGCGGGCTGGGCCACGTGCAGCTCCGCCGCCGCCGCCGTGAAACTCAACTGCTCCGCCACTGCGGCGAACGTCCGAAAATGCCGTAGTTCCATGCCGAATCAATTCATAAGCAAATCCGATTAATACAAGAGAATCATACGATTTCTAAATTTTTAAGGTTCGGGTTATTCTCTTCCCATCAGCCGCGAGGCATCCGCCGCGCGCCTCACCAACACACTTCAATTCAGAACATACCAAATCAAAATGTCCTCCTCCCTCTCCTCCTCCCCGATCAGCTTCGCGCCGGTCGCCTATGAATCCGCCTCCCCCGAGGTCCGTGAGATTCTCGATCAGATCAAAGGCAAATACGGCTTCGTGCCCAACCTACTCGCCACCATGGCCAATGCACCGGCACTGCTCCGAGCCTACCTCGGATTGGCCGATCAGTTTGACCAAACCAGCCTCACCCCGCGTGAACGCCAACTGGTTCTTCTGACCGCCTCCGTCGAAAATGGCTGCGCCTACTGCATCGCCGCCCACAGCACCATCGCCAAGGGCATGCTCAAGGTCGACGCCGAGACCGTCGCCGCCATCCGCGCCGGCACCGAAGTTGATGATCCCAAGCTGAACGCCCTCGTTCAACTCGTCCGTGAACTCGTCAACCACCGGGGTCACGCTGCCGAGGCGACCCTCAATACTTTCCTCACCGCCGGTTATCGCCGCGAACAGGTCGCCGAGCTTCTCGTCGGCATCTCGCTCAAGACCATGAGCAACTACCTTGACCATGTCTCGCCGGTCACGGTCGACAACGCCTTCCGCGCCGAAGCCATCAACTGATCGCTGCTCACGCTTACTGCCAACCAGCCCAACACATTCAACCCATCCCGATTCTCATGAAATCCTCCCTTCGTTTCGTCGCCGCCTTCGCGCTGCTCGCCATCGCGGCCCACGCTAAATCTCCTGTCAACACGGACGCCAACGGTCTCGCTCTCGAGGGCCATGATCCCGTCGCGTTCTTCACCATCGGAGTGGCCCTGCCCGGCAAGCCCGGCCTCACCGCTGAGCACAACGGCGCCACCTACCGCTTCGCCAAGAAGGCACACCGCGAAAGCTTCATCGCCAACCCGGAAAAGTTCCTCCCCGCCTACGGAGGTTACTGCGCCTACGGTGCCGCCAAGGGAGCGCTCTACCCGGTCGATATCGATACCTGGCAGATCTTCGAAGACCGCCTGATTCTCAACTACAGCGCGAAGATCAAGGAGCAGTTCAACGCTGACATCGAAGCGTTTCTCACCGCCGCCGACGCCAATTGGCCCGGACTCAATACCGCCGCGAACTGATCGATCCACGCCCAGATGCAACCGCCGCGGCGGACCCGTTTCCGCCGCGGCGTTTTCTCCTCCCTCCCATCCCTTAACCCACCCTCTCTCTCTTCACCTTCTTCCCTCCCTTTTTCGTCATGAACACTTTCCCGAAAATTCTACGCTTCGCCGCGGTGGCTTTCGGGTTACTCCTCGGCACTGTCCGCCCCCTCCTGGCCGTGCCCGATTCCACCGCTCCCTCCCTCGTTGCCCGCGCCGGGGTATTGGGTATCGGCGACGCCGAAACGGTTGATCCCGTCGGCGCCATAGAAATTCGCTTTCCCACCCGCTGGGCAGGCCTGCAGCCTTGGGCGGGCCTCAACCTCACGGACAACCGGAACTGGTGGGGTGGCGCCGGTCTCGTCTACCACCACGACTTCACGCCGCGTCTTCGCGCCACGATTGGCAGCGGGCCGTTCTACTATCGCAACGACGCCGATCGCGACCTCGGGCTCGACCTCGAATTCTACTCGTTCCTCGAACTCAGCCGTGAATTACGCCGCGACGAATACGTCGGCATCCGCGTTGGTCACCTGTCCAACGCAGGACTCGGTCGCCGTAATCCCGGCTCCGAAACCTTCTCGATCGTCTACTCGCGGCCACTGCGCTCGCTCACGCAACTCTGGTCGGACAGCCCGGCTGAATTTCGACCCACCTCAATCCAACATCACTGACTTCCCATTCAATCATCATCCTCAACCCATTCAAAACCATGCCTGAATCAACCCTTCCCTCCCTCTACGTGAAAACCGGCTGCCCGTGGTGCGCCCAGGCCCGCAGCGTGCTGGACGGCGCCGGTCACAACTACCGCGAAATCAATGTGACCGACAGCCACGAGGCCTTCGCTGAAATGCAGCGGATCTCCGGCCAAACCAAGGCTCCGGTCCTCGACTGGCACGGCGATATCCTCGCCGATTTCGGAGCCGACGAACTCGTCCCGTTTCTCGCCAAGCGCGGACTCGCCACCCCTGTCTGAAGTCATCAGCCTTCCGCCCGATGTCCGCATCCCTCCAGTCCCGCCGCACCGCCGCCGAGCTCTCCGCCTTGCAAACCAAGGTTCCCGAGCTGCTCAGTCCGGTCCAACTGCGGGTGATGCGCGATTCGGTGCGGGAGTTATCGGACCGGGGCGTTGGCCAGGACGCGCTCGCCGCGGGGGCCATCGCACCCGACTTCATCCTGCCGCGAACGTCCGGCGAATTGGTCCGGCTCTATGACCAGCTTGATCGCGGGCCCGTGGTGCTGGTGTTTTTCCGCGGGGGCTGGTGCGCGTTTTGCGAGACCTACCTCAAGGGACTCCAGCGCGAGCTTTTCTACATCCGCGAACTGGGCGCCGAGCTCGTCGCGGTGTCCCCCCAGTTGCCTGATGTGGCACTGGGTTTGGAGACCGACGAAGCCCTGGATTTCCCCCTGGTCAGCGACCCGGGACTCGCGATTGCCCGGCGCTTCGGCCTTGTCTATTCGATCCCGGCACGCCTGCAAAAAGTCTACCGCGACCTGGGCATCCGACTCGACGAACTCAACGGCGATTCCGCGGCCAACGAGCTGCCCCTGGCGGCCACGTTTGTGATTGGCCAGGACCACCAAATCGTCCGCTCGGAGATCAACGAAGACTACACCGAACGCTACGATCCGGTCGACATTCTGGAGACCCTGGCTGACCTGCATCCTTAAAACCTTTCCGCATTTTCCAACCCATGACCTTCTCAACATCCTTCCGCACCGCCGGGTTCGCGGCTCTCGCTCTCCTACTGCAACCGCTTTTTGGCCAGGACCCGCTGGCTCGCACTTATGCCGCCCACGGTGGCCTCGAAACTTGGCGCGCCCAAGGCACGCTCCTCTACGACTTGGACGTCACTTACGGCGAAATCCACGCCCGTGATCACCAGGTGTTTGATCTCATCACCCGGCACGGGATCGCTTCTAACACCGACTACGCGGTCGGCTTCGACGGAGCCAACTTCTGGCTGAGCCGCACCGGGGAAACCTCCACGCCTTTTCCGCCGCGTTTCTACCTGTGGACCCCGTTTTATTTCCTGGGCGTGCCGTTTGTATTCGCCGATGAAGGCGCCATCCGGACCGAACTCGAACCCGCGATGTATCAAGGAAAGGAATACCGCGTGGTGCGGGTCACCTTTGCCAGCGGCGTGGGGGATGCGCCCGATGATGTCTACCACCTCTACATCGATCCCACAACCGATCGCGTGAAGCTGCTGCGCTACACCGTCTCCTACTTTGTCGCCGCCCAGGGGAAACCCACCGACAACCTGCCGGAAAACGCCCTGCTCTACGACGATTGGGTCGAAACCAATGCCGGCCTGCTGATGGCGACCCGCACGGTTTCCTACGCTTGGCGTGAGGGCACTACGACCGGTGACCCCCGGGTGGAACTGGACTTTGCGAACCTGCGGTTCCTGGAAACCCGACCCGACCCCGCCCGATTCGTGCCGCCCGCGGACGCAGAAATGCTGCCCTGAGGAGCAGCCGACCCGACCCGCAGACAAGGGGCCGCGCCTACCGCACACGATCCAGCCGGCCCAGCACGTCGGTGCGAAGCCGCTCGATCTTCGCGGCCACGAAGTCCTCCACCGATGCGTGCGGATCCCGCACCAACGGCGTCAGATCCATCGCCCAGGTAAGCCGGTCCGTCGTGTCGACCGTGTGCGCATCATTAAACGTCGCATTGGCCGCCCGGCGGCCTTCGGTGGCTTCGTCGTAGCGCTTGCCACCGGCGATCTGCGAGTCGAACAAACCAATCAACTGGCGGCGCAAATCCGGATGAGCCGCATCGTCGAGCGGCACCTTGTCCTCCGGCAAAAGCCACTCCAGCGAACGCCAGACTTCGGCGCCAAGAACCCGCTGGGGTTGTCGCCCGGGGGGAATTTGCCGCAACACCGCCAGCACGCGCCAAAAGACGCCGACATGGGTGTCGTGCTTGTCCAACGGGTTATGCAGGACGACTTCGGCGGGAGTGGTCGCGGCGAAGATCCGCTCGAGGTCTTGTTCCACCACCGCTCCTGCACGGGCTGATTTCACCGCCCCGCTGGGATGTCCCAGCTGCAGTTGCACCGCATACTGCCCGAGTTTCGCCGCGGCCCGTTGCTCCTCCCGGCGGATCGCCTTCATCTCCTCGTCGGTGTTTTGGGCGTAGGCTCCGGTTCGGGCCGAGCCCGCCCCATCCGTCACCACAACGCCGCCAAAAGCACACGTATCCGCATGATCAATACAGTAGGCGATCGCCCCGTGGGCCATTACCTCCAGATCATCAGGGTGCGCCCCAATGGCCAGGTGGGTGACGCGCCCGAGGGCTTGGTCCAACGGGCGGCCGTCAGGCACGTAGATATCGGCGTCAGAGCAGTGCAGTTTCATGAGGCAATCAAAAGAGAGAGGCGGGATATTCTCCGGCGGCGGCCAACCGGGTGAGAGCGGCCTGCACGATCGGTTTGTCCTCCCGATACGTGACCCCGATCCAGTGGGCCGTGCTGGCGCGCACCCGGACGGAGAGATGACCGGCGGCGATTTCCGCGGACACGGCAGCGGGCAAATAAAACTCCGATTTCTCTTCGTCGAGCCGGTCGTCGATGAAGGCATTCCACTGGCATTCCAAGGCGGCCCACATGGGGGGTTGAAACGCCCAACAGTTCATCGAGACAATTTCGCGGCCGGAGTATTTCAGTCCGAGGCCAACATCGGCCCGCTCGATGCCGGTGTGCTCCACCACTTCGGTGAGGCGATCCTGCGCGTCGACTTGGCAGACACCACGGGAGACCGAGCCTTGCTCGGAGAGCGTGTTTCCGAGGCGATATCCTACCATGGCGTGATCGGCATCCGGAGCGGTGAAGAAGGCGACCAACTGCACAAAGGCGTCGCGCCCTAAAAAGTCGTCGGCGTTGATGACCGCAAAATTGCCCGGCACCACCTCGCGCGCACACCAGACGGCATGCCCCGTGCCCCAGGGTTTGGTGCGGCCTTCCGGGAGCTGCACGCCCGCCGGCAGGTCATGGAGCGACTGAAACGCGTAGTCCACCGGCACCTGGGTTTCGTAGCGGGCTCCGATCTGTTGACGGAACTGCTCCTCGAAATCGCGTCGAATCACGAAGACCACCCGGCCAAACCCCGCCCGCAGGGCATCGAAGACCGAGTAGTCCAGGATCGTTTCCCCGCTCGGCCCTACGGGATCGAGCTGCTTCAGTCCGCCGTAACGCGAACCCATGCCGGCCGCGAGGACCAAGAGAGAGGGACCTTCCATGCGGGCCATGCGAGACACGGCGCCGGTTGGTTTCAAAACCTTTCGACAACGTCACGCGATCTTGGCGATCAACGGTGAGCGCTCTCACGGTTTTGACAACGCGATCTCTCCGGAGAATCGTTTCCATCGAATCCAAGTCCTCGTGAACATCCGCCCTTCCCTTGTCCCCTCCCTGCTCCGTGTTGCGGCGCTTTGTGTAATGATCGGTCTCGTCGGTTGCGAAACCCCGACGTCGAGCCCGACCCAAGAACCCGTCCCGCGTCAGATCCATGTGGGCATGAAAAAGGACCAAGTGCGGGAGATCATGGGGAAACCGGCCCAAATTGTTCCCGGAGAGGGCAACGGCTCTGTGGAGGAATCCTGGGTCTATCGCATCCAACAACCACCGGAAATGCGCAATGTCATCACCCGGATGGAAGAGGTGCCCTTTGTGAATCCGCGTTCCGGCGTTATGACCACGATCGAGGAACCGGTGACCGAACAGGAGCGCATTGACCGCACCGAAATCCTCACCCTGCTTTTTCGGGATGATCAGCTGGCCAACATCAACCGCGCGGTGCAGGAGCGTCGCTCTGTCATGAGATAAGTTACTGAGACTAGGGATTGTGCTCCGGGGCCGGGACCGTCACGGTTTTGTCACCTCACCCCGGATACATGTTCGACGCCACCCCGGTTCTCCGCACGACGTCCTCCCTGCCCCCGGCTTGGGATCGTCCGGGTATTTTTGTCTCTAACCTCTTCAGCCTTTTCTTTGGCAACGAGGGACAGACCGCCGATCTGTGCTCCGAAGTGGGTCGCCTGGAATCCTACGGTGGTCGGCTGGTGCCGGTGCTCGGGCTGATGTATCAGGGAGATACCCGCAACAGTGTGGTGCTCGAGGAGCCCCCGGCCGACGCGCTGTTGGCATATTTCGCTGATGATTTGGGACTGGCCCTGCCCGACCTGTGCACGATGGGTCATGAGGACTACATCGCGGTGGGTCGCGAGGGTGCACTGCCCGCGGCGGCCGAAAGCCTTTTTGCCGACCTGCGCAACAAGTCGTCGGGGTGGCTGGACGGGTTTGTGACCGACGGGTCACTGCGTCGCATCGCGGCAGAAACCGGCCACAAGACTCTAAATTCACCGGAAGCCAGCTACGCGGGAAACAACAAGGTGATGTTGCACCACCATCTGATGGCGACCCGGCTGCCCACCTTCACCTCACACCTGGCGGGCAATGCGACCGAAATCGACCATGCCTGCGAGCAACTGAAGCACTGCGGTTACGACCACCTGGTCATCAAATCCGCCGTGGGAGCCAGCGGAGTTGGTCTCTGGAAATTCCCCATCAATGGCACCGCGATCGAGGTGCCCGACTACTGTTTCCACGAAGGTCCCTGTCTTGTGCAAGGTTGGCTCGACGACAAGATGGCCGACGTGAACCTCGTCGCCTCGCCCAGCGTGCAGGTGTTTTCCCGGCCCGAGGCCGTGCATATGTTTGACCTGACCGACCAGATTTTGAGCTCGGAAAGTGTGCACGAGGGCAATGTCTCTCCTCCGGAATGGCTTCGGTTTGAGCCCGATACCCGGGAGGAGATCATGCGCCAAGCGGCTGTGGTCGGGGCATGGCTGCATGGTCAAGGCTATCGCGGCACGGCCAGCATCGACTTCCACATCGCCTTGCGGACCGGGGGGCCCGAAGTGCGGGTCTGTGAGGTCAATGCGCGGGTCACAGGAGCAACGTATCCGGCGATGTTGGCGCGCCATTTCGCGCCGGAAGGAGCGTGGCTGATGCGCAACCTGCGATTTGATCCGGCACCGCAGCCTTACGAGGCACTCGCCGAACTTGCCCGCCACGACTTGCTTTGGCGACCCGGCCGGGAAAGAGGAGTGTTGCCCATCAATTTTAATACCACCCCGGGAGTGGGTGTAACCAAGGGACAATTTCTCTGTCTCGCGCCCGAACTCACAACCGCTCAAGCATTGCTTCGCCGCACCACCGAAGTGATGGATGTGGCGGAAGACTTCGCCCGTGACTGATTCTGGACCCAACAAAAGACTGCGCGACCGACTTGTGGCGCTGACTCGCGATCTTGTGCTGATGCCGAGCTACGCCGGCAACACGGTCGCCATCCGGCAGTGTTATGAGTTCGTGCGCAATCACCTCGAGGAGTTTCCCGGGGTGGAAATCCAAGACCACGTTTCCGCCGACGTGCCCTCCCTGGTGGCTTTGCCATCCGGCATCACGAAGCCTGACGTGTTGATGATCGCACATCTCGATGTGGTCCACCACGCCGACACCGAAGTCTATCGCTCCAGCATCGAGGAAGGGCGCATTGTCGGCCCCGGTGCGGGCGACATGAAGGGAGCTTTGGCGATTCTGATGGTGTTGTTTCGGCGTTTCCATCGCGCTTACCCCGGTATCAGCGTGGGGTTGGCCGTGACCACCGACGAAGAATCGGGCGGACAGCACGGCGTGCGCTACCTGGTGGAGGACGTCGGCTTGCGGTGCGGTTGTGCCATCATCCCTGACGGCGGTTCCCTGCACGAGATAACGGTAGAGGAGAAAGGCATCCTGCATCTGAAACTCACCGCAACCGGAACGCCTTCCCATGCCGCCCGGCCTTGGTTGGGGCAGAATCCGATTCCCCAACTCACGGCCGCGCTGGAACGACTCGAGCTAAGCTTCCGCGGACTGGTGGTCGATGAGCCGGACCACTGGTATCCGACCTGCACGGTCACGGCCATCGGCACCGAGAATGACGCGTTCAACCGTTTGGCGGCGGAAGCTCACGCGACCCTGGACCTGCGCTTTCCACCACCTCACACGACCGAGAGCATGATGGCCCGCGTACGTGATGTAGTGGGTGAGCAAATACACGTGGCGGCGGCGATTACGGCGGAGCCGACCCACCTGCTGCCTGATCCGCGCTTCGTGGAAATCACCAATCAACTCATCGATCAACCGACTGAGCTCGTCCGCGAATCGGGGGGAAGCGACGCCCGGTTTTTGACCCCGCATGGCATCCCTGTGCTGATGTCCCGGCCGGAAGTGGGAAACCTGCATGCACCGAATGAGTGGATCGAAATCGACTCGTTGGTGACATATTATCGAATCTGCGAAAGCTACCTGGCCAAGCGGCTCAACGTTGCGCCGCCCGCTGAACCCTGATCTTCCCATGTTGCCCCCGCTGCGAGTGCTGGAGACCTGCGTTTACGCCGAAGACTTGGACGCCGCCTACGATTTCTACCATGGCGTGTTGGGGTTGAAGCTTCATTCCCGGGTCAAGGGCCGTCACGTGTTCCTGCACTGCGGAGCGGGCATGGTGTTGATTTTTAATCCCAGTGAAACCGAGCGGTCCCATCCGGAGGAGATTCCGGCTCATGGGAGTCGCGGGGCTGAGCACATTTGCTGGGCCGTGGAGCGGGAGGACCTCCCGAAATGGCGGACGAAGCTTAAGGCCGCAGGCGTGGAAATCGAGCACGAGCAGACGTGGGAAAACGGCGCAAGTTCGATCTATTTTCGCGACCCGGCGGGCAACAGCCTGGAATTGGCCACACCGAAACTTTGGGAGAACGATTCCGACGGATAATCAGACGTCGTCGTTGATCTCCACGTATCGTTCGGTGCGTCGGCGCGAGGTTCGATTGCGGCGCGGCCACCGCATTTCCGAAGGTGTGTTTTTCCTCCAGACCCACCAAGCCAATCCCATCAGCACAAGCATGACGGGAACAACTACGATGAGCATCAAACGCAGCAGTTCGGGCATGGAAGAGTCTAGTAAAGACTTCTAACCCATCGGCACGTTTCTGCCTGCACAATACCCCTAAAATCTAAACCGTTACTTATCGTTCAGATCAGGAAAATCGGCAGTGGTCGCTGGACTAACGCGTGGTCCCCTTCACCCTGCGCACATGAATCTTTCGACACCGCTAGGCCGGGTTCGATTTCTGGGCATCATCGAAGGCTGATCCTTTGTGCTGCTGCTGTTTGTGGCGATGCCTTTGAAGTATTTCGCCAGCTATCCTCAAGCGGTAAGTGTGGTCGGCATGGCTCACGGCATTCTTTTCCTCGCCTTGGTTGCCGCCGCGCTGCAGGTCCAGGTTGAGGACGAAACCTGACCCCTCTGCCCTCTTTGACCCCTCCTCGATTGTGGGAGAACGATCCCGATGGCTGACTAGACGTCGTCGTTGATCTCCACATATCGTTCGGTACGTCGGCGCGAGGTTCGATTGCGGCGCGGCCACCGCATTTCCGGAGGTGTGTTTTTCCGCTGAATCCAGATCGTGAGGCCACCCAAAACCATCAGAATGGGAAAGACCACGATGAGGAGAAGGCGGAGTAACTCGGGCACGACAACATGACGCTAGACCTATTCTTGTCCGCTACAACAAGATGCGAATCCCGAAAATTACGCATGCTCGGATACGTAAAATCGACAACGTCAACTGGACTAACTGTCGGAGCGAATCACCCTGCGCACATGAATCTTTCGACACCGCTGGGACGGGTTCGACTTCTGGGCATCATTGAAGGCTGGTCCTTCGTGCTGCTGCTGTTTGTGGCGATGCCACTGAAGTATCTCGCGGGCTATCCCCAAGCGGTAAGTGTGGTCGGCATGGCCCACGGCATTCTCTTCCTCGCCTTGGTTGCCGCCGCGCTGCAGGCCCAGGTCGAGGATGAAACCTGGCCCCTCAAGCGCACGGCCATCGTGACCCTCGGCGCCCTTCTCCCCTTCGGCCCCTTCGTTGTCGAAGCCAAAATCCTCAAACCTCTTGCAGAAAGCTAGAGGCCAGATTCCGCGGACTCCAGTATTCGATCTATCGCTCTTACTTGTCGTGAAACATCATGATCAGTTTGTTGAGAAATCACTCCGAGAAAATACCTCGCCCGTTTGCCATGCTTAATGGCCGATTCATAAACTTGAGCCTCTAAAAAGTGGCCTGCCAAGATGGCATGGATGTAACTGAGGGCTTGAGATTGGTCTGCGTCTCCAGATTTATACAATTTTGACCTCAACTCACTAGAAGACTTAAAATGATATATAAATATCCCCGTGGGATCTTTTCTATACATAGCGGCAAGTCTTTCGTGGACGATTGCTTTTAGCTCATAAAGAGTCTTGGGAAGCGGATCAAATTGCTCACACCATTTAAGCGCATTTTCCCATCTCCTAGTAGCCGCACTAAAATCGCCACTCATACCAAGGTGTTCTCCGTGCTGAAACTCTAGGTCAGCCTTTGTATAGTTGTAGCCGTTTGAACCGATCGGATGCAGTTGACCTACCAACTCGTACGCTTTCTCCCAATGCTTGTCTGCGTCAATAGCTTCATCTAAATCTAGGCAGATACTTCCGAGACTTCGACGGGTTTCCATCAATAATCGTAAGTCTCTTCTCTTTAAGCTCCCGTTGAGCCGTGCAATGCTCCTCAGCACATTTTTATAAGATGATCTGGCGTCGTCGAGCTTCTGATCAGACCATTGAATTTGACCAAGTTTCTCCCAAGAACTTGCCGCGCCATACCAATTTGCAGAGTCAATCAATGCTATTTCCTCATACAACTCAGCGGACTCCCTCAAGAGCTCTTCCGACAATTCATCCCTATCTGCACGTATGTAGGATACGGCAGTCACATACAAAACTCTCGCCAGTGTATCGATATAGGTCCCCGGCGACTTGCGTTCTGCTTGACGAGTATCAACAACAGCTTGCATAGAAATTGAAAGACCAGTCTCAACTTCGCCAACATCGATCAATGCTGATCCGTAGGAAGCTTTGACTTCAAGGAGTGAAGATAGAAACTCAATGTCAGAGCGAATCTCAAGCGACTCGGAAAGGCTTATTGCTTCACTGTATAAAGTAGCCGCATATGTACTGTCGCGGACACCTCGTCGTGAAAGATGATTGGCAAATTCGACCGCTACTTCAATGAGAAGTTTCGATCCTAGTATATTTTTAGTTTCACGAAGAGCGCGAGCATATTCAATAGCCTTCTCATAGTGTAGTCTCGCTTCATCATAGTTCTCCAATGTCCAGTTTGATGATCCGATCCCCCGATGAATCTTTGAGAGTTGTTTAAGACAATTTTCTAATGATACATCAGCATAATGACTATAAATTAACAGCGCATCTGCATAGACTTTTAGCGCAATGGCGAGCTGATCAAGATTTCGCCTTCCACCTGCCTCTAGAATTAATATATCAAGGAAATCTGGTAAATATTTATCTGACTCAAGACTGAGAAGTTGCCGATAATGACCCTTGATTTCATCAATTATATGAAAAGGAATTTCGTATTCACCTTTGACCAGAAACCTAGAGATTAAGTTTTGCTCAACCAAAAGCCATTCTCTAAGATATTGCAACTCACCTGATTCTACCAAAGAGCGAAATATCCGTGCCGACTCCATCGTCGCTTCGAAGGCATTCTCATCGTCTCCAAGATGCATATATGCGAGTCCTAAATTTTGTAAAGCTGAAGCCAAAAATCTCGGCGATAAAGAAGGCAGTTTTTCGGCAAATGCCCGGGCATCATTTACCGTCCTATAGGCCTTCTCAAATCCTTCCTGGTTTCGCCCCCATTGAAGCAATAGACCACTCAAATTAGTGCCAACATCGAGGTGTAAACTTCCAACGGAGCCTAGTTCAGTTTTGACCATATGGCTTGAGATTTTCGAAGCCTCCCTAAAATGATCTTCGGCCGATTCAAAATCTCCCAAATTTTTGTTAACAACGCCCAATAAGTTGAGACATGTGCCGAGAAGCGGAAGATGTTCCTGTGGCAAATCTAGTGTGAACTCTCTCTGTAATTCCTCAACCAGCCCTAGTATTTCCTCTGCCTCAAGGAATCTATGTTGCGCCACGTAGAGGGCTCCTAGGTTAACTAAATTTTGTATAGAACGTACAAAATAAATCTCAACATCCAGCTCGAGTAATAATGGCAACCGTTCCCTTGCCGATAGTAGGATTGATTCAGCCTCAGCAAAACGGTGGAGCTGTGTAAGGACTTCACCAAGGTTGTTTTCTTGGACAACTAGAGAATCCGTCATGCCTACAGTTTGATCTTCGGGTAACGAGGAAAGGACTTTTCTCGCCTCAAACCTTAAGTCGACCGAATACTGCTTCTTTCCTTGGAGACTGCGAAGTCTGGCAAAGTTGCCCAACGCACTAGTATAGTGCTGTGCCCAAATTCGAGGAAATTCGTCATATCGACCTTTAACTTGTTCCAATATAGATAAAAAACCACTCTCTGCGATGGCCCATTCGCCGAGATCCACCAAATTCGTAAAGTAATTAATTTTTGCACTATATAGTAGCGTGATATACCGATCATCATCATACTTTATTAAATCTCTATAAATCTTAATGATCTGTCGATATGCATCAGAAGCGGACAGTGGATTGCCAGACTCAACATAGATTTCCGCAATTTCGGAGAGACAATAGGAGTATAGAGCCAATTTTGATTCAGTTAAATCTGACGAAGGATCACCGATTCGATTCAAAATCGATTGGAGTGTAGCAATAGCCTCGTCATGGATCCCATACTCTACAAGTAGCTCTGCTCTGGTGATCTGGAGGGATGCTAACGCCTCAAAGGCCAAGTTGGGATCAGATTCAAACAAATCAATTAGATCTTTTTCAACTTTCTCTAATCTTTGGTATATAAAAAACTCAGAATCACTCGCGATCTCGATTTGGGCCTGAGCAACAAGAATTTGAATTACTTTAACTAGATACTCCGAGTCTCCTGATAGAACCAAACGTGAGAATTCACTTAAAGCCACATTATATGCACCTAAGGCGTTATGGTAATCGCCTGCAGCCATCAACGCATCTGCGCGGTCGAGTTGAATCCTAGCCTGCTCGATACCCGAATCGATCATGTCTATTTCAAGCACCGCTAGTTCTAGGTGCTGCGGTTCGAGACTAGTTGAACCAACTTCCTCTTGCTTGTGACCTATTTGTGTTTGGCAGCCCAAAAAAAGTAGGCTTGTCAAAATAGAATACAATACCACCGCCAATTGCATAACGATATTTCGATTTCTCGAATACTACCTTTCCGAACTAAACTTGCGAGTTGCTTCTTTTCACAATTTAATAAGTCATGACCTGACCCCCTAGTCGTAGCGTTGCCAGGGGAGCTTGTTCTTGTCGACCCAGCGGTAGTGGTCAGTGTAGCGGAGGCCGGCCGCGGAAGATTCGTCGAGGACGACGGTGGCGCGGGGGTGTTCCTGCAGTGAGGATCCGGGGCAAATGGCGGCGAGCGGGCCTTCGATCATGTCCATCACGGCCCTCACTTTGGCGGGACCGAAGGCGAGCAGCACGATTTGACGCGCTTCCATGATGGTTCCGATGCCCATCGTGACAGCGTGCCGAGGCATGGAGTCGCGATCGCCGAAGACGGCGGCATTGTCGTTGAGCGTCTGCTCGGAGAGAATCTTAATCCAAGTACGGGATCGCAGGGAGCCGGAGGGTTCATTGAACCCGATGTGACCGTTGCGGCCGAGTCCAAGCAGTTGCACGTCAACACCACCGGCTTCCTTGATCCGTCGCTCGTAGTCTCGGCACTCGGCATGAAGATCATCCGCATTGCCCGCCGGGACGTGGGTCTTGGCGAGGTCGATGTTGATGTGCCGAAACAGGTGCTCGTTCATAAAGTAGCGGTAGGACTGGTCATGCTCAGGTGGCAGTCCGACATACTCGTCGAGGTTAAAGGTCGTGACTTGGCTGAAATCCAAGCCTTCGTCGCGGTGCATGCGCACGAGTTCCCGGTAGAGGCGCTCCGGCGTGCGACCGGTGGCAAGCCCCAAAACCGCATCGGGCTTCTCACGCACCTTTTTGGCAATGACTTTGGCGCCCAACAGGCAACCGTCCTCGGCATTCGATTGGATGATGACTTCCATGATAGAACAGGGGTTAGGGTTTAGGAGCCCTAGGCCGTATCGCGGACCGCGAGCGTATACAACAACCAAGCGGCATGCGGCAGCCATTGTTCACCCCACCGCCATCTTTGCGACGGGTCTTCGTTCCAAGGCAGTGGCTGAAACGCGATATCCGTTTCGTCCTCAAAGCCTGACGTGATGCCGTTACACACTCCCCCCGGGCCATTAAAGAACCCGGGTTGGTAGGCCGGATTATTACGGCCGTGTCCCTGCATCATGCAGCTATCGAATGGATTAGCTCCGAAGATCCAATCCACCCAACCCTCGGCCGCTGATTGCAGCGACGCTTCATCCGGCGCCACCGTCCAAACCGCTCCGGCCAACGAGGCCAGCGCCGCATTTTCACCCTGCCACCAATAACCCGACGGGTTCTCATGCGGGTAGAACCACTGCCGCCTACCTTCCTGCCCGGGAGCTTTCACCCAATGGGGCGGATAACCAAACGGATTGCCGGCAGACCCTCCCAACTGAACAACCGCAGCCAGCCACTCCTCCGCCAATTGGACGGCGGCATCCGCTTCCGCCAGCGATGGGTGCAACTCCGCGGCCCGCGCCAATGCCAACGCCGGCAAACCGGCATCGCTGGCGTGAAACCATGACCGCTCGCCCGCATCGTCCATGGCCAGCCAAACATGACCGCCCGTGTCGCGTCGACGACCGAGCATGCCCCGCAGCCGCCGCTCAAGTTCAGCCATCACGTCCGGTTCGGGAGCGATGGCCGCAAGCTCGGCCGCCCCAAGCAGCGCACACGTTTCGTCGATCAGGTTTTCCTGGCCGTCGTCGAGATAGGAGAGTCCGTGTTCCACCAAGTGACGAAGCCCCCGCAGCGCTGCCGCTTTGTAGTCGTCGGTTGAATATGATCCACCCTCCCCGGCACCGGCCGCCAACGCCAAGGCCGCCACAGCCATACCGCCGCCCTGTCGCCAGCCGGCCTGGTAGTCGGCATGCTTGTGACCCTGCTGGGTGGCGTAGGAGCAGAGTTCGCGCTGTTCCGGGTCCTTGGACCACTTGTCGAAGAGCGTCACATACCAGAAACCCGCCGCATCCTGCATCCGCATCAGCCAGTCCGCACCATGCAGGGCTTCGTCGCGCAGCCGTTCCACGAAGTAATCCCCGCCTTTGTCGGCCGCTGCGTAGCGTTGCCAGGCTCGCCCCAATACCCAGGCCACCATGGGGTTCTGTTGCGGGTTCATCACATTGGCATAGGAAAGATGACTGAGGTATTTGCTGTTGTCGCCCGACGCATCGAACCATCCCCCACTCACGTCGCGGGATTCGCGGTCATCGAGCCGAGGCGCCTTCGCATCAGCCCGATCCCAGATACCCGAGGAGCGCTGGCTTTTGATGTGGAACAAGAGGTCCGAAACCACCGCCGGCCCCAACAAGCTCTCGCCGATGGTAAAACCTTCGCTTTGGCCGCGTGTTCCGTCCATGAGGGTCCACGCCACGGCATAACGACCGGGTTCAGTCACCGCGGAAACGTCCACCGGCCACCACGGACCCAGATGCCAGCCCTCAACCCTCTCGGCCGGGCCGGGCCGACCTTGCCAAACCTCCGCTCCGTCCGACAACCGCACCAAGCTGACCTGGTCCCACTGCGTATCTGCCGGAGCCTCGACCAGGATGCGTTTTGTCGCATCGGGAGCGTAACCCACATGATTGAACAGTGCTCTCATCGCAAAGCCTCCCATCCCCAGTTGATCGGCTCGTCGCCCCGCGAGGCGATGGCCAGCATCAATACGATGTCCGCCTGCGCGCCGATCGTCGCCTCATGGCAGACGAAGTCATGGTCGTAGTCGAAGAAAACCGCGGATTCGGTCTGGAACGGATCCAGGCGGGGATTGGGCGGCGGATCAAAATACCGCCTCATGCTTTCGTGCATGCGTCGCTGAGCGGGACCGGCCGACAGGGCGCCAACCGGGTAGCGTTGCAGCAACTCGGCGGTTGGGCTGTAGAGATTTTCCAAGCGGTTCGGCAGGCGCTCATCGTAGAAGAACGACACGCCCCAGTTGTTGCGCCCAAACACATAAGTAAGCACATCGTTGAACAAAACCGTGCCGTCGCGTTGAACGATATCGGCATCTTGCGCCGCGCGGGTGGCATGGGCCGCGCCAATCCAACGGGCCAAGCTGCCCCAAACATAGCGGATGGGCACTCCCCAAGGCTGACCACTTTCCCGGGCGTAACTCAGGTAACTTCCGACCTCGGCAGACAGCCCTTCGCGCCCGGCTTCAATGCCCGCCGCGGTCAGCCCGGTGTTGGCCAACCAGTGCCAGTCCGCCCAGCCGGCCTCGCCGCCGGGGCCGGGCGCGTATTCTGCCGCAACCTTCAGCCAATCCTCTTCCGGAAAGAGCACCGCCAACTCCAGGGCCGCCAGGCACATCTGGTCGCGCTCGGTGGGATCGCGATAAAAGTCGTTTGTGCTGCTGCGCTCGAACGTAAACGACACCGTATCCGGTTCGAGGGCACGCCGCATGAGGGCTCGCGCCATCGCCGCACAGCGATCGGCCAGTTCGTCGTCGTGACCCCGCATCACCCGGCTGCCTCGCGCCAAAGCGGCCACCGTTGAGGCCATTTGCACGCGCGCCAGCGCAGTTTTGGCGGGACGGTCCCCATCCAGGGCATCATCGGCCGGCAGGCGCCACCCTTGATTGTGGTCCCGGGTGTCACCGACTTGGACAATGAACGTGTCGCGGTCGGGCCAGAGCTTCAGCGCGTAGTGGAGGCCGTGGCGGATTTCATCGAGAACGTCCGGCAACTCCGAGGTGCTGTTGACCCGTTGAAAAATCTCCGGTGCGACCCCATACGCAACGGTCAGGTGGTAGAGCGCATAAGTCGTGGTGAGGGTGAACTTGATATGATCACCCGCATCATACCAGCCGCCCAGACCATCCACGATGCGTCCGTTCGGTTCCCGTTGCCAGGAGCCCTCGGTCGGATCGCCATCGGGCACCATCACCCATGCCTCAGCGTCACCAAAGTGGGAAGGTCGCCGCCATTTCACTGTATCGGTTCCGGAGCGCGACATGCGCAGGTGGACCAGCGGCAAATGGGCGATTTCCGCAAACGGTTGCTCCCGCACTCGAATCAACGCCGACTCCGCGCCGGGAACTTCGAGGGTGTAATCACCGAGGGCACGAATCTCGCTCAGGTCGATTTCGTAGTTAAAAGGCTTCGGGGTGTTGGGGCCGACACCCATGAGCGACTCGCCAAACTTGCCGCTGTGTTGCACTTGCGCGCCCCGGATCAGCCAGTTCTCGCCAGCCAAATCCCGGTCGCTCATCACGATGATTTCCTTGGGTTGATCGGGCCGATAGCCCAGCTGGTTCCAGCGCACCCAGCTCTCTGCCGAGAGCGTGGACGCGCAGAGAACGATCAACAAACAGATCGCTACGGTGGGGGGTTTCACGTGGGCGACCCTAGGTCAGCCCCGCTGCAGAAACAAAGGACATCCGTTGATTTTTGGCGGCAAACGTTCAGTACGACCGGATGCGCCCGCGACCGCCATAACGTTTACCGCGTTGCCCCCAGGCTCACGCTTGCCCAATTGGCCCCGGCCGCGCATCCTCGAATCATGCCTACCCACCTCCGTCGGGCTTGCCTGACTTTCCTTTGCGTCCTTCTCCCCGCCATGGCCTCCGCCGCCCAATTCAAAGCCCTGCTCATCACCAAGACCAACGGCTGGCACCACGACTCAATTGGCGCGGCTGTTCCGGCCATGCAGCAATTGGCCAAGCTCCATGACTTTGAGCTCGTTTGGACGGAAAACATGGGCCTGGTCATGCACGATGAAGGGCTGGCGGATTTCGACGTGGTGATCTTTATGCTCACGTCGGGTGATATCCTGGACGATCAACAGCGCGGTGCCCTGCAGCGCTTCGTCCAGTCCGGCAAAGGGTTTGTCGGCATCCACAGCGCGTCCGATACGGAATACAACTGGGAGTGGTATCGGAAAATGGTGGGTTACATGTTCCACATTCACCCCGCGGTGCAGACCGCCACCCTCAAAGTGGAGGAACGCAACTTCCCCGGCATGGACCGCTTTGCCGATCGCTTCCTCTTTACGGATGAATGGTATGAATTCGGCCCACCCGAAGGATCCGAACTGAAGTTCCTGCTGAGTGTCGATGAGTCGACTTATGCCCCCGCCGCCGACTGGGGTTCCAAACAGGGCAAAGGCATGGGCGACTTTCACCCCATTGCGTGGTATCACAACTACGACGGCGGCCGCGCCTTCTACTCCGCCCTTGGACACCTCGCTGCCACCTACGAGGACGCCAACTTCATGCACCACCTTTACGGCGGCATCTACTGGGCGGCGACCGGCAAAGGATTCCGGGCGAAATAGGGCTTGGTCCCAACGGAGGGCGAAGTCGGGAATGAGTGCCGCGGCCGGTCAGGCCTCATTGATGTGATGAGGTCGAATTTTATTGCAATTCTATGCAATTTTTTGGTGAGGTAACGGTCGTCGGTCGATCCTCGACCCACGCAAAACCCCTCCAACCTCCCCCGTTTCCATGTCATCCCCCTCTGCTCCGGACGCGTCCGGCCATCTCTCGTTTCGCGAAAAAGTCGGCTACGGTCTCGGCGACACGGCATCCAATTTCGTTTTTCACACCGTCAACGTCTTCCTGTTCTTCTATTATGTCGATGTGATGGGCATGGGCGCGGCAGCCATCGGCACGCTTTTTCTGGTCGCCCGACTGCTGGACACAGTGACCGATCCGTTGATGGGCACGATCGCTGACCGCACGAACACACGCTGGGGCAAGTATCGGCCCTATCTCTTGTGGCTGGCGGTGCCCTTCGGCATCTGTGGGTACCTGCTGTTCGCGGTGCCGGACACGGATCCTTCCGGGCAATTGGTCTACGCCTACGTGACCTACATCGCGGTGATGTTGGTCTACACCGCCATCAACATTCCCTACTCCGCCCTGCTGGGGGTGATCACGCCCGTTTCCGCCGAGCGCACGTCCGTGGCCAGTTACCGGTTCGCGTGCGCGTTCGGGGGACAACTGTTGATCGTTGCCGCCGCTCGACCGCTGGTCGATTACTTCGGAGCGGACGATACGGCGGCAGGGTATCGGGTCACCATGGGCATCTTTGCCGTGATTGCCGTCGTGCTCTTCATGATGACGTTCAGCATGACCCGCGAACGGGTGCAACCGCCCCCCGGCCAGAAGTCGGATTTGGTGAAGGAACTGGGGCTGCTCCTGCGCAATGTGCCGTGGATCGTGATGTTCATCGCGGGCATATTCACGCTCGCCAATGTCGCGGTGCGTGGCGCGGTCACGTTGTTCTACTTCAAATACTATGCCGGAGACGACGGTTCGCCCTGGTTGTGGAAATTCGACATGAGCACCGTATTCCTGACCGCGGGCACGATCGCACTGATCATCGGTGTCATGTGCACCAAGTGGCTGACCCCACTCGGTGACAAACGTCAGCTCATGATCGTGCTGTCAGCCATGAACGCGGCCGTGATGGCGCTCTTCTATTTCGTGCCCCAGGACGCAATCGGCATGATGTTCTTCATGAACGTGCTCGGCGCGTTGATTGCCGGTCCCACCATCCCGTTGGTGTGGTCGATGTTCGGAGACGTGGCCGACTACGGGGAATGGAAATTCGGCCATCGCACCACCGGCCTGGTGTTCTCCGGCGTGCAATTTGCCCAGAAATTTGGTCTCGCCATCGGCAGCGCCATGGCGGGGTGGATGCTGGCGGGATTCGGCTACGTGGCTGATGCCGAACAATCTCCCGAAGCGATTCAAGGCATCCGCCTGATGTTCACCGTGTTGCCCGCACTGTTCGCCGTTGGTGGCGTCGCCGCCATCTGGTTCTACCCAATCAGCGGGAAGGATGTTGAACGCATGAGCCGAGAACTCGCCGCCAACAAATCCTGAACCTGTCACTCTTCACCACCCTGCAGATCGATCTCTCGACCCATTTTCACCATGAGCACTCGCACGCTTACTCCTCTCTCGTCCGATGCTGCCGACAACAAGCTCGCCGATGTTCAAGGCCAGTTGTGCACGGCATTTGGCATCCGTTGCTACCGCATCAGCAACGTGCATCGCCTGCCGCCGTTCTTCATCAATTTGGTCAGCGCTTCCGACCTGTGGATGTTCATTGCCAGCAACGGCGCTCTCACCGCCGGTCGTCGCGATGCGGAATGCGCGTTGTTCCCCTACCAGACGGTGGATCGGATCTACGACAGTGCGGGACAGATCGGTCCGCTCACTCTCCTGGGGGTCGATACGCCCGACGGTGAGGTAGTGTGGCAACCCTTTGGCTCCGACACCAACCACCTGCCCCAGTTAACCCGCCACCTCTACAAGAGCATCGAAGGTGATCGGCTTTGGTTTGAGGAAGTTCGCGAAGATTTGGGCCTGGCATTTTGCATGAGCTGGTCGACGGCCGACAGCCACGGTTTCATCCGCCACTGCACCCTGCGCCGGCTAAGCGGGAACACGGTAAAAGTCCGCATCCTGGATGGGCTCCGCAACATTCTCCCGGCCGATGTTTCCCTGCGGCTGCAAAGCCTGAGCAGCAACCTGGTCGATGCTTACAAAACCGCCGCGCTGCAGCCTGATTCCACCTGTGCCGTCTTTGCCCTGCAGTCCCAGATCGTGGACCTGCCGAAACCAATGCAGGCCATGCATGCCAGCGCCGTGTGGTCCACCGGACTGCCCGAATCAACCATTGCGCTTTCCGATCGTCAGATCGATCGCTTCCGGAGTGGTGAACCCTTGTCTACCGAACCCCACACCCGCGGTGTGCGCGGCGCCTACCTCATCAGTACGACAGTCGAGCTCAAACCCGAGCAGACCATCGACTGGTATGTGGTGGCCGACACCAACCTTGGTCACGCCGATGTGGTCGCCCGGGTCAATCAATCGCGGGATCCCGACGCGGCGACGAAGTTGCAGGAGGCACAAGCGGAGGCAACCCATCAACTCCGGCAACTCGTTGCGGCTGCGGATGGCTGCCAGACTTCAGCCGACACCGTCACCGCCGCCCACCACTTCGCCAACGTGCTCTACAACGTCATGCGTGGGGGCACCTTCACCGCGGATCACCGCCTGCCCTCGGCGGACTTTGCCGAGCATGTCGCGGTGCACAACCAGGCGGCCGCTGAACGCCATGCCGAATTTCTGGCCGGACTGCCCGCGGAACTGGAACGCAGCGAACTGCTCGCCCGGGTCACCGCCCTGGAGGATCCCGACCTCACGCGCATCGCCTCGTGCTATCTGCCCCTCTCGTTCAGCCGTCGGCACGGCGATCCCAGCCGGCCGTGGAATCGGTTCAGCATTCGCCTGCGCAACGCCCAGGGCGGCCGCCTGCTGGCCTACGAAGGCAACTGGCGCGACATCTTCCAAAACTGGGAGGCCCTGTGCCTCAGCTATCCGGAATTTCTCGATGCGGCGATCGCCAAGTTCCTCAACGCGTCGACCGCCGACGGTTACAATCCCTATCGCATCACCCAGGCGGGCATCGATTGGGAGGAGCCCGACCCCGAGGACCCGTGGGCCTCGATCGGTTACTGGGGTGATCATCAGGTTGTCTACCTGCTGAAACTGCTGGAGTGGTCCGACCGCCTGCATCCCCGGCGTCTGGCGGGCACCCTGCGCCCCGCCTCCTTCAGCTACGCCGACGTTCCGTATCGTATCTGTGGATACGATGAAATGCGGCGCGACCCCCGGAACAGCATTACTTTCGACGAGTCCTACAACCGGGCCATCGCCGAGCGCGTCACCGCCATGGGAGCCGATGGCAAGCTGTTGCCGGCGGCGGACGGATCGGTGCAACACGCCAACCTGACCGAGAAGCTGCTCGTACTGGTGCTGGTGCGGCTGACCAACTTCATCCCGGGGGGCGGCATCTGGATGAATACCCAGCGTCCGGAATGGAATGACGCCAACAACGCCCTGGTGGGTTATGGTGTTTCGGTCGTCACCCTGAACTACCTTCGCCGCATGCTGGCCTTCACCCAGTCGACACTCTGGCCGATGCTGGGGGAAGCGAAGGTGCCGGTGGCAGCCAACGTGGCCCGGCTGGCGGAATCCGTGGAGGCAACCCTCAATCGCCATCGGGACCAACTCGGCAACGCGGACCTCGACCCATCCACCCGGCGTGAAGTGGTCGATGCGCTGGCCACGGCCGGTGCGGACTACCGCCGGGAGCTCTATGCTTCCGGCGTCGGCACGACGGTCGAGATCGAGGCCGCTTCGTTGCGATCCCTGTTTACCACCGCACTGGAGTTTGTGGACCACAGCCTGCGCGCCAACCAGCGGCCCGACCGGTTGTTCCATGCCTACAACCTCCTGGGTTTCGCCGAGGATCCAGCGGCCCTGTCGCTGCGCCGCCTGCCGGAAATGCTGGAGGGACAGGTTGCCGCACTGAGCTCCGGATTGCTGTCGCCCGCGGAGGTTGTCGCCTTGCTGAAAGCCATGCGCAACAGCGCGATTTACCGCGAGGATCTCCAGACCTATCTGTTGTATCCGGACCGGCAATTGCCGGGCTTCATGGACCGCAATATCATCCCGGAAGCAGCGTGGGCGAGCTGCCCGCTCTTCGAAGACATGGCGGCGCAGGGTGACCATCGCCTCGTCCTGCGCGACGAATCCGGCCAGGCGCACTTTCAAGCCAACCTTGTCGACGAGGAGGCGCTCGAAAACGTGCTTGCCGAGCTCAGCAACGACCCCACCTGGACTGCGGCAGCAGCCGATCAGGCTGAAACGGTGCGCGCCGTCTACGAGGAAGTGTTCAATCATCGCGCCTTCACCGGCCGCAGCGGCGGCATGTTTGGCTTCGAAGGCCTGGGATGTGTTTATTGGCACATGGTGGCGAAGCTGTTGCTCGCGGTGCAGGAGAACCTTCTCACCGCCCAAGCCGGGCAATCACCCGAAGTGCCCGCACTCGTGGAGGCCTACTACGAAATCCGCGCCGGGCTTGGCTTCAATCATTCGCCCGCCGTGTTCGGGGCCTTCCCCACCGACCCGTATTCCCACACTCCGGGACATGCCGGGGCACAACAGCCCGGCATGACCGGCCAGGTGAAGGAGGAAATCCTCACCCGGCTGGGTGAACTGGGAGTTGAGTTCAACAACGGCACCGTTGGTTTCAAACCCACGTTCCTGCGTCGCCAGGAGTTTCACGAGACGCCGTCGGAGTTTGCCTACATCGATCTCGGCGGCCAGGCCCGCACCCTGTCGTTACCGGCAAACGCCCTCGCATTCACCGTGGCCGGTATCCCGATCGTGTATCAGCTTTCTGATGACAAATCCCGTCATGTGGTTCACGGCAAGACCTCGATGGACGCGGCCGGAACCCAATTGGACGTCCCCATCAGTGAGGCATTGCTCAAGCGTTCCGGCCACATCGATCACATCGTCGTGACGATCGGAACCGAGTTCGATCTGCCCGCCTAAGCAGGCGGGCCTTCGGGCGGCTAAGCGCGCTTGCGTTTTGCCGCCCGACGCCTGGCCGGCTTTGGCTGGGTGACCGACTCGCCTTCGATCACGTCGCAGTTGAGCAGAATGTGTTGCTGCGAATCGAAGCGCTTCTGAATCAGGTCGAGCAGACGTTTTCCTCCGATCACGCCGATCTGATGAAACGGGATTCCAACCGTGGTCAGTTTGGGCAGGCCCTTCAGCGGTTCGAGTCCGTCAAAGCCGGTGACCGACACATCCTGCGGGACTTTGAGGCCCGCAGCGTCCAGCGCCTTCATGAGATCAAACGCCTGGTGGTCGGCGGCGCACATCCAGGCCGTCACACCGGCCCTGGTCTGCTTGATGACTTCGGCGTGGGACTCTTCCAATGACAAGCGGCGCCGCGGATCGACGTTGATGGCATCCTCCGCACGGATCTCCAGTCCACGAGCGGTGAGCATCTCAACGTAGGCCCCGTAGCGACGCAGCGCCCAGCCCGCCTCCACCGGGTAACGCCACGTGAAGAATCCGATGCGACGATGCCCTTTATCCCGCAGGTGTTCAACCAACCGCTCGACGCCACGGTGGTGGTCGACGTCCACACAATCGAGCGGGCTTTGACCATATTGCTCCACCAACGAAACCACCGGGTGCATCCTGCGCAGCTCGTCGACGATGGTGTGGGGAAACGGATAAATCAGCACCACGCCGTCCCAGAGCCGGCGACCGGTCGCCACGATGTCAGCGTAGGACGGCTCATTGATGTGCAGGGCCTCCGGACGCACGAAGTGCAAGTCGAGCCGCACATCCTGGGCGCGCGCCAACTCGGACAACCCGTTCAACAATTCCTGCCCGGGATTGCCGTAGTCGGTGCGTTCGAAACTCGGCAAGTCCACACAGATCAAAACCCCCAGCGTCGTGGATGTGCGGCGACGTTGATGGATCGCGGGCTCACGCTTTTCCGCGTGGCTGTAGCCCAGTTGGGAAGCGAGGGCAAAAACCTTGCCCCGGGTCGTCGCATTGATGCCCGGATGATTGGTAAAACACCGCGACACCGTGGCACGGGAGATTCCGAGTTTTTCGGCAATATACTGTTGATTGATCTTGGGCATACGAAGGGGCCGGCGCCTCAAGGCTTGGGGTTCAAAGACAGAATTTACGCACTGAACACTCAATGCAATTTTTAATGCAATTATATGCATCTAATCGCTTTACCACCGCGGTGCACTCGGACAGAAAAGAAGGGTGAAAAGTCTGCGCCCCAAGACGACTGCCCCTGGACCGTCATCCATTGACGGCATGGTTGATGCGCGGGCAGACGTTGCCATCAAACGCGACACTAAGGGGCGGTGGCGAGTATACCGAAACGGCATACCTTTCGAAATCCGCGGTGCGGGGGGCCACGAGCATTTGGAGCTCCTGCGCGACAGTGGTGGAAACACCGTGCGGACCTGGGGCATCGAACAACTGGAAGGCCGGGAGAACGGTCAATCGTTGCTTGATATCGCCCATGATCTGGGGCTCGCCGTGATCGCCGGCATCTGGCTCGAACATCCGCGCCATGGCCATGACTACGGCGACCCGGACTTTCTCCAGTTCCAACGGGAACACGTCCGCACCGTCGTGCAAAAATACCGCGATCACCCTGCCCTGCTCATGTGGGGTTTGGGCAACGAAATGGAAGGGACGGGTGACGATCCCCGGATCTGGCAGGAGCTGGAAGTGCTGGCCCAAATCGTCAAAACCGAGGATTCCGCGCACCCCATCTGCACCGCGCTTGCCGGCACCGACAACAACAAGGTGGCGCGCATGCAGGAACACTATCACTCGCTCGATATTCTGGGCATCAATTGCTACGGAGGTGCGCCGGGAATTGCCGCCCGACTGCGAGCGCAAGGCTGGAACCGTCCCTACATGCTTACCGAGTTCGGACCCGTCGGTCACTGGGAGATCGCCAGCACCGAGTGGGACGCGCCACTTGAACCAACCTCGATCGAAAAAGCGGACACCTATGCAGCCTCCCACCGCGCGCAACTTGAGCACGGGCGCGGTCTGTGCCTGGGCTCGTTTTGTTTTCTCTGGGGGCATAAACAGGAAACCACCGCGACTTGGTTTGGCATGTTTTTGCCCACTGGCGAAAAGACCCCGGCCGTGGATCAAATGATCCGTCTTTGGACCGGTCGGGAGCCGGCCAACCGAGCGCCCCTGATTTATGCGCTGCATTCCGAATTGGATTCCGCCGTCGTTTCTGCCGGGACCGAGTGGACCGTGTCGGCGGACGCCATCGATCCCGATGGCGAAAAACTGCATTACGAATGGCAAGTGATCGCTGAGACGACGGACCGGAAGTCGGGTGGCGATTTCGAAATGGCGCCACCCACGATCCCGGATTGCGTGGTGTTTGACGACGGTCGCACAGCGCGGATTCGGGTGCCGCACCAGCCCGGGGCCTACCGGGTGTTTCTTTTCGTGCGGGACGGCAAAGGCGGAGGTGCCGCCGGGAATTTTCCGTTCATGGTCGAGTGAGACCGGCCAATGGAGGGTTTCGCTCCGCGAAGTCCTGCGATCGGAGCAACCACCTGCAACCGAGTCAAAGCGCTGAGCAGTGTCCGCGGGCATGGGGTCAGGCTGACATAAAAGTGCAATGCAGCCCGCAGGGCGGAATTCACTTTTTGCAGCCTGACCCCCTCTCGTGTTCGAACGTCGTCCAACACGCCCGCAGACAAAACCACGCTTGATCGGCCCGACTGGGCTTTGCGGCCATGAACACGCTGGCGCCGGGCGGGTGGTTTTGGACGGGGTCAGGTTTCAGACGGGGTCAGGCCGGAAAAGGTGAATTCCGCCCTGCGGAATTACACATTTTAACGGCCTGACCCCTACGTTCGGGCGGTTTCTCGAAAGATCTGTATTCGTTTTATGGTTACACATTCGGCCAGATCCGGATCACAAAAACGCCCGGGCCGTTGCCGGCCCGGGCGGAGTAGAATACTACAGTCCAGAGAAGGTTTTAGAACTCCATGCCGAATTCGAGGCGGGCAGAGATGCCGGGGGCGAACCCGAGACCATACTGGTCCTTGTCGTCGAGCACGTTGTTCACATTGAGCTGAACGCGGGTCGGACGTTCCATCATGGTGAAGTTGTAGCTGACCATCAGGTCCAGGTTGAGGCGGGGATCGGTGTAGAGCGCGATCGGGTTGCCATCGGCGTCGACCTGCAACTGACCGGAGCCGTCCGTACGGGCACTGACGAACTCACGCTCGGATTCCCACTGACCACCAAAGCCAACGGTCAGACCGGCGAGAGGGCCGTCCTGGGCAAACTTGTAGGTGCCCCAGACCGCGGCGGAGTGCTCCGGCGTGTCGTCATCGGAACCGATGCCGAGGTAACCGGCCCCCGTCCAGGAGGAGGAGTCATACGGGTTGGAATAAGCCTCTTCGAGCGGGAAACCGCTGAGACCCCAGCTGCCATCCGGGAAATACCAGTTGGCCCAGCGATCGTTCTCCGCCGGGTGGCGCGGGAAGGTGCCGACGTTGAGGGTCTTGCGCTCGAGGTTCGAGTAGGTGAACAGCACCTGCAACTGGTCAGAAGCGGACCAGAGCAGCTGGAAGTCGTAGCCCTTGGACTCGTCGTCACCAGGGCTGAAGGCCTGGAAGGTGCCACGGTCGGGAGCCGCGCGGTCCATGGTGGCGATGTTCACGTTCGGATCATCGATGTTGAAATACCATCCGGGCCAACCTTGGCCGGCAGAGACGTTGGCATAGACCTGATCCATGTAGGCGGCACCCGCCGGATTGGAGGCGTTGAGATACCACTTGCCATCCTGCTGGTAGGCTGCACCGGCGGCCTTGGCGGCGTTCCACTCGGTGAGCGCGTTCTGCTGGGCGGCGGACCAGTCGGCTTGGCCGACCTCGGGGTTCGCCCCCTCAACGAGATAGACGATATCCGCGTTGGGGTTGAACTGGTTCTTGGCCGGCGCCGGGGACCACCAATAGAAGTAGGGAGTGCCTGAGCGCTCGATCTCGAAGGCCGAGACGGTGCCCGAGAGCTTGCCGTTGAAGAGGTCAACCTTGACACCGTATTCCCGGCTACGGGCGATGGTGGCGTCGATCGGGCGACCATTGCCGTCGCGCAGGCCATCGAAGTTGGGCACAAGACCCTCGGAATCGACCGCAAACACCGAGATTTCGTTGGTGATCTGGAAGCTCGCCCCAAGCTGGGTGGTAGTGTCGGTCTGGGCGTCGCGAATGATGTCGGAGCTGTTGCCCGGATTGATGGCGTCGATGGTTTGGACGCGGTTATCGTTGGTATCCTCACGCATACCCGCAACGATGGTCAGGCGGTCGTCGAGCCAGGTGCCCTGGTAGACGCCGTAGAGACCTTGGTTGGTCGCCTCGTTGAAGGTGTCGTTGATACGACCCATGGGGGCGTCCGGCGTGCCGTCGCCCTGGGTGCCGAAACGAATGTAGGAGGAATCCGTTGGATTCTTGTAGTTGTTGAAGCCCGGCAGGGTCTGGTCGAAACGACGACGGTTCTCCGAGTTCTCATCGGTATAACCCGCGAGGAAACTGTGGTTCATGCCGAACCACTTCGAGTCCGGCAAAGTGTCGATATTGTAGGTGAGCTCGACGCGCACTTGGTCGCGATCGGTGGTCTCGTAAAAATCGGACCAGAGATACTGGAAGGTCACGTCATCAGCCTGGCCACCGGAGAACGCACCATCGTCCGGGGTGAGCGGCTCGACGATGATGGAACCACGCTGTGATTCGGGACCGACGCCAAATTGCAACGCACCACCCACGTCGCGGCCCTTGAACCGGGTGAAGGAAGTATTGTATCCCGCGAGAAGATAAAGGTCCTCAGCGAGCTTTTGCTCGAGCTTGATCAGAAGATTGTGGGCCTTCGAATTCACGAAGGTGTCCGGTCCGGACCAGCGGAAGGTGCGGCGATCCTCGCCGGGGAAGGTAAGGAAGCCGGCGCGTTCGAGACGGTCCTGCTGGTTGGCGGGAACGTCGGCGCGGGCGCGGACACTTTGGAACCCGGTGCCTGTGATGTCTTCCTCACCGTATTCACCATCGATCGTGATCGTGGTGTTCTCGAAGGGCTTGATCGTGAAGACCGGAGCAAAGAAGAATTTGTCGGACTCGCGCAGCTCCGTGTAGTCGCCGGAGGTCTGCCACGCGCCGGTCATGCGGAAGGCAACGTTGGGTGAATTGGGCAGCGCATAATTGGTATCGAACGCCGTGCGGAAGTAATCGTCGGTGCCAACACCAACGATGACTTCGTGGCGGTCGTAGTCGAGCGGGCGCTTGGGCAGGTAGTTCACAATCCCACCAAAGTTGCCGATGCCGTAGAGCAGCGCGGCCGGTCCCCGAATAACCTCAATGCGGCCGATGTTGGCGGAGTCGGTGGCAAACTGGCGGCGGAAGCCGTCGCGCAGCACCGAGTCGGTAATGAAACCCCGGATCTTAACGGTGGTCTGGGTTTTCGCTGCCGTCGCACCCTCCTGGCTGTGAACGCCACCTTCATTCACGAAGGTATTGCCCTGGCCGGCATCGTTCTGCGAGTTGAGGATAATGCCCGCACTGTAGCGCAGGGATTCACGAAGATCGGTCGAACCCGTGTCTTTGACGAATTCCTCGGTAATCACCTCGATCGGCATGGGCATGTCCTTGATCAAGGTATTGAGACGGGAACCGGATACCGAGTTGGTGGCGCGGTAACCTTGGTCCTGAGTCGTATCCACCGTAAACGGGGAAAGCTCGATAACGTCATCGTCTTCGTCGACCGACAACGGAGTTGCTGGCTCCTGCGCGGAGAGCAACGGAACCAGCGCTAGGCTGGTCAGCGCCAAAGTATGGCGGGAGAACGCAGTGAAGTTCATGGGTTTGTTTGGGTTGGAAGGCACGGGGGTGGGGGTGGGGGTTCTGTGCCAGCTTGTTGCATAGATGTGCATAATGGCCGTTTCGTCAATGCAATTTTATGCACATTTTCATTTCTGCGACGATTTTGAGGGTAATTCCCCCCCCTTCACCCAGTGGCCGATCCTCTCCGTGGTCCGACCAGTTAATCTGCCCTCCCCATCCATTCTCCGTCACGCCAATGTTCGTATTACGAACATTGGTTGGGAACTGCGGTTACGGGGTTGGCTGGCCGGCCCGACGTTCGTAACGTTAACCGCGGTGCTGGGGCGGGGTCTTGCCCGGGGCTCACCGGATAATCATGCTCTCCGCGCTTATGTTTTCCTTTGCCCTCTCCCCTGAATCGCGACGGCTCGCCGTGGTCCTGGCCTCCGCCCTCATTTTCGCCGGATGTAACAGATCTGCGGATACCGAAGCCGATGCGGCGAGCGACAAACCCGAGGTTGCGCTGGTCATGAAGTCCCTGGCCAACGAGTTCTTCAAGACCATGGCCGATGGCGCGGAGGCGCACCAGGCCGCCGGTGCCGCGGACTACGACTTGATCGTCAATGGCATCAAAAACGAAACCGACCTCGCCCAGCAGGTGAACCTGGTCGAGCAAATGGTCGCCCGAGGCGTTGATGCCATTGTGCTGGCCCCGGCCGACTCCAAGGCCCTCGTCCCCGCCATTGCCCGCGCCCAACGCGCCGGGGTTCTGGTGATCAACATCGACAACCGCCTCGATGCCGAAGCGCTGAGCCAAGCCGGGATCACCGTGCCCTTTGTCGGACCGGACAATCGCGCCGGGGCTCGCAAAGTCGGAGACCTGCTCGCCGCCCAACTCCCGGCCGGCGCACCGGTCGCGATCATCGAGGGTGTCGCCACCGCCTTTAACGGCCAACAACGTCGGGCCGGTTTTGAAGATGCCATGAACGCGGCGGGTATGAAGATCGTGGGCGTGCAGGCCGGCGACTGGGAGATGGCCAAGGCCAACACCATCGCTTCGGCCATGCTTACCCGCCACCCGGATCTGGCTGCCATTCTCTGCGGCAACGACAGCATGGCCCTCGGTGTGGTGGCCGCGATCAACGCCGCCGGCCGCGACGAAGTGAAGGTCGTTGGATTCGACAATATTTCCGCCATTCAACCCATGCTGGCCGATGGTCGGGTGCTCGCCACCGCCGACCAACACGCCGGCGATCTGGCCGTCTACGGCATCGAAGCCGCCTTGAGTATCTTGGCCGGCGAATCCGCCCCGGAAGATCGCACCACCGCCGTTGATGTGATCACCCCTGAACTGGCCATGAAACAAGCCGCCCGGCAGGCGGCCGATCGCTGATTGCGCTGATCCGATCGTGGAAACGCCGCCGCGCCTGAAAGCCCGCGGCCTGCACAAGGCCTACAACGTGCCCGTGCTGGTCGACTTCGATTTCGACCTCGCCCCGGGCGAAGTCCACGCGCTGGTGGGCAGCAACGGCGCCGGCAAATCCACCTTCGCCCGCATCATCAGCGGGCTGACTCCGGCCAATGCCGGTGAGCTTCGCCTCGACGGCCAACCCTACGCACCCACCCACAAACGCGAGGCGACCGGTGCGGGTGTTGTGATGGTCATGCAGGAATTGAACATCATTCCGACGCTGACCGTCGCCGAAAACCTCGGTTTTGAAGACCTCCCTTCGCGCTGGGGATTCATCGAT
Organism: Opitutaceae bacterium; assembly: GCA_028280945.1. Classification (GTDB taxonomy): domain Bacteria; phylum Verrucomicrobiota; class Verrucomicrobiia; order Opitutales; family Opitutaceae; genus Actomonas. Next base: position 188,978 of record JANQKV010000004.1, read on the forward strand.
CGGTCGCGCCTGCGCGACCAAGCCGAAGTCGCCCTGCGCAGCATTGGACTGGACGACATCGATCCGGATCAACCCGCCGGCGAACTAGGAGTCGGCCAGCAGCAACTTGTTGAAATCGCGGCCGGACTGCAGCGCGATTGCCGCGTCCTGATTCTCGACGAACCCACGGCCGCCCTCACCCATGCCGAAACCGAGGAGCTCTTTGTGCGGGTGCGTGAGTTGCAGGAACGGGGCGTCTCTATCATCTACGTGAGCCATCGCATGGACGAGATCCAACGCATCTGCGACCGGGTCACGGTGCTGCGCGACGGCCGCCACATCGCCACCCACAACGCCAGGCAACTCGACATCGACAACCTCATTGCCGAGATGGCGGGCCACGCCGTGGACCTGACTCCGCGTGATCGATCAAACCTTGAGGCGGCTCCCCTCGCCCTCGAAATCCGCGGGGTGCATGCCGGGACCGCCGTGCAGGATGTTTCGCTCACCGTGCACGAAGGCGAGATCGTCGGCCTGGCCGGCCTGGTGGGAGCTGGACGCACCGAATTGTTGCGCGCGATCTATGGTGCCGACCCTCGTGACGCAGGAGAGATCATCGTGCGCGGCCAGCCACAAAATCCCACCCAACCTCGCGAGGCAGTCGCAGCCGGCATCGGCATGGTGCCGGAAGACCGCAAGGCCGACGGACTCCTGCTGCCCCAGTCCATCGCCCACAACGTGGCCCTGGCCGCCCACGATCAATTCGCCCGCCACGGTTGGCTGGACGATGTTCGCGCCGAAGGAAAAATTCGCGAGACGACGGCAGCCATGGCGATGAAATACGATGACCTGGCGCAGCCCGTCGCCGAACTCAGCGGAGGCAATCAACAAAAGGCCGTCATCGCGCGCTGGCTTTTGCGCGAAACCCCCGTCCTGTTGCTCGACGAACCCACGCGGGGTGTTGATGCCGCCGCCAAGGACAGCATTCATCGCCTGCTCGCCGAGCTCGCTCGCCAAGGCAAAGCCATTCTTATGGTTTCCAGCGAATTGCCCGAACTCATGGCCAACTGTGATCGGATTCTGGTCATGAGCGTGGGGCGTCTGACGGGCGAATTCACCCCCGGCACGTGGTCGGAGGAAAAGATCACCGCGGCCGCTTTCGAAGGACATCGCACATGAAAACTTGGGTCAAAGACTACGGCGCCCTGCTCCTGATCTGGATCGGACTGATCGGGCTTTTCTCGATCGGCAGCGATCGCTTTTTCACCGGCGCAACCTTTTCGAGTATCGCGGTCCAGATTCCCACCCTGACCGTCATCGCCGCGGGCATGACATTGGTTATCATCACCGCGGGCATCGATCTGTCGGTGGGATCCGTGTTGGGATTCTGTGGTGCGGTATTCGGGGTGGCGTTGCTCGGCTGGGAGTTGCCCGTGCCCGTGGCTATCGGGCTGGCCATCCTGGCCGGAGCATTTGCCGGCTGGGTCAACGGCTGGATCAGCGCACAACTGCGGGTGCCTTCGTTTATTGTGACGCTGGGCATGCTCGAGATCGCCCGCGGCCTGAGTTACCTGCTGACCGATTCCCAAACCCAATACCTCGGCGAAACCCTGTCGCCGCTGGCCAGTCCCCTGCCCGGGGTGGGATTGCCTGCCTCCT
>JANQKV010000036.1 GCA_028280945.1 Opitutaceae bacterium
ACGATCCCGCGAAACTATTGCTGTTGGCCGGGCCGTGTTCCCTGGAGAATGCGGAGGTCTGCAGGACGGTCGCCGCCGAGCTGGTTGCTCTGGGCGAGAGATCTGACGATCTGACGATCATTTTTAAGGGTTCCTTCGATAAAGCCAACCGCACTTCGGTCGCGAGTGAGCGTGGCACCGGGCTTGAGGAGGGCCTGAAGCTGTTGGCGATGGTGAAAGCGGAATTTGGCCTGCCCGTCGTCACGGACGTTCACATTGCCGAGCAGTGCGCGCCGGTCGCGGAAATATGTGACGTGCTGCAAATCCCCGCGTTTCTCAGCCGGCAGACCGACTTGCTGCTTGCTGCTGCTGCGACCGGACAGGTGGTCAACGTCAAGAAGGGCCAGTTTCTGGCGCCAACTGACATGAAGCACGTCGTCGACAAGATCCGGGCCGGGGGTGGCACTGAAATTTGGCAGACTGAGCGCGGCACCACTTTCGGCTATCAGAACCTGGTCGTGGATATGCGGAGCTTTCCGATTATGGCCGAAAACGAGTGCCCCACCATTCTTGACGCAACGCACAGTGTGCAGCTTCCCGGGGCGGGTGACGGGAAGAGCAGTGGCCAGCGGGAGTTCGTGGAGCCCTTGGCCAAGGCGGCTTTGGCGGTAGGTGCAAATGGACTCTTTCTGGAGACCCATCCGGACCCGGCCAATGCGATCAGTGATGGCCCAAATATGGTGCCGTTGGATGAACTTTCATCGCTAATTGACCGGTGTTTGGGCGTCTGGAAATTAGTGAGAACACCCTAGAGTATTGGCGAAATGGCAAAATGAAATTTCATCCCTTCCTAGGTATGAATGAATTTCATTAATATAGTCATAAAAACGTAACATTGCTGAAACGCAGTGGGGCGCTTTTTTGCGTGCCTTTACGCCTTTTTTACTCTGCCTGAAGCGAACTCGGCGACTTCCCTAATCACCATAGTCGGCGGCTTTTCCAATCACCACAGACCAGTTCGCTATGACCGGACAACTCGATCCTTGTGTCGGCTTTTCACGCCGACTTCATCGGACAGCCCTTTGTTGCATTCTGCTTTCACTCGTTGGGGGAGTGTCGTTGCCAGCCCAATCGCCGGTCTTGGACGCGGTGGGTGCGGGCGAACGCGCCCAGCGCGAGGAGCGGGACCGGCAGGAACAGGAATTTCGCCGGGCTCGGGAGGCCCAGCAGGAATTGACGAGCATTGCCATCCCGGCCCCTGAACGCGTGGTCCCGGTTGCCGATGAGGTAAAGCGGGAGATCAACGAGCTGGTGATCGAGGGAGCGGACAACATGCGTCCGGGTTTCCGCAAGGGCCTGCAATCCCGGTTCACCGGTCTGCTGGGCATCAGTGACGTGCGCGCGCTGCTGTCCGACATCACCCGGCACTATATTCTACGGGGATACGCCACGACCCGAGCCTATCTGCCGGAACAGGATCTCTCGACCGGTACGCTGCGCGTCCTGGTAGTAGAGGGGCGAATAGAGTCCTATGCCGGTGACCTTCCCCCCAACGTTTTTCCCGGGGAGCCGGGCGATTTGCTTAACCTGCGGTCGGTCGAACAGGGGATCGAAAACTTAAATCGGCTGGCCTCGAACGACGCCGAACTGGAGCTCGTTCCCGGGTCCACGCCCGGTGACACGGTGGTCGCCATCCAAAACAACCCGGGCCGGAGATGGCATTTGAGTGGATCCCTCGACAACTCCGGGTCGGAAGACACCGGCCGCAACCAAGCGTCCTTGACCTTGGCGTATGACAATCTGGTGGGCTTGGCGGACTATCTGAGCGTTACGCATCGCCGGGCGGTTCCCTATCATTCGGGCCGGGAAGCCTCGGAAGCCACAACGGTTTCCTACACCGTGCCGTGGGACTGGACCGCCCTGACGGTGGGTGGCAGCGCCTCGAGTTATGCGCTCACGTTTTTCGCCCCCAGCGGCACTCCGCTGCCGTTCAACGGCGACAGCCGGTTCGCGTTTTTGTCGGTGGATCACCTCCTTTTTCGCGATCAAAATTCCCGGTTGAAGTTGGACGCCACGTTGAACTGGCGGTCCTCCAAAAACTACATTCTGGGGAATCTGATCGACGTCAGCAGCCGGGACACCACCAACCTTGAGGTAGGTGCCGATTTTTCCACGGTGGTAGCCAACGGCACCCTGATGACCCGGGCGGGTTTGGTCTTTGGCCTGCCGTGGTTTGGGTCGCTGGAGGACCCGAGCGGATTGCCGGGATATGCCCCCAAAGCGGAGTTCACCAAGGTGATGTTTGATGTCCGCTATTCGCGACCGTTCACCGTGGCCAAGCAGCGGTTGTTGTTCTCGAGTTCGGTCAACGCGCAGTTTGGTTCGGACGTGCTTTACGGGACCGATCAATTGACGGGGGGCGGCCAATACGCAGTGCGGGGATTTGATGAAAGCAATCCCGCCGGTGATTGGGGATTCGTTTGGCGCAATGACGTTTCCGTGCCCTTCGAGGTGAACCTTCCTGCGGGTCCAAGTCTCGGCCTTCGGCCCTACCTCGGATTGGATGTGGGGCGACTGTGGAGCAACGTCGATGGCCTGCCTGACAGTTTTGTCCCGCCGGAGGGCGGACTGGCCGGCGGTGCCGTAGGGGTGTCCTTCTCCTACCGCCAGGCAAATTTCGATATCTCTTATCACCACAACTTTGATCGCCCGGTGGGAGTGCCGGACGAAGACGGGCGGTTCTATGCCCGGGCCAGTTTCAGTTATTAATTTTTGAGGAGGAAAAAACCAATGAGTTCACCCAAAACGTTACACCCGGTCTGCGATCGCCTGAGGGCAGTGTTTGCGGTCCCGTTGATCGCTTATCTGTTGGTTCCCGCGCCGTTGCTTGCCCAGTCGGTATCGGTGGTCGTGGCGCCCGACTCCGGCAACACCCGCTCGTATGATACAACAGCCGGCACCGCCGTCGTGGACATCGACACCCCCAACGAAGCGGGACTTTCCCACAATCGCTTCACCCAGTTCAACGTGCCCGAAGCCGGGCTCATCCTGAACAATGCGGCCCCTTCGGACTTCACCACGCCTTCGCAAATCACCGGCGAAGTCCTCGTGAACTTCAACCTGAGTCCGGAGGCCACCGCGAGTGTGATCCTCAACGAAGTGGTGGCTCCGAACGTGTCGACGATTGCGGGCTTCACGGAGGTCACCGGGGATGCGGCGGATGTCATCATTGCCAACCCCAATGGCATCTCGGTGCAGGGCGGGGGATTTCTGAATACCAATCGCGTCACCCTCTCCACGGGGTCGCCGGTGTTGGCCGCCGACGGATCCCTGGCCACCCTGCGGGTCGATCAAGGGCAATTGGTGATCGGCGGGACCGGGCTGGACGCCTCCAACCTCGATTTTCTCAACCTGCTTGGCCGGAGTATTTTCATCGATGGACCGGTTCACGCCAACGATTTGGCGGTCACGACCGGCGTCTTCGATTATGATTACCCGGCTGAAAGTGTGTCGGCGCGCGCCGCGGCGGGGACGGTTCCCACCTATGCCGTTGATTCGTCGCTGTTGGGCGGCATGTATGCCGACCGCATTCGATTGTTGGCCACTGAATCAGGTGTCGGCGTGCGCTTGTTGGGCGACGTTGCCGCGACGGTCGATGATTTCACGATCGATGCTTCCGGTCGTGTGCAGCTTTCGGGCCGAGCCTATGCCGAACGCGACCTGTTGGTGAATGCCGCCGCGGGCATCGAAATATCCGGCAACGAAACGTCCCTGGCTGCCGTCAACGACATTGTGCTCGACGGAATGACGGGATCGTTGGAGTTCGCGAACGCCGAGATGGTTGCCGGGGCGGATTTGAGCCTCGCGGGCGCCAGCCTGACCGACATTTCCGACCCGGGGGTCGAGGGAGCCAATCGATTTGGCATGAGCGGGATCGACATCAACATTGGCGGAGCGGCGGTGGTGGAGGGGTCGGTTTACGGATCGGCCACCTCCCTCGACTTTTCCGCCGGGGCGATTGCCATGGGCGAGTCGGCGGGAATCTATGCCGGGGCGGACGAAACGGCTTCGGCTAACACCATCAACCTCAGCACTACGACCGGGGATCTCGATACGGGCAACGCGGCGATTCGCACTCCGGGGGCCATTAACCTGACCGCTGCGCAAGGTGCTGTGATTACGGCCAACAGCGAGCCGGGCACGGGGATTGCGGCTGGCACCGACCTGACCATCCGCGCTGCCACGATGGTCGACAGTGCGGGCACCCTGATTGCGGGAGGCGACTTTGTGGTCGGCCCGGTTTCGACTGGAGGGACTCCACTTCAAACCACCAACCGGGGCAATTGGCAGGCGGTGGGAGACATCACTTTAAATGAGGTTGGTTTCACCAACACGGACACGGGGGTGGTTCTGGGCCGCACGTTGGACATTACGGCGGCGACCATGACCAACGATGGAGCCATGCAAGGCACCGAAGGGGTCACCGTCTCGGTCGAGGGACTGTTCACGACGGGTGAGGATTCCGTGCTCATGTCCGACGGAGATCCCGGGAACAATGTTGTTCTCAACGCGGGCAGTGTTTCGAGCGCCGGTTTGATTCAATCTACCGGCACGGTGGACATTCAAGTCGACGATTTCTTCAACAACGATGGTGTGGTGGTCACGCTTGGAGCCGACCAAGGTGGAACGGACGGGACGGTTACCCTGAATGCCCTGGCGGTGAACAACACGGGCACGATTGCGTCGGCGGCGGACTTCGACCTGGCCGTGGGGGTCCAAACCACCAGCACAGTGACCAATTCGGGCACGCTGCAAGCCGTGGGCAATTTTGATATCAACGTGGGTGCAGGGCTGACCAACACGGCAACCGGGCAGATCCTGGCGGGAGGTGACCTGGTTTTGGGAACCAGCCAGGCGGGTTTCACCTTGTCGAATTCCGGGCGGTTGCAGGCGGATGGCGCCGTGACGGTTGGAGAGGTGGGAGTGCTCCTCACCTTTACCCAAGCGGCTGAGGCCACCTTGATTGCCGGCCGATCCCTGCAGGTGCAGACGACAACCTTCGGCAATTTCGGCACCTTGCAATCCGGTGGTGCCCTCAGTCTGTCCGCAACGGAGTGGATCAACAACCGGGAGGGCGGGGCAATCCTGACCGCAGGCCTGCCGGGATTGGATTTGACGATCAATGCCAGCGATCTGAACAACGCCGGTCGGGTGCAAAGCACCGGCTTGATCGACCTGACGGCCAATGGGATCGTCAACACCGGCGTGGTCATCAGCCAGACCTCCGCGGAAGGCGGAGTCGGGGGACCGATTCGCCTCAACACCCAGCGGTTCTTCAACGACGGGACACTGCGCTCGGGTGGTGACTTGAACCTGGTTATTGCGGAGGGGTTCAACAACGGAGCAAACGGCGCCTTGATTGCGGTCCAGGATTTCAGCCTTTTGCGAGGCGCTCCCGGGACGGTCCTGGTCGACAATCAGGGTCGTTTTGAATCCGGCGAAAACATGGTGATCGGTGCGGCTGATCAGCCGGTCGAATACCAGGGCGGCCCCCAAAGCGTGATCCTCGCCGGAGGAACACTCGACATCATGGGCAACCAGTGGACCAGCGCAGGTGCGGTGCAATCCGGCGGGAACGCACTTTTTGATCTGAGCGCCGATCTCACCAACAGCGGTTCCATTTACATCGGACCAGAGACCGTGGCCAACTTCAAGATTGAGTCCCGGGGAATCGACAACTCGGGATCCATCACGGTTTCGGGTGACCTGGATATCGACCTTTCCAGCACGTTTGCCAACACAGGTTCCGTGCAGGCCGGGGGAGTCGTGGATGTGATCGCCCCCCTGGGTTTCACGAATGTGGGCAATCTGCTGAGCAGCGGAAACATGAACCTGCAATCCGGACAGGGTGCCTTCGCGTTTGTGAATTCCGGCAACGTGCAGTCCGGGGGCAGCCTCCAGCTCGGCACATCGGGTGCCCTTGCGGAGGTAACCAATTCGGCGAACGCGAGCTTCGTGGCCGCGGATGACCTCCAGTTCCTTACTTCGTCATTGGATTCGGACGGCTTGGTGCAGGCGGGGACTCTCGCCACAATTTCGGCGGCTTCGGATGTGATTTTTGGAACCACCGGCGCTTTGGTGACGGCGGGCACCGCCGGTGCCGACATCCAAATCACATCCGATGATTTCACCAACAGCGGGGCGGTGCAATCGGCCGGTGACATCATGGCGACCGTCAGTGACACCCTGCTCAATTCGGGTTCCATCGTTACCTTGGCGACCTCGGCGGGTGGTTCCGACGGCGACCTCACGACCGTCTCTCGTTTGTTCACCAACACGGGATCGATTGCGGTCGCGGGTGATATCAACATCACAACCACCGAGAACACCGCCACCTCCCTGACCAACTCGGGTGTGATCGAAGCCTCGGGCAATACGTCCCTGCTGACTCCCTTTGGTTTGATCAACAATGCCAATGCCACGATCGCCGCCGGTGGAACCCTCAGTATCCAAGGAGGCGGGGCGTTCGACCTGTTGAACTCAGGCACCCTGCAGTCGGGACAAGGAATGACCTTGGGATTGGATGCCGCAAGGGTGGCGCTCGAAAACACTTCGACGGGGTTGATCAATGCAGGTCAAACCGTCGCTATCCTTGCCTCAACCCTCACCAATGCCGGGACGGTGCAAGCGGGTACCCTCTTTGACCTGAACGTAACCGGGCTGTGGAACAACCAGGGCACGGTGTTGAGCCAGATATTGGCCGGAACAGTGGGGTCAGCGGTAAACTCCGGCAGCATCACCGCGCTGGACGACTTCCAGCTCACCTCGGGCTCCTCATTCACCAACAGCGGGTTGGTGGAAGCCGCCGACCAAATCACGTTGGTGGTGCCTCAATTCTTCACCAACACCGGTACGGGAGAAATGGTGGCGGGCGGCACGCTCGACATCCAGTCGGGTGCCGTTGGCTTCAACGTGACCAACACGGGCACGATCCAGTCCGGCGCCGCGACCACTATCGGAACCGCGGGAGCCGAGGTCTTGTTCACCCAGGATGCCACCGGGCAGCTGTTGGCAGGGTCGACTCTCGGAATCACCGCCAGCGGGCTGACCAACTCCGGAACCTTGCAGTCCGGCAATCAACAGACCCTCACGGTCTCCGGGGCGATGGTCAACAACGCCGGGGGCGACATCGTCACGACAGCGTCTGCCAACGCCGATCTGGTGATCACGGCTGATTCCATGGTCAATGACGGCACCGTGCAGTCGTCCGGTGCTGCCACCGCGACGTTGGTCAACGGACTGACCAACACCGGTTCCATCAGCACTCTGGCGGTGGCGGACGGAGGAGTGGATGGTGCGATCGAGCTGACCAGCGCTTCGCTGACCAACAGCGGCACGGTCTCTTCCGCCAGTTCACTGGCGGTGGCCAATTCCCAGGCGGCGTCGACTTCCCTCACGAACACAGGCACGCTCCAATCCGCCACCAACACCACGATCACCACGGCGGGTGGATTGAGCAATGCTGCCAACAGCCTGATCCTTGCCGGCACCTCTCTTGATGTGCAGTCGGGAGCAGGAGATTTTGACTTCACCAACGATGGCACCGTCCAGTCGGGGGAAGCGATGACGGTGGGCACGACGGGAGCCGAAGTCACTCTCGACAATCAAACGAACGGTCTGCTGATTTCGGGCACAACCGTTAATGTAGTCGCCGACAGCGTGACCAATTCCGGCACCGCTCAGGCGGGTGGTGCCATGATCATCGGGACCACGGGAGCGATGGTGAACAATACCTCCGGCCGGATCATCGGCACGAGCTCAAGCGACGAAGTCACGCTCAACGTGAACAGCCTGACCAATGCCGGCACCATTCAGGCCGCGGGAGGATTGGACGCCAACGTTGTGGGCGCAGCGATCAACTCTGGCAACATCGTCACAACAAACGACCGTGCCATCGCCTTCGATTTTGCCACCCTCAACAACAGTGGCACGATCACCTCCGACGGCAGCGCGACTTTGGTGGTGGGGAACAGTCTCACCAATACCTCGACCGGGGTTATCGATGCGGATGCGACCTTGTCGTTCAACAATGGCAACAACCCGTTCACGCTGACCAACGAAGGTGCTATCAATACGGAAGCGGATCTGCAGTTGGGACTGGCGGGAGGACGTGCCGAAGTCACCAACGCGGCGGGTGGCCTGATGTTGGCGGGTTCGACGGCGGACGTGTGGGCGCAATCCATTACCAATGCCGGCACCTTGCAGTCCGGGTCCACGCTCACGGTGAACGCTTCGGGCAACATCACCAATCAATCAACCGGAGTTCTGCTCAACGTCGGCAGCACTCCCGCCGCGGTCAGTCTCACTGCGACCGATGTGACCAATGCGGGCACGGTTGAAACGACCGGAACGCTGGGTGTCACCGCGTCCGGTGCCACCACGAACTCGGGAACCGTCATTGCCCGGGACGTGTTCACGCTGGAAACGGCCACCTTGAACAACTCCGGCACCATCGAAGTGTTGGGTGACGCCAACCTGAATGCTTCCGGGGCGGGTCCCAATGCAGTGATCAACAGCGGCACGTTGCTTTCCACGGAAGACCTCACGTTGACCGTTGTTGGGGGTGTTTCCAACCAAGGCGGATCGATGCAGGCGACGGGCAAGGTTGCCGTGGGCTCCTCCACCCAGCGCGGCGCTTTTGCCAATACCAGTGGGGGTTCCGTAGTCGGTGGTGACACCGTAGACTTTCTCGTGACCTTGCTGGACAATGCCGGCGTGATTCAGGCGGCGGACCAACTCACCCTGAATGCCACCGGTGCGGTCACCAACACGGGTTCCGCCGCGGTCATGCGCACCATCAACGCCGGCGCGGCCATCGATTTGGATGCGGACTCCCTGACCAGTTCCGGGTTTCTGGTTTCGGCCGACCAAGTGGACGTGAACGTTAGCACCACCCTGAACAACAGCGGCACGGTGGTCAGTGCGAATGGCAGCAGCCTGGCCTTGACCGGGGCTGGCGTGACAAATTCCGGAACCCTGCAATCCGGGTCGACCGCAACGGTCAGTGCCACCGACTTCACAAATTCGGGCACTCTTGCTACGGCTGGAAACCTGACCGCCACCACCACCCAGTCATTTGCCAACAATGCCGGTGGTTTGATCGATGTGCAGGGCACCTTTACGCAAACGGGATTCACCACCGGAGCGACCGGGAGCAACGCCGGGACCATCCAATCCACTGGAGCCCTCAACCTCAACGCCCCGACCGGGTCGGCGGACTGGACCAACAGCGGACAGTTGTTGACCAACACCACATTGACCGCGGCCTCCACCAACTTTACCAACTCCGGCACGATGCAGTCGGAGGGCGCATTGACCGTGACGACCACGGCTGCGCTGGCCAACCAAGCGGGAGGAAGGATCCTGAACGTCGGAGCAACCCCTGCCGCGGTCAACCTTTCCGGCGGAAGCTTCAACAACGCCGGGGCCATCCAGGCGAACTCCGACCTCACGCTCAATTACAGCGGCGCGGCCGCTTCGAGTGGAACAATCCTCAGCGCCGGCCCTCTGTCCATCACGGCTGATACCATCAATCAATCAGGTGTGGTTGATGTCACTGGTGACGCCATCCTCACGGGCACGGGCACCGCTGCCGCTACGGTGACCAATTCCGGCACGCTGTTGACCTCGGGCAACCTCACCATCGTCGCTCCGCAAGCCTTTGACAATGACACCAGCAGCGCCCGAATCTCCACCGGAGGCAATTTGGTGATCAATGCCGCTGTCGCTGGCGACATCCGCAATGACGGCCTGATGCAGGCGACCGGAACGTTGGGACTGGGCAATGCCACCCAGCGCGCCGCCCTGACCACCACGGCGGGCTCTTCCATTGTTGGTGCGGATACCGTGACCCTGCGCCATTCGAGTGTCACCAACGGCGGCACCATTCAAGCCGCTGGCAACCTGGTTTTTGACGCCACCGGAGCGGTGAACAACAACGACGCCAATGCCTTGATCACCAGCACCGGGTCAAGCAACCCGTTGACCATCACCGGCGCCTCGCTCACCAACGCGGGCACGATCCAATCGGCCAATACCCTGGCGGTCACGGTCACCAACGAGGTCAACAATTCCGGTAAACTGCTTACCCCCGATGGTCTTGATCTCACGGTGCAGGGCACGGCGCTGACCAACAGCGGCGTGGTGCAGTCGGGCAACGACGTCACCCTCACGGGCACCAGCTTGGTGAACTCGGGCACCGTGCACGCCAACCGCGATCTTCTCGTCAACACATCCTCAAGTTTCGAGAACACCTCGACCGGGGTTTTGGATGCTGACAACAACCTCACGCATGCCGGATTCACCGTTGGCAGCACCGGCACCAATGCCGGCACCATCCAAGCCGATGCCGCTGTGACCTTCTCCGCGCCCGGCACCTCGGCCAATTGGACCAACAGCGGGACGATCCTGGCGGGCACGACCTTCACTGGCACGGCTTCCCAGTTCACCAATTCGGGAACCGTGCAATCCTCCGGTGTCCTGGGCGTGACCACCACGGGGGCGTTCGATAATCAAGCCGCGGGACGCATCCTGACCTCCGGAACCGCGGGTTCGGACGTCACGCTCACCACCGGCGAATTCACCAACGCCGGCACGATCCAGTCGTCGGGCGACATCGTCGCCAACGCCACCGGCAACGCTGCCAACTCCGGCACCATGCTTACACTCAATGGTGCGGCGGGAGGTGACTCCGGTGTGCTGAAAGTGGATGCCACGGGTTCGTTCACCAACAGCGGAACCATCGACGGTGCGTCGACGGTTGATATCACCGCCGGCACCACGTTTACGAACAGCGGATCCGATGCCCTTATCGCGGGGACCGGTCTCACCACCTTGACCACTGGAACCGCCTTCACCACCGACGCAGGAAGTGAAATCATCGGGGATGTTGGAGTGAACATCCGGGGCAACTCGGGTTTCACTCTGACCAACTCGGGGAGGTTGCAAGCCGGAGCAGAGTTGGCGGTGGGCACGAGTGCCGCCCCGTCCGCGGTGACCAACAACGCCACTGGCGTTCTCTTCGGCGATGACGTTACTCTTAATGTCACCAGCCTGTCGAATGCCGGCACGATCCAAGCGACCGATGATGTCACGGTGACATTTGCTGGAACCGGCCAAACCTTCACCAATGATGCCACCGGCCAAGTCATGGCGGGCGACGCCTTGACCGTGGGTGCCGCGGGGAACAACTTCAACCTCACCAACAGCGGTCTGCTGCAGTCCGGTGGAGCGATGACCCTGGGCACCAGTGGTCACATCGTTAACCTTACCAACAATGTTGGGGCCAAGTTGATTGCCGACGGTCTCAACATTGATGCCGGCACGATCTCCAATGCCGGCTCCATTTCGGCCACGTCTCCGTCGACCATCAACACGGGAGACTTCACGAACAGCGGTTCGAGTTCGAAGGTGGTGTTCGCGCATGGCACGGGAACCAGTGCGATCAACTACACCGGCACGGCCACCAACGAGGGTGTCCTGTTCTCCCAGTCCAACCTCTCGGTGACCGGGGGGGCGAATCTCACCAACGCCGCTACGGGAGGAATCTCCACGCTCGGTGATCTTAGCCTCGGGGCTTCCAATAACATCACCAACGAAGGTGCCCTTTACACGGCCGGATCCATGACTCTCAACGCCGGTAACAAGGTCTTCAACGCCAAGGCCGGCACGATCGACTCGGACAACAATTTGAACGTCACAGCGGGAGAATTTGAAAACCAAGGGCAGGTCAACGTGGCGGGGAACGCTGACTTCTCGGTGGGCACATTCCGCAACGTGGACAACAACCTCAACGTCGTGAACCAGTCGGTGCCTTCGTGGATGCAAAACCAGTTGGATCACGATTTCATGCCCCTCATGTTTGCGGAGCTGTTTCGGAACTTCCCGGTCCTCTACAGCAACCCCGCTGCGGCAGCGGATCCCGCCAATCACGACCGCTACATCCTGACCTTCGCTGGCGGAACCCGGACCTTCAACTCCTCCGGAGGCCCCATCACCTTCCAGTTCCTGAGCCTACGCAGTTTCGATGTGGACTACATTTTTCAGGACGGCAATTACGTGACCGACCCCGCTTCGGTGGATGTTTCCAACCGAGCCCAGGTCGCGGCCGGCAACCTGACCATCCGGGACTTCAACTATGCGCTCAACCAGGGCAATCTGAACACTCCGGGGACCATGACGATCACGGGAGCCAATGGCTCGGCCAATTTCGTCAACGACTCGATCTCGCTTAATCGGACTGAGTTCAAAACCGATGCCTGGGTCGTTTTTGATAACCAAGGTGAAACGTGGCGCATCACCGATGTCCTGCTGGATCCCAACCCGGTCACGACAACCGTCAGTTCCGGCACCTACTTCTCGCTCAGTGCGGATGTGAGGGCGGGAAATCTGGTCGTCTCCAATGCTTCCGTGACGAATAAAGGCAGTCCTCTCGGACCTTCCTCGACTGCTTCCGGTTCGTCCTCGGCGGAAAGCCGTTCTGCCTTGGGCAACGCAGCGACGGCGACCGGCGCTACGAGTGCTTCTGCATCCAGTGCAGCCTCACTGAGTCCGGATTCGTTGTTGGGCTCACTGGGATTGGCCGCTGTCAACGGCAATACCGCCGCCGGTGAGCTTGGTTTTGGCACCGCCACCGCCGCAGGTTCCGGCGGCAGCGCGCTGACTTTCTCCACCCCCTCGGGACAACAAACGGTTGTGGCCAGCACGGTGGTCGCGATTGAGGCCCTGGCCGCTGCCGGGGCGGCTGATCCGGTGGCCTTCCAACAACTCCTCGCCACCACCCTGGCGGTGCTTGATGGAGGAACCTATGCAATCGGTGCACTGCCCGCCGACGTGGAGCAGCAACTGGCGGAAGCCCTGGCTGGTTTCTCCCTGCCGGGCGATGTGGCCCTGGCGGATGCCATTGCGGCCCTGCAGGCGTTGGGGGCCGCCGCCCGCCTGCCCATTGCCCGGGGTGGTAGCGTGACGCTGGGTTCCCTGACGTTGGATTTGCCGACCAATCCCAACGGTTTCTTTGTGGTCAGCCCCGACCCGCAGGCCCGGTTCCGTGTCACGGTGAACGAGGATCTCGGCATCTCCAGTGACGCGGTGGGGTCGGATTTCCTCGCCCGCGAGCTGGGTTACAATCCCGACGAAATTCAGACCCGGTTGGGCGATCCTGCCTACGAGACCTACCTGGTGAGACAACAGTTGGTGGATCAACTGGGCACTCAGCTTTTGGCGGGACAAACCGACGAGACCTCGCAGATGGAAGCACTGATGAGGTCAGCGGCTGAAGTGCAGGACAATGTGGGATTGGTGTGGGGCCAGGCTCCCACGACTGATCAACTCCGCAATCTGGACCGCGACATTGTCTGGATGGTTTCACAGGTGATCGACGGGGAGGAACTGCTCGTCCCGCAGGTTTATCTCTCCGACAAGACCCGGGCGATGTTTAACGACGGTTCCGCGACCATCGCCGCCACCGACAGCGCCACAATGGACGTGACCAACCTGAGCAATGTGGGGGGTAACATCACGGCTGGAAACAATCTGTCCATCAATGCCTCTGGAGACGTCGAAAACGTGAGTGGCCAAATGGTGGCCGGCGGCGACCTGACCGTCACCGCAGGTGGCAACATCTCCAACCGTCGCCTCAACGCTGACCAGAGTACAACCGACAATCGCTTGGAAGCGCTGGGGCAGGCAGCGGCAATGCGGGGTGGCAACGTGACCCTGGATGCCGGGGGCAATGTTGAAAACCTTAGCGCCAGCATCAGCGGCGGCGATGTGTCCATCCAAGCGGGTGGGGACATCACCAACCGAACCTACGCCGAGGTTGAGCGCCGCGAGGGGACGATGCGCACGACCATAGGCGAAACCGCTTCGATCGACGCCACCGGAGACCTCGCTCTCCAGGCGGGCAACGACATCAATATCGTGGGTGCCGACGTCAGGGCGGGCGGGGATGGTTCCATCGCGGCTGGCGGCGACGTTGTGGTGGATACCATTCAGGACGTGGCTCAAACCACAACCACCACCAGCAGCCGCGGTGGCTTCATGGGAACGAAACGCACCACGACCACCACCACGGTCACCAACGTCCAAAACATCGGTTCAACCATCGACATCGGGGGCGACGCCACGTTGTCGAGTGGCGGTGATACCACCATCGCCGGTTCGGACCTGAACGTGGCGGGCAACCTGACCGCCCAAACAGGCGGGGACCTGAACATCGTTGATCGTCAGGACCGCACCATCACCAACAGTGTTTCCGAAGAGTCCGGCCTGTTTGTGGGCGGTGGATTGGTCGGTACGCAAACCACGACCATAAACGATGATCTGCGCACCAGTGTGGGTTCGTCCGTCGACACCGCCAGAAATGCCACCCTCACCGCCGGCGGCGGCATCACCATCGTTGGTTCGGATGTGAATGTGGGAGGCGATGCCGACATGACCGCGACGGACATCATCGTCGCGGAAGGGCGCAATTCCCGCGACACCACCACCGTGGTGGAGACGACCACCTTTGGCATCTTCACCGACTCGGGAGCCAGTGCTTCCAGTGGAGCGCAGGATGCCGGCATTCCGGGATCCACCGCCGGGGAAGGCCAGGCCGCCGCCTCGGCTTCGGGCGACCTCACGATTGGCATGCGCACCCAGACCACCACCACCGTGGTCAACGAATCCACCGGCACCGCCTCCAGCCTGAACATTGGCGGCAACGCGACCATCAACGCCACCAACGATCTAATCGTGCAGGGTTCTGATATAGATGTCGGCGGCGACCTCGACATGCAGGCGGAAAACATGTCCTTCCTGGAAGGTCGGGATACGCGCACGGTTTCGCAAAACGTCGAAACGACCACTCTTGGGGTCAGCTTCACCGGCTCCGCTGAGGCCGAAGCGCAAGGGCGGGGATCAGCCGGATCGCTCGGTGTGGAGGGCCAGGGTTCGGCTGGTGCCGAAGCCGAGGTCGGCGTGGGCCTGAAGGCCCAGCAGGCCCAATCCTTCTCCAGTACCACGACCGACAATGCCCGGGTTTCAACCATCAATGTTGGCGGAAACATGACCCGCACGGCGACGGGCGAAATCAAGGACGTGGGCACCGACATTGTCGTCGGGGGAGATTTGACCCAAAGCGCCGAAACCATCACGAGCCTGGCGGCAACCAATACGGTGACGACCACCGAAAGCGCCAGCGTCGACACGGCGCGCCTCGGGTTCTACGCGGATGCCTCCGCCTCCGGCAGCGGGACCGCAGCCGGTGGCAGCGGAGCGGCCGAAGGCAAGGCAGCAGCTTCCGCCGGGGTGAAGGGTTCATATACCGCAACCGATTCGGCCGCTTCCGCGTCCAGCAGTACGGCGGTGGTTTCCAACATTCAAACCGGAGGTAATTTCTCCAGCACCTCCACCGGGACAACCACCTTTGAAGGCACGAACATCACCGCCGGGGGATCGGCCAGCCTGGCGGCAGGTTCACTCGATTTCCGGGCCGCTGAAAACACCACCACGGCCGATTCCAGCTCCAGCTCATTCAGTGCCGAGGCCAAGTTGGGCAAGGGCGCGTCCGCTGATGCCAGCACCACCGGCGGTTCCAGTGGCGGGGGAGGGGCGCAAGGTTCCTTGTCGGCGTCCGCGAGCAGTTCCCGGAATGCTTCCAGCTCCAGCACGGCAGTGGTGGGTGGCATCAATGCCGGGGGCAACCTCACCATCACCACCACCGACGATGCCCGCTTTGAAGGCACAAACCTCCAGGGCGGCGGCGATACGACCATTGATGTCGGGGGTGATTTGACCTTCGACGCGGCGCGTTCGACCACCAGTTCCAGCAGCAGTGGCATGTCGGGAGAGGCCACGCTTTCGGGTGGCGCGACGGGCAATAGTCTTGCCGCCGAAGGTCAGATGGGCAGCTCGTCCAGTGCCTCGAACACGGCGGTTACCGGATCGATCGGCGCGGGTAACAACCTGACCATTCGCTCCGGCGGGGACGCCACCTTCGAGGGCACCGATGTGACGGCGGGCGGCGACGCGGCCATCGCGGCGCAAGGTGATGTCACCTTTAATCAAGCGACCAGCACGTCCAGCAGCGAGTCGTTTGGGGCATCCGCGGGAGTCAGCATGAGTGATGGCGACAAGGACTCGGGTGGTTCTTTCAGTGCCAACGCCAACGTCGGCTCCTCGCAGACCGCTTCCTCGACCGCTCAAACCAGCACCCTGAGTGCGGGAGGTGGACTTACGATCTCTTCCGGGAATGATGTGACCCTGCAAGGGGCGGATGTGGATGCTGGCGGTGCCATCAACCTGAACGCCGGCGGGGACATCAATCTTACCGCGGCCGAGGAATCCTCCTCCGCCTCAGGCTTCTCGGTCGGCGCCTCTGTGCAGGCGTCCGGTTCGAGTGGCAGTGGCGACTCCCAACAAGGCGGCGGCGGATTCGGCATGGTTCGCGGTGCGGTGGGATCCAGTGAATCCACGACCCGCACGGGAACGACTCTGTCGGGCAGCCAAGTGAATCTGCAATCCGGCGGCGACACCACCTTGGTCGGCACCCAGGCAAATGCCACCTCGGGGGATGTCACCGTGCAAGCCGGAGGCTCGGTGGAGCAACAGGCGGCTGTCAGCAGCTCAAGCACGCAGTCGGTGGGAGGCGCCGTCACGGCGGCCGGCACGGCTGCCGTGACCACCGCCGTCAACGAATCCGACACCACTTCCCAGGAGACTTCCCTGGAATCCGATAACGGCAACGTCTCGGTCCAGGAGAACACTCCGCCGGAGGAGGAAGAGAATGCACCTGAGTCGGAGGACAACGGCGAATGAGACACGAGCCCTTATCCCTTCTCGCGTCTATTTGCCATTCCCGCAAACGAGTTGCTGCAGTGGGCCCATGACCATCGGGGCCGGGGAGATTTGCCCCGGGCCCGAGCGTTGACCCGTGCCATGGACCTTCGCACGATCCCGCCTAATCCATGGCCGAAATTACTGCGCAGACGTTTCTGATCGAGGTGCCGATCCCCTCGATGGGAGCAACCGTGAACGAACTTACGATCATCGATGTGATGGTCCAAGTTGGCGACCGCTTTGCCAAGGGCGACAAGATCGCTGAGCTCGAAAGCGACAAATCGGTTTTCGAGTTCGAGGCCCCGTGTGACGGGGTCTTGCGTGATCTCAAGGTGCGCGCCGGCGATATCGTGCCGTCGGGCGATCCGTTCATGCAGATCGAAACGGATGACGTTTCGTTAAAGCATCTGGAAGCCAAGGGCGCCGCGGTGGCGGCCGCTCCAGTGGTTGATCCGCTGCCCGCCCCGAGTTCGAAACCAAGTGCTCAACCAGCCGCTCCCGCCACATCAACCGCCCCAAAGTGGACTCCACGCGCGGTGAAGCTGATCAAGGAAGCCGGACTCGATCATGCGACGATCACCGACATCGAAGCCACTGGCCCGGCGGGCAGGGTTTCCGGTGATGACGTCGCCCGTTATCTTGCCAGCCAAGGAGCCGCTGATCCGGTTGCTGCACCGGCCCCGACCGTGCCCGCTGCCGGAATGGAACAGACCGTGTGCATTGCCGGTGTTGGGTTTGCCGTGCCGGAAAACGTTCGATCAACCCGGGACGTGCTCAAGGAGTTTCCTGGTCGCACGGAGGACGAGATGATCAAACTGACCGGCATTCGTGAGCGGCGTTACGCGGGGGAGGGGGAAACTGCCACCGACTTGGCGGTCACCGCCGTGGAGCACGCGGTGGAGCAGTCCGGGGTCGATCTGGCGAGCATCGACGGCGTGATCATGGCGACATTGATCCCCGATCAGCCCGTGCCGGCCATGGCCAGTGCACTCGCCCAGAAACTTGGGATCCCATCGGCGTTGGCGTTTGATCTAAACGCTGCGTGTTCGGGTTGGCTGTATGCGCTCGAAGTGGGGCGTTCCCTGATCCTGGGCGGAGGACCAAAAAATGTGATTGTGGTCACGGCGGAGCTGCTCTCACGCATCACCAATCCCAAGGATCACGAGACTGCATTTCTTTTTGGTGATGGCGCGGGCGCGGCGATTCTCACCGACGCACCGGGAGGACATCGTCTGCACCGCATGGGTTTGTCGGGGGATGCGACCAAGTTTGATGCCATTCAACGTCCGGGTGGGGGCGCCAACAAACCATGGCCTAAGCCGGAAGACGTGAACGTCGATGACTTCTACCTGCACGTGGATGGTCCGGTGGTCTTCAAAGGCGCGGTCAAAGCGTTTGCCGACGAAATTGAGAAGACGATGCAGCGCCATGATCTGAAACCGGATGAGATCGGCTGGATTGTTCCCCACCAAGCGAACGAGCGGATCCTTCGAGCGGTCTCCAAACGGGTGGGCATCCCTTATGACCGTTTTGTCGTCACGATAGACAAATACGGCAACACCTCGGGTGCGAGTGTATCGATGGCCTTGGGCTGGGCGGCCCAGGAAGAGATTTTCGCCCCAGGCGAAAAGATAATCTTCTGTAGTGTCGGCGCCGGTTTTACCTACGCTGGCGGCCTGCTGGTATGGTAGTACGATTTGGCTTCCGTCAGCCTGAAGCGTTTTTGCAGGAGACAGAGAGGAGAGCGAGAGGCTTACGCACTGCTGTTTTTACAGGAGGGAGCGGAGGAAAGCTTATGGTTAGATTCAGGTAGATTTTCCACGGAAGGAAACAAAGAGAACGAAGGACTGACGCATTGTTGGTTTCCCTCTGCTGTCTCCTGTAAAATATGCCGAGGAATGGGGTGGTTACTTTGCCAGTTCCCGCCAGAGAAAGGTGAAACCCAGCGCCCATAGCCGGGCTCGCTCGGCATTGTTGGCTGCGCCACCGTGGCCACCCTCGGTGTTTTCCCAATACAAGTAGTCATGCCCCATGGCTTCGAGACGCGCGGCCATCTTGCGGGCATGACCGGGATGCACCCGGTCATCGTGCGTGGAGGTGACGAGCAGCATGCGCGGGTAGGCGCCGTCGGACTTCACGTTTTGGTAGGGTGAATAGGTCGCGATGAACTCGCGCTCCTCCGGGATGTCCGGGTTACCGTATTCACCAACCCATGACGCTCCCGCCAATAGTTGATGGTAGCGCAACATGTCCAGCAGCGGCACCTGGCACACCACCGCACCCCAAAGGTCCGGACGCTGCACATAGGACACGCCGACCAACAGGCCTCCCTGGCTTCCTCCCATGATACCCAAATGGGCCGGGGAGGTGACGCCCCGTGCAATCAGATCTTCGCCGATTGCCGCAAAGTCATCCCACGATACCTGGCGTTTTTCCTTCAAGGCGGCCTGGTGCCACGTCGGACCAAACTCCCCGCCGCCGCGGATGTTGGCCAATACATAGACCCCGCCCTTGGCCAACCACGACCGGCCGAACGTGCCTGAGTAACCGGGAGTCATGGGCACCTGAAATCCACCGTAGCCATACAGCAGCGTTGGGTGTGAGCCATCCAGCTCGAGATCGGCCCGCGAGACTTGGAAGTAAGGAATGTGAGTGCCGTCGGGAGCGATTGCCTCATGCTGGCTCATGGCCAAGCCCCGTTTGTCAAAGTAGGTGGGCGTTTGTTTGAGGGGAGTGATCTCACCGGAGGAAAGATCGGTCAAACTGAGGGTGCGGGGTTCCAGAAAACTGGCGGTGTTGAGGAAGACTTCATCGTTCAGGTCAGAGTCAACGGCACTTGCGGAGGCATTGCCGATATCGCCGGTGGAGAGATCCTGGGGTTGCCATTCCCCCTCCACCCGGTGCAAGGCACGGACACGCCCGTTGACGTTGTCGAGCAGGTTGAGCACCACAAAATTCTTGGTGGTGCCATAGGACGCCAGGGAAACGCGCGGTTCCGGATCGAACAGCACGGTGAAATCCCGATTGCCCGCCTGAAAGGCGTCGAAGTTGATCGCGAGCAAGGCACCCGAGGGATGGGTGGTTTCGTGGGTTGTCCAGTCGGTTTGCAACTCCACCAGCAGTTGGTCCTGAAAGAAACCGATGGATGATTTGCGCGGCACCTTGATCCGGTTGAGGGAGTGGTCGTCGTTGATCAGCCAGAAGAGGGTCTCAAAGGCGGTTACGGCTTGGTAGATGATTTTACGCCGACCGCTGCTCGAGTCGCTTACGAAGATGAAGGCCCCCACTTCGTTGGCATCGATGGTGTGGACGATCGGGGCCTCCGACAGTGGGGTATGGCGATGCCAAATCCGCGACTTGCGCGGGTAACCCGAGGTGGTGGCATCGTCGTTACCGGGAAAGGCCCCCACCAGTAGGGTGTCGCGATCGATCCAATCAGCTCGATTGCGACCGGATTCGAGGTGGAAGCCTCCCTCGACAAACGTGTTGGTCGTTAGGTCAAACTCTCGAAATTCGGAGGCGTCCTGGCCTCCATCGGACAACCGGACCAAAGCGCGGTCATGAGTGGTATCGAGAACGGTTGCTCCTTTCCAGACCCAGCTCACTCCTTCGTCTTCAGCGAGGGCATCAAGATCGATGACGGTTTCCCAAGCGGGTTCGTCGGACGCGTAGGATTGGGGCGAACACCGCCGCCAAATTCCCCGCACATGTTCAGCATCCTGCCAGAAATTGTAATAGTAGTCACCGTGACGAGAGACGCTGGGAATGCGATCACGCGAATTGTAGATTTCGAGCAGCGCGTCCTCGATTTCGGCGTAGCGCAGATCGTTGGTCAGTTCACCAAGTGCGGTGGCATTCCGTTCCTCGACCCAGGCAAGGGCTCCCTCTGATTCGATTTCCTCGAGCCATAGGAAGGGGTCATCCTCAGGTGCAGCGGAGGCGGATGAAGTCATGATGGTGGCGGACAGGATGATGATTCGGAACGGGTTCATTGGGCGGACAGCTCGTAACTTAACACGCTGAGGGCGTAGACGGCGGCGGTTTCGCAGCGCAGCACCAAGGGGCCCAAGGTAATCGGTTCAAATCCGGCGCTTTGGGCGATGCTCATTTCACTGGGGGTGAAATCACCTTCCGGACCGATGGCCCAGAGCACCCGCGACAGCGGGCGGTCGAGGGAAGTTTGGCGCTCGGCCAACACGCTTTTCAGCGATTTTGCGCCAGGGTGCAGGCTGGCGATGAGTTTCAGGTCGTAGTCTCCCACCCGCTCGAAGAAAGGGGCCACGGGTTGCAGAGAATGGATTTCCGGTAGCCACGGATTGCCGCATTGTTTGGCGGCTTCGAGGGCAGCGGTGCTCCATTTATCATGTTTTTTGTCGGTGCGACTGGCGTCCAAGTGCACTTGAGTGCGCTCACTTTGGATCGGAAAAATCTCCGCGGCACCAATCTCAGTGGCCTTGCGCACGATCGATTCGAAGGTGTTCCCCTTGGGCAGGGCCTGGGCGAGGCTGATGCGGTGTGGCAGGGGATCGGCCGTCTGGGCGAATCGAACCGACAGCTCGGCCGCGCGTTTCGAGGCTTGGGTCAGTTCGCAGATCCACTCCGTGCCCTGCCCGCTGAAGACCACCACGGTGGCACCCTCGCGGGCCCGATTGACGGCGACCAGGTGGTGCGACTCGGTGGCGTCCAGGTGCAAGGTCTTGGGTTCACGTTCGGTGGGTGCGCAAAAAGCACGAAAATCGGGCATGACAGGCTGAAACCACAGCGGTCACGCCCGGCTGTCGAGGGCTGAAAGCAGTAAGGGCGCCGCAGTGTATACCAGGGCGCCCTTGCCGACTAATCTAACTACAAACTATGAACTAAACCAAAGAACAGGTAACTGACATCTGCGGAAGACGAGGCCGGGTCGGTTTCGTTCAAAATATGCCGAATTTTAATTCGGCTCCGAAAGGGAGCAGTTTCCTGAATTTGTTTGAGAGACGATTCCGCTGACGGGTAGGGACAAAATGACCTATATTTCCCGTCCATCGCAGGTAACGTAGGCTCAAACAAGAGGTTCACTTTGTGCAAAAGCTCCTTGGCGATGGCACCTTTGCGGGCAAAGTTGGTCACCTTCTTTCGTCCATGTCTCGTAAAGCTTTCCTTATCGCCGCTCTTTTGGGCACCTCGTCAACCCTGGCCGTCGCCCAATCTCTGCCGGCCACCACGAATGCCATTCCCGACCAGGAAGGGAACCCCAACGGCGCGGCCGTCTCGGTTGTCCTCACCAACCATTTCACGATTCCAGGCCTCTCCGGTGACATCATGCGTTTTGTTACGCGCTTCGGTTCACTCGATGTCGAAATGTTGCCGGCGGCGGCACCGAATCACGTCATCAATTTTCAGGGGTATGCCGAGCGGGGAGACTACGACAATACCATCATTCACCGGATTGCCGATTTCTCGAACCCTGCTGATGGCATCGACGTGGTGCAGGGGGGAGGTTTCACCGCGGAGGTTCCCACCGAACGCATTCCCACCGAAGACGACATAGCGCTGGAGTATAATGAACCCAATGCTCGCGGAACGTTGGCCGCGGCGAGGGGAACCGATGCCGATAGCGCAAACTCGCAGTGGTATTTTAATACGTCCGATAACAGCACGGTCCTCGGGCCTGATAACAACCCTCCCGGATTTACCGTCTTCGGCCGGGTGATTGGCAACGGCATGGAGGTCATCGACGCCATTGCCGAGGTCCCGTCATACCCGTTCAGTGTGCCCTTTAACGAAATCCCTCTGGTCGACTTCGAGTTCAACCGCGATGTCGCCGTCGAAGACTACGTTTGGATCAGCAGCATTCGCGAAGTTCCGCTGTATCCTACTACCGGTTACGATTCCTCCGCCTTGGTTTTTTCCGTTAGCAGCTCCGATGAAAACGTTGTCGTCGCGGAGATAGTTAGCAGCACCTTGGTGCTCTCTCCTCGAATGAGAGGCTCGGCGACCATCACGGTTACGGCTACCGATGTGCGGGGGGGCACCGCTATGCAGGAGTTTAACTTTTCCACCAGTGGCATCGAAATCACGGTTCAGCCTGCCAGTATCGATGTAGCTGCTGGCACGGATTCTTCCCTGTCCGTCACCGCGGCTGCTGACAGCGCGATCAGCTATCAATGGTATCGCCAACGTCCGGGTGAGACCTCACCCACGGCGATCACGGGAGCGACTGCTGCCACACTCAACCTCTCCGATGTCACGGCGAGCGACATGGGTTTCTACTGGGTCAACCTGACAACCGTCGATTCGGAGCTTAATAGCGATGTTGCGATCGTGACCTTGAGCGGCGGCACGAGCCGTTTGGCCAACCTGTCCACGCGAGGCAGTGTTCCTGCTGGCGAGACTCTTACGCCGGGATTTGTGCTCCGAGGCGATGGGGCCAAGGATCTGGTGATCCGGGCGGTGGGTCCGACTCTCGTGGACTTCGGCGTGACCTCCGCCATGGCTGATCCGGTGATGGATCTCACCCCGCTGGGGGCGACCACTTCGATCCTGACCAACGACAATTGGGAAGATTCCCCCAACTCGGCCACCCTTGCCTCGATCAGTGCGGAACTCGGCGCATTCCCGTTGGGGACGGGTTCGCTCGATGCCGCTGTCCTGACGTCGGTGGCCTTACCCAACACCCAAGGCAACACGGGCTATACGGTGCAGATTCGCTCCAGTGATGGCAGCAGCGGGATAGCATTGGCCGAGATCTACGACCCGGATGGCCCTGCCTCCAATGCGCAGCTCAGCAATATTTCCGCCCGTGGATTCTCCGGCAACGGGGATGAAGTATTGGCGCCTGGTTTTGTCATCGATGGCACGGGGGCCAAGACGATGCTCATCCGCGTGGTCGGCCCGACCCTGACAAACTTCGGCGTTACCGGCACGATGACCGATCCACGTTTTGAAGTCATCCCGGTGGATCATCTTAACCCGGTTGCGGCCAACGACAATTGGGGGGGCACCGCCGCGTTGAAAGCGGCCTTTGCAACGGCCGGAGCGTTTGCCTTCCCGGATGACAACTCGCTTGATGCGGCTGTGGTGGTGCGTCTTCCGCCGGGAGCTTACACCGTGCGTCCTGTTGGTGCCAACGAAGGCACGGGTGTAATCTTGGTCGAAGCCTACGAGGTCATCGAATAACCAAGGCCAATTAGATCCAACGCGGCGCGCCGTCTGACCGCGACATGTCGCGTGACCGCGCAGCGCCTGGATACGATGCGGGTTGCAGTAAACGTCGGCGAGCAGGCCGATGGGCCCAACAGAGTGTCACTTATTAAGTGACACTCTGCTGAGTGTCGCGCCGCTTTGCTGATGGTGCTGGATAGCAGAGAAGAGGAGCGAGTCGGGTGCGGGAGCGTGTTGGCGATCAGGTGCGGCAAGGAGTCAGGCCG
>JANQKV010000063.1 GCA_028280945.1 Opitutaceae bacterium
TCCTGACGGCGTCGGATGAGCGGATGGCAATTTCGGTGGTCGGCTCGACCAGGATATTGGCGGCAGCCTGTTTGCAGGCTCCCGATTTGATGCGCACGAAGGTCAGCGGAGTTTGGCTCAACGCGGGTTCGACTGTTGCGGGCGAGCTTGAATGGAATGTTACGCTTGATTCGTCGGCGTATCGGGTGCTGTGGCAATCGGGGTTACCGATCAATTGGTTTCCTTGTGCGACGGAGAACGGGGCATTTGATCCCGAGCCGGAGCGTGGAACCCACTGGTCGGCCACTCACGGAGAACTGTTGGCGGGATTGGGTTCGCCGTGGCGAGGGTGGTTTGGCTATGGATTGAGCGGATCGGATCGGGTGGACGTGGAGCAAGCCATGGAAGAATCGGGGCAGGGAGAATCCTGGGATAGCCTGATGGATACGCGCCGCAATCTCTGGTCCACGGCCTCGCTGGTGATGGCGGCGGGGCGATGCCTCGCCCGGACGGCTGAAGGCTGGCGGTTCGTGCCCGAGTCTGAGATCGTCGCAGACCATGCCGAAACATGGCCGTGGCGTTTGGATCAGATCGCCGCGAAACCGAGGGATGATGCCCATGTCGACTGGCATAAAACGAACGAGGCGAGTCCACATCGCATATTCGGTCGCCAATCTGGATCTGATTATGGTCGAGCGATGGCTGAGGCACTCAATGCACGCCTGCTGACACTGCCAGAGTAGTCGAATTGGTATCGGCCTCCCGCATTCGCTTGTTGCTTGTGAATCAAGCCCCGGCCCCTAGGAAGGTGGGGTGCGCTGGGAATTGGCATCGGTTGGACTCGTGATGGGGTGCTTCGCTGTGGGATTTCTCGGAGCCCGTTGGTCTGATGCTAGGCAAGCAATCGCAAGCCCCCAACAAGGGGTGGAAAGCGCGGTGGGTGCGGATACGATTCAAGTTGATGAATCAACTGCGGCCCACCCTTCAAGTGAATCCACCTTCGTGGAGTCGCTGGACGAATTACCGGATATCGAAGCCCGGGTGGGCCTCCTGCGGAACATGGGGTTTCCGGATGATGCGATTCTGTCGCTTCTGAATTCGGCCAACTGGGAGGCGGCTGAAATCGAACATAACCGAGACTGGCCTATGCCGGACTACAAATGGTGGCGGGATGGGATGTATCGCCGGCAATTGCCGGATGATGTGAGCAAGCGGCTGGGGCAGTTGAGTAGAGCGCTGCAATCTGAGTTGGGAGGGCTTCCGATGACGGCAATGGACTACCGATCCGCCCAACAGCGTTTCGGTGATCTATCTCCGGAGAAACTTCGAAAGATGCGGGATATCCGACTGGACTACCGGCAGATGGAGGGACGCATTCGAGGAGAGGAAGGCCCCGGAATGGAGGAAGCGTTGGCGTTGCTGCGCAGGGAATGGGAACGCGATGTTCAGGCCGTGCTTACCCCGGAGGAGCTGGCGGAGTATCAGCTAAGGTCTAGTCCGGGTGTCCGGCAGCTGGGCAATCGGTTTCGGGAGATCGATATCTCGGTCGAAGAGTTTGAATCGTTGATTCCCACTTGGTCACAGGAGTCGGTATACGGAAATCCGGAATATCGAAATGCTCCTCGTTCGCCTGCGGCCAGTATCGGGAAGATGAAAATTGATGCGCAGGTTTGGGCCACTTTGGGAGCGGAGCGTTTTTGGCAATATAAGGAGCAAGACTCCGACCGTCGGTTTAATGAGTTGAGACGATTTACTGACGCCGAGTCCCTCTCGCGTGATGAGACTCTGGCCATCTGGGCGATTCGCATGGAAATGGAAGCGGGGGTAGTGCCTGATGTAGAAGGCATCGTTGGGTCGGATGGCACTCCAACAGATCGATTGATCGGGATTTTGGGTGAAGACCGATTCGAGAAGGCTGTTTCCGAAGTTGCATTCGATTGGCTGACCAAGCCGAACGGGGAGGATGGCGAATGAAGATTGCTTTCGTTGCTCTTGCTGCACTTCTCGCAGGCATCCTCGGCTGGTCACTCGGCGAAATGACATCGGCGCAAGTGGGAGAAGTAGGCTCCTCGCACGTGCGGGACGATTCCGGATCGACTGAGGGGGAGCAAGCACCCGGAGCCGACCCGGAAAATGAAGCGATTGGAATGGAACCCGTCGCATGGAGTTCGTTGTTTGCGTCAAGCGACCTGCGTCCTTTAACGCTGGCATTAAGACAAGCTGGCTTCTCCGGTAGATCGATCCGTTCCTATTTGGAGCATGCGATCAATCAACGACAGGAAAAGGCGTGGTTGGATATCATGCACCCGGAATCCGCCCGTTGGTGGGAGACGATCAATCACCGCAAACAAGACATGGGGAGGGTCTTGCGACTTCAAACTGAAGCGCGGCAGATCGTCGACGATCTGATGTTTGATCAACCGGAGTCTGATCTGGAAAAACGGGAACGATTGGCAACTTGGGGGAGAATTTCGCGAGAAAAAGTCAAAGCCGTTCAACGTATAAAAAGTGAATCTCAACTTCAAATGGTTGAGGCATCGGCAAGTGATGAGGCGGGGGCCAATCGCTATCAGGAAATCGAAGCCGCAGAGGTAGAGACAATTCGCTCTCTGTTATCGGAGGCGGAGTTCCGAGATTATGTTGCTAGATACAGCGATGAATCTGGACGACTTAGGTCGCGAACGAGATTTTTGGATTTAACTGAAGAGCAATTTACCACTGCGGTTTGGGCAGATCATAATTTTCAAATGGTAGCCAAAAGGGTCGATACCCGTTCCGAATCGGAACGGTATGGAATCGCCAAAGCTGGGATCTTGGCCCAACGTGAAATCTGGCGAGCATTTGGAGATGAACTGTATTATGAGTTCACTCGGAGTGATGCAGGCCGTGAACCTCCCGGTTCCCACACCGGATTGATTCCGCCAGAGCGCATTTTGAGTGGAATGGAAGTCAGTTTTCGTCTGACCGAATTGCTGGCCGATATTCACAGCAACTATTCAGCCGACAATCCGCTCCAGTTCTCGTTGTTGTCGGAAGCCTATGACCAACACGTGGCCGAAGTTCGGCAGTCCATGACGCCTGCGGAATTCGAAGCTTACCTCAAGAGTGATGACGGTCGCTGGATCGAACGCATGCGGCCTCGTCCACCGGGTTGATTTTTGTGAAAGTGCTCCGGGTGGCTTGCCGTCACATTGAGTCCGATTGAATTCGAAGTATGAGCGAACATCCAGATGACTCATTAGAGGTTACCCGGCGGTCAATGATGGGACGGTTGGCGGGCTTGTTGGCAATCGGGGCTTGGCCGGGGGCAGCGTTGGCAGCTTCAAAAAAACCATCCGGCAAGGCCGGATCTGTTCGTTTTGTGGTCACCAACGATTACCACCACGAGGAGCCGGATTGTGATCCTTGGCTGGCGGCGTTGTTTGATCAGGTGGCTCAGACTGAGGGGGCAGCGTTTTGTTTTGGATTGGGCGATTTGGCCAATACCGGGAAACGCGACAGTCTGCTGAGCGTGGCGCGTCTGGCCAAACGAGCCGGGATGCCGTTTTATCCGTCGCCGGGAAATCACGATTTGGACCTTTCCCCGGTCGGGGGATTCTACGCCGAGGTTTTCCCCGGGCGGCGGAATTACATCGTCACTGAGCAAGGCTGGCAGTTTGTGGTCGTGGACACCACCGAAGGTGACAAATGGAAGGACGTGACAATCTCGTCCGATACCCTGAGTTGGCTGGATAAAACGATGCCGACGTTGGATCCGGCCGCGCCGACCGTGCTTGCCACCCATTTCCCGCTGGCCGCGCAGGTCCGGATGTGTCCGCTCAATGCGGAAAGTCTGTTGGCGAAGTTTGTGGGCTACAATCTGGTCGGCACATTTGGTGGTCACTTTCATGGCCAAACCGAAAACCGGCGGGGCCAGGCGACCTTGGTGACCAACGTCTGCGTTGCCCGGGTTCGCGGCAACCACGACGGGACCGAGTTCAAGGGCTACTGGGTGTGCGACGGCAGCCCGGATGGCACGCTGACGCGCACGTTTGTGCCGTTTACGGGGGTGTGATCCCGACGGGTGGCAGGAGAGGGGAGCGGAAGCGACCCGTAGAAAGGCCATGCTCTTTGGGATATGGGGAGGGCTCTCGGCTCCGGTGAGAATCAGCTCACTCAGTCCGGCAATGCTTCGACTTTTGCCACGGCGGTGCTGAAGAGATTGCCAACCTTGTGCCAGATTTCTTGGGAGAGGGGGCCTTCCGTGGCTTTTAAGGCACCAAGGATGTGGTCGGGTTTTTTCACCCCGACAATCGAGCTGCTGATGGCGGGATGGGTGAGGGTCCAACGCAGGGCCAGTTGGGCCATGGTGAGATCGAGCTCCGCCGCGATGACCTTGGCCTTTTCCATGGCCTCGGCCACGATGCGCAGTCCCTCGCCGTGGAAAAACGGACCGAAGGCGCGGCCGTCCTCAATCTTGGAGCCAGCCGTGTAACGGCCGCCCAATAGGCCGCGATACAACGGGGAATAGTTGATGACGCCGATCCCGTGGCGCAGACAATAGGGCAACTCGCGTTGTTCGATCCGGCGGTCCAGCAGGCTGTAGCCGGGTTGCAGGCTGTTGATTTCAAAATGGTCCCGGTAGAGATCCATTTGCTCGGGGTTCAGGTTGCTCACGCCGAACCAGCGCACCTTGCCCGCTGCCTTCAACGTGGCGAAAGCCCGGGCCACCTCGTCCGGACGGGTAAGGGCGTCCCAGCTGTGGATCTGGTAGAGATCGATGTGGTCGGTTTGCAGGCGCCGCAGCGAGTTCTCGCAAGCCCGGATGATGTAGTCGTGGGTCGTATCGGCAAAGCGGGTATCACCATCGGAGAAGTTCCAAAAGAACTTGGTCGCGATCACAAATTGGTCCCGGAGGCCGGCGGAGTGGAGGAATCGCCCCAGCTCCTCCTCCGCCACCCCGTCGCCATAGGCATCAGCCGTATCGATAAAATTGATACCAACATCGAGGGCGCCGCGCACGGCCTCTTCCCAACCCGCGATATCCACCTCCCCCCAGAACTTGGGATTGAGCTGCCAGCAGCCAAAACAGAGTCGCGACACGTTGAGATCGGAGGAACCAAGCCGGGTATATTTCATGGAAATACCAGGTTACACCGCGCCAAGTTGCAGCGCAAGGTGGCGATCGGGGGGCGTCCTCTCCCTCTGAAGAGGCATCCCTTTGCTTCCGTGAATATTCAGATGAAATTCTCTCGTATCGCGTGCGGAGTTTTCGTGAGGCTGTGGGTTTACGCTTTTGCTTAAACTCCTCCTGAATATGAAAGAATTTCCCGCAGGGTTCACGTGGGGCACTGCCACCGCGAGTTATCAAATTGAAGGCGGCTGGAACGCCGATGGCAAAGGTCCCTCGATTTGGGACGCCTTCACCCAGACTCCCGGCAAGATCGCGGAAGGCGGCACCGGCAACGTTACATGTGATCACTATCACCTGATGGAAACCGACGTGAAGCTGATGGCCGACATGGGGCTGAAGGCCTATCGCTTTTCACTTTCGTGGTCGCGGATCATGCCGACGGGCCGCGGCGAGGTGAACCAGGCCGGAATCGATTTCTACTCCCGACTGCTCGATGAGTTGGCCAAACACGACATCACCCCTTGGGTGACACTTTACCATTGGGATTTGCCGCTGGCACTTCAGTTGGAACTGGACGGTTGGCTGAACCCGGAGATGGCGGATCACTTCGCGGGCTACGCGCGGGTTTGTTTCGAGCACTTTGGCGACCGGGTGCAAAACTGGATCACTTTTAACGAGCCGTGGGTGATCTCGATCATGGGCCACAACAACGGCATCATGGCTCCGGGCCGGCAGTCCATCACCGAACCCTATCTGGTCGCCCACCAATTGCTCCGTTCCCATGGCAAGGCAGTGGACGTGTATCGCCGGGAGTTTCAGACGAAGCAGGGCGGTCAAATCGGCATCACCAACAACTGCGATTGGCGCGAACCGAAGACAGACTCGCCCGTCGATCAGGAAGCGGCGCAGCGGGCCCTGGAGTTTTTTCTCGGGTGGTTCGCCGATCCCATTTACCTCGGGGATTACCCGGCGGTCATGCGGGAGCGGTTGGGCGATCGGTTGCCGGAGTTTTCGGATGAGGATCGCGAGCTGCTGGCGGGTTCGAGCGATTTCTTCGGCCTGAACCATTACTCAACCCTGTATGCCGAGGAGAAATCGGCGGACGAGATGAGCAAGCAGAACCCTTATGGCAACGGCGGCATCTCGGAGGACCAGGACGTTGAGCTGACGATGGATCCAAGTTGGAAGGTCACCAGCATGCAGTGGTCAGTTGTTCCCTGGGGATGCACCAAACTGCTGCATTGGATCGATCAACGTTATGGTCACCCGCCGATCGTGATCACGGAGAACGGCTGTGCGTTGGAGGACAAATTGGTCGACGGCAGGGTGCACGACCCCGACCGTGCGGAATTCATCACGTCCTACGTCGAGGCGTGCCATCAGGCGATCCAGGAGGGCGTCGATCTGCGGGGATACTTCGTGTGGACACTGTTGGATAACTTTGAGTGGGCATGTGGTTTCACCAGGCGCTTTGGCCTGCATTACACGGATTACGAAACACGGAAACGTTATCCCAAGGACTCGGCGCAGGTGTATGCCGACATCATTACCAACAACGGCCTTACCTGAAGCTATCGGGCGTAAAGCCCGACCCACACGAGAGACGTGAAACTCGTGGGTCGGGCTTTACGCCCGACAAATCCTATCAACTCAACCCCCCCGAACCTGCCTCAAATGAGCGCCTCGAATTCACAGATCCCGACCAAGGAATGCATCGCCTACGCGCTGGGTGACACCGCCACCAACCTCGTGTGGCGGACCCTCATGACGTTTCTCGGTTTCTTCTACACCGATGTTTACGGCATCTCACCGGCGGCAATGGGCACGCTGCTGCTGGTCTCGCGCATCCTCGATGGACTGTCCGATGTGGGGATGGGCGTGATCGCCGACCGCACGCAAACCCGCTGGGGTAAATTCCGGCCGTGGATTCTGTGGACCGCCGTGCCGTTTGGCATCCTGACGGTGCTGACCTTTACCACGCCCAACCTCGGTGAAACGGGGAAGATTGTTTACGCCTTTCTCACCTACAACGCGCTCATGATCGTCTTCACGGCGAGCAACGTGCCTTATTCGGCAATGACCGGGGTCATTTCGCCGAACCCCGCCGAGCGCACCCGGCTGTCCTCCTTCCGGTTTGGGGGAGCGTTTGTGGGCGCGTTGCTCACGCTGGGTCTGAACCAACCGTTGGTGAATCTCTTCGGCCAGGGCGATGACACCGTGGGTTACAAGTGGACCATGGTCGTCTTCGCAGTGGTGGCGGTGGTCTTCTTCCTCATCACTTTCGCCATGACGAATGAGCGGGTTAAGCCCGCGCCGGTTGAGAAGATCAATTTGTGGAAGGATCTGGGCGATCTCTTCCGTAATCGCGCCTGGTTTGTCCTGTTCCTGGTCGGCTTGTCTTTGATCACCGTCAATACGCTGCGGCAGGGCTCCACGATGTATTACTTCGCTTACTTCCTGGATTCGAAGGGACTCGCCGGGATGTATTTTGTGATCACGACCATCGGCGCGTTCATCGGCGCCGTGCTGACGGCCAAGCTGGTGGCGCTCTTCAGCCGCAAGGCTGTGATTCTGGGCGCTTTTGCCGTCATGGCGTTTGGCAGCCTGGCGATGTATTCTGTCAGTCGCGAAGGTGTCGTGCCGGTCTTTGTGCTCGGCTTCATCATCGAAGCGGCTTCGGGGCCGATCGTGACGTTGTTCTTTGCGATGCTGGCGGATGCATCGGATTTCTCGGAACTGAAGATGGGGCGGCGTGCCACCGGATTGGTTTACTCCGCCGGCACCGTGTCGTTTAAGTTTGGCTCGGGCATTGGCGGATCACTGGTGGGATTTGTGCTCGCGGGCACGGGTTACGTGGCCGATGTCCCCCAGACTCCCGAGGCCCTCAACGGGATCAAGGTGTTGATGAGTCTGCTGCCGGCTGCCGGTTGTTTTGTCGGCATGGCGGCGTTCATGCTCTATCCGATCAGTGATGCGAAACTGGAGGAGATCCGCGCCGAGCTGGAGCAACGGCGCGGTTAACCCAAAAACATCAGATCAACATGCCGGCGATGCTGGCGGGGATGAAGCAGGCGAGGCTGCCGCCGAGCAGGGCGCGCCAGCCGAGCTTCGCCAGCTCCTGGCGTTTTTCGGGGGCAAGGGCGCCGATGCCGCCAATCTGGATACCGATGGACACCAGGTTGGAAAATCCGCACAGCGCATAGGTCAGGATGATCCGGGTGCGCTCATCGGTCAGTTCGCCGTTGGCCTGCAGGGTGTTCATCGAGAAGTAGGCGACAAACTCGTTGAGCACCACCTTTTCGCCGAGCAGGGCGCCGGAGACCAGGAGATGTCCGGGGTCGATGCCCATCAGCCAGGCCAGCGGGGCACAGACCACACCCAGGACAAACTGCATGGAAAACTGCTCGTATTGTCCGCCGGTGACCGAGGCGACAAGTGAGTTAAGCCCCAGCCACTGGCCGAGCATGTCCCCCATGGCGTAGTTGAGCATGGCTACAAGCGCGGTGAAGACGATCAGCATCGCACCTACGTTGACGGCCAGCCTTACGCCATCCGTCGTGCCGCTGCAAATGGCATCCAAGACATTGGCTCCAAATCTTTCCCGCGGGATTTCAATGTTGGGATCAATCTCCTCTTCCTGCGGAAGCAGAATCTTGGCAATGACCAGGGCGCAGGGCGCGGAGATGACGGACTTGGTCAACAGGTGGGTGGCGAACTGCACCTGGGCTTCGGGATCGGTGCCACCGAGGAGGGCGATGTAGACGGCCATGACTCCCCCGGCGATTGTGGCCATGCCGCCGCACATGATGGCCAGCAATTCCGAACGGGTCATGCGATCGAGGTAGGGTTTGATGAGCAGCGGGGCCTCGGTCTGTCCCACAAAAATGTTGGCCGAGGCCGACATGCTTTCGGCCCCGCCGAGCTTCATCGTCTTGGACATCGCCCAGGCAAAGACGTAGACGACACGCTGGAGGATGCCCAGGTAGTACAGCAACGCGGTGAGCGCGGCGAAGAAGATGATGGTGGGCAGGATCGTGACCACAAAGACCGGTCCCCCTTGGGTGAAGGCGAGGTCCTCGACGTTGCCTCCGGCGATATTGGTAAACCAACCGAAGACCAGACTGGTGCCGGCGTTGGTGAAATCGATGACTTTAACGAAGAAACTGCTGATGACCTCAAACAACGTCCGCACCGGGCCGACCTTCAGCACGATGATGGCGATGATGACCTGAAGCAGCATGCCGGTGCCGACGAGTTTCCAGTCGACGGCCTTGCGGTTGGTGCTGAACGCGTAGGCGATGGCGGTGAACGCAGCCATGCCCAGCAAGCCACGCAGAATCGGAATCAAAGTATCCATACAGGGTGTGTGTTTTTACAGGAGAAAACGGAGGAAAGCAGAGGAACTCAGTCTTTGGCGCCGGGAAGGATCAATCGAGACACTCCATCGACAAGACGAGTTACATTAAAGTTGATGAGCAGCCCGAGGGGAACATCGAGGAGTTTCATGTAAGTGAGGAGCTGGGCTTTGTGAATTGGGAGGATTTTTTCCACGGACTTTGCCTCGATCAGCAGAGATTGGTCCAAGAGAACATCGAATCTCAGCGGTTCCTCCCTGATGAATCCCTTGTATTCGATTTTAACAACCTGCTGGTTCACAGCGGGAGTTTTCCTTATTTCGAATTCTCGCATCAGGCACCATTCGTAAATCTCCTCTTTGAGTCCCGGGCCACGATGGCGATGCACTTCGATAGCCGCTGCGATGGCGCCTTCGGTCATTGAGGCGGCTTTTTCATAGCGGGGATGCATGGCTCTGCTTTTCTCTGCCATCTCCTGTAAAGATCAGCAGAGCACTGGAGCTTGCGGTTGGTGGGGTGGGGGGCGAGAACCAAAGGCGCTATGACCATTGACGAACGTCTGCGGAAACACCTGTCCTGCACTCCTGATATTGCGGCGGCCAATTGGGTTGCCCCGACCGCCACCGTGGTGGGTGATGTGGTGCTGGCCCCGGAATCGAGCGTGTTCTACGGAGCCGTGCTGCGCGGCGACATCGCCCGCATCCGGCTGGGCCGCGGCTCCAACATCCAGGACAACTGCATCGTGCACCTCGCTGACGATCTGGACGCCATCATCGGAGACTATGTCACGGTTGGCCACGCCGCCATCATCCATGCCTGCACGGTCGAGGACGAGTGCCTCATCGGCATGAACGCAACGGTTCTCGACGGAGCCCACGTTGGGGCGCGAAGCCTGATCGCCGCCGGAGCAGTGGTCACACCTGGCACGGTCATTCCACCGGGATCGATGGTGGTCGGCACCCCGGGCAAGGTGGTCCGGACGTTGTCCGACGAGGCCCAGGCGGGACTCAAGGAATGGGCCACCAAATACGTCTCGGTTTCGGCCGCCTTTGCCCGCCGCGACCGTGGGGAAGAGATTTAGTTAAACTTTTTTGTAAGGAGCATGCGGTTATCGGCCACCAATGGGGTGAACCGATGAAAACCGCTGATCCGCACGAATCCACCTTCGCCGCCTGGCTCGACGAGCACGGGGCGATCTTGCGTCAGCTCAGCCGCGTTTATGCCCCCGAACCGGCCGATACCGATGAGCTGCAGCAGGAGATGATGGTGCAACTGTGGCGCTCGGTGCCGCGGTTTGCCGGGCAGGCCAAGCCGTCGACCTGGATCTATCGGGTGTGTCTGAATACCGGACTAACCTGGCAACGCACCAGTCGCCGCCGGGAGGCCCGGGTCGTGGCTGCCCCCGAGCCCGTCGAATCCGCCATCAGCACCGATCACGATCCTGCTGATCGTGAGGAACAGGGTGATTTGGTGGATCGCCTGATGGCAGCCGTGCGGAGCCTGCCCGCCGCCCAGCGTTCGTTGATTGTGCTCGCGCTTGACGACCTGTCCTACCGGGAGATCGCTGAGATCACCGGTCTGACCGAAAACCACGTGGGGGTGGCGCTGAACCGCGCCCGCAAGGCCCTCGCGACCAAAATGGAGGAAATTTCCCATGAGTTTTGATGAACTGCAGCTTGTCTGGCAGCAGCAACGCGCTGCCCAAACCCGGACCGTGTTTGATCCCGCTGTCTTGCGCGACGTCCGCGCCCAGAGCCGGGCATTCACGCGGGCCATTTTCTGGCGCGACGTGCGCGAAGTGTTGGCCAGCTTTCTAGTGGCCGGAGTATTCGGCAACGTTGCCTGGCAGGCCCACCGCGAAGGTGCGGTCTCGTGGCCGGCGTGGTGGGCCGCCGCCTTGGGGCTTGGAGTCGGACTATGCTTCTTGGTCGACCGCTGGATTATGCGCCGGCGGGCCGCCCCGCAGGGGGACAACTTGCGGACGGAGCTCAGGCGGGCCATTGGCGAAGTGCAGCACCAGATCTGGTTGTTGCGCAATGTCGCCTGGTGGTATCTCGCGCCGCTGGCCTTGAGCACTATTCTACTTGCCGTCCAGATCACCTTTTTTGGTCCCGTGGATGCTCCCCTTTGGTCGAAGGTTCTGGTTTGGGTTATCATCCTCGGCACCACCGGTTGGCTGGACAAGTGGATCTGGCAACTCAACGAAAACGCCGTCCGTAACGACCTGGAACCGCGCCTCCAAAAACTGCAGTCCCAGCTGCGTGAATTCGATACCGTAGCCTGAGCTGACCACTCATTTTTTGCTCTGATGAACTTTCCGGTGATGAAAACAAAACTCTCAATCTGCCTCGGCTTGCTGGCCTCCGCTCTCAATCTCAACGCAGCCAACACTGGTTTGCAGGCCCAGCTCGAAGACTGGGCGGGTGAACGGCCGGGCGCCATTGTTGCCGTGACCGTCGATGAAACCGGAACTCACTTCTACACCGCAGGCACGTGGAGTGAAGCCGAGCCCGACCGCGCGATCACGGATCAAACGGCCTTCGAGATTGGTTCCATCTCGAAAGTGCTGACGGCCTGGCTTGCCGCGGAAGCCCTCGCAGACAGCGGCTTGAGTTGGACTGATGCGATTCCCGAGTCGAACGAGGCGAACCCCCTCACGTTTCATCAACTGGCGACCCATACCTCCGGCTTGCCCAGTCTGCCCGGCAATTTTCCCGAGCGTGGTCTGGAGAACCCTTACCGCTGGATCGGTTCCGATGCGGTGTGGACCGCGTTGGAGGTCGAGCTGGCCTCCCGCTCCGAGGAAGCCGTTGGCTCGTGGTCGTATTCAAATTTCGGATTCGCCGTGCTCGGCCAATCCGCGGCGAAATTGCTGCAGACGGATTATGAACGCGCCCTCGATGCGCGGGTGCTTGAACCGCTCGGTCTGAGCGATACGTGGATGTCGGGTGGTGCCGATGAACATGGACTGGATCAACTTACGCCGGGTCACAACTCCGCGGGAGTCGCATCGCGCTGGGAGTTTGATGGATATGCGCCTGCCGGGGCCTGGGTCAGCACGGCGGCGGACATGGCAGGTTGGCTTGAGGTCATGCTTTCCGCCGGAAGCGCGGATTTGCCTACCTCCTGGGCTGAGACCTGGTCGGAACAGGCTGAGACGGGTGGACCGGATCGCATGGGTTATGGTTGGATGATTCGCGAAGTTGGTGGGGCTGATGTGCATTGGCACGGGGGCGGCACAGGGGGGTATCGTTCGTTCGTGGGAGTGCAGCGGGAGACCGGTCGCGGAATCGTCGTCATGGGGGCGCGCGACGAGGATGTGGCGGTGCTCGGTTTGGGATGGTTGCAGGGGCTTTACACCGACACGGATGAGCAGATGGCCGAATGGACCGCGGCTGACTATGTGGGCGACTATCCCTTGGCGCCGGAGTTTGTGCTGGCGGTTTTTGAAGAGGCCGGGGAATTAAAAATTCAAGCGACGGGACAGCCCAGTTTTCCGCTGCACGCGGTGGGGCCAGACCGTTTTGATTTGGTCGGCGTCCCGGCGACGGTGAGCTTCACTCGGGAGGATTCGGGCGAGGTCACTGGTTTGACCCTGCATCAGGGTGGCCGCGACATGCCGGCCGAGCGTCATGTGGCGGGGAGCCGGCAAATAGCCCGTCCGGGGATCATCCTGTCGGAAGCGGAGTTGGAAGGACTGGTGGGACGTTACCAGCTCGGCCCCCGGTTCATCATCGCGATCACGCGCAGCGGCGACCAGTTGTTCGCCCAAGCCACCGGGCAGGGGAACTTCCCGATTTATGCCGAAGCGTCCGATGCGTTCTTCTACGAAGTGGTGGAGGCACGTATCACGTTCCAGCGCGATGACGAAGGCAACGTCACCGCCCTCACCCTGCACCAAGGCGGCCGTGACATGCCGGCCCGGAGGATGACGGAGTAATCCCCTACATACACTGATCAGTTTCGGGCTTCTACAGAAGGCAACTAAGGTAACGAAGACTCACCCGACTCGGTCTTTGTTATCTTTGTTTCCTTTTGTAAGAAATCTGCTGCATAGAGGTGGCTCTGTGCCCTCCGTGATTCCCTCGGTGTGCTCAGTGTAAAGAGTCGTTGGACTGGCTTTGACCATCGTTGCGTTCCCCATCGCCTGAGCTTGATCCTTTCCCTGTTTAGGCCAGTTTCGTCGCATGATAATTGGCGTCCCCACTGAGATCAAAGATGGTGAAACGCGGGTCGCGATGACCCCCAATTTGTGCCACCGTTGCGTTAAACTCGGCGCAACGGTTTTGGTGCAAAAAGGTGCGGGTTCCCGGGCGGGGTTTTTGGATACGGAATACCGCCGGGCCGGTGCGAAGATCGTCAACCGTGCGGACAAAGCCTGGGGTGACGCCAACCTGGTGGTGAAGGTCAAGGAACCGCAGTCCAGCGAGTTCAAGTATTTCCGACCCGACCTCACGTTGTTCACCTACCTGCATCTCGCCGCCGTGCCAAAACTGGCCGCGGCGCTGGTCGAAAAACAGGTGCTGGCGATTGCTTATGAATCGGTGGAAAGCCGGGACGGCTACCTGCCGTTGCTGAAACCCATGTCTCACATCGCCGGGCGGCTCTCGATTCAAACCGGGGCCTACCTGTTGCAGACCCAGAATGGTGGTTCCGGGGTTTTGCTCGGCGGTATTCCCGGGACGATGCCGGGTCGGGTGGCGATTGTGGGTGCGGGTAATTCCGGCGCCCACGCATGCCGGATGGCGATGGGCATGGGCGCACGGGTGGCGATTCTCGATCTCGATGCCAGCAAGCTGGAGATGATCGACGACGAATACCGCGGTGGGGTGGTGACCCTGATGGCCAACCCCGGCAACATTGAGATGGCGGTGCAGGACTGCGACCTGTTGATCGGTGCCGTGCTGGTGCCCAATGCCAAGGCCCCCACCGTGGTGACCTCGGCCATGGTGAAGGCCATGCGTCCAGGCAGCGTAATCGTCGACATTGCCATCGACCAGGGTGGTTGCGTGGCGACCATCGAACCGACCAGCCACCGGAATCCAACTTATCTGAAACACGGTGTCTTGCATTATGCGGTGCCAAACATGCCGGCGTTGGTCGGTCGCACTTCAACGCTTGGCCTCACCCAGGCTACTGAACCCTACCTCGTGCACATGGTCTCGCGCGGGATCGAGCTTGCGCTCCAGGAACACGATGGCCTCGCCAAGGGAATCAACACTCGGGCTGGTGAAGTGGTGAACGCCCAAGTGGCGAAAGCGTTGGGCTATCGCTGATCATATCATGACCCCTTGGCGGATACCACAGCATGACTTGGTCGGCTGGATCAAAAGCCGCTCAAGTGAATTGTGGGCCGTGGTTATGGATGCGGTTGATGACATGATCTTTGTGAAGAGCCCAGAAGGCACGTTCGTTTACAATAATGCCTCCCATTTGGCGTTTTTGGGCCGCTCCCGCGAGGCCGTGACCAACTGCAGCTTTCAGTTCGGAGGAAGTCGAGGGGCTCTTCGCTTACGACACGTGGTCGCTCTTCCGTGCGGGCAGTGAGCGGAAGCGATTGGCAGTGGGGCGGACTTCCGCCACCGCGTCGACAAAAAACCCCGGTTTCTGAACCGGGGCCGGAGGCGGCGACCCAGAGTAAGTGTCACTTAATAAGTGACACTCTTTCGGGGGATGGAAGTCGTCAGGTGGTTTGGATGGAGATGCGGGTGACCTCGATGCGGTCGATCGGGGTGCTGTTTTCACCTCCACCGCCGGCTTTGGTCGGGACGGTGGCGATTTGTTCGAGCACGTCGTCGCCGGCGGTGAGTTCACCAAAGGCGGTGTATTGGCGGTCGAGGAAACGCGCGTCGCCGTGGCAAATAAAGAACTGGCAGCCGGCGCTGTTGGGGTCGGCGGCGCGGGCCATCGAGATCACTCCGCGCACATGAGGCTTGGTATTAAACTCGGCATCGAGCTTGTAACCGGGGTCGCCGGTGCCCGGCATGCCGCG
This sequence comes from Opitutaceae bacterium, assembly GCA_028280945.1. GTDB lineage: Bacteria > Verrucomicrobiota > Verrucomicrobiia > Opitutales > Opitutaceae > Actomonas. Next base: position 15,440 of record JANQKV010000063.1, read on the forward strand.
AGCGCCTTCCTTGGTATTGGGGCAGCCGCCTTGGATCATGAAACCCTTGATGATGCGGTGAAAGGCAGTGCCATTGTAGAAGCCGTCATTGGCCAGCTTCTTGAAGTTTTCGACGGTCTTCGGCGCGACGTCCGGCCAGAAGGCAATGGTCATGTCGCCATAATTGGTGGAGATTACAGCGACTTCGGATGAGGAGTTTTCGTTGCTCATAAAGGGTCAAACATCGCGAGCCGGAGGAGGGACGGTCAAGCGTGATTCCCCGTGGCCGCGGGATCATTCTCATGCTCTCACTCATTCTCGATCCATTGAGGATGACACCTTAACGCCGTTTTGTTTCCCAGAAGGCAACGAAGAGGAGGAAGGCCACTCTGTTGTTGTGGCTTACCGTAGGAAGCAGAGAAAAACAGAGAAGCTGATGCGTGTCAGTGCGCCCTGCTCGACGCTCCGTTGTCTCGGTGTGATCCAGCAAGCTGACGGGGACGTCGAAGGCGTCTGAACTTTGTTTTCTTCGCGTCTCTCCCCGAGGCGGACAAGCTTTCGAGAAACTTGAACCTCAAATCCCATTCGTTGTCGGGCGTAAAGCCCGACCCACAAGTAAGTTGCTTCCCCGATGTGGATCGGGCTTTACGCCCGACAGTCTGCGCTTCTGTAAAAAACCAGCAGAGGAGTGGCTCAGTGGGCTCCGTGAAAAACTCAGTGATCTCTGGGTAACCTCCCAGATTGAATTGGGTTTGGATCACGGCATGGACCGTGCTTCCGTTGCGCCATGCGTTCCCTTCTGTTTCCCGCTCTGCTGTTCAGTCTGCTGGTCTCTGGTTTGACCGCGGCCGAGCCAATCAAGGTCAAGGCCGTCATCGTGGCCATGTTCGAGCGCGGAGAGGACACCGGCGACCGACCGGGAGAGTTTCAATACTGGGTCGAGCGCGAGGGTCTCACCGAGACGTATCCGTTTCCCCAGGGCTACCGCGACCTCCGGGGCAGCCCCAACGGCGAGATCCTGGGGGTGGTCACGGGCGTGGGCACGGCCAAGAGTGCGGCTACCATCATGGCGGTGGGGTTGGATCCGCGATTTGACCTGACCGAGGCGTATTGGCTGGTGGCCGGGATAGCCGGGGCTGATCCCGACGACATGGCGCTCGGATCGGCGGCCTGGGCGGAGTGGCTGGTCGACGGTGATCTGGCGCACGAGATCGATTTTCGTGAAGTGCCTGAAGGCTGGACCACCGGTTACATTCCCCTGCGCAAGGCCCATCCCTATCAACCGCCGGTCGATCGCAGCGAAGGACAGGCATACCGGCTGGTGCCGTCCCTGGTGGAATGGGCGTATCAACTGACCAAAGACACCGAGTTGGGCGATACCGAAGCCATGCAGAGGCGCCGGGCCCTGTATGAAGGATATCCAAATGCCCAGCGGCCGCCTTTTGTGCTCAAGGGCGACCAACTTGCCGCCATGACCTATTGGCACGGAAAACACCTCAACCAATGGGCCAACGAATGGGTGAAGTATTTTTCTGATGGCACCGGCGAATATGTGACTACAGCCATGGAGGACACCGGCACCTACGGTTCCTTGTTGTGGCTGGACCGGGCGGGCAAAGTCGATGTGGAGCGGATGCTCGTGCTGCGCACGGCGAGCAATTTTGACATGCAATGGCCGGGAGGCGACGCCGCCGAAAGTCTGAGCGGGGAAAAACTGGGTCCGGGTTACTCCGCCTATATCCCGGCCTTGGAATCGGCTCACAGGGTAGGCAGCCAGGTCCTGCACGCGCTGCTCGACGGCTGGGACGTCTACCAGCACGAACTGCCGAAGCCGTAGGTAGATTCAGATCTTTCTTTTCAGTCTTTCTCCTTCTCTTGCTCGTCAGACTGGGATCCGGGGTCCTGACGAAAGATAAGGATAAGGAATAAAGATAAAGAGGGGTTGGTGCATGGTCGCTTGCCAGTGGGCGATCCCCGGCGCACGTTAGCGGGCTGTGCCGTATTTTGATTACAATGCGACGACGCCGCTGAGTCTGGCCGCCCGGGATGCCTGGTTAAAGGCCCACGAGGAAGCGTGGCAGAATCCATCGAGTCCGCACCGGGCCGGCGTGCGGGTGGGACTGCGATTGCAGGCGGCGCGGGAAAAAGTGGCTCTGGCATTGGGCTGTGCCGCGGAGCGCATTGTTTTCACCGGCGGAGGCACGGAATCGGCCAACGGAATCATCAATCACTTGGCCCGGACCTTGTCGGCCGATGCCAAGGTTGCCGTCAACCCAACCGAGCACCCTTGTGTGCTCGCACCGCTTGGACTGCACTTTGGCGGAGACCGGGTGGTGAATCTGCCGGTCGATGCCAACGGGGTGGTCACGGTCGATGCGGTAAAGGCGGCATTAACCGAGGGCGAAGTAAAGGCGGTGTTGGTCATGGCGGCCAACAATGAGACCGGGGTGCTGCAGTCGTGGGAGGAAATTGCAAAAATCTGTCGAGCAGCGGGAGCGGCTTGCATTTGCGACGCGTCGCAGTGGCTGGGGAAATTGCCGGGAGCCGGTTTGGGCATGGCAGACTGGATGTTCTGCGCCGCGCATAAATTTGGCGGACCCAAGGGCGTGGGTTTCCTTCTCCGCCCCACCGCCGAGAACGGTTTCTCAGTGCGACCCGGTGGTGCGCAGGAGAAGGGGCAGCGTGCCGGCACGGTGGATTTTCCCGGGATTGCGGCGATGGTCGCGGCCTTGCTGGATTGTGAGCAGACCAAGGTGCTGCACGAAAGCGACCGGGTGCGCACCCGCGAGGCGTTTGAACAGGAGATCACACGACGATTGCGGGGCGTGCGAGTTGCCGGCGCAGGGGTGGAGAGGCTCTGGAACACCGTGACCTTGATCATGCCGCACGGCGAAAATCACCGCTGGGTGGCGCGTCTGGACAAGTGTCGCATCGAAGTTTCGACCGGCTCGGCCTGTTCCAGTGGCAAGGACGCCCCGTCCCACGTGCTGGCGGCGATGGGAGTGCCCGGCGATCAGGCGCGAAGGGTGATTCGCATCAGCGCAGGCTGGGAGACCACACGCGAAGAATGGCAGGAGTTGGCCGATGCCTTGGTGGCCATCGCCCCGGATCTCAAGCCGGCGGACAACGTCATCTCGATCGGATGAGGATCAAGGCCATCGGCTTGCAACACTTCCGCAATGTGGCGGAGGCTCGATTGGAATTTTCCGGACGCCTGCAGTTTTTGCTGGGCGCAAACGGCCAGGGTAAAACCAACCTGTTGGAGGCGGCCGGATTTGTGACCGCACTGCGTTCCTTCCGCACCTCCGATCAATCCAGTCTGATTCAACAAGGTCAGCGGGAGGCATTCGTGGCCTGTGATCTGGAACACGAGCGTGAGGGTGAAGCGCAGCTCAAGGTGCAGTTTAAACCAGGTGGTAAAACGGCTTGGCTGGACGGGCAACGGGTCACGCGGTTGGCCGATGTTATCGGGAAGTTTCCCACCGTCGTATTTTCGTCGCAGGATCAACAGCTGGTGCGGGGTTCGCCGGCGGGCCGGCGGCGTTGGCTCGACATGACGTTGTCCGCCACCGACACGACCTATCTCGCGAGCTTGCAGTCCTATCACCGGGCTCTGGCCGGGCGGAACGCATTGTTGAAACGGGAAGCAACCACGGCGGAGTTTGATGCTTTCGAAGCGGTCCTGGCCGAGCACGGCTGCGAGTTGGTGCAGCGGCGCACGCGGGCGTTGGCGGAACTGGCGGCGGTATTGACCACCCGCTATGCCGAGATCTCGGATCAGGCCGAACCGGTGGGATTCGCTTACGCTCCGCAGATGCACCTGGAGTCCGGCGCAGAACTGCAGGTCAAGCTCGCCGCCAATCGCGAGCGGGACCGGATCCTCAAATCCACGGGCAACGGTCCCCATCGGGACGACTTTGAGTTCACCCTGCACCAAAAACCGGCTAGGGAATTTGCCTCGGAAGGCCAGCAACGGGCCCTGGTATTGTCGTTGCGGTTGGCGCAGGCGGAGTGGTTCCGTGAACGCACCCAGGTCGAGCCCGTGCTCCTCGCCGACGACGTTTTGGGTGAACTGGATGCCGCCCGGCGGCAACGATTTTGGTCGGCGGTCCCCGCTGCCAGTCAAGTCATCGCGACTGGAACCGAAGAACCGGCCGGAACACCGGCAGGCTGGCAGGTGTTCGAAGTCGAGAAAGGCGCCTTTGCGGAGCGGAAGGAATCCGGGTAAACCTCAAGCTAGGGGGAGGTCAGTCCAGCCGGGTGCCTTCCATGGCGGGCAGGCTGGTCGCCAGCGATCATCACCACACTGGAATGGCAGAAGCAGTTGGCGGTGAACTCAGGGGTAAAACGAAAGCAGATTGCTGCGAGAGAGGAAGCAAACTGACCGTAGGGTTTACCCAGATCCTTATCCTGCCAAACCTGCCAAGATTGATTTTAAAAACCTAGGATGCCCGCTTCCTGCGAGCAAATTGGAGGTAGCCCAAAGCTACAAACCCCATCATCAAGGCGTAAGCAGAGGGTTCAGGAACTGCATTGACCGTGTAAAGCCCGCTAATTTGCCCTTGAGTCAGGACATTATCATAAACCCATACTTCATCGATGAGGCCGTCAAAACTGTTACTGCCTATGTTAAAATCATTCGGGTTGGTTGTTCCCAAAAAATCATTGTTGGCTATTCTGGTGCCAATTAGCGTGCCATTAACGTAGATAGCTTGTTGGTTGGTCGAGCTATCATAGGTCATCGTATAATGATACCAGTTTGCCGTTGCATCAAATGTGCCAATTCCAAGTTCCGTAGCGACTTGAGTAGCAGCAATGCTCAAATCATCGGCATAAAATCCCAAGAATGGTCCACTGGCAGCGGTAGGATGATTGTTATTTCTAATTCCTATATGAAGCAATTCGTTGGCTGTCCCACCTTGGCCCGTCGTCAAGATTGACTGAGCGCCTGTTCCCAAACTATTGAGTTTGGCCCAATAGCTGATAGTAAAACTATTATTCTCCAAGGGAAGGGCATCCTCAGTGGCTCCGGCCGCTAAAGCCAAACGCTGATTAGACCCTGCTGTAAATTCCGCAGCGTTGCCAAAGGGGGTATCAGCCCCCGTGTATTGGCTGACGCTATTAGTATTGGTCAGGTTGGAGACATTACCGGAATCATCCGTAACCAAGTCTGTGTCGAATGACCAGTGGGCCAGAAGGACCGTCTGAGAAGAGGCAATCGTGGTCATTGTGCAGGCAATGAACGTTGCCAGAATTGTTAATCGTTTCATACTGAGACGAGGCTGAGCGTTTGAAATTAAATTTGATATCAATTACAGATTGCCACAAATGATGTCTTTAATACACAGATGTATAAAAATTAAAACTATCGAGTGGTGGAATGAGTTTGTTTTTACTGATTTATGAAAGGAAGAAGGGGGATTGAAATTGACGTATAAATCTCTTGAGGTTGTCTGTCATACAACCAACTGAGCAATGGCTGAAAGGAACTCTGTAAAATCACAAAAAACACGACAGCTGGGCCAGGATAATGGAATGGAAGTTTAACTGGGATTGATGGAAAGGCTGGGCTCAAAAAAGTCCACGTAAATTTGCCGGAAATACCTTAATATAAAAATAATATTATCTTAATTTAAGTCGTCATACTGGTGGCCAAATTATGCCTTTGCAGAGCGCAATCTCCCATGTGAGTTGGAACTTTGCCTGCGTTTTGCTGTTCCTGTAGCTCTTGTTACTCTGGATTCACACATATCACCATTTTCCATGCACCTGGCTCCTTCGCGTTGCCTTGGGATTTGGTGTGGACGGGCCCCATCGACGTCCTCCCGTGCCAGTTTTTGGCAGGCCGGTCGAGTTCGTCTTCGTTGGGGATGTTGCCGCTGCAGTCCCCAGTGTTTCCTTTAGCAGCTCATTGTGCCCAAGGGGGGGCGCAGCAGACTGGCAGGTGTTTGAGGTCGAGGAAGGCCACCTTTGCGGAGCGGAAGGAATCCGGGTGAACCTCAAGCTGAGGCGAGGGGAGGTCAGTCCAGCCGGGTGCCTTCCATGGCGGGCAGGCTGGTCGCCAGCGATCATCACCACACTGAAATGACAAAAGCAGCTGGTGGAAAACTCACGAGTTAAGCGAAAGTAGATCGCCACAAGAGAGGGAGTGAGCTGAGCGTAAGGAGTTACCCAGATCCTTATCCTGCCAAACCTGCCAAGATTGATTTTAAAAACCTAGGATGCCCGCTTCCTGCGAGCAAATTGGAGGTAACCCAAAGCTACAAACCCCATCATCAAGGCGTAAGCAGAGGGTTCGGGGACTGCATTGGCTGTATAAAGCCCGGTAATTTGCCCTTGAGTCAGGACATTATTATAAACCCATACCTCATCGAGGAGGCCATCAAAAGCGTTACTACCTAATACAAAAGCATCAAGGCTGGCTGATCCCGTAAAGCCAGTGGTAGCTGTTCTGGTGCCAACCAACGTGCCATTAACGTAGATAGCTTGTTCTTTGGTTGAGCTGTCATAGGTCATCGTGTAATGATACCAGTTGTCCACGGCGTTAAATGTCCCACTTCCAAGTGCCGTATCGACGGCAGCAGTTGAGACGTTCAGATCATCGGCCCAAAATCCCAGAAATGGTCCGCCGGCAGCAGAGTGGCCAGTGTTTCTAAACCCTATATGGAGCAGTCCACCAGTTGTTCCGCCTTGGCCCATCCCAAAGATTTGCGGAGCAACGCCTCCCAAATTATTAAGTTTGGCCCAATAGCTGAGGGTAAAACTATTATTCTCCAAGGGAAGGGCGTCCTCAGTGGCCCCGGCTGCCAAAGTCAAAGTGCGACTTCCCCCACTAAAGTCAGCAGAACCAGCACCAAAAATGGTATCAGACGTGCTTCGGGTGACACTATTGTTGGTCAGGTTGGCGACATTGCCGGAATCATCCGTAACCAAGTCTGTGTCGAACGACCAGTGGGCCAGAAGGACCGTCTGAGAATAGGCAATCGTGGTCATTGCGCAGGCGATGAACGTTGCCAGAATTGTTAACCGTTTCATACTGAGGCGAGGGAAGAGGCGAAGTAGAATGTTAAAATTGAAGTAAAACCTACTGAAAATGGATGTCATACAACCAACCGAGCAATGGCCGAAAGGAACTCTGGAGAATCACAAACAGCACAACAGCTGGGCTAGGATAATGGAATGGAAGCTTAACTGAGACTGATGGAAAGGTTGGGACAAAAAAAGTCCACGTAAATTTGCCGGAAATGTCTTAATGTAAATATAATATTATCTTAATTTAAGTTGTCATATAGGCGGTCAAGCCAGGCGCTTTGCTAAGCGCAATCCCCGCGTGAGTTGGAACTTTGCTTGCGATATTGCCGTTCCATGGCTCTTGGTAATCTGAACTCGCGCATGTCACCATTTGTCATGCACTTGGCATGTTTGCGTTGCCTTGGGATTGGGGGTGGGCGAGCCCCCCATCACATCCTCCCGCACCAGTTTTTGACTGGTCGGTCGTAAATTGAGACGGTTCAGTCTTCGGTAGGGATGTTGCCGCTGCAGTCCCCAATGTTTCCCTCCTGCAAGCCCTTTGTGTCTGGGGAGGGGCGGCAGACTGGCGGCAGGTGTTTGAGGTCAAGCACGGCACCTTTGTGGAGCTGGCGGTGATCCGGTTGGACCTCAAGCGAGGGCGAAGGGAGAGGTCAGTCCAGACAGGTTATCTCCTAGGCGGGTGGGCTGGTCGCCAGCGATCATCACCACACTGGAATGGCAGAAGCAGTTGGCGAAGAACTCAGGGTTAAAGCGAAAGCAGATCGCTGCAAGAGAGGGAGTGAGCTGAGCATAAGGATTACTCAGATCCTCACCCTGCCAAATCTGCCGGAGTACTAAAACCTAGGATGCTCTCTTCCTGCGAGCAAATTGGAGGTAGCCCAAAGCTACAAACCCCATCATCAAGGCGTAAGCAGAGGGTTCGGGGACTGCATTGGTCGTATAAAGCCCGGTAATTTGCCCTTGAGTCAGGACATTATTATAAACCCATACCTCATCGAGGAGGCCATCAAATCGTCTTAATTCAAAATCATCGGGGTCAGTTGTTCCTATAAAATCATTATTACCTAGTCTGGAGCCAACCTGCTTGCCATTAATGTAGATAGCTTGTTCGGTGCTTGAGCTATCATAGGTCATCGTATAGTGATGCCAGTTATCCACGGCATCAAATGCGCCACTTCCAAGTGCCGTATCAACTTGAGTAGCTGTAATATTCAAATCATTGACAAAAAATGACAAGAATGGTGAGCGGGAACCGACTCTAATCCCCAAATGAAGCCATCGATTAGCTCCTGGTGTTGCTCCCATCGACATGAATATTACATTACTTGATAAACTATTGAGTTTGGCCCAAAAGCTGAGAGTAAAACTATTATTTGCCAAGGGAAGGGCATTCTCAGTGGCTCCAGCTGCCAAAGTCAAATCACCGTTCGTAAAGTCAGCGGAGCCAGCGCCGAAGACGGTATCAGTTGTGCTTCGAGTGACACTATTGTTGGTCAGATTGGCGACATTGCCGGAATCATCCGTAACCAAGTCTGTGTCAAATGACCAGTGGGCCAGAAGGACGGCCTGAGAATAGGCAATTGTGGTCATTGCGCAGGCGATGAACGTTGCCAGAATGGTTAACCGTTTCATACTGAGACGAGGCTAAGTGTTTAATTTAATATTAATTGCAGATTACCACAAACGATGCCTATGATGTACAGACACATAGAACTGAATTCGTCGAGTGGTGGAATGGGTCTGTTTTTACTGAATTATGAAAGGAGGAGGGGGGATTAAAATAGAATATTAATATTGAAGTGAAACCTCCTGGGGTTACCGGTTATATAACCGGTCGAGCAATTATCTAAGGGAGCTCTGAAAAATCACAAAAACACAACAGCTAAGCTAGGGTAATTGGGTGGAAGTTTAACTGAGATTGATGAAAAGGCCGGGGGCAAAAAAGTCCACGTAAATTTACCGGAAATATCTTAATATAAAAATAATACTATCTTAATTTAAGTTGTCATACTGGCGGTCAAGTTGTGCGCTTTGCGAAGCGCAATCTCCCGCGTGAGTTGGAACTTTGCCTGCGTTTTTGCTGTTCCGTAGCCCCTGTTACTCTGGATTCAGGTATGTCACCATTTACCGTGCATTTGGCATGTTCACGTTGCCTTGGGATTGAGGGTGGGCGGTCTCCATCGCGTCCCTCGGGCCAGTTTTTGGCAGGTCGGTTCGTAAATTGAGACGGTTCGTCTTTGGCAGGGATGTTGTCGCTGCAGTCCCAAGAGTTTCCTCCCTGCAGCCCATTGGGCCAAGGGGCTGGCAGACTGGCAGGCGTTAGAGGTCGAGGGGAGGAGCACCTTGGCGAAGCGGCGGTATCCGGGTGAGCCTCTCAAGCTGGGCCAGGTGGCAAGGTTAGTCCAAACGGGTTACCTCCAAGGAGGGCGGGCTGGTCGCCAGCCGATCATCACCGGACTGAAATGGCAAAAGCAGTTGGCGGAGAACTCAGGGTTAAAGCGAAAACAGATCGCTGCAAGAGAGGGAGTGAGCTAAGCGTAAGGATTACCCAGATCCTCACCCTGCCAAATCTGCCGGAGTACTAAAACCTAGGATGCTCTCTTCCTGCGAACAAACTGGAGGTAGCCCAAAGCTACAAACCCCATCATCAAGGCGTAGGCAGAGGGTTCGGGGACTGCATTGGTCGTGTAAAGCCCGGTAATTTGCCCTTGAGTCAGGGCATTATTATAAACCCACACTTCATCGAGAAGACCATCAAAATTATTACCAAATACAAAAGCATCCGGGCTGGCTGAACCTGTAAAGTCACCACCAGCTGATCTGGAGTCAATTAGCGTACCATTAATGTAGATAGCTTGTTCTTTGGTCGAACTGTCATAGGTCATCGTGTAATGATACCAGTTAGCCGTTGCATCAAATGTACCACTTCCAAGTGCCGTAGCGACGTCAGCAGTTGTAATGTTCAAATCATCGCCAAAAAATCCCAGGAATGGTCCGCCAGGATGGCCAGGATTATGAGCGTTTCTAATCCCTACATGGAGCCATTGGTTAGCTGCTGGTGTTCCCATACTCAAGATTTGCTGAGCCTGAGGACCTCCTGCTGTTCCCAAATTATTAAGTTTGGCCCAATAGCTGAGAGTAAAACTACTATCTGCCAAGGAGAGGGCGTCCTGAGTGGCTCCAGCTGCCAAAGTCAAAGTGCGACTACCCCCGGTAAAGTCAGCAGAACCAGCACCAAAGCTGGTATCCGTCGTGCTTCGGGTGACACCACCACTGTTGCTCAGATTGGCGACATTGCCGGAATCATCCGTAACCAAGTCTGTGTCAAACGACCAGTGGGCCAGAAGGACCGTCTGAGAATAGGCAGTCGTGGTCATTACGCAGGCGATGAACGTTGCCAGAATTGTAAACCGTTTCATATTGAAGCAAGACTGAACATTTAAACTCAACATCATTACAGATTGCCACAAATGATGCCTTTAATACGCAGATGTATAAAAATTAGATCTATCGAGTGGTGGAATGGACTTGTTTTTACTGATTTATGAAAGAAGGAGGGGGGGATTGAAGTTGGCGTGAAGTCTACTGGATCTGTCTGCCATACAACCAGCCGAGCAATGACCGAAGGGGACTCTGGAGAATCACAAACAACACAACAGCTGGGTCAGGATTATGGGATGAAAGTTTAACTGAGACCGATGGAAAGGCCGGTGTCGAAAAAGTCCACGTAAATTTGCCGGAAATATCTTAATATAAACATAATACTATTTTAATTTAAGTTGTCATACTGGCGGTCAAGTTGTGCGCTTTGCCAAGCGCAATCTCCCGCGTGAGTTGGAACTTTGCCTGCGTTTTTGCCGTGCACTTGGCATGTTCGTGTTGCCTTGGGATTAGCGGTGGGCGAGCCCCATCGCGTGCCTCGGGTCAGTTTTAGCAGGCCGGTCGTAAATTGAGACGGTTCGTCTTTGGCAGGGATGTTGTCGCTGCAGCCCCAGTGTTTTCCTTCAGCAGCCCATTGTGCCAGGGGGGACGGCAGACTGGCAGGCGTTTGAGGTCGAGGGGGGCTCCTTGGCGGAGCGGCGGGGATCGGGTGAACCTTGAGCCGGGGCAAGGGGGCGACGTCAGTTCAGCCGGGTTCCCTCCAAGGCGGACTGGCCGGTCGCCAACCGGCAGATGTTGGTGGCGGTGACCCGGGCTATTTCTGCCAAGGCTTCGTTGGTGAGGAAGGCCTGATGGGCGGTGATGAGCACGTTGGGAAAGGTCAGTAGCCGGCTCAACTCGTCGTCATCCAACATGGTGTCGGAGAGGTCCTCAAAAAACACCCCTTCCTCTTCCTCGTATACGTCGAGTGCCACCCCGCCCAGTCGACCTGATTTCAGATTTTCGATCATGGCCGTGGTATCGATGAGTTTGCCCCGGCTGGTGTTGACAAGGTAGGCACCGGGCTTGATGCGCTCGAACTGGGTGTGATCGAACAGGTGCATGGTTTCCAGGGTAAGCGGGAGGTGCAACGAGATGACATCGCTGCGTGAAACCAACTCCTCCAGAGAGACGTAGCCCACCTGGTTTCCCTCGGCCCATTCTGCGCCGGGGCAGGGGTCGTAGGCCAGCACCGTGGTGCCGAATCCGCGGAAGATCTCCGCGGCGAGGCGGCCAATTTTTCCCGTGCCGACAATGCCCACGGTTTTGCCGTGCAAGTCGAAGCCAACGAGTCCTTTCAAGGAAAAGTTCAGATCCCGCACGCGGCTGTGGGCCCGGTGAATGTGCCGGTTGAGGGTCAGCAGCAATGCCACGGCGTGCTCGGCCACGGCGTGAGGTGAGTAGGCAGGCACACGGGTGACGGTAATCCCCAGTTCGCGGGCCGCCGGAAGATCAACGTTATTGAAACCCGCGCATCGCAGGGCGAGGTGCCGAACGTCGGCCAAACGCAGTTTTTCCAGGCAGGCACGGTCGATTTGGTCGTTAACGAACACACAAGCCGCTCTCACATCACCCACCGCTTCGACGGTTTCGGAACTCAAACGGAATTCGCGAAATTGCCAATCGAGTTGGGCCGAGGTCGGGGCGGCGAGAAAGAACTCCCGATCATAGGGTTTCGTATCGAAAACAGCGACTGGAACAGGGGGAGAAGCGGTCACGAACACCACGCAACCAGCGACGGGGGCAAAAGCAAAACAAGGAGGAGGAAAGTCCTCCGGCAGGGGCGTTTTTTGCGACCGGAGGGCAAGGGAAACGATGCAGGCTTGCCTGGCCGCGGGTGCTGCCTTCCTTTCCCAGGGAATGCAGTTGGAACTCTGGCAGTGGGCCCTGGCGGTGGCGGGGGCGATGTGTATCGGGATTTCCAAGACGGGTATCGGCGGCCTGGGGCTCGTGGCCGTCACGATTTTTGCCAACATTCTGCCGGCCCGTGAGGCCAGCGGGTTTGTGTTGCCCATGCTCATTTGTGCCGACTTGGTGGCGGTCAAGAGCTACCGGGCCCACACGCAGTGGAAGCATCTGGGGCGCTTGTTTCCCTGGACCGCCGGCGGGGTATTTATCGGCTGGCTGGCCATGGGGCGGATCGATGACCGGCAGGCGAGTGTGCTGATCGGCGTGATTGTGCTGACGATGGTCGGACTGCACTTGTGGCGGATGCGCAAGGGCAAGGCACACCCGCCTGAAAGCATCGTTTTTGCGGCCTTTATTGGGATCCTGGCGGGTTTCACGACCTTGGTTGCCAATGCTGCCGGCCCGTTGATGGCCCTCTATTTGTTGGCCATGCGGTTTCCCAAGATGGAGTGGATGGGCACGGCCGCGGTGTTCTTCTTTTTGATCAATCTCTTCAAAGTGCCGTTCATGGTGCACCTGGGGCTGATCGATGGTTCGAGCATTGCCGGCAACCTTTTGATGTTCCCGGCGGTCATCGTAGGAGCGCTGTTTGGCCGCTGGCTGCTGCCCAAGATCAACCAAAAGCTCTTCGAGACGCTGGCGCTCTGGATGAGCCTTATCGCCGGCGTGAAACTCATGTTCTAACGTATTTTAGCCCACAGATGTCTCAGTTTGACGCCGACGATTTGTGAACTTCCCGCATCAAATTAATCGGAGTGCATCTGCGGCAATCTGCGGTTCACACTTTCCCCGGAATGGCACGTAAGACGGTTCGAGACATGTGGAAGGCGAAGTTGGCGGGTGAAGAGGTCGCACCTTCCCCGCATGGTCGTCGCACCAAGGCCGATGTGACAGCCCCGCTGAACCTGCAACGCGTGCCGTTTTCCGGACAGGTGCTCGGCATCGATCCTTCCCTGCGAGGAACCGGGCTGGCCGCCATCGAGTTTTCCGGGGGGCGCCAGCCGATCATGCTAAGTTGTCGCACGGTGAAAGTGAAACCCAAGGTGCCCATGGCCGAGGCCTTGGCCGAGATCCACCGGGCCGTCACCGAAATGATCGATCGATTCCCTCTCACCCACGTGGCGCTGGAGCAGACGATCTACGTGCAGAATTTCCAGACGGCCCAGATCCTGGGTGCCGCGCGCGGGGCGGCCATCGCGGCGGTGGCTCTGCGGGAGTTGCCGATCTTCGAGTATCCTCCCCTGCGCGTGAAACAGGCGGTGGTGGGCGCGGGACGCGCCAGCAAGGAGCAGATGGCTCGGACCGTGATGGGGTTGTTGGGCCACGGAGCGACCTTGGGCCACGACGAAGCCGATGCTGCCGGCGTGGCGCTTTGCCACGCCTTCACGTGGCGCGAGGGCTAGCGCCAAAATCCCCCGAATCCGCGATCTCAGCCCGGAGACTTAAAATTCCTCGCTTTCCTCGCCTTGAATTTCCTCCACGATCATGGGTTTCGTTTGCCCAAATCCGCATGCCGCAAGACCCGGAAGAACCATCTGACCCACTCGACTACGAGCTCGAAGACGAGGACCTCAACCCTCGCGAGAAGCCCATGGCATTTCTCGATCACCTGGAAGAGCTGCGCTGGGTGTTTGTGAAGGCGGCGGGGGCATTCATGGTTTGCGCGGTTTTGATCGGAGTTTCACTGAAGAAATTCAACCAGGTGCTCTTGTGGCCATTGGAGTCGGTCAAGGACGATTACCCCCAGTTTGCCCTCGATCTGGGCACAACCTCCGTGATGGAGGGCTTCACGGTTGTCATCCAAATGTGCGTTGTGGGTGGGCTCATCATGTCCGCTCCGTTCATCCTGTTTTTCATCGCCCAGTTTGTGGCGCCGGCGCTGCACGAACGGGAAATGAAAATGGTGGCCCCCGCCTGCATGGTGGCTGCCGTGCTGTTTCTCCTCGGCGTTTGCTTCAGTTTCTTCCTGCTGGTGCCGGGCACGATTCGGGTGTCCATCGAACTCAATGAGCTGTTTGGCTTCATCACCCGTTGGACCCCGGGTTCCTATTACGGGACATTAATCTGGCTGACGCTGGGGGTGGGGGCGGCTTTCGAATTTCCCCTGCTCATCGTGATTTTGGTCTACCTTGGTTTGGTCACGAGTGAGAAGCTGAAGAGCTGGTGGCGCCATGCGCTGATCGTGAGCTTTGTGGTGGCTGCTTTTGTCACCCCGACCCCCGACCCGATCAATCAATCGATTTTGGCGGTGTCGCTCTACATGCTTTATTGGATCGCGATCGTGGCGGCCAAACGCGTCGAAAAGAAGCAGCGCGAGAAAGCCGAGGCTGACCTTTAGGCAGCCGGTTTACGCCGAATCCGGATTGGTCAACAGGCAACAAGCAGACGGTTTCCGCGGTGAAGCAGGGGCGCCAGTCTTGGCGAGTCGCTCCGTTCCCGTTCCCATGCCAAGTCCCCGCTTTTTCCCAATTCTGCTCGTTTCAGCCTGTTTGCTGACCCCGTTGCCCGGCTCAATCACGGAGGACCGATCCGCTGCGAAGGCTGAAATCATTCGCGACATCAAAACCGAGGCAAAGGCATTCGCCATGCGTGATTATGAGACCTGGCAAAAACACTGGGTGCAAACCGATGAGCTCCGGTTTGCCCATTCCGATGCGGAAAAACTCAGCTACATTCCCGGCTGGGAAACCTTCAACGCCGGGGTGCAGGGCGAGTTCAAGCGACCGCCAAGTCCCTCCGGTGACATCCCCAAATACAACTACACGATCACGGTGCGCGGCGACATGGCGTTCGTGGAATACGAGTTCATGATCGGGGAAGACCCGATCCGCACGTTTAATGTGATGATTCGAGAGGGTGGGGTCTGGAAGTTCCTCTACATGCACCAGACCAATCTGAATTCCTACACCGACGTGGAGAAGCCGACCGAAGTGGCAGCGACCGAGTCAGCGCCGGCCGAGTGAATCCCGCCGGGTTGTTAAGGTTTAGTCTGGAGTCGAACTACGGTTAAGTGAGTCCCGCAATGCGGGATTGGCCTCCAGGTGGGCATTGAGGCGCTCCAGCGCTTCAAACGTCTCCGGACTCACGTGGTGTTCCATGCCTTCGACATCTCGAGAAATGACTTTTTCATCCAAACCCAAGTGGCGGAGAAACTGGGTCAGGAGTTCGTGGCGATGGGCGATGCGGGCGGCCACGGCCTCGCCGGCTTCGGTCAACACCATGCCCCGGTATTTCTCGTAGTTGACCAGTCCTTCAGCATCCAAGCGTTGCACCATGGTGGTGACGCTGGCCTGGGAAATCTTCAATTCGGCCGCGACATCAACCACCCGCGCGTAACCCTTGGTCTTGATCAACTCACTGATACGCTCGAGGTAGTCCTCGGCGGCTGCGGTGGTGCGGGGGTTGGTAGGGCCAGGGGGCACAGGTTGACTCAACCCACCCGGGCAGGGTGGTCAAAAGGAATCCTTCTGCCAGTGATGCGGGGTCTACTTCCGCGCGTTGAGTTCGCGCTGGTAGCGCATCACGGTGCGGAACATCCAGCAGGACATCCAGAAGACCCCCGTCATGCAGGCGGCGGTGCCCGCCGACCACAGCGCGATCATTGCCGGATCATTGGACGGGACGTGCTTTTGCAACACGACATACATAAAGGCGAAGAATGCGCCGCTCAGGACAACATCCATCAGGAAGTCGGTTTTTTTGACGGTGACTTCAGATTCGGCCATAGGAGGTCAAAGAGAGGGGGGAGGTCGGTAATGTCGACGTGATTCTGCGGAAAATCCAAAATCAGCTTTCGTTGCCCGGTCGCCGTTTCAGCGATTCCCACAAATAGGTGGATTTTTCCGTGATCATGTCGCGGGCTTTTTCGATTTCCGCCACGCGGGCGGCTCGATTCTCCTCCGAGATTCGGGCCAGGTCATCGAGGTTATAGAGGTAGACGTTGTCGAGGTCGCCGGCGGCCGGGTCGATGTCGCGGGGCAGCGCGAGATCGATCAAGAATAATGGTGCGGCCGGCCGACGGGCCATGGCGGTGGCCAGGGCCGGGCCTGAGAGAATCGATCCGGGAGCGGCGGTTGCACAGACGATGATGTCGAAGTCGGCCAGGCGGCGACCGAGTTTTTCAAAAGGCAGGGCGCGGGCGTCGAGGGAGGCTGCAAGGCTCATGGCCTTTTCCATGGTGCGGCTGGTGACGGTGAGGTCGTTTGCGCCCCGGCTGCGGAACGCTTTCGCCGCCTGTTCGCCGATTTCGCCGGCGCCCGCCAGCAGCACGCGGGCGTCCGCCAAACTACCGAAGATGGTTGTGGCCAAGTCCACCGCAACGTTGGCCACGCTCACCTGGCCTTCGGCAATGGCGGTGTGGGTGCGCACGTGTTTGGCGGCCTGAAACGCTTTCTGGAAGACCTTGTGCAAAACCGGTCCCACTGAACGCACGTCCTGAGCCTCGGCGTAGGCGTCCTTTACCTGACCGAAGATCTCATTTTCTCCAATCAGCTGTGACTCCAGCCCGGCGGAAACACTGGTCAGGTGGTAGATCGCCTTTGCGTCCAACTCACGCATCTCCAAGCTTCGGAAGGCATCGACCTCGATGTCCTGATGCTCGCACAGCGCCGTTCGCAGGGTGTCGAGGGTCGATTCCTCGTCAGCGACGCCGTAAATCTCCAATCGGTTGCAGGTATTGAGCACGGCGAATTCCTGCAACCCGGGCAGGGCGGCCAGCCGACTTTGGAACTCCGGCATTTTTTCCGGAGTCAACGCCAGTCGTTCCCGCCACTCGAGCGGCGCCGTATGGTGCGTGGCCCCTACGACAAAGAGGGTGGGATCGGACGCACTCACGGTTGGGAGAAGGAAGATGCCGGAGCCTCGTCCCCGCCGTGACGCGAGGAGTCGACCGGATAGACTGACAACAGGGCGGCACCAAACAACACGATGCACACCCAGGAGAGTTTGGTGCCGTAGAGCTTGCCCCGGCGGCGCAGGAAGAATGCGGCCCCATAGGCAATCCAGATGGTGACTGTCACCAGCAGCTTGGGCAGATCCACGGTATCGAGCGCGCGTATCCAGTGCGCCGCGCCCACCAGCAGCGAGGCGGAAAGGAGGCTGACCCCCACTGTCAGGAGTCGTACGCTGATATGATCGAGATCGCGGATCGCGGGCAGAAAGGTGAAGGCGCCACTCAGACGTTTATGCTTCAAGCTGTAGTTGCGCAGCAGGAACATGATCGAGGTCAGCGCCAGCAGGGCGAAGACACCGTAGCTGAAAAGCGCCAACGCGGCATGAAACTCGATCCACACGTTGCCGCCGAACACGTTAACCCGGCGGGTGGCGTCCCATGCCGGTATCGCCAGGGAAACCGTCGTCAGCACCACGGAAAGCAGCGACGTAAAATATCCCAGCAGACTGAGGCGAAAGGTGAGCCCCACGACCAGATACAGCGCCGTGGCCGACCAAGCCGTGAACTGGAAGAGCTCAAACGTATTGCCGAGCGGACAACCGCCCACGGCCAGGCCGCGCAGGTAAAGCCCCACGGTTTGCGATACAAATCCTCCTGCGACGATCACGTAAATGGTTGCGGCGGGCTGTTTGCGATGCCGCACCAAAGCGATCGTGCCAATCACCACACCCACGAGGTAGCAGGCGGCGGCAATCCAGATCCAGTGGCGGTCAATCATGTCCGGAGGCAAAATCCTAAATCCCAGAATCTAAATCTTAAAATTTGGCCCAAGCCGGGCGGCAGGAGCGATTCTGCGTGGTGTTAGCCGCGCTTCGCGACCCAGAAACGGCACTCGTCCGAGAAGTCACGCACCGCGCGGGACTCCCTGCTGATGGTCCGGCGCATGGCGTCCCACTCGTGCGTCCAGCCGGTCGCGGCTAAATCCTCGAGGATTTCCTCCCGCACGGGCAGATGCATGAAGGTTCGGCCGAGGTCATCCTCGAAGTAGCGGTCGCCGAACTCCACCAGGGCCGGATCCTGCCGGCCGGTCAGCCAAAGCTTGGTCTCGCGCTCCCAGAGTTTGCGTTCGAGTTTGGAGTGCCGGCGGTCGTGGGTGGTGAAGATGAGTGGCGCGCCCGGTTTGCAGCATGCGTCCAGGGAACGCAGCGCCGCCCGGCGATTGCGGCGCCCGGGGATTTGCATGAGCCCGTTGAACATGAAGAGGGCGGCATCAAATGACATGCCCGTGACCACGGGATGCCGGGCAACCTTGCGAGCATCGGCGTGGAAGAGCGTGACGGCTTTGCCGACCTCGCGCTCGAGAAACAGCGATTGGGCCTGGGCACAGAGTTCCTCGGCAAAGTCGAACGCATGGATCTTTTTGTAGCCGAGTTCCCACAGTCCGAGCGTCACGCGGCCCGCGCCGCAGCCGGCTTCAAGGATGCGGGCGGTTTTTTGCTGGGGCAGGAACTGGTCAAAGACCTTCAGCTCAGAGGCCCATAATCCCAGTCGATGCGCTGCCCGCGTGTAATGCACCACCGCCCGCAGATCATTAAAATCCGCGCGGACCTGTTTGGACGAGAGTCGTTGAGGCATCGATTTAAGCGCAAAGCCGCGAGGGGAACGAAGGCAACGGGAAGGAGGGGAGTTTGGAGTAGCTTGGCGTAGTCTTTGCGCGCTTGGCGTCTTTGCGCTTATCCGCGTCCTACCGGCGTTTGCCCCAGCGGCGGGTTTCCTTCACTTCGACCGGGGATGTTTCGATTTGCACGCCGGCAACGGCGGGGTGCTGGCGAAGGAGTTGGAAGAGTTCGCCGGTGCAGGCCCAGTTCAGGGCAGTCGAAACGTCGGCCACGGCCACCGCCCGGTCTTTGCCGAGGAAACCAAAGCTGGTCGCGGTCGGTCCGCTTTTAGCGTCGAGGATCGGGCGCAGCTCCGCCATAAACTCGTGATTCCCCGCATTGGCCGGATCGAGCAGCCAGGTGACGCGCTTGACGTGCTGGCCCACGTAACCTGGAAGTGAATACGCCTCCTTCACGTTAAGGCGGGCGCCGTCATCGCGGACCATGACCGTGCCGACGATGACCACCGGCACGTTTTCGCCCAGGATGTGCCCATACTCCTCATATGCATCGGAGAACATGTTAAGATCCAGCGACGCCTCCTTGGTGGCTAGGTGAAAGGCAACCCAGGGCCGGTTGTCCCGTTTCGCCAGTTTCTTTTGCAGGGAACCGGCGATGCCGCAGATGCGGAAGGGCGTGCGGTCGTCCTGCTGCATCAGTTCATCCAGCGTGTGGGAGTCCAAGGCATCGGCCAGGCCGATGTAGGTGTTCATCGGATGCCCGGAAACATAGAAACCGAGCAACTCCTTTTCGAAGGCCAGCCTCTCGGCCGAGTCGAAGTCGTCTTCTAATTTCGGATTTCGGATTTCGGATTCCGGATTATCCGAGCGCGGAGCGCTCGGAGGTTCCTCAGCCAACATGTCGAGGAAGTTATTCTGCCCGGCGGCGCGATCCCGGGCCTGTTCGGCGGCGGCGGCCATTGCGCCGTCAATGCGCTCGAAGATGGCCTTCCGGGACTCGCCCGAAAAGTCGAATGCACCGGTTTTCACCAAGTGCTCGAGCACGCGCTTGTTGGCGGCCTTGCCGTCGACCCGGGCGACAAAGTCGTCGAAGTCCTCGAAGGGGCCGTGGGCTTCGCGTTCTTCGATGATTTTGAGGGATGCCGCCTCCCCCACACCCTTGATGCCGGCGAGGCCAAAACGGATCTTGCCGCCGGCCACGGGGGCAAAGTTCTCGCGGGATTCGTTCACGTCGGGGCCTTGGACGTCGATTTCCATGGCGAGCGCTTCGTCGATGAAGTGCGCCACCTTCTCGGCGTTGCCGAGCTCGGCGGTGAGCACTGCGGCCATGAACTCAACGGGGTAGTTGGCCTTGAGATATGCGGTCTGGTAGGCGACCACGGCGTAGGCGGCGGAGTGGGACTTGTTGAAGCCGTATTCGGCGAACTTGTTGAGGAGGTCGAAAATCTCGTTGGCCTTCTTCTCCGGGATATTGTGCTGCTCCTTGGCCCCGGCCACAAATGTGATGCGTTGCTGAGCCATGGCCTCCGCGTCTTTCTTGCCCATGGCGCGACGCAGCACGTCGGCACCACCGAGGGAGTAACCCGCAATGCGTTTGGCACATTCCATCACCTGCTCCTGGTAAACGATGATACCGAAGGTTTCCTCCAGGACCGGCTCGAGCAGCGGATGGGGATAGGCGATCGAGGCCGGGTCGTGTTTGCCCTTGGCGTAGTCGGGAATGAACTGCATCGGGCCCGGCCGGTAGAGGGCCGAGATGGCATTGATGTCGTCGATCGTGGAAATGCCGACCTGGCGCGCGGCGTTCTGCATGCCGGGGGATTCCAGTTGAAATACGCCGACGGTCTTGCCGGCGTTGAGCAGTTCATAGGTCCTGGGGTCGTCGAGCGGGACGTCCTCGATGTTAAAATCAGGGTTGGCGTGGCGGCGGACGTTGGCGACGGCGTCGGAAATCACGGTCAGTGTCTTCAGGCCGAGGAAGTCCATCTTCAGCAGGCCGAGTTTATCCACGGCCTTCATGGAGAACTGCACGGTCACATCACCTTCCTGCAGGGTGAGGGGGACAAAGTTTTCCAGCGGTTGATCAGTGATGATGATCCCGGCGGCGTGTTTCCCCGTGTTGCGCACCATGCCTTCGAGCACGCGGCCGGCCTCGACGACTTTTTTGGCGACGGGGTTTTTGCTGATCTCGGTGCGAAGCTCGGCGGACTTCTCGATGGAGTCTTCGAGTGAGATGTTCAGCTCGTCCGGGATCATCTTCGCGAGACGGTCGGCTTCGGCAAAGGGCAGGTCGTTCACACGCGAGACATCACGGATGACCATCTTGGCGCCCAGCGTGCCGTAGGTGATGATGTTGGCGACGCAGTCCTTGCCGTATTTCTCGCGCACATAGTCGATCACTTCCCCGCGGCGACGCATGCAGAAATCGATATCAAAATCGGGCGGGCTGATGCGCTCCGGGTTGAGAAAGCGCTCGAACAGCAGGCCGAAACGCATCGGGTCCACGTTGGTGATGCCCAGCAGGTAGGCGACCAGGCAACCGGCGCCGGAACCGCGGCCCGGGCCAACCGGGATTTCCTGTTGCTTGGACCAGTTGATGAAATCCCACACCACGAGGAAGTAGTCGACGAAGCCGGTGACGTTGATGATGGAGAGCTCGTAGCCAAGGCGGAGGACCAGTTCCTGAGGCTGCGACAATTCGGAGTAGTCGGGTGGCCGGGGCTTTTGGCCCTCCGGCAGGTCCGTGAGCAGTGCCAACCGGGCGGCGACGATGTTATCTTGGGCGACGGCATCAAAATCGACATCGTAGCGGCTCTTGAGGCCCTTCCGGCAAAGATCGTGCAGGTAGTCGGAGGGCGACGAGGTTATCTCCGTCGGGAGGGGATACTTCGGGTAGCGCTCGGAGCCTTTGGGGAAGGGGATCTCCAGCTCACACATTTCCGCCACCGCGTGAGTATTGGTGATGGACTCGGGCACTTCGCCAAAAACCTTCTCCATCTCGGCGCGGGACTTGAGGTAGAACTGGTCGCCGGAAAAGCGCATCCGATTTTCATCGGCGATCTTGGAGCCGGTCTGGATGCAGAGCAGAGCATCGTGCGGGCCGGCATCGGACGCGTTCACGTAGTGCACGTCGTTCGAGGCGATCACCTTGAGCCCAAATTCCTCGCCAAGTTTAAGCAGGCCGGGGATGATTTTGCGCTGTTCCGGAATGCCGTGATCCTGAATTTCCACAAAGTAGTTTTCCCGGCCAAAGATATCAACGAAGCGGGCACAGGCTTCCCGGGCGTCTTCCTCACGATCGTGGAGAAGCATCTGCGGGACAACGGATGCGAGGCAACCGGTGAACCCAATCAAGCCCTCCGAATACTGGGCCAAGGTCTCCCAGTCGGTGCGGGGTTTGTAATAAAATCCCAGCAGGTGGGAGTCCGATACAAGTTTGAGCAGATTCTGGTAGCCGGTGAGGTTTTTGGCCAGAAGCCCGAGATGATAATAACTTTTGCCGTCCTCGGCGCGGCCCTTTTTCTCCAGGCGTGAGCCGGTGGTCATGTAGAGCTCGCAGCCAATGAGCGGTTTAATGCCGTTGGCCTTGGCGGCGGTGAAGAAATTGATCGCGCCGAAGAGGTTGCCGTGGTCGGTGAGTGCCAAAGCCTTCATATCCAGCTCTTTGGCTCGATTCATTAGCCGGTCGATGCGGCAGGCGCCATCCAGCAGGCTGAAGTCGGTGTGAACGTGGAGGTGGCAGAAACTCGAATCGCAGGGCACGGAGTCCAGCAGAAAGGATGAAGCCGGAAGTCAGAAGTCAGAAGTTGGATCCGGTGGTAAAAATTCCCTTTGAGGTGGGGCAAAAATTGCCGTTGACCCGGGGCGAACGGTTTGGCCTCCTCGACCTTTTTCCCTTTCCGAAAGAGGTCAAACGACATGCCGATCGAAATTAAAATCCGTAAAAGTGAGCCGGTGGAGCGCGCCCTGCGCCGCCTGAAGAAGAAGCTCGAGCGCGAGAACGTCATCAAAGGCGTCCGGGCCAAGCGCTACTTCGAAAAGCCCTGCGACAAGAAGCGTCGCAAAAACAAAGTGATGGCTTTCACGCAGATGCTGCGCGACCGTCACCAGAGCTAATCCGGCCTCGTTCCGCTTCCCCGGTCGGCACCGCGCCGGTTGAACCTCTGGTTCAGGGCGCGGTTTTTTGTGCCGTTGTGAACCGCTGTGATTGGGCGACGCGTTCCCGTTAGCTCCCTTCTGATCCGTCTTTCCCCTTTTCTGTGAAACCCATCCTTGCCCTGTCGACCTGCTGGAACTCCTACCGTCACAGCGACGGCTACGAGATGCTCGTCGAGGCGCGGGAAATGGGCTTTGACTATGTCGAATTGAGCCACGGCACCCGCATCGTGTTGGTCGAGGGCATCCTCCGGGCCGTCCAGGAGGGCGTGGTGAAGGTGAGCTCCACGCACAATTTTTGCCCCTTGCCTATGGGCATCAATCACTCGGCTCCCAACCTTTTTGAGCCCTCCGTGCGACAGTCGCAGGAGCACGATCAGTGGCTGCGGCACACCAAGCGCTCGATTGAGTTTACCGCCAAAGTGGGCGCGGACGCCATGGTCACGCACTTGGGCAGCGTGCACTTTTTTTGGACCAACCCCGTCCGCAAGATCCGCCGCTATCTGCACGCCCACCCGGACACCAAGGTGGCGGAGGACGCAGCCTTTCGAAAAGTCCTGGAGAAGGCGTGCCTCAAGCTGCGCAATCGCATGCCGGCGTATTGGGATCAGGTTAAGCAGAGTCTAGAGGAGGTGCGCTCCCACGCACTGGAGCACGGCGTGACCCTGGGTTGTGAAAACCGGGAGAAGTTTCAGGAACTGCCCGTGGATGCCGATTTCCCGGCCTTCCTGGCCGAGTTGGTGAAGGAGGGGAAATCCCATTGCGCCTACTGGCACGACACCGGCCACGCCGCGCTCAAGCAGAACATGGGGCTGATCGACCACCGGGAACACTTGGAGCAAAACGTCGACCGCCTGATTGGTTGGCACCTGCACGATGTCGCCGACAACGACGATCACCAACCCATTGGCTACGGCGACATCGACTTTGACATGGTGAGCGAGTTCTGGCGACCCGAGCACAAACTTACGCTCGAACTCAGCCCGCGGGTCACTCCCCAGCACGTGAAGGAATCACGCGACCGGGTGACTGAGTTGATCACCAAACGTTTTGCGTAAGGGTCAATCCGCCTGAAGCAGCTCCCGCACCCAACGGCGGTGAGGTCCGGACAAGGTGATCTTTTCCAAGACGTCGATATCGACCCAGTCGAGTTCGTCAGACATGGTATCCGGTGCCGCGATACGATGGATCGTCTCGGTGATACGATAACGGGTGATGCCCCGTTTTTTGGTCGCGATGGCCGGGGCCGAGACCGGGATGTTGACGTGCTCCGAGGAGGGAAGCTCATGCTGGCCCGCGAGCCGTTTGGCTGATGGGGGAATGCGGTGCAGCAGGAGCCGTCCGTTGTGCACGCACCAGGCCCGGGAGATTGCGACGTTCTCAAATTTTACCTTTTCCAATCGCGGGTAGGATTCGGGATCTCCGGCGGCACAGCCCGCGCAATGTTCGCGCACCGGGCAAATCGTGCAGAGCGGACTCTTGCGATGGCAGACTGTCGCCCCGAGTTCCATCATGGCCTGGTTGTGGTCGCCGGGGCGCTCGCGGTTGAGCACATGGTCAGCCAGGGGGGCAAATGCCTTCGAGGCGGATGCGGAGTCGCGAAATTGGGAGGCGTCGGCGGTCAGGCGCGCGAGGATGCGGACGACGTTGCCGTCGACACAGGCCACGGGCATGTCCTGCGCGATGGAAGCGATGGCGGCGGATGCATAGGGGCCGATTCCCGGCAACTCCATCCAAGCCTCGCGGGTGGCCGGTGGTGAAGGCAGGGCGACGAATGCCTGGGCCATTTTGTGTAGGTTGCGGGCGCGGGAGTAGTAGCCGAGCCCCTCCCACAGTTTGAGCACGGTGGTTTCATCGGCCGCGGCCAGGGCCCCGAAGTCCGGCAGGGTTTGCATCCAACGTTCGAAATAGGGCAGGGCCGTTTTGATCTGGGTCTGTTGCAGCATGAACTCGCTGACGACCGTGCCGTAGAGCGAGGGGCGCTCCCGCCAGGGCAGGCGGCGGCGGTTGGCCTGATACCAACTCAGAAGATCGCGTCGGAATGGATCGGGATTGTCGGGAAATGTGTTCGCCACGGCGGGAGAAGCAGGCGCAATTTTCTGGCCTGATGCCACCCTGGATTCCGGGATGGCGTGATTTCGCAGTCCCCGCTTGTCCATGGCCAAAAAGAAGAAAGCAGATCCCGATGCCCCCAAAAAGTTGGCAAGCTATACCGTGAAGCTTGATGACGAGCAGATGGACAAGCTGCAGGCGTGGTGCGAAGGCCGGGGGTGGGAAGCGAAGGAGGTGCCCTATGCGCGGTTCGGATTCAAGGGCCCGAACGTCAATGTGACCGCCTACGAAAGCCGCAAGGTTGTGATCGCCGGCAAGGGCACCGAGGAGTTTGTCACCATGACGCTGGAGGCGGAGATCACCGGGGAACCGAAGCTGGGTTATGACGAAGTGCTGCACCCGGAGTGGTTCGAGCCACACGCCGGATTGGACGAAAGTGGGAAAGGCGATTTTTTCGGGCCGGTTGTGGCGGCAACTGTGGTTGCGGACACGGCGGCGATTCGGGCTTTGGTGGCCGCCGGGGTGAAGGATTCAAAGAAAATTGCCGATTCCCAGATCCTCAAACTCGACAAGATCATTCGCTCAACCAAAGGCGCAACCTGGGAGTTCAGCGTCTTCGACATGGTGAAATACAACGACTTCATGTCACGACCCCGCGCCAACCTGAACAAACTGCTCGCGTGGCAGCACGGCATCGCGCTGATCAAGGCGTTGGCGAAGCAGCCGGTGGAGCGCGGTCTGCTCGATCAGTTCAGCAAAACGCCGCTGGTGCAGCAGGAGTTGAAGCGGAAAGGGGTGAAAGACTTCGATCTGGACATGCGGACCAAGGCGGAGGAGGACCCGGTGGTTGCGGCCGCCTCCATTGTGGCGCGGGCCGAATACGTGCGCATCATGCGCCGATTGTCTGACAGATTTGGTGAGCCGCTGCTCAAGGGGGCGAGCGTTGGCGTAAAGAAGCAGGCGGTGCAAATCATGGACAAGTTCGGCGCGCAGGCCCTGGGCGAGTTTGCCAAGCTGCACTTTCGGACGGCCTACGAGGTCGTGAAGGCCGAGGGTCGCTTGAGCGAATTGCCGTTGCCGGAGCCCAAGGAATACACCGGCTTCTCACGCTGATTGTCCGCCCCGAATCATGCCGAAACGCCGCCAACTCCGAGGCTTTGATCTGAAGCAGATCGACGGCTACGAGTGTTTGATCGGCGTCGACGAAGCGGGCCGTGGTGCCCTGGCCGGTCCGGTTTCGGCCGGCGCGGTGTTGGTCACGCGCACCTTTCTCGAAAGCAATTGGGTGGCGATCAATGCCCGGCGGATCAATGACTCGAAGCAACTGACCGCCACGGATCGCGACACCCTCTGGCTGGATTTCGAGGCGCTTATGGCCGAACAGCAGATTCATGTGAACTACGGCATGGCGGACGTGGCGGAGATCGAACAGTTCAACATTCTGGGCGCGACGAAGCTGGCCATGCGGCGCGCGCTGGAGGGGATCTATCCCCCGTCGGCGTTTGAGCAAAGAGTGGAGCCGGATCTTTTCTCGCCGGCCGAGGAAGTGGATTCTTTTCAACCCCAGGTCTCCGCCCGCATCCTGGTGGACGGGCTTCGCCTGAAGCACTTTCCCTATCCGCACGACAATGTGGTCAGGGGCGACTCGCGTTCGCTTTGCATCGCGATGGCGTCCGTCGTGGCGAAAGTCTCGCGGGACCGGGAGATGATAAAACTCGACCACGAGTTTCCCGGCTACGGTTTCGCCCACCACAAAGGCTACGGCACCGACGAACACCGCGAGGCCATCCTGGCGTTGGGACGCTGCCGGTTCCACCGCGCCACTTTCCTGCGCAAACTCATGGCCGGTCGCGTCGATCCCGGACAGATGGATTTTCTAAAGTGAATTTGGCCTGCTCGACATGAGTCGAGAACGGGATTTGCCTCAATGTAATGCCCCCGAAGAAACATAACAGTTCCTTGGATCGTGTGCTGGGCCGGTTGGACCAGCTCGATTCCGTTAACCTCACCAATCTGGTGCAGCGGTTGGCGCGCGAGCGGGCTCTGTTTGAGGACATCTTCAACACGCTGCAGGATGGGGTGTTGGTCATCAGTTCGGAGGGTGAGATTGAATATGCCAACCAATCGGCCCACCGCATGATCGGGCTCAATGCCGACGAGCTTTCCGGCCAAACCCTGTGGCGGCTGGTGCCGGGACTGAGACCGTCTCTCGAACCAGCGCTTGAGGACGGGGCGCTGCCGGTGGTGGCCCGGGAGTTCCAGCTCACCTATCCTGAATTGCGCACGGTGCGTCTTTACATGGTGCCTTTTGCCGCAAGCGATCCGACCGAGGGTCGGCGGTATGCGGTGATCCTCGCCGATGTGAGCCGGGAGAAAGCGTCGACCGAGGAGATGATCGAGAACGAACGCACGTCTTCCATCCTGCTGCTTGCCGCCGGGGTGGCCCACGAGCTCGGCAATCCGCTCAACTCCCTGAACATCCATCTGCAACTCATCGAGCGTAAGCTCAAGAAGCTGCAGGCCGCCGCGAAGGACGTCGAGTCGCTCACCGATTCGATCTCAATTTGTCAGGACGAAGTCGGACGCCTCGATGGCATCATCAACCACTTCCTTGACGCGATCCGCCCCCAGCCGCCGGACTTGGCCGACTTGCACGTGCTGGAGGTTTTGGACGAGGTGCTGCGCTTCCATCAGAGCGAGCTGGAGAACCGCGAGATTTCCGTCGACGTGGAAGCCGAGCCCGATCTGCCCATCGTCATGGCCGACCGCAATCAACTGAAGCAGGTGTTCTTTAATGTCATCAAGAACGCCATGGAGGCGATGCAGCCGGGCGGTCAACTCCACCTCAAAACCCGGGCGGATGATGACTCGGTGTATCTGCTTTTTGGAGACACGGGGACCGGCATCAAACAGGAGGACCTGCTGCGCCTGTTTGAGCCCTACCACACCACCAAACCCGGCGGCAACGGCCTTGGCCTCATGATCGTGCAACGCATCATGAAGGAGCACGGCGGCCAGGTGGGGGTGGAGAGCAAGGAAGGCGTGGGCACGGTCATTACCCTGGAGTTTCCGCGCAAGGACCGGCGCGTGCGGGTGCTGGAAGAGTGATCCGAATGCGGATTTCGGAGTGCGGATTTCGGATTGGCCGTCAGTCCGAATGATTCACAGGAGAGAGCGGAGGTAAGCAGAGGAGTTTACGCGCCACTGGCGTACTGGTTGGGCCTTAGGCGCACTTTGCTGAACCTCTATGATCTCGGTGACAGAAACTGTAGGGGAGTGGGGTTGCCGGTCGTGGTGGGTGGTCGCGGGGGCGAGGCCCTAGAGTTTGGTGCGCCGTTCCTTGGCCACAACGCCCTTTTGGTCGAGCAGGTCGTTGAGTCGCAGAATTGTGTCGAGGGAATAGCCCGGTTCCATGTGGCAGACGAATTTCAACGGGCCGCCATCGTTGCCCTCCAGCACCTCATCCAACCAGCGGTCGATGTCATGCGGATCGGAACGCTCCATCAACACGTCGACCGGGGGCGCGACGTTGACCTCAAAATCGGACCCAAATTCATCGCGAATAGCGCCCACCTTGGTACCCGACCCGGTGTCGATGATCTTAAGGCGTTCGCATTCGCACAGGGGTTCAATGAGGTGGTTGGAATCGCCGCAGGAGTGCCACCGCAAATCTCCGGTTTCGCGGCCGAGTCGATTGGCGTGAGGCAGCACGAAGTCGGTGAACTGGTCCGGGCTGAGCATGGTGCCGGTGCACTCACCCACGTGGACCGAGGTGACCGGGATTTCCGCCAACTCGGAGTAGTGCCGGATGAGCGCCTGGTAGACATCGGTGATCCAGCCATGCACCTCGTTCACGAGGTCGGGATCGTCGACCATCATCAGGAAGATGTTTTCGCCGAACAGCTTCATCGAGGTCGTGATGAAGCCGTGAATGGTGGCGCGGCCGGACGTGTCCCAGAAGTAGGGGGGGATGACCGTGTAGTCGGGCTTCTGCTCGCGCAGGCGCAGGATTTCGGCGTCGAAGTCCCGGATAAGCTTTGCATCCAAAAACGATTCCACCGATGGCAGCTTGTCCGGCGTTGCCAGCAGGTGCTCCAGCGGACGGATGGAGATGTCGGAGTCCTTGTCGACGTCGCAGAAAAAGTCCGCCCCAGCGGCAAGGCCGATGATCAGATTGGGTTGGATGCCACCGACCAGAATCTGCTTTTTGCGGGTGAACTCAATCTGCCCGAGATTGGACTCCATGTTGTAGAGCGGGTAGTCGGGGAACCGTTCGTCGAGGTAGCGATCGATCCGGTGATCCTGATCCCAGCGATACTCCGGGTCGAAATAGTAGCGTTCATCGAATTTGAATCCCGCCTCTTGGTTGAGCCATCCCTTGCTGACACTGCCTTGAATTCGAATCATACTGTGGTGTGGAGTCGGCGGCAGTGAGGGCGAACTGGGCGACGATTTACAGCTATAAAATTCTGAAATTTCAGACGCAGGTTGCTGCCACTTAACGCTCGAATCTAGGGAGTTTGCCCGCGTTTTGCCATCGCGTCGGAATCGCCCGCAAGATCCCGCATCCAACCTCATGATTCGCCCCCTTCGTATCGTTTTTCACTTCCTGGCGTTGCTCAGTTTGCCGGGAGCCTTCACGGTCGCCGCCGTCGAATCTCCGCCCAACATCGTCCTGATCTTCAGCGATGAATTGGACCCGTCCTACTTGGGCATCTACGGCGGGGACTGGCCCACGCCGACTCTCGATGCGTTGGCGGCGGACGGGGTGGTGTTTGACCGGGCGTTTAGCGTCGGCGCGATGTGCACGCCGAGCCGTTATTCACTGCTGACCGGCAACTATCCGGGGCGCTGCCGGGCTCCGGTTTTTCTGGCTGAGAATCCCCGCGATGACGTCTACAATATTGCTTGGAACACTGAACTGACCGCCGTCGAACCCAGCATGGGGCGATTGTTTACTGACCTTGGCTACCAAACCGGCATTGTTGGCAAATGGCACCTGAGCGGTGATCCTTACACCATCGATGTGCCGGAAATTGCGCCTGATGCCAATGTGACGGATCCGGTGGTGCAGGCCCTGCTCGCCGAGCGCCAGGCATTGATTGAGGAGCATGTCCGGCAGGTCAGTGGCTTTGAGCAGGCACGCAGTGTGTTGTGGGCGAACTTCGACAACGATGGCATGCTCGAGGTCGCCCTGCGTGATCACAACTATGAGTGGATTCTGAACGGTGCCCTGGATTTCCTCGACACGGTCGAGCGTGACCGGCCCTTCCTCATGGTGTTTGCCTCCACCTCGGTGCATGGCCCCAACCATGTGAAAAGCCTCGCTGCTGATCCCCGGATTTCTCCTGCCGGCCGAATCGAACTGCCCGGCGACTATTATCCCAGTCGGGAGCGCATCCAAGCCGAGTTGACCGAGTGGTCGGGCCGTGATTCCGACGACCACATCAGCGCCGGCATGATCCAACTGGACTATCAGGTCGCGGGGATTCTGCAAAAGCTTGAAGAGCGTGAACTCGACGAGAACACGTTGGTGATCTTCCTCGCGGATCACGGGATCGAGCCGGGCAAAGCCACCAGTTATCTGCGGGGAGGGCGGATTCCGTTTTTTGCAACTTGGCTTGGACAAGACGAAGAAGGACGGCGCAGCGACCGGATCGTGCAGGTGCCGGACGTCCTGCCGACGATTCTCGCTTTGGCCGGCGGCGCTCCGACGGGGGAGGACGTCGCCCGGGACGGTCGATCTTTTGCCCACGAACTTGGCGGCCCGTTGGGCGAGTCACGGGAGTTTGCCTACTTCGAGAACGGATTTACGCGGTCGATCCTGCAGGGCCACTGGCATTACATCGCCTGGCGCTATCCGCGACGGATTGTGGAAGCATTGATTTCCGGCGAGCTTTCCGAGGCCCCTGATCACCTCGACACCGTCGACAATGGACAGGCGTCGATCACCATGCAGCTCATCCCGCATTATTGGGACGCGGATCAGCTCTTCGACGTATCGAGTGATCCTTACGAGATGAACAATCTCTTTGGCGATCCGACCCATGAGCAGCAGGTTCGGAAACTGAAGTCCCAACTCCGGAGGGTGTTGATGACGTTTGATCATCCCTTCCCGTTGGATGCGACTCCGTTGCAAAGCCTGCCTGAATTCGAGGCGATGAAAGCCCCTCGTCTGGAGCGGGGCACCGACCACATTTACTGGTATACCCCCGGTTCGATCGTTTGGCCGCCCGAGGGGGCCACCAACTAGGCGTGTCAGAACGTCACACCTTGGCTTGACCGGGGAGCGAGGAGGAGGATGATTCGGGCTTATGGTTCCGACGGTTTTGATCGTGGATGACGAACGCCACACCCGGGATGGCCTGCAGCAGGCGCTAGAGGACAGTTTCGACGTCTCGGTCGCGGCCAGTGCCGACGAGGCGTTCAACCAAATGGGGGCTCAGGAGTTTGATGTCGTGGTGACCGACCTGCGCATGCCCGGGAAAAGTGGGCTCAAGGTCATCGACAAGGCCTTGGCCCTGCCAAACCGCCCGGCGGTGCTTATGATGACGGCCTACGGTAGCATCGATACCGCGGTGGAGGCGATGCGACGCGGGGCGGTGGATTTCCTTACCAAACCGGTCAACATCGAGCGCCTCGAGATCCTGATCAACCGGGCACTCAAAAACCGTATCTTGGAAGTGGAGGTGAAACAGCTGCATGAGCGGCTGGACGAGAAGTTCAACTTCAACGGCATCGTGGGGGACTCCCCCAAACTCCAGGACGTCATCGACCGGGTGAAGTTGGTGGCGCCGTCGAAGGCCACGATTCTGGTCGAGGGTGAATCCGGCACGGGCAAGGAGTTGATTGCCCAGGCCATTCACCAGTCCAGTCCCCGGGCGCGTGCACCGTTTGTGGCGGTGCATTGTGCCGCGCTTTCGGAGAACTTGTTGGAGAGCGAAATCTTTGGCCATGAAAAGGGCTCCTTCACCGGCGCGATGGAGCGGCGCATCGGCCGCTTCGAATCGGCGGATGGCGGCACGTTGTTTCTCGATGAGATCGGAGAAATCTCCGCGTCAACCCAGGTGAAGCTCCTTCGGTTTCTGGAGTCCAAGTCGATCGAGCGTGTCGGCAGCACCAAGTCGATAGATCTCGACGTGCGTCTCGTCGCCGCGACCAACCGCGATC
>JANQKV010000003.1 GCA_028280945.1 Opitutaceae bacterium
AACTGACCGGAGCCGACGGGGTCAGGCCGTTAAAAGCGAAACGCCAGTTCGCTTTTCCGGCCTGACTCCTTGCCGCACCTGATCGCCAACACGCTCCCGCACCCGGTTCGCTCCCCTTCCCTGCTATCCAGCACCATCGGCAAAGCGCCATGCCCCCCAGCAGAGTGTCACTTAATAAGTGACACTTACGCCGGGGCTGGCGAAAGAGACGCTCAGGGTTCTTGCGTCAACGCTTCCCACGCTTCGGCAAATCGCTTTCCCAGTTGATCCAAGCTCGCCGAATCAAAATGCACCAAGTCATCTTTGGCGGACAAACCTTCGGCCGATACAAACCCCACGTTTTTATCCGCCTCAGCAATCGCCCGATGCACTGCGTCGACCTGCACCCTCCCATCGCTCCACGGCTTGCCCGGAAACCGTCCCAGCTGCCCAACCAGAATCGGTAAGTCCAGATCACCCAAATCCCGCCGGAATCGCCCAAACAAATCGCGCAGGCGCTCCTCGTAAAACTCCACCCGCTCCGGCCGGGCATCCGATTCACCTTGGTGCCAGAGGATGCCCTTCAACTCACCGCGGTCTCGCACTGCCGCTACCCGCGCCAAAGCATCATCGTAAGGATAACTGTTGGTTGCCTCAAAAAATGCATCCGGAACCCAAACTTCCACCGGCGAACCGCCACAAGCAGCCGGAATGAACCCAATCTCTACCCCAGGATTGTTGACCAGATAGGACCGGGCAAAACTCCGGGCCAATCCCACGCCGGCAATCGGTTTATCCCAGTGCAACGGGTCGACTGCCGGCCCCCAGGAACCATCCTGCCGCAACGCGTAAACGCCGGGGATCGGTTGTCGCCGGTCCGGTGTCACCTCACCACGTCCCGCCATGTTCGACTGTCCGGCCAAGAGAAAGAGATGCAAGGGGCGCTCCGGCACCGACACAGATTCAGCCACAGGTGCGACACAACCCGTCGTCACGATCAGCAGCAGCGACAACAATCCGAAAACTGAAAGCAAATTCCGCATGAGACGATCCTCAGGGCTCAGTCACGCGCCCTCAAGCTCTTGCGCACCGCCGAGGTGCCCGCCGCTGCAATGGCCTCGAGCAAAGCTCGCCGCTGCTCCGCTGCAGGCTGAAGCCGGGCGGGTTTGCGACGAAGTTCCAATCCCTCATCAACCCTCACCAACAGCCCCCAACCGGCGGGAATTTCGGCTTCGGCGTAGATGTCGTCCTCGACCACCAGATACAAAAAATCGGCACATTGATAGCGGAGCATTTTCGCAAACTTCGCCCCATCGACCAGGCGTCGCTGCAACATCACGATTTCATTCAGCAGATCGTAGTAATTCTTGTGTTCCAGCTCGCCAAAATCCCAGGCATCAAACTCGGCAAACAACGACTCCCCGCGGCGCAGATCCGGACGATGTTCGCCCAACAGTGTTTCGAGTTTCTTCCGACGACGCAGCGCTCCCTGGAGCTTGCGTTCCGTCGCCTGATCATCGTGGGCATCCTTCAGCAAATCGGCCCGGGCCTGTTTGCATTCGAAGACCACACTGGTGGCTTGGCGCCCCCGTCCCATCGCCACAACATCCGCCCGGTAGCCACTGCGCGGCACCCGCACTTCCGCCGCCCCGATCCGCCACCCCGCCGCCCGCGCCCAATCGAGCGCGAGCGACTTCAATCGCCGGTGGGCATCAGTTTCGTTTGATTTCGCGGACACGGATGTTGCGGAACCAAACCGGCGCACCGGCGTGTTTGCCTTGAAATCCGATACGGCCTTCGGCGGGGAGTTCGGCCAACGGCTTGCTCAGCCACGGCGGAATCTCCGTGCCATCAGGATTGAGCTTGGCATCGGTCCAGAGACTCAGATCCGCATCCACAATCAGATGGCCGTTGAGGATCACCCGCAGGTCCTTGCCTCGCACGTGCAGGGTCATGCGATTCCACTGCCCCGGCAGGTTCACCGCGTTGATCGCAGCCGGCAACCGCCCGAAGACCGCCCCGCATTGCCAGGTGCCCGGAGCGGTCACCCAAGGCGCGGAGTAGTCGTCGGCCACCTGCACTTCGATCGAGTTCTGCACCCACTCGTTCGGAATGCTTACATGGTAGAGCACGCCGCTGTTGGTGCCGCCGGCGGTGCGGAATTCGAGGTCGAGATCAAAATCGCGGTAGACCTTCTTCGACCAAAGCATCTGGTCCTCGCTGGCCGTGAGCAGGTCGCCTTCCCACCACCAGATACCTTCCGGGTAATCCGCATTGCCTAGGTCATCCGCCAACAAATCGCTCCAACCCGCCAAGGTGCTGTCCGGGTGGGAAACCGGATCTTCCGGCGGGAATTCATACAACGTGTAAAACGCCTGCGATCCGGGAGCACGTTCGCGGTCATCGCCCCACAACTCCGCGGCGTCGAGCTCCAACAGATACACCCGGGCGGTTTGATCGGGATGCACCACCGGCTGCTCGGTGCGCGCCAGGCGCACCCGGAAAGACTGCCGGTCATCCGCGATGCTCAGGCGAGAAAACGCCTCGATGCGTTCATCGAGTTCGTCGGAGCCGTAGGCCGGTGCATCGCGATAGGTCCACGAAGAGATGGTGAGCATTCGGGCCAGATCAGCAGACGTCACCTCGGCGGCCAGAGCCATCGAGAACTTGACGTGGAAACCACCGGGCACGGCGTGAACCGATGAGATCCCCGGCGGCACGGTTTTGCCATCCCACCATACACGTTGCATGCTGGCCACGTGGCCGCCCCACGCCGACCAACCGCGGCCGGTCTGGCCCAGCAGCAGGCTGCCGTCAGGCAGGAAAACCGGGCGCATGATGCCGGATTCAAAACCGGTCGCCAAAATCATGGCCGAACCTTGGTGGGAACGCCCCACGAGTTCGGGCACGACACGCACGAGCAAAGACTGGGTTTGATCGCCAATGATCATTTGCCCGCCAAACGGACCGAATTCGCCGGCTGTCTGATCCCAGACCGGGTTGCCCAACGAGTTCGCCAAACGACCCTGTGGAATCAGGATCGGGGCACGGGCCCGGGAATCCTTAACCGCATCGTATTTGATCTTGTCGGAACCCGGTTTTTCCCCCGGGCGATCAATCAACCCCACCGGGTGCCCGTAGAAAGCCCCCCGGTCCACCGTGTGTATCTTTGATGTGGATACGTAGTCGCCCTGGTTGTCGGCATACCACGGTTGCCCGTCCGGCGCGACACCGAGGCCAGCCGGACTGCGCAGGCCATCCGCCCACGGGATCATCTCACCCTCCGGCGTGACGACCAGCGCCCAACCGGTGTAACCACCGAGCGAACCCATGACTTCACCTTCACCAAAGTAAGCATCACCCGCCTTCGAATCGGCGAGGTTGTAGGCCACCAGGTAGTTGCCGTCCGGCAGTTTCACAGGGCCATGGATGTAGGTGTGGTAGTTGCCGTGGTAGCCCCAGTCGTCGCAGAGGGTTTCGTAGGAATCGGCACGGCCATCGCCGTTGGTGTCGCGGACACGGGTCAGCTCCGCCTTTTGTCCCACAACCAAATCGAGACCGGATTCGTCCTCGACGATCACGCCGAGCACATCAAACAGGCCTTCGGCAAAAAGGTGCCACTCGTCGTCGATCACCCGCCAAATGCTGCCCGTGCGGGCGGCCACAACGAGGGTGCCATCGGCTGCCACATCCATGCCCAACGGTTCGAAGAGCTGGGTCCGGCCCAGGTTGTCCTTCGGGGCCAACCACGTCTCCGCCGCATACCCCGCCGGGAGATCCGGATCGGCCGATTCCACCAGCAGTGGTTGAGGCGAGTGGAGGAAATCGCTGGCCTCCGGGCGCCATGGGTCCGGCGTGAACGGCAGCCGGCCGGTTAGTTTTGCGGTGACGGATTCGCCGGCGGCAACCGTCCAGGTGCCGTCGATCACTTCACCACCGGACACGGCGATCTCACTCAAAGCATCGGTGCTAATGGACCACAACTGGGGAGTGGCAAAGTCTCCGGAGACTTCCACGGAAACCACTCCCGAGACGGAAAGGGTCGGATGCACGGTGAAGTGGTTTTCGCCCACCCGCATCCGAAACACCGGTGTCGCGGCCGGATCGGTTGGGTCGATGGTGTAACCGAGAAATTCGGCATCCTCCGCCGCGAGCATGTCGAAGTGCTCTTCTTCGGCATGAACGATTTCCCGGCGGCGGTCGACGTCATCAAAAATCGCTTCCTTAAAACTGAAATCGACCGGCTCGCCGTCAGCGTGCAGCGGATGAAATAACGCACCCAACTCGCCGAGCGGCACGTCCCGACCCTGGTAGCCAATCATGGCTCCGCCGCCGCCCCGATGACGCCACTCGCCCCCCATGTTGAGGAAACCTCCCTGCCACACCTTGGCCACGCCAAGAATACGGGGATCAAAGGTGAAGTGGGCGCCCGAGGTCTGCCCCACGTGGATTGATCGTGCCGATACGCCGGCCATGGGAGCCCGTTGCAACACGGTGCGGTCCGTCACCAGCATCAGGAAACGGTCGTTCATGGGATCGTAGTTTTCCAGCCCGGTCTCGGCAACGAGATGAACAGCGGGGCCGCGGTTGAACGGTTCGTTCAGCGTGGCGAGATAGGAGGAGATCGCCTGGGCGTCGTTGTCGGGCAGGACCTCCTCCGTATAGGGCGGCATGAGGGGCAAATAAGGCTCTCCCTTGGCTTCACCATACTCGGCCACGGAACGCTCGAGCATGGGTTGGCGCACCGAGCGCATGAGGTAATCACGATCGGCAATCACGTTGAAGCGCAGCGTGCCATCCAGGTTGGTGACTTCCCGTTCGCGCGGTTCGCGCGTGAAGAGTCCCCAGAGGCTCGGGCCGTTTTTGGTTGCGGTGCTGTTGGGTTCGACCGCGTGGCATTCGGCACAACCGATGAGCTTGAACTGCTCGCGACCACGCAGGACGTAGTCGACGAGGTCGGCCTCGTTGGTGTCGCCGCCGGTTTCCGCCGGAACAATCAGGTCGTCGAAATCAGCCGCCGAGCTGGTGGCCCGACGGATCATAAATTCGCCCTCGTCCACCAGGATCGAGGTCGCGCCCCCCGTGTATTCCCATTGTTTCCACCCCTCCGGATGGAAGTCGTCAAACAGCACGTGTTGGGCGAGCAGTTGCTCCCCCACACGGGCGTCGATGATGAACGCCCGTTCCAACTTGTTGTTGCCCTCATCGTAGCGTGGCGCCCGAAACCGCACGTTGAGCCGACGCCATCCCGCATCCGCGACACCCTCCAACTCAATGGGGTAGCTGCCGTGCACAAAAACCCGTGCACGCCCTCCGGCGGATTGCTTGAACTCCAGATAAAACAACTCGTCCTCGATCCAATCGCGGCCATGCAACTGCTCCCCGGCTTCGCCGCTGTAGACCAGAATGGGGGCACCGTCCTCCTCGCTCACTTCCCAGCCGGGATTCGGTTCAAACACGGCAAACTCATCGGGCCACACGAGTTCGGCGCCATGCACGAGCGAAACAAGAAATCCAAGCAGGATCAGGCAGGAGCGCTTGCAGGGGGGCATAGGCGCCAAGAAGGACGAAAGACCGCGTTGCCTCCAGATTCGTTTTCGCAATGTCATTTAACGTTCCGTTCTGCCTCCCCTGCCTTCCCGCCCCATGTCGGCCACGAATCCTTGCATCCTTTCCCGTCGTCAATTTCTCGGTTCGATGGCCCTCGCCTCGGCCGCCACCACCACCGCCCGGCTTCCCGCCGGTACAACTGCCGCCCCCATGCCCGAACTCGCCTGCAACGTATACCCCTGGATGACCTTCTACCAGCGCTCCGGTCGCGACCTGAACGCCGAAATGCGGACCGCGCTCGCCGAGCTCGCGACCACGGGGTTCACCAGTTTCGAGCCGATCCTGGAGGACCAATCCAGCGTCGACACCTACGCCGAACTCCTTCCGCAACACGGACTCAAGATGGTCTCGGCTTACATGAACAGCGAACTGCACAACGCCGACCAGGCCGCGGCGAGCGTTGACCATGTGCTGAACGTTTCCGCCTACGCCAAAGCCAAACTCGGCACCGAGATCATCGTGACGAATCCCAGTCCGATTCGTTGGGGCGGCCCCGAAAACAAGAACGACACCGAGATCCGCACCCAGGCCAAAGCGCTTGACCGACTCGGCGCGGGGCTTCGCGCCGAAGGCATCACCCTGGCCTACCACAATCATGATTCGGAACTGCGCCTGGGCGCGCGGGAGTTTCACCACATGATGGTCGCAACCGATCCCGCGAACGTGAAGTTCTGCCTCGATTCGCACTGGGTCTTCCGCGGCTGCGGCGACTCATCGGTGGCCTTGTTCGATGCCGTCGAATTGTATGCGGACCGGGTGGTCGAGCTGCACCTGCGCCAGTCTACGGGCGGGGTGTGGGACGAAACCTTCGCCGCCACCGGAGACATCGACTATCAGCACCTTTTCGAAGTGTTGGCGGCGCGGGGATTGAATCCCCTGCTGGTGATGGAACAGGCGGTGGAAGAGGGATCACCCCGAGAGCACGATGCGGCCTCCGCCCACGCGGCGTCCTATCAGGCATTGAAGGCCATGTTATCCTAGCAGCGTCCCCTCAACCCCAACCCCCTGTTCTTCCTACCCCATGAAATCCCTTCTCCTAGGATCCCTCTTGTCCGCCATCGCCCTGTTTGTGTGGGGCTTCATCTACTACGGCGCCAGTGGCATCCCCTACAGCTTCCTCGGCGACGCCGCCGACAACGGACCGGTTCTCGATGCGGCGTTCCCTGAAACCGGCACCTACGTCGTGCCTGATCCGCGCCTGGAAAATGTCGCGGAACTGCATGAGCGCGGCCCGTTCGCCATGGTGCATATCCACAAGGGCGGGCTGTCAATGATGAGTCCCTCCCTCATGATCGGAGGATTTCTACATGGATTCGTTTATGCACTCCTGCTTGGTCTCCTGCTCCAACAGATCTGCAAAAAGAGCGGCTATGCCGCGCGCGTCGGATTCGTCACCCTGGCGGGCACAGCCGGCACGTTCATGGCGCGAGTGGGTGATGCGGTCTGGTGGTACAATCCCTGGGGGTGGCAGCTCTCCAACGTCGCCTACACCATCATCGGCTCGGCCATCGTTGGGCTCGTGCTGGCTAGATTCATCAAATCGCCGGTGACGGAATAAACCGGCCCCGGACATAAGATGACAAAAATGTGCACCGCGGTGTTTGCCGCGGTGTTTTCTTTGGCCTCATTGAGGCCGCATGAGGTGTGTCTCCGCTATCGTTGTCCTGCTCGCCTGCGTCCATTTCGCTCAAGCTGAGGCCCCGGAGCCTCTATCCGGCGACTACGACTGGGTGCAACTCACCAGCGGGGA
>JANQKV010000068.1 GCA_028280945.1 Opitutaceae bacterium
AGGGTTGCACCGCTGTTGACCGTGGTGCCCGCCGCGGTGGTGCCCAGGGCGTTGTTGTGGGCCAGGGTCAACGTGCCGCCGGAGACCGTGGTCGTGCCACCGTAGGTGTTGTTGCCGGAGAGGGTGAGCGTGCCCGTTCCGGTCTTGGTGATGCGACTAGCGGAGGAGGTACCTCCGTTCGAGATGACTCCGTCAATCGTCAGGTTGGTGGTGGTGTCCAGGGTAAGGGTGCGGTTGTTGCTGCTGTTGGAAAGCGCAACATCACCGATGGTGGTGCTGCCCGTGTTGGTGATGGTCAGCGTGCGATTGCTGTTCATCCCAAGGGTCCCGTTGAAGTCCAAGTCGGAGGAGCCGCCGATGGTCGCGTTGTTGCCGATAAGGGAAATATCGTTGGTGATGGCGCGCGACGTGCCGTCGCCTTGCAGGGTTCCGTTGTTGAGCAAGAGGGTGCTGGTGCCGAAGGCGGAGTTGTTACCGACTTGAATGGTGCCGCCGTCCAGGCGGATGTCACCCGTGGTGGTGCTGGTCCCGTTGAAGATGACAGTGCCAGCGTTGATATCAGTGAGGCCGCCGTAGCTGTTGCTGCCGTCAAAGGTGGTCGTGCCGGTATTGTTGATCGTAACCATGCCGGCGGTGGCTCCACCGACACCATCGGTTACATTGCCATTAACGGTGATATTGCCGGTGCCATTCAGCGTGAGCCGCCGACTGGTTGCATTGTTTGACAGAGCAATGTTGCCCAGGGTGGTGGCCCCGGTGTTGTTGACGGTCAGAGTGCGGTTGTTGCCGACGACGGTGAGACTGCCGGTGAAATCCAAATCAGACGTGCCCTCGATGATGGTGCCGTTGTTGTTGAGGGTCATGTCATTCGTGATGGTGCGGGCAGTGCCGTCACCCCGGATGTCGCCGTTGGACAGGCGGAGTTCGCCGGTGCCAAAGGCATTGGCGGCACCAACCACCACATCGCCATTGTCGAGGCGGAATTGGCCGGACAGGCCGGAGTTGTCACCGGTGATGATCAGGGTGCCGGCGTTCATGTCGGTAATGCCGTCGTAGGTGTTCGTGCCCGAAAGCGTGAGGGTGCCGGCATCGTTTTTGGTGAGGTTTCCGGCGGTGGCGGAGGCACCGTTGGAGATGTTGCCGGAGATTTCGATATCGTTGGCCCCGCGGACAGTGAGTCGGCGGTTCGTGGTATTGTTGGAGAGTTCGATACCGCCGCTGATCAGGTAGGTGCCGGTGCCATCCGCGTAGATGGTACGGTTGCCGGTCAGCGTCATCGCGCCGCTGAGTTCGATGTCGTCGGTGCCACCGAGCCGGAAGTTGCCGGTAAGGCGGGTGTCGCTGGCGATATTGCGGGCTCCGCCGGTGGATTCGAGGGTAAAGCTGCCGAGGTCGACGCGGCCGGTGCCGAATGCGGCATCGTTACCGATGGCCACGGTGCCAGCGGTGAGAAACGACTCCCCGGTGTAGGTGTTGGCCCCGGTGATCGTGAGGGTGCCGGTGCCTTGCTTGCGGATATCGCCGGCGTTGGAGATGAGGCCGGATACCGTGGTGTTGCCCGTGCCGGTGAAGGTCAGGCGACGGGAGGTATTGGTCGTGAGATCGACGTTATTAACCGAAACAGTGCCCGTGCTGTTGTTGGTGAAGTTGCGGGAGCCGACGGCCGTGAGGGTGCCGTTTAGGGTTACGTTATTGCTGCCGGTAAGCGTGACGTGGCGGGAGAGGTCTACGTCGTTAAAAACGAAAGCGCCGGACGCGGCATTCCAAGTCTGGTCGCTGTTGACGCGGAAGGTGGTGTCGAAGGTCTGGGTATTGGTATTGTTGTTGGTAAGACCCCCGGCGTTCACCCGTAGTTCACCACCCGAATTAAAGGTGAAACCACTGCTCCCGGTCGCATCAAAGGTGATGCCACGGACAGTCCGGGTGGCGCCCAGATCGATCGAGACCTGGCTGTTGGCGTTGGCGGCGTCAAAAATGACGTCGTCACTCGATCCGGGCAGAGAGCCGGTATCCCAATTGGCGGCCGTGCCCCAGGCGCCCGTGCCGACGCTTCCATCCCAAGTGACTTGGGCAAAAAGGGGAGCGGCGATGAGCAGAAACCCCACCCGGAGACCCAGTCCGACACCCCCAAGGCGCCGCGCGCGGGGCACGACATTCCCTGAGAAGTTCAGGGCGGGAATGTGGCTCAATCGGTTCATCGCTTTGCGATGAAAATCTCTTTTGGCCCAGGTGCAATCCAAATATAGGGTATTTACCTCATAACCTATAGGGGGATTAACCCGTATCATCCAGAAGGGCCAACTGCGGTCGCGCATGGACAAGGCCCGCGGGTTTGTTCCTGCTCGCCGGGTTCTGATGACGCGCAAACCAAGTCCAACCTGCCACCGTGCTCCAACCTGCCTCCGCCCATGTCTGTGATTCGGGACATCATTGAAGGCATTGTCGCCGGCGGTTGGTTGGATCAGCTTAACCTCGTATTGGGCATCACGGGTGTAGCCCTGATGATCCGGCGCAGCTTGTGGGCCTTTCCCGTCAGCATGGTGGCGGTGACCGTGCAGGGGATTCTGTTTTGGCAATGGACCTTTTATGCCGACGCCAAGCTGCAGATCTTTTTTTTCGTCTGCCTGGGCTACGGCTGGTGGCACTGGGTCAAACACAAGGGCAACGCACCCGAACTGCCGATCACGACCCTGGGTTGGCCGGCTCAAGCCGGATGGCTGGTGGCGGCGGTGGTGGCGACGGTGGTTTGGGGCTGGTGGCAGGCGAACCACACCGATGCAGCCATGCCTTATCGGGATACGTTCATCGCTTCGTTCAGCATGGCGTCCCAGGTGTTGCAGGTCCGCAAGCGGCTCGAGAACTGGGTGGGTTGGGTGATGGTGAACAGCGTGGCGGTGCTCACCTATGCGGCGGCCGGGCTGACCTACACGTCCTTCCTCTACCTGATCTTCCTGGGCATGGGGCTCGTGGGATGGCGCACCTGGTATCGGGCCATGCACACGCAGAACGCGGAGGTGGGTGATGCGTGAAGACGTGACCCGCATTGGCATAGTCGGCACGGAGTCCACGGGCAAATCCGCCCTGGCTGAGGCTCTGGCGAAACACTTCCAGGAACCGTGGGCCCCGGAGTTCGTGCGTGCATTCTGGGACGAGCGGGAAGGAGCGATCGATGCCGCCGACTTGCCGACCATCGCGCGGGGCCAGATTGCCAACGAAGAGACGGCAGCTTTGGCGGCCCAACGGGTTGTTTTCTGCGACACCACGCTGTTCATGAACGTGCTCTGGGCGGATGAACTCTACGATGGCCGGATACCCGACTGGATGCGAACGGCTGCGGCCCAACGTTCGCGACAATATGCGCTCCACCTCTACTGCGAGGCGGACCTGCCATGGGAGCCGGATCCCCAGCGCATTTTCAGTGACCCGGCGGCATGGCAAGCGTCGGCCCATCGGGTGCGGGGGATGTTGGAAGTGAACGAGGTGACTTATCGGGTGGTTGCAGGGACCGGTGAAAAGCGGTTGGCGGCCGCGCTGGATGCTCTGGCGGACCTGGGTTTGTCCCCGTGACAGCGGTGCATTTCCATTGCCTCTCCGGAGGATTACTCCGGAGTCCCAAAGGGTGAGCGATCTCCCACTGGAACATCAACTCGCCCGCGAGGTTCAGGAACGCACGTCCCCTCGCAAGATACCGCGGGTTTCCGGTTTCGAGGTCTTTGGCAAAACCGTGCCGGTGGCGATCAACAACGGGGACTTCTATGATGCCATCGGGGTAATGCCCCGGGACAACCAAAAGGGATTCGTTTGGGATTCGGCGGATGAGGTGAAACACATGGTGCTGTTGTTGGGCGATGCCACGGGTCATGGCATGGCCGCGGCCTTGATGGCCACGGAGCTGCGGGCTTTGATTCGAGCGAGCATTCGTTTGGGGGTGTTTCACCGCGATCTCACCCGGATGATGAATGCCCAATTGGTTGAGGATTTGGCGGAGAGCCACTTTGTCACCCTGTTGATGGGCCGATTGGTCGCCGAGGAGGCGCTTTTTCGATGGGTGAGTTTTGGCCAAGGGCCGGTATGGTTTTATCGTGCTTCCAGCCGGGAGGTGCTGAATCTGAAACCGCATATGCCTCCCCTCGGGATCATCCCTGAATTGGGTGACTACACTCCGTCCGAAACCAGATTCGAGCCGGGTGATATCCTACTGGCAGTGAGCGATGGTTTTCCCGAGACCATGAATTCGCGGCAGGAGCTGATGGGAGAAGCGCCGCTGCGCAGTCTGCTGCGTGATCGGGCTGATCAACCTTTG
This sequence comes from Opitutaceae bacterium, assembly GCA_028280945.1. GTDB lineage: Bacteria > Verrucomicrobiota > Verrucomicrobiia > Opitutales > Opitutaceae > Actomonas. The sequence continues at coordinate 4,304 of JANQKV010000068.1, forward strand.
GCGGACATAAGTTCAGCATTCTGGGATGCGGCTGGTGCCTATCAAGGTGACCAGCCGCTGCAGGATGATCGCTCGTTTTTGATTGTTCGGCGCCTCTTTGACTAACCCATTGGCGAACCAATTTGATTCACTGCCCATGACTGCTCCCTCGATGCCCGTTTTGAAATCATGGTTTCCTGCCTTGGCTCTGGCAGTGGGGCCGGTGGTGGCGGCAGCTTCCGAACCTCCCTTGAGTATTGCGTTGGCCGCCCCCGGTCGGTTCCCGAACGTCGAGATCACCAGCGTGTTTGAGCCGCCGGGAGAATCCCATGTTCGTTCCTCGATCCGGCTGTCGGAGGGAGTGGCGTTGATCGGAACCGAGGAAACCGGCGACATTTTTAAAACGGAGGACAACGGCCGGACGTGGCGCCAAGTATGGGACGGCAGCGACCATTGGGGCATCCAGGATGTGCGTAATTTCATGCGGGCGCAGGACGGACATCTCTACATCACGACTTCGGAACCCGCCTTGGTTGTGAGATCGGAGGATGAAGGCGAAACGTGGACGGTGCTCGCCCGGCCGCAGTCGAGCCGCACGGTGGGACTGGTCCAGCTCGACTCGGGCACGATGCTGGTGGGATTGCGGCGATCCGAGAATGGCCGCACGAGCATTGTGCGATCGACGGACGCATTCGCCTCGTTCGATTGGATCACGGTCAATCCGCAGGAGCCGCGGCAAAACGTGACCTGTTTCGGCTACTGGGGGGGTGATGACGTTTGGGCAGGCGTGGGTTTTGAGGGATCAGGCAAGGTTTTCCACTCCACGGACGATGGTCGCACCTGGCGGCAACAGGCCGATTTTCCGGCGGCTCGCGACCTGATGGATTTCTTCCGGCATGACGGTCGCATTTACGTGTCGGCATCCGGGATCGCCACGCTCTTCAGCACGGCGGACGGTGGTAAAACGTGGGACGAAACCCGACAGTTTTGGTCCAAGGGATTTGTCGGCCAGGTGGTCAGAATCGAATGGCGGGGCAAACCCCTGTGGTTGATGACGGCGACCGATCAGCGGAAGAAAACCGTGCGGCACGTCGTGCTCATTTCGGATGATCCGGCGGGCGAATGGTTCGAGTGGATCGAACTCACGCGCGATCACACGGGCGGGGCCAGCAATCTGGCTCAGATCTCAACCCGCACCGTGGTGGTGGGCACGGGCAATCATTCCACGCAAGGCCGGGCGTTTACCCTGCTTCTCTCCGAGTGAGGGCCGCGGGTTGACGTCGCCGATGCGGTGTCGTTCGCTGCGCCATCATGATGAACGCTTTCGTCCAGCAAATTGAAACTTGGTTACTCGACCAAGGTGTGCCGATGGCTGGGGCCGCCGGCGTGTCGGTGGCGGTCGGACTGGTGGTGCTGGCCACACTTGCCTGGGCGGCCAACTTCATCGTCAAGAGCATCATTCTTCGACTGGTCCAGGCGGCGGTTAAACGCAGCAAAACCGAACTCGATGACGAGTTTGTGGCGACGGGGGTTTTCACCCGCCTGTCGCACCTCGCCCCGGCACTCGTGATCAACACCTTTGCCCCGGGCGTGCTCGGTCGCTCCGACGCAGTGCTCAACGGGGTCAACGGCGCCGTGAGCGTCTACCTCGTGTGCATTTGGCTGGGGGTGCTGTTCGCGGTGCTCAACGCCGTCCAAAAGATCGCCGAACAAAAGACCCGGGCCAAGGGCGTGCCGGTGAAGGGCTTTGTCCAGGCGATCAAACTCGTCTCGGTGATTGTGGGCCTGATCCTGATCCTGGCCGTCCTGCTCGACAAGTCGCCGATCTATTTGTTCTCCGGCCTGGGCGCGCTCACCGCCGTCCTGATGTTTGTATTCAAGGATGCGATACTGGGCTTCGTGGCGGGCATCCAGATTTCCGCCAACCAGATGGTGCGGGTGGGGGACTGGATCGAAATGCCCCAGTCCGATGCGGACGGTGACGTGATCGACGTGTCCCTCACCACCGTGAAGGTGCAGAACTGGGACAAGACGATCACAACCATTCCAACCTACGATCTCATTTCGAAGTCGTTCCGCAACTGGCGGGGCATGTCGGACTCCGGCGGCCGCCGCATCAAGCGCAACCTCTGCTTCGATGCCAGCTCGATCCAGTTTGCCAACGAAGAGCAGCTCAAGCGCTGGAGCCACATCGGCAACGTGCGCGATCACCTCGCGGCCAAACGCGAGGAGATTGCCAGGGACAACGAGAAGCTGGGCGATGATGCCAACGTGCTGGGCAATGGCCGCCGTCTCACCAACATCGGCACCTTCCGCGCCTACACACTTAATTACCTGCAGCACCATCCCCACATCGCCTTGGACAAGACCCTGCTCGTGCGCCAGCTGCAGCCGACTCCCCACGGTTTGCCACTGGAGATCTACTGCTTCGTCAACAACACGGCGTGGGCTTTCTACGAAGGGGTGCAATCGGACATCTTCGACCACCTTCTGGCTGTCGCGAAGGTGTTTGACCTGGAGGTTTACCAGCATCCCAGCGGGACGGATCTCAGCGATGGTCTCGAAGCGCTGCGCGACGCGGTGAAACCGCGATGAGCGACGGGCACGCGGAGCGTTTCGGCGGCGTGGGCCGGCTCTACGGTGCGTCGGCCTTGCCCCGTTTGCAGGCGGCGCACGTGGCCGTGGTGGGTTTGGGCGGCGTCGGCTCATGGACCGTCGAGGGATTGGCACGCAGTGGCGTGGGGCGACTGACGCTGATCGATCTCGATGACGTGTGCGTGACCAATACGAACCGTCAGCTCCCGGCGCTTGAGGGCAATTTGGGCCGTCCCAAAACCGAAGCCCTGGGGGAGCGCGTTCGCCTCATCAATCCCGACTGTGCGGTGGAAGTGGTGATGGAGTTTTTGACAGCGGCCAACGCCGACCGATTGCTGGCTCCCGCCTTTGACATTGTTGTTGATGCGATTGACGGCACGACCAACAAGGCCGACCTGATCGGCGCCTGTGTGCGACTGGAGAGGCGGTGTGTCACGGTTGGCGGGGCGGGGGGAAAACGCGATGTCACGCAGCTTCGCCGCGGTGACCTCGGTGAAGCCTGGGGTGACGAGTTGCTCAAGATGGTGCGCAAGAAACTGCGCCGCGAACACGGCTTCGCGCGAGGCGAAGGCCACCGCTACGGCGTGCGCTGCGTGTGGTCGCCGGAGAACCCAACCTACCCGTGGGCGGACGGCACCTGCAGCGCCGAACCGGAACCGGGCAGCAATCTCAAGCTCGACTGCGCCAGCGGTTTTGGCACCGCGGTGTGGGTGACCGGGGCCATGGGCCTCGCCGCGGCCCAATTGGCGGTGGAGTGGTTAGTCGAGGCCGAGTCCGGGGTCCCCCCGATGAGCAATGATTTCAGCCATGCGAGCGGCGATCTCCGGCCGCAGATCAGCTAGATCATTCTCTTCGGAGGGATCGGTCGCCAGGTGATAAATCTCCAAGGGCTGTCCTTCCTCCTGGTAAGCTTTCCACTCACCCGCCCGGATGGCGTAAGAGAAAACCTGGTCGCGTTTGTGGAATTCCCAGTAGAGGAAGTCGCGGGATGCCTGGGCATCGGGGCGGTCGGTCAGGGTGGGTAAAATCGAAATGCCATCAACGCCGGCTGGCACGGGTTGATCTGCGATTTGAGCGAAGGTGGGCAGCAGGTCCCAATTGGCCACCGGAAGGTCCGATTCGGAGCCAGCGGCGATGCGGGCCGGCCAGCGCGCCATGAAGGGCACGCGGATGCCGCCCTCGTGCATGTCGCGTTTGTAGCCACGCAGGCCGCCGGAGGAGTTCCAAAATTTCCGATCGTGCCCGCCTTCGCCGTGGGGACCGTTGTCGCTGGTGAAGAGCACCAACGTGTTTTCGTCCACGCCGAGCTCCTCCAGCAGGTCGAGGATGGCGCCGACCTCGTTGTCGAGGTGCTCCATCATGGCGGCGAAACCGGCGATGGGGTTGACCACATCCGGGCACGGTTCTTCGCCCGCCCGGTATTTGCCGATACGTTCGTCGAATTCAGGCAACCTCAACCGCCACTTCATGTGCAGTTCGGGCGGGGCTTGCATGGCCGCATGGGGGATGGCGGTGGGCACGTAGCAAAAGAAGGGTTTGCCGCGCTTCACGCTCCGGCGAATGAAGTCCCGGGCGTGTTCCATGACGGGTTCGTGCACGTAGGTGCCGATGGGGACATCGATCTCCCGGCCGTTGTGCACCATCGTTGACGGGTAGTAAGTGTGGGCGATGCGTTGGGACTTCCAGCCGTAGAATTCGTCGAAGCCATGAGTCATGGGATTGGGGGCTCCGGGAAGGTGAGGATGCCCCAGGCCCCACTTGCCAAAGGCCCCGTTGACATATCCGGCAGCTTGCAGGATTTCGGGCAGCACGGTCGCCGCGACGGGCAAAGCCAGGTCGTTTTCTGATCCGCTGCCGGCGTTGCCGCGCGCGTAGCACACCGCAGGGGATTGTCCCATCATCAGCGACGCACGCGAAGGTGTGCAAACGGTGTTACCGGAGTAGCCGTGGGTGAATCGCATGCCTTCGTGAGCGAGACGGTCAATATTGGGCGTTTGAAAGCCCGACTGGCCGTAGCTCGACAGATCACCGTAGCCGAGGTCGTCGGCCAGGATCAGCACGATGTTGGGCGGTGATGCGGCCAGGGTGGTCGCGGCGAAAAACAGGGTCAGTTGCAGGATGGCGGGGAGTCGGGGCATGAGGTCGGAATAGCCAAGCCGGTTCGCCCTGGCAAGGGCCGTGTCGACGGGCACATTACGGAACCGTTGAACAGTGCGGCCTCGCGCCGGCCCCGTGGTTGCGCCGCGCCTGCGCCGCAACCAAATTCGGATGTTTATCCCCTTTTGCTTATGGTATTCAAAAAAACATTACAGGTCTTGGTTCTGGCCGGCTTGGCGGCGGTCGCGGTTGGGGCGGTCGAGGATCGGCCGAATGTTCTGATGATCCTGGTGGACGATTTGAAGCCGACCATTGGTGCATGGGGCGATGACACCGCCATCACTCCCGGAATGGATCGCCTCGCCGCCACCGGCGTGCGGTTCGAAAAGGCCTACTGCAACCAGGCCGTCTGCATGGCATCACGCTACAATCTGATGCTGGGCAGCCGCTCCACTTCGACCGGTTTCTACAACTTTGGCACGCAGTTTCGCGAAGTTTACCCGGATGCCGTCACGTTGCCGCAGCACTTCATGAATCATGGCTACGTGGCGCACTCGATGGGGAAGGTGTTTCACATCGGGCACGGCAATACCAACGACGATGTGTCGTGGAGCGTGCCGCATCATCCGGACAAGGTGATCGACTACGTGTTGCCGGAAAGCAACCACCGCCAGCTTTCCCGCGAAGAGGGATTGTTCACAAATCAGCGCCGTTTTGATGCCGAGGGCAATCTGCGACCGCGCGGCATGGCATGGGAAGCCGCGGATGTGCTTGACGAAGCCTACGCCGACGGTCGTATCGCCGCGACTGCCATTGACCGGTTGAAATGGCTGCAGCGCAACGAGGAGAAACCGTTCTTCCTGGCGGTCGGATTTGTGCGTCCGCACCTGCCGTTTTCCGCGCCCAAGAAGTATTGGGACCTGTATGATCGCGAGAAACTGCCCATGCCCGAATATGAGGAAGCGCCGGAAGGTGCGCCGGGTTTTGCGGTGAAGCGAGGCGGCGAGATCAACGCCTTTCGTCCCGTGCCCTCGGGGGTGCGGGGTAAACTGGACGAGGATCTAACCCGCCAGTTGATCCACGGTTACTACGCGAGTGTGAGCTACATGGATGCGCAGCTTGGCAAGGTGCTTGATGCCCTCGATGAAACCGGGCTGGCCGAGAATACGATCGTCGTGCTCTGGGGAGACCACGGATTCCATCTTGGCGACCTTGGCTCGTGGACCAAGCACTCCAATTACGAGCAGGCCAACCACATCCCCATCATCATCCGGGCGCCCGGCCGGTCCCAAGCCGGCGCAGCGGCCAGGCAGATCGCCGAGACCGTCGACCTTTATCCGACGATCGCTTCCCTGGCCGGCCTGCCCGCACCGGCGGGACCGCAACCGATTGATGGCGTGGATCTTTCTCCCGTGCTCACCGACCCGGAGAAGGTGCTGCGCCCCTACGGTTATCATGCCTACTACCGCAACAGCGTGGATCGCGTGGGTCGGGCGTTTCGGACGCAACGGTATCGGCTGGTGGAGTGGGTGACGCGGGACGGATCGGAAGATCCCGTGTATGAGCTTTATGACTACGAGGCCGACCCGCTGGAGACCCGCAATCATGCGGCGGAAAACCCCGATGTCATTGCCCGCATCCAGGCCTTGGTCGCGGCGGAGCCCGCTCCGAAATGGCAGATTCGCCGCCGCTAGGGCGGGAGACAGCTTGATTCGCGCTCGCCAGCGTAAACCG
>JANQKV010000066.1 GCA_028280945.1 Opitutaceae bacterium
GATCACCGTGGCGAACGGCGCTGTGCAGCAAAGCAATTTCCACGATTACCCGCTGTTGCGGATTTCGGAGACGCCGGAAATCGAAACCCATTTCATCTCAACCCCCTACCCGACCACCGGCTTGGGTGAACCCGCCTTCCCGCCCGTGGCCCCCGCCATTGGCAATGCCGTCTTCGCCGCCACGGGCAAGCGCATGCGGAGTATGCCTTTTAACCAACATGACCTGAGCTGGAGTTAGGTTTCGGTCGATCCGGGGATGTCCGGGTATCGCCAGGGAAGCGTTGGATTTCCCCGGCGTCGGCAGACTCGGCGGCTACTGAACGTCCAACAGGAAGAAAACCTAGAGAGTTGAGCCCCTAATTCCGGACTACCACCTTCACAGAACTGAGCAGATTGAGGACAAAACTGAGCTTGTTTCCGAGTGAAGTTGCCAATTTCTGCGCAGCGCCTTCAACCTCTGATCCCTAAAACCTTTGCCGTGAGTGTCGGGCTTGCAGCCGCGACCCACGTCCCCCCAACCTCCCAACCCAGAATATGAGCACTGATTCCGTTCTCTCGCGTCGCAGTTTTCTGCAGAAATCTACCCTCGCCTCCGCTGCTGCCACGGCATTCCCGGCGATCATGAAATCACAAGGGAGCGGACCTTCCCCCAACTCGAAGATCAACTTGGCGATAGTCGGATGCGGCGGCCAGGGCCGCAATCCTGTCCGCAATCTGACGATGCATACGTTTGCGGCGTTCTGCGACGTCGATGACGAGCGAGCCGCGGAAAGCTACACCGCGCACCCGGATGTTCCGCGGTTCCGCGACTACCGTGAGATGTTCGCCAAGATGGGGGACAAAATTGATGCGGTCGTCATTTCGACTCCCGACCACATGCACTTCCCGATCGCGATGACCGCGGTCAAACTGGGCAAACACGTCTATGTCGAAAAGCCTCTCACCCACACCGTCGAAGAGGCACGTCTTTTGACCGAGGCAGCGCGCAAAGCGGGCGTGATCACCCAAATGGGCAATCAGGGACACAGCAACGAAGGCACTCGAATCACCAAAGAATGGATACAGGCCGGCGTGCTCGGCGAAATTCGCGAAGTCTACAGCTGGACCAACCGTCCCATCTGGCCTCAGGGCGTCGGGCTGCCCGACCACAGCAAGGCCATTCCCGTTGTTCCCGATACCCTCGACTGGGACCTGTGGCTGGGGATCGCCGAAAACCGTCCCTACGATCCCGCCTACCTGCCCTTCGCCTGGCGTGGATGGTGGGATTTCGGCACCGGCGCATTCGGCGACATGGCGTGCCATATCATGGACGCGACCTTCTGGGGGCTGGAACTCGAGTCCCCCACTGCGATCGAGGCCTTTTCCGCCAAAAACACCGCCCACTCCGGCCCCACCTCCTCGGTGGTGACCTACGAGTTCCCCGCCCGCGGTTCCATGCCGGCGGTAACATGGAAATGGTGCGACGGCGGGCTTACCCCGACGTTCCGTCCCGACTGGGAAGACGGCCGCGAGTATTACCGCGACGGCAGCGGCACCGTGATTGTCGGATCGGAAGCGAGCATGGTGAACAGCACTTACAACTCCAGTCCCCGGATCTTCCCCGAAACGAAGATGCGGAAACTGGCCCCCTCACTGCCGCCGAAGACGCTTCCGCGCGTGGAGACGAGCAACCACTACGAAGCTTGGGCCAATGCGATCGTGGACGGACGCCAACCGGCATCGAACTTCGACTACGCCGGTCCCTTCACCGAGACTGTATTGCTGGGCAATGCCGCCATCCGCGCCAATCGTCGTCTCGACTTCGATGCGAAAAATGTCCGGTTCACCAACTATGAGCCCGCCAATAACTATCTGACCAAGTCCTACCGTCCGGGCTTTATGTAGGCCCGGCGGACGGTTCGAATTGTGTAACGGTTCAAGAACGTTCTAACGTCATCTGAACTGTGTTCCTGTAATAGTCTCCCAATTCTCTCCCCATGAGTGCCGACACCCCCTCGAAACCCAATATCATCGAAAACCTCACGGATACCTTCGGGTATCTCGTGCTTCGCGTCTGGCTGGGCCTGCGAGCCCTGCTCACCGGCTTGGAAAAATACGCCGGAGTAAAGGTCACCGAGGAACCGCTTTTGGACGAATTTGGTGAACCCGACATCAATGGTGCTGTCGTGGAGGTTAAATCGAAAGTGTATAGCATGGAGCACTATCACGGACTTCCCCCAGCCATGGCGGACAAGTTCGCCGAGGAACCACTTATTCCCGGCTGGGGACTCGCGCTCTACGACGCAGTCCTGGGGCCCGTCCTGATCCTGTTGGGGGTCTCCCTGCTGATTGGGCTCGCTCCCCGGATTTCGTTGTTCCTCCAAGGCCTGCTCTACTCAAGCCTGACAATTGGACTTATTTTGTTCAACGCCTCTGACGGTGTCGCTTGGCTCGGCATCCACATCCTGTTGGTTGTCGCCGCACTCCGCCTCGTCAAACACGACCGTTTCGCTGTTCTCCCCCGTTGGTAACCCACTGTCATGAATCAAGTCGCCTCTGATCTTAACAACCTGCCTTGGTCGCGCCGAGGCTTCCTGAAGACCGGCCTCACCGCCGGTGGCATGGTCCTCGCGGCCCCGTCGATTATTAAAGCCCAGAGTTCGGGCAACACCCTGAATGTCGCATTGGTGGGCGTCGGTTCACAAGGCCGCGTGCTGCTCGACTCGCTGCTTAACATTCCGGATCTGAACTTTGTCGCCGTCTGCGACATCTGGGAACTGTCGCGCCGTTATGGCGTCAATCGTCTCCGCAAGGCTGGATTCCAGCCCAACGGTTACGAAGACATCGAGGACCTAGTCAGCAAAGAGACCGATCTCGACGCCGTGATCATCGCGACGCCTGATTTCTGGCACGCCCCCCACACCAACCTGTGCCTCAAGGCAGGAATACACGTTTACTGCGAAAAGATGATGGCGCATACGGTCGAAGACGCCCGCTCCATGGTCGTCACCCAGCGCGAGACCGGTAAATTGCTCCAGATCGGCCACCAGCGCCGGTCCAACCCGCGTTACCTTCACGCCCTCAACAACATCATCAAGAAGGCAAAGATCCCCGGCCGCATCACCAACATCAACGGCCAGTGGAACCGAGCCGTCTCCGACGATCTCGGTTTCCCCCGACGCTACGAAATACCGGCGGAAACCCTGCAGCGCTACGGCTTCAAGGACATGCACCAGTTCCGCAACTGGCGCTGGTTCCGTGATCTCTCCGGTGGTCCGATTTCCGATCTGGGCGCCCACCAAATCGACATCTTCAACTGGTTCCTCGGCACGGGTCCCAGCAGCGTGATCGCCTCAGGCGGCACCGATTACTACTCCACCCGGGAATGGTATGACAACGTCATGGCCATCTTCGAATACGACACCGCGGAAGGGCCGGTTCGCGCGTTCTATCAAGTACTGACCACCACAAGCGCTGGCGGCGGTTACTTCGAGCAGTTCATGGGTGACGAAGGTTCGGTCAAAATGTCCGAAAACCCGAGCCTGACCAAGGTCTACCGCGAGGACCGCGCGCCCGAGTGGGACAAGTGGATTGACCTCAAATACCTCGAACAGTCCGCCGCGCCCGCGCCAGCCGAAGATACCGTGGCTGACGTGCGGGAGACGGCTCCCCTCGTCGCTTACGAACTCCCGGTCGTGCTCAACAAGCCGCTGCATCAACCGCATTTGGAAAACTTCTTTGGTGCGGTGCGCGGCGAAAACGAACTCAATTGCGACGGTGCCCACGCTTTTGAAAGCGAAGCGCCGATCTTCAAGGTCAACCCCGCCGTGGCTGCCCGTACAACCATCGAAATGAAGCCCGAAGACTTCAAAGCCTGATTCGCCCAACCGCATTTACATCCATGAAAATCCGTACGATTTCCTTTCTCCTCGCGGCCTGCGTGACACCCGCCTTCCTGGCCGGTGAGACCAAGGTGCTCGAACTTGAATTTCCTCCGCCCAAGGTGACCAGCACCCCCGCACCGATTCGCCTGCCTCACCTCGAGGCGCCAAACACCCCCCCGCCTGAGATCCAAGTCCCGGCTAACGTCACCAACGTTGCCTCCGGCAAGACCGTGATCTCGTCCGACCCATGGCCGATCATCGGCGAGCTCGATATGGTGACCGACGGGGACAAGGAGTCCGAAGACGGCTACTACGTTGAACTCGGGGAGATGCAGCAGTGGGTGCAGATCGATCTGGAAAGCGCCACGGAGGTTTACGGAATCGGCCTCTGGCAATACCACGCCCAGCCCCGTTCCTACCTCGATGTCATTGTTCAAGTCTCCAACGACGAAGATTTTGGCGAAGGGGTCACTACCCTCTTCAACAATGATCATGACGACTCTTCCGGCATGGGCCGTGGCTCGGACCCCGCTTATCTCGAAAAAAATCGCGGGCGTCTCATCCCCGGCAACAAAGCCGTGGGACGTTACGTGCGAATTTACTCCAACGGTAACACCAGCGACGGACTAAATCACTTCATCGAAGTGGAAGTCTTTGGCCGCGCTGCTGAATAACCGGGCTTGGTGGATTTTGGCTGTGCTGGCGGTGGTCGCCGGCACAGCTTGGCGCGCTTCCCACTTGGAATCGCGCCCCTTGCACGCCGACGAGGCGGTGCAGGCCTGGCAGACCTGGCGACTGCTTGATGGCGAAGGGTATCGGTATGATCCCTACGACCGTCACGGCCCTTCTCTCTACTTCGGAGCGGCCTGGCTTCATCAATTGCGCGGGGGCAAGGCGGCGGATTTTGATGACCGCGACGCCCGGCGGTTTTCCCTGGCCCTCGGAGTAGCTACTCTGGCGCTGCTCGGCTTCGGCACCGGCAGCATCGGTCTCACGCGTGCGACCGGTGCCGTGGCGGCTGCCCTGCTCGCCTTTGAGACCATGAGCTCGGTCTACCACACCTACTTTGTCCAGGAAGCCACGCTCGCTTTCCTGATTTGGGCTTTCGTATTCACTTTGGTGGGACGCAGGGAAAGGGACTTTTCTCACGGATCCATGTTGGTGATGGGTCTGATCATCGGGCTCGCTCAAGCAACGAAGGAAATAACGCCGCTTTATGTCATCATGGCCTTGGGGGCGTGGTGGGTCAGTCTGCCCCGCGCCGACCAACCGGAGATACCAAGTCCACGCGGATTAGCATTGTTGGGACTGGGCTGTTTGCTGCCCTACGCCTTGTTCTATTCCAGCTTCGGCCAAAACATCCATGGTGTCTCCGACGGCCTTAAGCACTACTTTCTACAAATAAGCCGGCTGCAGGAAAGTCCGCATGAATACCCATGGTGGTATCACTTGCGGTATCTGGGTATCCTGCCTTCCGGTGGTCCGCGTTGGGGGCAGTATGGGTTGCTTGCCCTCGCGGTGGGAGGTGGTGCCCTGGCATGGCGAAAGTCTGCTCCCGTGGCCGCACGCACGGTGGCGACCTTCACGGGCAGTCTGCTGTTTTTGCATTCCGTCGTGGCTTACAAGACTCCTTGGTTGCTGCTGACGTCAGTCATTGGGCTCGTCATCCTGGCGGCCTATTGCCTGGTTGTCATCGGGGCCGGCCGGCCATGGCGCTGGGCCCTGGCTGGGGTGATTTTGGTTGCTTCCGCCGGACAGTCTTTGAGCAAAAGTCGACTCGCTCTCGAGCGTTACCCGGGAGATGTGCGAAACCCCTATTTCTACGTCCAGACTCCCCGGGCCTTTGCGCGCTTGCCTGATCGGCTGGCAAATCTGGAGCAAGCGAATGATGGCGAGATCCGCGTTGCCGTCGTGAGCGCCGAGCATGCCTGGCCACTGCCTTGGTATCTGCGCGACGCTTCCGCCGTGGGTTATTTCGAGAGCCCGCCATCTGATTTCCAGACTTGGGATGTGGTGCTTTGGGATAGTCAATTGGGTGATCCGCCCATGAATTTGGGCGATAACGCGGTGATTGAGTTCTACGGATTGCGACCCGGAGTATTGTTGCACTGCTTCATTCGTCAGCCGGTTTGGGAAAAGCTCTTTCCCCCACTTAAACCTCAGAACGAATGAATTCTCCTCCTGCCATCGTCCGCATTAACGATCTTGGTAGCCTGGCGGTCTACGATCATGAGGCAATGGCGACCAGATTCAGGTTTCATCTCGCTCCACCGACGGATGGATCGTCGCTAGGTCCCATCGCCGAAGAGGTGTTTCGACTGGTGGATCGCGTGGAGGAAAAACTGAGTCTTTATCGGGACGGGAGCGATGTCACCCGCATCAACCGGGCGAGCGACGGCGATACTCTGCGCATCGATGAGATCACGCACCAGTGCCTGCTCAATGCCATCGAGATTGCGGCTGCTTCGAACAACGCCTTTGATCCCTTTGCAGGATATCAAGCGATCGTGGCCAAGGAACAATCGGTTCCGGCCCACCTACGCGATCTGCCTCCTCCGGCTGAGAACGACAACGCACCGGTCATAGCGATCGACCCGGACCAGGCACAGGTCACCAAGCTCAGTGGCCGACGCTGGTTGGATCTTGGAGCCATAGGCAAGGGAGCTGCGCTGGACGCCGTGGCCGGGTTGTTGCGGGATTGGGAGGTCCCCTCGGCAGTGCTAAGCGGGGGGGGATCAAGCATTCTCGTCTTTGGAGAACCTCTTCAGCCCGGACAGGAAGAATGGGAACTGAGTCTTCCGCAATCGCCGGGAAACCCACGGCTCAGCCTGGAGGCGCCCTTCGCCTTGGGTGCATCGGGCGAGGGTTACCAACCAGGGCATATCATCGATCAGCAATCCCGCGTAGCCCGGCCGCAATCCCTGGTCATGGCTCCTACGGCCGCGTTGGCTGACGCTCTTTCCACCGCTGCGGTACTGCTGCCCGATGACTCGCTCCGCGGAATACTGGGGGACGATCCCCGTTTCGCTGTCTTTGCCACCCAAGTGGAGGCACCCACTCTTTCGACCGGCGTTTTTGCCAGCGAAATCGTCCCTCCCCCGCCTGAAATCGCTTTGACCATACCCTGCTGGTGTGAATCCCAGAGGCTCCCCCAATTTTTACGCGATTTGGCTGATGCATTGAGTGCAACCAGACTCCCGGTGGAAATTCTGATCGTGGATGATGCTTCCCCGGAACGCGAAGCGGAGATGACCAACTCGGTGGTTGAGTCGGTGCGAAAGCTGCATCCTTTTGTCCGGCCGATGGCCCGCGTGGATCAACACTACGGCAAAGGCGGCGCGGTTTACTGGGGCTGGCGACAAGCTACGCCGACCGTGCGATGGTTGGGGTTCGTGGATGCCGACGGGGCCATTCCACCGCAGGCAGTTGTTGAAGGGATACAAGTGGCGTTGGCCCAGGAAGCACCCTTGCCGCTGATCGCCGCGAACCGCTACCACAATGATCCTGCCAAACCCGTTGGCAGGTCATGGGTGCGCCAACGCACCGGCGGTTGGTTTGCCCAGTGGGCCCGACGCCAGCTCCAGCTCGAGGTCGAGGACTGCCAATGTGGCTTTAAAATCGTCCCGGCGCATTGGTGGAAGGGTCATGCCGACGAATGGCGGGAAAAGGGGTATGCCTTCGATTTGGAGCTCTTGGTGCGGGCACGCGAAGATGGCATTTCGGTTCAGAATTTGGATATCCCGTGGCAGGAAATCGGCGGATCCCACGTGGGGTTGGGGGATGGACTTCGCTTGATCAAATCTGTGCGAGACTGGCGCTGACCGACCGCAGCGGGCTTTGATTTAAAACAGCTCGCCTTGCTGCTCATCATCGGGACTCTCCGCAACCTGCAAAAACGCGCCGTATTTGGTCACCCAGTCGTCCAGCTTCTTGAGATAGAATTTTGGGTCGTAGGGTCTCTGCAAAGGATCAAAATCCTCCATGGCACACGCCCGCTGCCAATTGGTTGTCTGGCCCTTTTGACGGGGTAGAATGTAGTAACTTACCCGATCCCCCATGCGTGGTCGTGGTTCCATCTTAAGGGCCACCTCGGCCGCTGCCCGCCGCGGCTTGCCGCCTCCGGCCACAAATCGCTCATACGCCTCGGGGTTCTGACTCAATGCCTCCGTCTTAGCCAATTCTGCGACGGGAATTCCGCCTGACTCGATTTGCGTTCGATACTCCGCCAACAAAGCTTCCGGTGATTCGCCGCCCGCCCCAAGCAGGTTGAAGATGAGGCTCTCGCTGAGTCGTTTCAGATAAGGCTCGATGCCGCGCGAACGAAGTGCACTACCGCGCAAAATCACCCGCTCTCCATCGTAAAGCGCGTAGTTCTTGGCTTTGTAGCAAAACATGGCGTCAAACCGCCCGTCGTATTCCAGTTCAATACCCTCGGGGAGGATCTCGGCCACCTGCTTCAACAAGTTTTCCGGATGCTCAAAATGCTCTTCGCTCGACAGGTAAATCCCGTCGGTGTCCGCCTCCAGAATGGTGACCCCGAGATCATGCAACCGTTGGATCAGGGATTGAAGCAGCTCCCGGCCTCTCCGGGTGACCTCAGCCGCCAAATCCCCATCGCCGAAACGAGCCCCGGAAAAACCGAGATACCCGTAGAACGAGTTAATGAGAATTTTGAAACTCGATTGTCGCGCGGCCGCCTCGGCCCGTTCGTCCGCGTCGGGTGAATCACGCGCCAGTTTCTTATAGTGCAGCCGGTATTCCCGCAGTTGACGAAGCAGCGGGATAAAAACTCCCAGCACATCGTTCGCGGGATGCCGATCCATGTGCAGCAGCAGGCTCGGATACAGCGAAGCGACATCGAAGTGCAACACGTGCCGGTAGACGCCTTCTTGAAAACTGCGCGTGAATCCTCCTTCAAAGGCAGCCACATCGGGCGGCACGGGTGTGGCCTGCCTTGCATGGTAGTAGTGCTCGAGAAACAGCAGATCGATTTTACCCGTCGTTCCCCGCAGCGTCGCTTCCTGCAGGGTAATCGGAAACGTTTTGACCTGTTCGAAATAAGTCGGGAGCAGGATGTCGGCGATGCCCTTCGTTTCCCGCAAGTCGTCCCGCAGGTAAGCCAAAAATGCGTTGCGGTCGTCGCGAAAGGCCCGGGCGATTTCGTTTCCCGGCAGATATGTGCGGTCACCTCCATCCGCCGGAGTCACCCCAAAATGACGGGCCACATCCTTGAGCCCGAACGCCTCCAATTCCCGCGTGGAGACATCGTAAAGCTGGACCAGCAGAAACGTATCCACCACCGTTCGCCCCGGCAGGTCGCAACGCGGAAAATCAATCCAACGTTCGGCTACTTTGAGACGGCTGTTGCGAAACTTGGCCACCTGTCCAAACCGCCCCCAGCGGCATGGCACCTTCAGGCGCTTGGCTCGTTTTCTCAGGTAGTCCAGGTCGAACTTGAAAATGTTGTGTCCTTCAATGGTATCCGGATCGTGTGCGGCCAACACGGCATTGAGCTGACCGAGCAGCTGTTTTTCACCCTCGTCCGAATCATCCTCCAAAACCAGCGTCAGATCTGTATCTCCAAACTGAATACCGATCGCCAGCACGCGGTCCCGCGGCTGGGCCGGATCACTGAAATCACCGGTGCTCGAAGCCGTCTCGATATCGAGCTGACAGCGCCTCAGTTCATGGAACCGGACTGCATGGAACAATCGCTCCCGATGGTGCAGCAAAAACTGGGACTCATAGGGCTTGATCACGTCGACCGGAAATTCCCCCCGCCAGGTTCGGGCCGACGCCTCCAAGGCATTGAGGTCGTCGCATTCGACCAATCGACGATACACTGCGTCCCCCGCCAAATCGACAATCCCGGCACCATCGGGAATCGGCGGCGGGCTGGCCCCTCCCACCCACACGAACCAACTCCCATCCTGCTCGGATTCTATCCGGTTGCCGGCCGGGTCATGTCGGCTTGTCCAGACCTTGCCGGTTGGATCTACCCAGATGCCGCAGAGGTCCTGGGTTTTCGACTCCATGGCAGGGCGGTTAGAAACGGTAGTAGACGGCAAGCAGTGCCACGAGAATCACCGCGAGGATCACGATCATGAACAAGCCGGATTTTTGCCGCTGACGATAGCCGATGCCCGCCAGGGCACTCAGAGCGAGCCAGCACACCATCTTCACTATCAGCCAACCGGGAAACCCCGTGTAGAGTTTGTGCCACAAACCAATGCCGCTCACGAGCTGCACAATGCTCGCAATACCCGTAATCATCAGGACTTTCTTTCGGGTCTCCTGTGCCGCCGCAAAGGCGTAAAATATTCCCCCGGTGAGGACGATAAGCGACAGGACATGAAGGACGTAATAAAACTGGTGTGACATGGACGGAGATGGGGTCGAAGGGGATTTGATGCTAGTGCCACCCAACCGACTGGGAACAAAAAAACACACCCCGCTTGTGCCGTGCATCAAAAGGCTCAGGACCTTTTTAGGTTTAGGTGGGCACCTCCGATGCAGGTTCCTGCCTTCCGATTTACGGCCGGGCATTCACCTACACCTCTTGGTTCCCGAAGAATCTCAAAGGCGAAGAGCAGTATTAAGACACCTCGAACACAGCAGGGTGTGAGTCGAGCAAACTACGGAACCGTTCGGCGCCGTCAAATGCTAAGGGGATTGCGGACGCGGACTATGACTGCGCCCCGTCGGTATATTCGGCCGGCTCCAAGTGCTCGATGACCAGTTCTTGGACTGTAGCCAGGAACAGGTAACACATAAAGGCTCTGCGCTGATCCTCGGGCAACTCCTCCAAAAGGATATCACTCCCCTCAAGATCTTCATCTGATACCTTCCGCAAGTGACGCTGGCGCAAGCACAGCCTGACGGCGGCGCAAGCACGCAGGATGGCATCAGCGTTGTCTTCGTCCAGATTTACGACTCCGGTGGAAAAGAACTCGGAATCGAAGAGAGCCAACAGGTTGGCCACGTCTCCATTTTGTGCGGCGATCAACTCGTCCCGCCAATCGTTGCGTAGATCATCGTCGATCTGTTCGAGCTGCACGGGTGCGGCAAGATCGTCATGCAGTGAGTCGCCAACTGACTTCACCACATCAAGCAAAGGCGCCACCACCGCCAGACTGAGTTTAACCTCAATCCGTTTCATTACGTTCCAGAATCGCCGTAAGGTGCCACTGTTGCAGCACAAACGCGAAGTGTTCCGCCTGCTCGCGCAGTCCGCACCAAACGATGGACCTTCCCTGCTCATGGACTTCCAGCATGTGCTTCCGGGCCGTGGACTCGTTGTAACCAAACACCTTCCGAAACACGAGCACGACATAGCTCATCAAGTTCACGGGATCATTGAGCACCACCACTTTCCACGGTCCCACCATGGCGGGGGCCTCGGCGTTTTCGATTACCGGTGCGGGAGTGGTCTGGGCTTGATCAACGGTCATACTTGGGCAGCGCCAACAGGCAACTTGACTAACTTAGCGCATCGATCCGGGTGGTCAATCGCACGATGGACGCAGAATTGATTTACTCCACCTGATCCGCTTGTTCCACCAACTTGGCGATGTGGCCGGCTGCCCCCGCAACCGGCACCTTCTCTGCTTCCGCCTGACGGCGCCATTTGACCTCAACAACTCCTTCTTTCAGGCCACGTCCGCCAATAGTCACTCGCAGCGGGAACCCGACCAGATCGGCATCCTTGAATTTCACACCCGGCCGCCCATCCCGGTCGTCGATCAACACATCCGCTCCCGCCAATTCCGCGGCCACGCCAATGGCCTTGGCCAGATTTGCAGCCTCCTCCATCGCAGGATCCAGCAGCGTGATCAGCACTTGGTAAGGCGCAATTGCCCAAGGCCAGACGATTCCGTGATTGTCATGGCTTTGCTCAATCACGGCCTGCAGCGTCCGACTGATCCCAATGCCGTAGCACCCCATGACCAAGGGGTGGGAAGCCTTTTGATCATCCATGAATGTGGCTTCGAAACACTCGGCGTATTTCGTGCCAAGTTTGAAGATATGACCGACTTCAATGCCGCGCCGGCTTTGGAGTGGTTTACCGCACTGCGGACATGGTTCTCCGGCTTGGACGGTCCGAAAATCGCCCCAGCCGGTGATGGCCAGATCTCGCGCAACGTTCACATGGCGCAGGTGGAATCCATCCTCGTTTGCGCCGGTGGTTCCATTGCCAACCAGTTTGATGGCCTGATCGGCGTAAATTCCGGCGAGCTTGCCCGGATCCTTTATCGTGCCTTTGACCGCGCCCAGACTGCCCGGCTTGGCTCCCAACACCGGTTCGATTTCCGCCGGAGTTGCGGGACGAACGACCGAGAAACCCAGTGCTCCCAGTTTGGCTTCCTCAAGATCATCGCAGCCTCGGAGCAAAACAAGAAACAGTTTCTCGTCGCCGACGTAGACCAAGGTTTTGAACTGCCGTTCCGCCGGCACGCCGAACGGCTCACTCGCCAAACCGGCGATCGTCGTGACTCCCGGGGTGGCAAATTTTTCGACTTCCGCCTCCAAGGCGGCGTCAGCGATATCCGCAGGAACCAGAGCGCTGGTCGCCTTCTCGCGGTTGGCGGCATAACCACTCTCCTCACAATAGATGATGTCATCATCTCCGACCTCGGCCGGCACCATGAACTCGTGGGAATAACTGCCTCCCATCACGCCTGTATCGGCTTCCACCGCGATGGCCAAAACACCAACTCGTTTAAAGAATGCCTCGTAGGCCGCCTTCATTTTGCCGTAAGCCACGATCGCCCCATCGTCGTCCGCATCGAATGAATAAGCGTCCATCATGACGAATTCTCGCGCGCGCATCAGTCCATAACGAGGCCGGATCTCGTTTCGAAACTTCGTTGCGATTTGGTAGAAATTCTTCGGCACGTCCCGGTAGCTGCTGATCTCGGATTTCACCAGTGGCGTGACAACCTCCTCATGGGTGGGCCCGAGAACAAACTCGGGCTCTTCGCTGGGCTTCTGGCGATCCCCCGCGTGATCTGCCCGAAACATGATTTCGCGTGCTGCAGCCCATCGCGGGCCCTTTTTCCAGTTTTCGGCGGGATGGACGTGAGGCATCCACAACTCGATCGCACCGGCTCGATCCATTTCCTCCCGACAAATCTGACTGAGTTTCCGCATCACCCGCAGTCCCGCCGGCAAGTAAGTGTAGAGTCCACCGCTGAGTTTTCGCACCAAACCTGCCCTCACAAGCAATTGGTGTGAGGCTGTTTCTGCGTCTGCCGGGCTTTCCTTAAGGGTGGGAATAAAGAACTGGGACCAATACTTCATGCTAAGACTGGTCAAAAGATCAGGCGCATCAGGTGTCAGCAATCGAATTTACGGCAAGGCGCTCAAGACTTGGCTTAAAGCGTTGAAAAGGCCCGCAGGCGGAACATGTTTCCGACCTTATGACAGACGCCAAAGCCCAGGAACTCTCGTTCGAGGAGTCCCTTGAACAGCTCGAAGCCATCGTTGCGCAGATGGAAGACGGTGACGTGCCCTTGGCTGAACTGCTTGATCAATTTGAAGCCGGCACCAAACTCCTGAAGGTGTGCGAAGAACGCTTGAAACAAGCCGAGCTTCGGATCGAAAAACTTAAACAGACCAAGGACGGCAAAGACGATTTTGAGTCCTTTAGCTCTCCCGAGACCGGCGATTGATCCGCGTCCGGTCCTACTCTCCCCACCCATGAATCCTACCGCCGACCCTCCGGCTCAGTTTTCGCCAAGCCCGATCCTACCCACGATTGCAGGACCGGCCGACTTAAAAGCCCTGCCTGCCACCGCTTTACCCCAGTTGGCTCAGGAAATTCGCGATCAAATCATCCAGGTGACCTCGATTCAGGGAGGTCACGTTGGACCCAACCTCGGTGTGGTTGAATTGACTCTGGCCCTGCACCGGGTCTTTGAGACCCCACGGGACCAATTTGTTTTCGACGTGGCTCATCAAGGCTACGTGCATAAACTCCTTACCGGACGCGGCGGTGGATTTTTTGAGAATCTCCGTCACAGCGGGGGGGCAAGTGGGTTTCTTTACCGAGCCGAAAGTGAGCATGATGCCTTCGGCGCCGGACATGCCGGCACCGCTTTGAGTGCAGCTCTCGGCATGGCCACCGCCCGCGACTTGAAAGGCACCGATGAACATGTCGTGGCCGTATGCGGCGATGCTGCATTCACGTGTGGAGTCACTCTGGAAGCTCTCAACAATGTCGTGGCGTCGACCAAGCGCCTTATTGTTATTCTCAACGACAACGAGTGGTCGATTGCCAAAAATGTAGGCGCAATCGCGCACTACCTGAATCGCCTGTCCACCCATCCGACCTACAACAAGATCCATCACGATCTTGAGCGATTCTTCACCAGCCTGCCCGGCGGCCATGAGATGCACCGTGTCTACATGAAGTGGAAGCGCGAAACGAAGGACTTCTTCATGGAGTCGTCGTTGTTCGAAAAATTTGGCCTACGCTACGTGGGGCCGGTCGACGGTCACGACCAGGAGGAATTGATCAAGAATCTCGAATTCGCCCGGGATTGTGATCAGCCGATTTTGCTCCACGTGATCACCAAGAAGGGCAAGGGACTCGAAGCTGCGATACGCTCGCCTGAAAAATTCCACGGCGCTTCACCCTACGATCCCGCGACCGGTGAAAGCACGCGCCCCAAGGGTGGCCCGCCAAACTATCAGGATGTATTCGGCAAAGCACTGACGAGATTTGCGCAGGCCGATCCACGGGTTGTCGGCATAACCGGCGCCATGCCCTCGGGCACGGGACTTACCCATCTTGCGAAGGGATGCCCGCGGCAGTTTTTCGATGTCGGCATCGCCGAAGAACACGCCGTGCTTTTCGCCGCTGGTTTGGCGACGAAAGGCCTCCGGCCGGTATGTGCGATCTACTCGACCTTTCTTCAACGGGCCTACGATCAAATCATTCACGATGTTGCCCTGCAGAAACTTCCAGTGACCTTTTGCATGGATCGAGCCGGACTCTCGGCCAACGACGGTCCCACCCACCACGGACTCTTTGACATCGCTTACCTGCGCTGCGTGCCGAACGTCACCGTGATGCAACCCAAGGACGAGGATGAACTCGTGGACATGTTGCACACCTCCTTGGAACACGATGGTCCCGCGTTCATTCGATATCCGCGTGGTGCGAGTGAGGGAGTTGAAATGAAATCCAAGCCTTCAGCCCTGCCCATTGGACAAGCCGAGGTGGTCCGGGCAGGAACCAACATCATTATTTGGGCGTTGGGGCCCATGGTCGGCTTGGCGGCCAAACTCGCCCAGGACATCGAACACGAATTGGGCATTTCTGTCGGTGTGATGAATGCACGTTTTGCCAAACCGATCGACGCCGCCCTGCTCAAACAGCACGCTGCCAAGGCCTCGCTTTTGGTCACGATGGAGGACCATGTCGTGACCGGTGGGTTCGGCAGTTCGGTTCTGGAAATCTTGGAAGGCGTTGAAGACTCCCCTCCACTCGAACGCATCGGTTGGCCCGACAGTTTTGTGGAACACGGCAGCAGCAACGATATCCTGCGCGAAGCCCACGGTCTTTCCCCCGAGCAAATCCGCTGTCGCATCCTGAAGCGTTGGCAGCACCTCGCCCCCATTCCCGTCGAAGCCGACGCCTGAACAGGTCCCCCAAGGCGGGTCGGCTGACGGAAGCCTGTTACCATCGACAAGGATTCTTCTCCGCCAACATTACCGGACTTCAGCCAAAGACTGGTGCGCCGAGAGGGAATCGAACCCTCCTCTCAAGCTTGGGAAGCTCGCATTCTACCGATGAACTACCGGCGCACTTCGAACTGACTGAAGTTCACGAACTCAAGCGTTCGTGATCAATCCTGATTTTCAGGAATACTTGCGGCGCGCTTCCAGCGCACTTTGCAGCGTCACGGAGTCCGCATACAGCACCCCTCCTCCACTCGGGAGCCCAAATCCGATGCGAGAGACCCTGAGGGCAGGGTTTTGCGCAAACACCTCTTCGGTCAAAAAGTGACAGGTGGCTTCACCCTCGACATCGTTGGAAAGCGCCAACACGACCTCGTCCACCTCGTCCGACTGGAGACGATCGGCCAGGGACTTGAGATTGAGATGCTCCGGTCCAACTCCCAGAACGGGAGAAAGCTTGCCATGCAATACATGATAGCAACCGCGGTAGGCCCCACTGCGTTCCATCGCGATTAAATCAGGAATCCGTTCGACGATGCAGATTGTGCTTTGGTCACGCTTGTCGTCCAAGCAGATGGAGCACAGCTCTGTCTCCGCGATGTGCCCGCAACGAGTGCAGCGACGGGTTTGAGCCGCCGCGGACTCCAATGCTTCAACCAGTTTCGGCAACGTCTCCGGTTCTTCAAGGAGGAGGTGCAATGCAACCCGCTCGGCGGAACGATAGCCAAGCCCGGGAAGTTTTTTCAGGATCGCCTGCAGGTTTTCCAGTGCCGGAGTCATGCAACGAGGGGTGCCGGCCTCACATCATGCCCGGCATTTGAAAACCCGCCGTGGCTGACTTCATCTTCTCGTCCGAGTAGGCTTTGGCCTGATCCGCTGCGTCCTGTACCGCGGCCAGAATGGTCTCATTGACCAACGACGAATCCTCCTGCAGCAGCTCCGGGGCAATTTCGAGGGAGAGAAACTTGCCCGCTCCGTTGATCTTGATGCTGACTGCCCCTCCCCCACTGGAGATATCGAGTTCTTTCGCTTCGATCTCGGCCTGAGTGGCTTCGACCTTCTGCTGCATTTTCTGGGCTTGTTTAAGAAACTTTCCGAGTCCGGCCATGATGGGAATAGAATTGAATCTTCGTAGCGGGGCAGCGAGTCAGGGGTTCGTCAACTCAACGACTCGGCAAATTGGCAATGATCTCCGCAAAACCGTCGCGAAACGACGGATACTTGAGGGTCCACCCAAGCGCAGACTTTATTCTCTCATTCGAAATCACCCGATTGGGGGTCACGCGACGGCGGCCTTCGGCCGGCCGGCCGGAAAACACCGGCACGTTTCTTCCAAGTCTTTCACACATCCATACCACCAATTCCCGCCGGGTGGGAGCACTGTCGTCGGCGAGATTGTAGATTTCACCGTTTGCTTGAGAGCAGTTGTTCGCAACCTGGATCAATGCAGATACAACGTCTTCGCGATGGATCAGGTTGAGCCGGTGCTCCGGCAGGCCCGCCAGTGGCTCGCCATGGCTTTGCAGAATCTGATTCAGCAAATGATGTCGCCCCGGGCCATAAATGCCGGCCAGACGGAGGATGGTTTTCGGCCCGCGCCACGCCGCCATCTGCAGTTCGGTGTCGATCAAAGTCTGAGTGCGCGGGTTGCTCGCGGCGATTGGATCCGACTCTCGAACGATCGCGCCATCACCCTGGGGGTAGACTGACGTTGACCCGGTGTAGACCAAGTGACCCACACGATCAGCGGCACTGGCCCAGCGACAAATCGAGCGAGTCCCGAGTAGGTAAGAATTGCGGTAGCCGGAGTCACCCCCGCCGCCGGAGCCGACGGCGTTGAGCACAAAATCCGCCCGCGGTATCTTGGCGTGCCAATCGGAGGACTGAATCTCGCTCACCACAACATCACAGCCCAGCCGACCAAGTGCCTCGGCCTTGTCCAGGTTTCGAGTAAGCGCCGTGACCCTTGCCCCCAGAGCCAACGCGACGGCCGCAAACCTTCCGCCAATGTAACCGGCGCCGAAAACAACCGCGTGCTTTCCTTCCAGAGAACTTTGGTTCAGGTTATGGACCATAAATTTGCGCAAATACCATGGCCACCATTCTAACGATTTTACCAGAGGGTTTTGAAGAACTGGAAGCGGTTGCTCCCATCGATCTTTGGCGGCGGGCAGGATTCAAAGTCATCCTCGCTTCACTCGGTTCTAGAAAGCTTGTCACCGGCAAGAACCGGATCGCAATCGAAGCCGAAACGACGGTGGGCGGTGTGCCCCCGGAAGCGACCTATGATGTCCTGTTTCTGCCCGGCGGCCCGGGGGTCGAGCATCTTCGCTCCTCCCCGGAAGTTCGTGAGATAATTGGCCGGCAAGTTGCAGCGGGTAAATTCATCGCGGCAATCTGCGCGGCACCCCTGGTTTTGAAGGATGCGGGCCTGTTGGTTGGCCGTCGTTACACCGCACATCCTTCAACTGAAACCGAGCTTAACGAAATCATCGCCGAAGAACCGGTAGTGGTTCACGGAGGCGTGGTCACATCCCGTGGGGCCGGCACTGCCATTGAGATGGCCTTAAGGATAATAGAACTCCTGAAGGATGCGGAAAAAGCCTCTGAAATCGCACTAAGTATTTGTGCGAAAACCGCTTCTTAAGGGTCGCGGTCGGGGGTTATATCCTCCAAAGAATTGCAGTTATTCAGCATAGGGGATTTCCCCCGTGCCCAACAAACGTGCAATTGCAGCCGTGTGATTTGCCTGGTGGTTCACGAATCATGGTCGTGGAGGGGCGAAGCTTGCGCCTGAGCGGATGAAAGAATCAGATAAATGGATACTCTTTGCCCCCGAGCTTTTTCGGGCTCCCGGAGGGATAGCCCGTGTATCGCGGCACTATCTGCAAGCCCTTGCCGAATCACGGGAGGGTCGTGCTCTTTCTGTTTTGGTTCTGAATGACGACCAAATCGCGGAGAAAGACCTTGCTGCTTGCCATGCAGCGGATGTCCAAGCCACAGGGTGCAATCGATCAAAGCTCAAGTGCGCCCGAACACTGCTTCGTGAAACCAAGGGACAATCGGTTCATATCACCTGCACCCACGTTCGTCTGGCTCCCTTGTTGAGGTTTGTGCAAATGCTGCGTCCCGAGGTGACCTTTGATATCGTCGTGCACGGGATCGAAGTTTGGGGACCACTGCCGCGATGGCAGCAAAGCGCCCTTCGTGAAGCCCGTTTGATCTTAAGCGTGAGCGACTATACCCGACGAGAACTGGTCACTCGATATCCCGAGCTCGATGTCCGCACTCAAGTTCTGCCCAACGCTTTGGATCCCGGGTTCAGTCCCCCGGATTCTCAATCCGCGGACGAGCACACCGTTGAAGGCCGTATTCTGACCGTTTCGCGGCTGGCCGCTCATGATTGGGAAAAAGGCATTGATCACTTGATCGAGGCGATGGTGGCAGTGAGGGCAAAACTGGCGAACGCACATTTGCATGTCGTGGGCGATGGCATCGACCGCAACCGTCTGGAAGGCATCGCTCGCCAATCCGAAGCACCTGAAGCGATCACTTTTCTAGGGAGAGTGGACGATGACACACTTCGCCGGGAACTGGAGTCCTGCCAGCTGTTTGCACTCCCGAGTCGCAAGGAAGGTTTCGGTTTGGTTTACCTCGAAGCGATGGCGGCCGGAAAACCATGCATTGTGGCCAATGCGGGCGGTGCTCCCGAAGTCATCGATTCCAATTCGGGTGTGGTGATACCCTACGGAGAAACCAATTTGTTGGCTCAAACCCTGATCGAAGCCATGCGCAACACCTGGGATACCGGAAAAATCAAACAACGAGCTCAGCAGTTCTCATTTCCCGCTTTTGTTGAACGCTGGCGCGGTCTTTCCTCACTCGCTGAATGAGTTCTGCCCCGGAAGAAATGATCATCGAGGCCGGGAAAGCCGAGCGCCACTACTGGCGGGACCTTTGGCGTTATCGAGAGCTGCTCGGATTTCTGGCCTGGCGAGATGTCCGTGTGCGCTACAAGCAGGCAGCTCTCGGACTCTCCTGGGCAATCATTCAACCCGTAGTGACCACCGTTATCTTCACCGTGCTTTTCGGCCGGCTGGCAAAAATGCCCGACGGTGGAGTGCCTTACCCGTTGATCGTTCTGTCAGGACTGTTGGCTTGGCAGCTGTTTGCCAACTCCCTGGGGGGTTCGAGTGGAAGCCTGGTCGCGAATTCGAGCCTCATATCAAAGGTCTACTTTCCGCGACTCATTGTGCCGCTCGCTGCCCTGGGTGTCGCCGTGATTGATTTCAGTGTCGTGCTCGTCCTGTTCATCGCCGTGTCTCTCTTTTATGGCTGGTTGCCGGGGCCACAGATTTTACTGCTGCCGTTGTTCATCTTGATGGCTCTGGCCGCCGCCATCGGTGCGGGTCTTTGGTTCACCGCGCTGACCGTAAAGTTTCGCGATTTTCGTTTCATCGTTCCGTTCATTTTGCAGGTCGGCGTCTTTGTGACCCCAGTGGGGTTTCGCACGGATTTTTTTCCGAGCTGGCGCCAACTCATGGCGCTCAACCCCATGACTTCGGTGGTGGACGGATTCCGTTGGTGCCTGCTGGGCGGTGCTCAAGACATTGATCCACTGGGCCTGGCGTTTGGATGCGGGGTCATCCTTTTTGGCGTCTTCTCCGGAGTTTGGTATTTTCGGCGCACCGAAAAGCGTTTTGCCGACATCATCTGATTTATAACCGGAATGAGTGCTGTTACGGTCCAAGACCTTTCCAAACGCTACATCATCTCCCATCAACAGACGGCGGACACGATGCGAGATGCGCTGGGCCAAGGCGTCACTCGAATCTGGCAGTCACTGCGACGCCGGCGACGTCAATCCGAGGAATTTTGGGCCGTGCGCGACTTGAGTTTCGCGATTCCCGAAGGCCAGGTCGTGGGGCTGATTGGCCACAACGGGGCCGGAAAATCGACGGTTCTGAAACTGTTGTCGCGAATCACCGAACCGACCACGGGCACAATCAAACTGAATGGCCGGGTGGCGTCTCTTTTGGAAGTGGGCACCGGTTTTCATCCGGAACTCAGCGGCCGGGAGAATATCTTCCTGAACGGTGCGATCCTGGGGATGACGCGTCGCGAAATTGAACGGAAATTCGACGAAATCGTGGAGTTCGCGGAGATCGAACGATTCTTGGACACGCCGGTCAAGCGCTACAGCAGCGGGATGTATGTGCGGCTGGCGTTCGGCGTCGCCGCCCATCTTGATCCCGAAATACTCATCGTCGATGAGGTCCTGGCGGTGGGTGATCAAAAATTCCAGGACAAGTGCCTGGGCAAGATGCGGGATGTTTCCCGGCAGGAAGGACGGACCGTGTTTTTTGTCAGCCATAACCTGGTGGCCACCCAGTCACTTTGCTCCCGGGTCATGTTGATGCAGGCCGGTCGCAAAGTGTTTGATGGTGAACCCACCGAAACCGTGGCGCGTTACCTGCAAGCTTCCAGCACTTCTCCAGAAGACGGGGGCAAAGCCATGTATCATGGGGGAGAGACCGCTGTTCGAGTGAACCGGCTGGAATTTCGAGCAGCCGCGGGGGCAGATGTTATTCGAGTTGAACTGGGACTGCGGTCGAGTGAAAGCCGGGAGCTCGCGGTCGAGCTGATTTTAACCGACGCGATGGGCACTCCCTTGGCTCTGGCCGACCGGGGAACCCTCGATGGCGATTTGCGCGAGACCATTCCAGCAGGCGAATCGCAACAAAGCTGGCTGATGGAAGTGAACCAGATGGCAAACGGAGCCTATCGCCTCGTGATTCAATTGGTCGACCCCTATGCCCATGTGGTGCTCCGTTATGAGCATCCCCAGACCGTCACCATTGCGCGCGCTCCTCGCGCCGGTGCCAGTCGAGTGCTGGAACTGAACTGGCAGGCGGGTGCCGTGGAGTTGCCCCTGAGACGAGAGTAATTAATCGAAGCTCTCCTGTGAAAAGCCTCCTAAACCACCTACTGAAGCCCTTGGGGCAGCAAGTTGAGCCCCGCTCACGCACAACTGTAGAGGAGCAACTGCAATGGGCGCGGAACATGTTCAGGATCAAAGGAGCGACTCTCGAATCGGTGGCACGCTTGGGGCGTCCCGTGGAAACCGTAAATCAGCAGGCGCTGTTCGATCTGCACGGGATCAACACGGTTTTGGATGTGGGGGCCAATCACGGCCAATTTAGCCAAGGACTGCGAAAGGCTGGTTTCGAAGGGCATATTCACTGTTTCGAACCCCTTCCCCATGCGGTCGAATCCCTGCAAGGACTGCGCGATCCCAATTTGACCGTGCACAAGATCGCTCTCGGGGCCGAAGCTCTGAAGACCGAACTGACCCAATCGGTGGATGATTCGTTCTCCTCGCTCCATGCCTCCTCCAAGCACGGGGAGGCAAATTTTGGGAAAGATATCGCCGCAGCCCAAAAGATCCCGGTGGAAGTCCGACGACTCGACAGCATGTGGGATCAACTTGCGATCGCAGACCCGCAAAGGTGTCTCCTGAAGTCGGATACCCAGGGCCATGACATGGCCGTGCTGCAAGGCGCCGGCAAACACCTTCACCAAATCGGCTTGCTGGTGATTGAGGTTCCCATCGTTCCGCTTTACGAGGGGGCAGCCAGTTTCGAGGAGCTCGGCCGTTTCCTGGCTGAACATGGATTGCTGCTGGCGGGAGCATATCCGGTTTCCTTTGCGGAAGACCGCGGAAACCTACTCGAGCTCAATGCATGGTATGCCCGCAGCAAACCGTGAGCACGTCTGATTTCCCTAAAATCGCCCTCCTGGTGCCATGCTACAATGGCAGCGAACATCTGCCCAAACTATGGCAGTCAGTCGAAGCCCAGACACAGCCTTTTGCGGAGTGCTGGGTCTACGACGACGCGAGCACCGACGATACCAGCTCAGTGGCTGCTTCGCTGGGAGCTCAAGTCCTGAGAGGCGAGACCAATCACGGCCCTTCCCGGGGACGGAACGCGCTGCTCCGAGCCACGCAATGCGAATGGGTTCACTTTCATGACGCCGACGACCGCATGTCTGCGACGTTCGTGGAATCAATGGGAGCTTGTGCCCAACAATCGAATGCCGAGGTCATCCTATGCCAAGTGGATTGGGAAGACGCCAAGTCCGGTGAAACCGTGTTGGAGTGGAGATATCAGGAGTCGGTCTACGCTACCCCCGCAGCCCCAACGGATATGTTGGTCAACATCATCGGGGGAATCGGAGGACTCTACCAGCGGAGCATGCTCGAGCAAATCGGTGGCTTCGACGTGACGCTTCGATTCTGGGAGGACCTCGATTTGCACTACCGCCTTTGGCGTGAAGGAGCAAATTTTCGTGTCGTGGATGAAGTCTTGGTAACCGCGCTGCGGCATCAAAACAGTTCGAGTAATGCAAGTTTGAATGAGGTTTGGCGGGCCAAAAGCGAATTGCTTCAACGTTATCTGGACGACCCTGTTTCTTCGTCTGAATTTGCTGCTGGAATCGGTCGAGAAGCTCAAAATATAGCCTTTCGACAATTGGAGGCCGGGGATCGGGAAGGTGCGCGTTCCAGCTTGCGACTGGCTCAATCAGCCGGAGTCGCCGTTCCCAACACCAACAATTCTCTTTTGCGGTTGATTGGCCGGTCTCTGGGGCCTTGGACGGCATTTCAACTACAGCAAAAGATTCGCCGAGTGTTCTCGAAATGAGTGCCCCTGAGGAGTCACATTTCTTAACTCGGACTCGGTGCCCCATTTGCCGATCGGAAGAAAGTTCTCTCAAGATCGTGCATCGAGTGTCCTTCGCCCACTCGACCCTGCAAAACTACTTCCGCTCGTTTTATGCAGATTTCCCCGAAGCCGTCGCGTTGCTGCAAAAGGTGGATGGAGATCTGGAAATCGTGGAGTGCACGCAGTGTCACAGCCATCACCAACGCCGGTTGCCGAAGGATGACTGGCTGAATCAGTTCTATTCCCGCACGATCCCTTCCCTCGATGAACCAACGGGAATCGATCCTTATTTCGTCGAGCAACGGGCTCGCGAATGGTCCATGGTGCTGCGATATCTCGATGCCCAATTTGGTCGTCAGCCTCGGACTCTGGACTATGGCTGCGGGCCCGGACAGTGGCTGCGGTTTATCGGAGCATACGCGGCAGATGCACATGGTTGTGATGTCGCACTGGATGCCCGGTCCAGCGTGGAAAAATGGGGAGCGCGGTTTTTTCCCGCGGACGGAATCGCCGAGCAAGCACCCTTCGACTTCATCCACACTGAACAGGTGTTGGAACATGTTTCCGACCCTCATGGGGTAATCTCTGCACTGGCGAATAAGCTTTCGCCCGGAGGGGTGCTGCAAATCGGGGTTCCCTTCGACCCGGAACTCAAAAGCAAAGTCGAAGCGCCCGATTGGAATGCCTCCAAGAACACCCCTGCATCCATGAACGCCCTGGCTCCCCTGGAACACCTGCAACACTTCTCGCCCCAGTCTTTTCCAATTTTGGCTGAAAGACTTGGCCTGGAGGTGTTGTCGACGGAAGGCTGGGCCTTGATCAGCCCAACCGAGAAGCGAACCGCCATCGAAGTCGCGCGGCGGCGGGTGGCAGCTTTGCTTCGACGGCGTCAGGAAGAATATCATCCCTATTGGCGCCGCGCCCAGACTTGGTTTCTGCAAAAACCAGCCCTTTAGGATACCATGCCCGGGGAACTTGGGGGTTCGCCCTCATCGACTGAATGAATCTGACCGTCGCCATCTGCACCCGCAATCCCGACCCAGGTAGATTGCACCGTGTCCTGAATGGTTTGGGACGCCAGGATCTGTCCCCTTCGCATTGGCAGATCACCCTGATCGACAACGGTTCCAATCCACCGGTCGCATCCAAAAACCTGGGGATGACCGTCCAGGTGATCCGAGAGGAACAACCCGGATTGTTTCATGCCCGAATGGCTGCCATCCGCGCATGTGAAACTCCTGTTTTGATATTCATCGACGACGATACGGTGCCTCACGAACGCTTCCTTTCGGCGTTGCAGGAGGCCTTTCAAAGGGACCGCGATCTGGTCTGCGCGGGTCCGAGGATAATCGCGGACTATGAGCAACCGCCTCCGGACTGGATCGGCGAATTTGAGTGGGCTCTGGCTTTGCGGGATTTGGGAGAAGATGACCGGTTTTGGCACCTCGATTCCAGCGAAGGGGCATTGCCAAATTTCACACCGGTGGGTGCAGGCCTGGCCCTGCGTGTGGCCGCCTTGAACCCTTACCTTGATCACGTGGCCCGGAATTCGAAGGAAATCCTGAAGCGATCCTGGAAAGGACAGGGTGCGGGCGGCAACGAAGACAAGGACATGGTATACACTCTCATCCGAGCAGGTTCCAAAGTGGGTTATGTCGGGAGGGCTAAACTCGCCCATATCATTCCCTCCCATCGCTGCTCGGAGGAATATCTTCAAAAAATTCTCCCAGCCCTTGGTTTCCTGAGCGTCAGAACTCGGCATGCGCACGATCTGAGCTTTCTACCGCCCATCGCCCCCTGGACTTTGGTGCCTCGGATATGCAAAGCATGGTGGAGTCTTCGTGCCTGGCGGCATCCCGCCCCCAACCTGCGTTTTCGCTATCGAGTGGGACTGTATCGAGGTTTGGCGGATAATTTCCGCGATCCGTTCAGGTATGCCGAAAACTGAGATGACCGCGCGCTGACGATGCTTAAATCCCATCTGCAGTCTTTTTTTCGTTGGCTCAAACTGTGGGGCAAGACCTCTGATCGGGCACAGGTCGAGCGGTTGCTACCGTTACTTGAACAACCGCATGGGGTGCCGGGGCAAATCACTTGGCGCGGAAATCCTCTCCATTATCTCGACGGACCGTCGGTTTACTACCAACTCGCCGAAATCTACGTGGCCGGAGTGCATGACTTCGACCATTCCGAACACTCTACCCCGTGCCGTATCTTGGATGTGGGGGGCAACATTGGATTGGCCTCAATCAGACTGAGAGAACGATTCCCCGACGCTGACATAACGACATTCGAAGCTGATCCGACCTTGGCCAAGGTTCTTCAGAAAAACCTTCATGCCTTTGGTGACCGTGACACCAAGGTAATCGCCGCCGCCGCCTGGCGGGCGGATGGCAAAATCGGATTCAGGTCATCCGGTGGTGATGATGGTTCAATCGATCATTCTTCGAGTGATCAGGTTGAGGCTGTCGATCTCGGCCGCTATCTCTACTCAACGGTCGACTACCTGAAGATCGACATCGAGGGGGCGGAGTTTGAAGTCCTGCCCCACTTGGCTTCGACCGGTGCCCTCCAACGGGTAAATCGTCTGGGTATCGAGATTCACCACTGGAATCTTCCAACCCCTCCACGGTTCCACGAACTGTTTCAAATTCTGGTCGACGCGGGTTTCAACTACCGGATCCTTTCGTCCACCCTCAATCCTGCCGACATTTGGCGACACAAGGCGGAATGTAACAGCCAATTGTTCCTGGCTGCCTGGAAGGACGATCCTCATCCCTCATGAGCGCGAACCCCGCTGCTGATACAGAAACCGTAGCGAAACCGGCAGCGCCTGCTCCGTTGATTTCTGTTGTGGTACCGACCCACAATCCCAGCGCCGGTCTGTTGCAGGGGTTGGAAGATGCCCTGGTGCAGCAGTCACTACCGAATGACCAATGGGAACTGTGCATCGTGGATAATGCCAGCGATTCACCGGTCAGAATTGACCAAGGTAAATTCCGCGAGGCTGGGATTGCCAGCCGTTGCGTAAAAGAGCCGCGACCGGGATTGACCTTCGCCCGACTGGCCGGTTTTGCGAACACCACCGGCGAAATCATCGTCATGCTGGATGATGACAATCGGCCAAAACCAGACTACCTCGAACAGACCGTAATTTTTGCGAAACAGCATCCGCAAATTGGAGCGTTCGGCGGCAAGTCTTTGCCACGTTTCTCGCGTCCCCCACCGGCGTGGTTTGAGGCAAGCGAAATTTCGTTGGGGTGCCGGGATCTGGGGGATGAGCTGCAGGTCTTCCAACCATCGCCGGACCACGCCATTGAGGCTTATCCCGAAATCTCGCCAATTGGTGCAGGCATGGCTCTCCGGCGAAAACCGGCCGAGGCATATGCCCGGACAATTTCGGACCGAAAGAACGACATCATCACTGACCGGGTGGGCACCCAACTGGCATCCGGAGGAGATTGCGACATCGTGCTCACCACCCTGCGCCACGGCTGGGGAATCGCTTACGTGCCGCAGCTCGAGCTCGACCATTTGATTGCCGCCGGGCGCCTCGAGCTGCCCTATTTGAAACGGATGGCATTTGATTCCAATCGCTCCTGGGTGCAGGTGCTCGCGGCGCACGGGATCCGCCCCTGGCCATCAATCGCCACATGGACGCTCCCTCTGCGCGAATTAAAAGCATGGTGGCACTTTCGCCCCAGCCAAGGGCCTCTGGCGACTCTGGCCTGGCACGGCGCCCGAGGGCGACTGAAGGGCCAAACTGAAATTTGAGCCGATCGAACCCAGTCAACCGCGACTCCAGTTGGGTCCGCAAGATGGGCTTGGGCAAACTGGCCTACCGATTCTACTTCAAGCCCCTGGGACGCCTCCGGACCATCCGACAGCAGGGGCTGGTTCGTTCTGCTCGGATAGCCTCGGGGGAGCACCAAATGCGCAAGGCCGGCCGAGCGCTCCCCACCCTTCCGCAATCACAACTGCCTCCTCCCGAAGATGCGACGCGCGTCACGTTTCTGACCGGAGACGCCTACTGGTGGCAGACGGTATGGTGTGCCCAAACGCTGTTACACCATGCCGGTCAGCCTCTGGCTTTGGAAATCGTCGATGATGGGAGTCTGAAGTCCGCACAGCAGGCGGAACTTGTGCGTCTGTTTCCCCAAGCCGAAATCGTGAGCAACCGCGCGGTGGAAGCTACCTTGCGAGAAACGCTCCCGGAAGTTGAACACCCTCACATTTGGCACTACCGCCGAGTTAAGCCCATTTTTCGAAAACTCTCCGACGTATTCGGACGCGACGATCGATGGCGGCTTCTGCTCGACTCCGACATGTTGTTCTTTGCCCGGCCGGAAGCCCTGCTGGAATGGCTAAATCGACCGACTCGTCCCGTTTACATGCTCGATGTCCATGACGCCTACGGATATACTCTCCCACTGATGGAACGCCTTACGGGCGGACCCAATCCCTCCAAGGTAAACATCGGGATTTTTGGCTTCAGCGGTGGCCGGGTGGATTGGTCCAAGGTCGAACGATGGATCGAGGAACTCGTGTCAACGGAAGGTCTGCGCTACAACCTCACCCAAGCGCTTTCCGCCATGCTCATGGTAGGTTCTACATGCGAAGTCCTCCCGGCCGAAGACTACCTCCTGTTGCCGAACGCTGACCAGGCCCAGGCACCAAGCGGTCCTCTCCAACACTACGTCGCGGAGTCAAAGGAGTGGTATTTTCGTTATGCTTGGAAGGAAGCGGCCCGCCTACTTTCGCAGGCACCCGCAAACGATTGAGATGAGCCGAATCTCCGTCATCATTCCCTACTTCAACCGATATAAGACGCTGCCGGATACCCTGGACAGTATAGACGCCGCCAGGGGAGAGCACGACGTGGAAGTCATTCTGGTCGACGACGGGTCCTGTCCGCCGGCCGAAACCCAACTTAAACCGCAAGAATTGGATCGGGTGACCAAACTGGTCACCCAGGCAAATCAAGGATTGTTGTTTGCCCGTCTGGCCGGTTTACCCGAAGCGACTGGAGAGTTCGTGCTGTTTCTGGACTCCGACGATTTGATCGGACCGGGAAAGTTTCGAGACCAGATTGCCCGGCAGGAGGAAGAAGGCGCCGACGTGAGTTATTCAGACCATGCCGAAGTCGACCTGACTCTCCCGCCGATTGAACGCGTTCCTCTCAACGTCCACAATTCAACCGACACCTCAGATGTGCTTGAGCTGATGTTGCGGGTGCAGCCAGTCCCACACTCCCCGGTTTTTCGCAACGCATTTCTCCAGTCGGCCTTGGCGTCGCCGATTGTCCCCGCCTTGCCGGCTTACAATCCGGTCGCTGAGGTTTGGTTTTATCACAACTGCGCCCTGCAATCCGGATCAGCGATCAAGATTCCGGGCATTCACAGCTTGGTTGGACGGCACGAGGGACCACGCATCACCCAGAATTGGGAACGGATGGGATTCGCCGCGACGGCCATCGCAGAGGCCTTTGTTGAAAACTGCCCTTCAGGAAAAGCCGTGGAAAAGGCGCGACAAATAATCGCGCACAAGGCGTTCGCTGCCTGGCTTCGATCGCCAACCGGTTATTCGAAGTCCTACCAAAACAGGCTGCTGCAGTTATGGCGAACGGCCCCCGATCCGCGGAACGCAGCCCGGGGCGGACGGAAATTTGAACTACTGTCACGCCTGCTGGGACCGTTGCAGGCCGGTCGTTTGCATCGCACATTTTGGGGGCAACGTTATTCCCATTGTCGCACGATCACCGACGAGGAGCTGCTCATCCTGGAGAGAAATGCCTGACTCAACCACACCGCTCGTCAGCGTCCTTATTCCTTGTCACAATGCCGCATCATGGGTGGGTGACACCATCGCTTCGGTGCAGGCCCAGGATCATCCCCATCTGGAAATAATCGTGGTGGATGACGGCTCGAGCGACGATTCGCTCAACGTGCTGAGGAGTCTGCCCCAATCACGCCTCACCGTCCTCTCCCAACCGGCATCAGGCGCCTCCGCTGCGCGCAACCGGGCCTGGCAGGCGTCCCACGGATCGTTCCTGCAGTTTCTGGACGCCGATGACCTGTTGCATCCTCAAAAAATCTCCGCGCAGTTGTCCCGCCTGCAACAAGAGCCCGTTGGCCGAATGGCCAGCGGAGATTGGGCAGACTTCCGAGACGATCCAGCCAACGCCAGGTTTCAATCCCGTCCCCTCGGACATGATGCCGATCCGGTGGATTGGCTGGTGGAAGCGTTCGAGATCGGCGATATGATGCACCCTGGCGCCTGGCTAACACCCCGAGGAGTTGCCGATGCCGCCGGGCCATGGGATGAAACGCTCTCGTTGGATGACGACGGAGAGTTTTTCGGTCGGGTGATGCTGCAGTCCTCCGGTATATGCCACTGTCCCGACGCCCGGACTTTATACCGTCGGCACTCCTCCGGAAGTCTCAGTCAGGCAAAATCTCCCGGAGCATGGAGATCCGGATTTCAGGTGTGCCAAAATCTGACGCAATACGTCTTGCAGCGGGAGGACAGCCCACGAACGAGGCATGCGTGTGCGCTCCGGCATCTGCGTTTCGCCTTTCAAGCCTGGCCTTATGATCGGAAGCATGCCCGAGCGAGCGAACAGGCGGCCAGCAAACTGGACCCATCTGCGCGGATGCCCGCCGCCGGCCCCCGGTTCAATTCCCTGCGCCGCTGGCTTGGCTGGAAAATAGCCCGCACCCTGCAGGCCCGACTCACCTCCGCCCCCTGAGGCATGGCGCGCGTCTCCATCTATACCGCCCGACATCTGTGCACCGCCCCGCGTCCGCAGAAGGAGGCTGATGCTTTGACAGCCGCAGGCCATGCGGTGGCCGTTCACGGCATTGCCTTTGATCGCGAAATGGCTCGCCGTGACGCAGAGATAACCCAAGGGAAAGCATGGCGCTGGGAGCCGGTAATGGACCATACCACTGGAGGATCAGGTCCCGGTTGGTTTGGCGCCCGCATCAGGCATCGCATCGCCAAGATGATCTACCGAGCCACCGGCCGCATTACTTCCGACGTGTGGGGCTATAACAACCGTGAGTTGCGTCAGCATGCTCTGGAGCATGCGACTGACCTGACAATTGTTCATGCGGAAGGGGGACTGTGGTTCGGGCGTGAGCTGATGTTGCGCGGACGAAGGGTCGGCGTTGATTTTGAGGACTGGTTTTCGCAGGACCTCACCCCTGATCAACGACGAGGACGTCCGGTGGCGGAGCTGGAGCAATTGGAGCAGCATTATTGCCGAAAGACAAAATACTGTCTCACCACTTCCCGCGCATTGGCCCAAGCGATGGCATCGCGCGGTGGAGGACCTGCTCCTGCCGTCATCTACAACTCCTTCCTCGACGAACCTCAATTGCCTCCTCCCCGTCCCGTCAATGGGCCCGTGAAACTGCACTGGTTTTCTTTGGTGGTAGGACCACATCGAGGCCTCGAAGAGCTTTTCGACACCCTTCGTCTGATTCAGGGTGAGTGGACCCTGAGCCTCCGTGGCCGGGTCGAGCCCGCATATCGAGACCACCTGCTCGCCAGACTGGATGAAACCAAGCGATCCCGGGTAAGCTTTCTGCCGCTGGTGCCCTCGGCTGACCTAGCCCGGGCACTTATGGATTTTGATGTCGGGCTTTCCCTTGAGAGGAGCGAAATCCCCAGCCGCAATCTAACCATAACCAACAAGTTTTTTCACTACCTGCAATCCGGGTTAGCCATCGTCGCCAGCGATACCGCCGGCAATCGGGAGGGTCTTGGGAATGCACCCTCCGCCGGATGCATCTTTCCCCCCGGCCGGTTACATGAGGCCCTTGCTCGTGTCGTGGAACACCCGGACCAGACATACCGGGCAAAGCAAGCGGCGCGTGAGCAATTCCGGGGGCGTTTCGCTCACGATCATCAAGCCGGCCGCTACGCCGAACTCGTGGATGAGGTGCTTTCCACCAGGTAGTCATTTATCTCATGCGCATATTGCTGACCGCTGACCCTGAGCTTCCCGTGCCCCCGGGTGACTACGGCGGGATTGAAAGACTCGTAGCCATGTGGGTCGAAGAACTGCGCAAAATGGGACACCAGGTGGGACTGTGCGCTCACCGCGACTCGACGGCTGAAGTGGATTTTTTCGCAGCATGGCCGGGGCGGGCTTCACAAGATGGTCCTTCAACCTGGCAAAACACTTGGGCTTTGCATCGCGCAGCCAAGAGTTTCCGGGCCGATGTGGTTCACAGTTCCAGTCGACTGATTTACACCCTTCCCCTGCTGCTGCGTCGACTGCCCACGGTCATGACCTATCACCGATGGCCCGGAATCAGGCAAATTCGATGGGCGGCCCGAATCGGAGGCAACCATCTGCGATTCACCGGGGTGAGCAGCTTCATTGCGTCGGTCGGAGGAAAAGGAGGAGGCCGGTGGGACGTCGTGCCCAACTGCATCAATCTCCCCGCCTACCGGCACCATGCCACCGTGGCAACGGATGCTCCGTTGGTGTTCTTGAGTCGAATCGAACGGGTAAAGGGGGTAACGCAGGCCATCAGCATCGCCCGTGCGGCCGGACGGTCCCTGGTGATCGCGGGCAACCACTCTGCCGATGCCAACGCCCGTGCCTATTGGGAAAATGAAGTGCGGCCCCTGATCGACGATCAATCGGTTCGCTACGTCGGCACCGTCAACGATGTCGAGAAGAACGAGCTTTTGGGCAATGCCGCAGGCATGTTGCTGCCGGTGCAATGGGACGAACCCTTTGGCATGGTGGCTGCCGAAGCCTTGGCCTGCGGCACTCCGGTCATTGCCACGCCGCGAGGCGGGCTCCGTGAAATCGTGCAGGACGGGGTGAACGGCTTTCTTTGTGCCGACCACGAATGCGCCGTGAAGGCCATTGGAAGACTGACCGCGATCGATCGCGATGCTTGCCGAAAATCGGCTGAGCAAAACTACTCTCCCCGCAGTGCGGCCAACCGGTTTCTCGCGGTCTATCAAAGGGCGATTTCTCCATCCCAAAATGGACACTGACTACACGTTGCAGATCAATCTCAGCCCGGGTGATGTGCGCTACGCGGAACTCACGGTCCCCGCCTTGATCAGGGCACACCCGGATGCCTCCGAGCGTCTGCTCGTGGTCGATGTTTGCAAACCCCAGCGCACAGGAATAGTCGATCCCGAGAAGCGTTTCCCGGAGCCCGCCTACTCCCAACGGGTGGCACGGATTCGTGAAATCGCCTCCAACCTGCTGGCCGCAGGCATGGTTGATCGGGTGGAACTACTGGAACCCGAATTTTCGCTTCGCCGTCGACTCAGCGAAAAATACCTAGCCAACGTGGTGCAGGAAACCCACGACTACGGTGGCTGTGCCCTTATGGCTTATCTCGCGGCCTTTGAACTCTGCAACACCCCATGGCTGCTGCACTTTGATGCCGATATGCTCATCCATCGGTCCACGGATCATTCATGGGTGTCCGAAGCTTCGCGGGAGGTGGCCCAAAACCCCGACCTCATCGCGGCCTCTCCGCTCTCCAGCCCTCCGTTAGCCGAGGCACAATCCCTTCCCAGTCAAGGAGAGAAGCTTGCCCATCGCCCCCACCCGGCCGGATGGCTTAGCCACTGGTTCAGCACCCGGTGCTACCTGTTCCAAATGGAGAAGCTCAAGCAACAACTTCCGCTTTTGCAGGGACGCATCCTTTGGGAAACTCGTTTCGCCAAATGGCTACGCCGAGGTTACCCTCGGTCCCCGGAAATCATGCTTTTCCGGCGCATGCAATCGGCGGGAAAATTTCGGCTTACGCTGCACGACCAACACACTTGGCTTCTGCACCCGATCGACAAAAGCGACCGCTTTGTCCGTTTTTTACCAGACATGCTAAGTTCAGTCGAAAACGGCCACTACCCAGCCGCACAGGCAGGGCACCAGGACATAGCCATGTCAGCTTGGGAGGAATTCTTGGCGGAGGACTCGGCAAACAGACTGAACTAAGTGCGCCGACTGCTCATCATCTCACCCAATTTTCCCCCGGTGAATTCACCGGACTCCGCCCGGATTCGCGCAAGTCTACGTCACTACCGTGACCAAGGTTGGGAAACTCGCGTGCTGGCTTTTGCGCCGGATGAAACAGCCCAGTCCCTGGAACCCTCGCTGCAAACCATGCTGGAGGGGATCAGCACTATCGATCGGGCTTCCACCTGGCCCCTGCGATGCACGGCATGGTTTGGGCTGCGCAATCAAGGCTGGCGGGGTTGGCGTAATCTGCGGCGTGCCGGTGACGAAATCATTGCGGGCTGGAAACCGGACCTGGTGTTTTTTTCCACCACCGTGTTCAGCGCATTTTATCACGGACCGTATTGGCTGAAGCGCCACCACATCCCCTTCGTGCTCGATTTGCAGGACCCGTGGTTCAATGACCACTATGAGCGAAACCCTACGGAACGCCCGCCTGGCGGGATGAAATACAAGGTTGCCCGTTTCATCGCCCGTCACGGAGAAAGTCACGTTTACCCCCATGCCGGTGGATTCATGAGTGTTTCTCCCGGATACTTTGATGATCTGTCGCGGCGATTTCCGCAGATATCCGCTCCTCGACTGGTGCTTCCTTTCGTGCCCGATACCGGTGACATGGAATGGGTGCGTGAACACCAGAACGAAATCCCTTCGCCCAACATGAGCGCAAAGCACTTGAATCTCGTCGCGGCCGGCCGGGGAGGCCCCGACATGATCCCCGCCCTCCAAGCTCTGTTGCAGGCTCTCGCTGAGCTTTCCGAAGGAAAACCGCACTGCCAATTGCACCTTGTCGGCACTGCTTATACCAACCAGGACAATCCGTGTCCTCAATACGCTAGGGAACAGGCGCAAAACCACCCAAACGTGTCCGTCCAAGAAATTCCATGGCGGATCGGCTACTTGGAATCCCTTCGCTGGATGACCGAAGCCACGGTGAATGTAATTTTGGGATCTTCCGATCACCGTTACTCCCCTTCCAAAGTCTATAACACCGCTCTCGCCGGGCGGCCGGTTCTGGTAGTCGCTGTGATAGGTTCCGAACTCAATGACCTCGCCCGAAGTCTTCCCGACTACTACCTGCTGGATCCAAACGCTCCACTGGCGAACCCTCGCGAGTTTGAGGCATTTCTGCAAAATGCCTTAGAAAATCCTCAACCCAATGTTGCCCCCCTTGCAGTGCCATCGGCGGCCGTGGCTACAAAACAACAGTGTCAGTTCTTTGAACAAGTCATAGCCCATGTCCGAGACTGAACACCAATTCCACCCCATGCCGGCAACCATCGAAGCCGGCCTGGAAGAACCTCGGCCTCCGCTGCGTCAACGGCTCAAACTCGCCAACTCCGTAATCTGGGGAGGAGCTTTGCTCATTGGTTATCTGGTTTATGACTCTCCTCGGACATTTGATCTGACTTACAACCTGGGGCTGCTGATTGCCGTGCTCTCGATCTATCCCACCTACCGCTGGGCTCGGGACATGCAGCATCGCTACCCTATTTTTGAGATCTTTATCGCTACAAATCTCACGACCTACGCCATTCCCGTCATTTCCGGCACTGCCCAAAATAGATTGTTTTCTCCGGCTGTGCTCAGCAATGCCACGACAACGGCGGCAGCGTTCATTCTGGCCGCCTTTGTCGGTTACTATTGGGTGAGAGTTCGGCCCAAACTGACGCGCTTTTGGACCGAAAATCTATTCACAACATTCCGGGTTGAGCTCCTCTCTGGAGCCCTCGCAGGGGCAACCATCTATGTGATTGTGACCACCTTTTTCTGGTCCCCTCCCGCTGGCTTGGCCGGCATTTTAAGAGCGGCTTTCTTTGGCATCACGACGTCCACGGTCTTTTTGTTAACGATGCAGTGGGGACGAGGAGACCTCCCCCAGCGTGATCGTGTCGTTACGACTGTCTGCATTGTACTTCAGTTTATTTTCCTGGCGTCTTCGTTGGTCATGCGATCAGGCGCATCCTTGGTTTTGCTGGGGATAATCGGGTTCTTTTTTGGCGCCCGGCGCGTTCCCTGGTTAGTGCTCATCGTGGTAGTGGCGTCACTGGGTATTTTGCACAATGGAAAGTTTCATATGCGCGGAAAATACTGGTTCGATGACGTTCCTCAGAAAGTGGAACTGACCGATTTACCCGCCTACTATCAAGAGTGGTTCATGGCGGGAATGGCGGGAGACGATGAAACCAACAACGAAGAAGCGAGCTCCAGTCTATTGGAGCGTAGTTCGCTTATCCAGATGCTATGCCTGGTGGTCGATGAAAGCCCACACCGCCGCCCATTTCTAGGCGGCGAGACCTACGGTCACATTTTGGGACAATTTATCCCTCGTTTTCTTTGGCCGGACAAACCCCGGGGCCACGTCAGCACGTATCGATTATCGATTTACTACGGGTTGCAGGATGAAGATGCCACGACCCGTGCAACCATTGCCTTTGGGTTGGTCCCGGAGGCATATGCCAACTTCGGATTACTTGGGGTGGTCGGATTGGGATTTCTCATCGGTGCAGTTTATAAGATATTCACCCGCTGGTCGCTCAACAGCCCTCTCTTCTCGCCTGCCGGGATGCTGGTGATCCTGCTCACCGCGTGGAGTTTTCAAACGGAGCTCACCCTAAGCGCTTGGTTGGGTTCGTTTTTCCAAGCCACCATAGCGCTGATGGGCATGCTATTTGCCCTGCGAAGACTGTTCTAATTACGAACATCGAAGAAAACTTTCAAACATGGCACCCCATCGACTTGCCATCGTTCTCTCGCATCCAACGCAGTATTACAGCCCCTGGTTTGCCTACCTGCGAAGGAAGAGCCCCATTGAGTTTAAGGTATTCTACTTGTGGGACTCCGGCGTGAGTCCGACCAAAGATCGGCGTTTTGGGAGGACCTTTACTTGGGATGTCGACTTGCTGTCGGGTTACAAATCCGAGTTCGTCCAAAATTCCGCCACCGACCCCGGAACCCACGCATTTAAAGGCCTGGATAATCCCAAACTCATCGAACGTCTGCGTGAATACTCCCCTTCCACGGTCCTGCTTTTCGGATATCGCTACCGATCACACATGCGAGTCATTCGGGCAGCCCGACGGGAAGGATGGCGATTGCTGTTTCGGGGTGATTCGCACCTCTTGGGACATCCATCTCCGAGCTGGATCAAACGTTTCTTGCTCCGTCGAATCTTTCGGCGCTTTGCCGGGTTTCTTTATGTGGGCAAAGCCAACCGTTCCTACTTTGAAACGTTCGGCGTAAGTGAAGATCGACTGTTTTTCAGCCCTCACTCGGTCGATGCCCGGCGTTTTTCAGCGCCTCCTACCAAGGAAACCGTAACCGAACTCCGCAACAGTCTTGGGGCCGGGACTTCAACCCAGATCGTGCTTTTCGCCGGGAAGCTCCACTGGGAAAAAGCACCCTTCGATCTATTGCGAGCCTTCTTGAGGTGCGATGAAAATGACGCATTGTTGCTTTTTGCCGGCGACGGTGAGCAAGCCAACAGGCTTCGATCCGAGGTTTCCGACCTCGGTGCTCGCAACGTGCGATTTCTCCCTTTCGCAAATCAGTCGGAAATGCCTCTCCGTTATGCCGCAGCCG
Source organism: Opitutaceae bacterium (assembly GCA_028280945.1). Lineage (GTDB taxonomy): Bacteria > Verrucomicrobiota > Verrucomicrobiia > Opitutales > Opitutaceae > Actomonas. The sequence goes on from JANQKV010000066.1 coordinate 36,855, forward strand.
ATCTTTTTGTGCTGCCTTCCACAGGTCTCTACGAGACTTGGGGATTGGCGGTCAACGAGTCGATGCATGCCGGAACACCTTGTTTGGTATCCGACCGGGTTGGGTGCTCTCTAGACCTAATCGACCATGGAAAGACGGGATGGCGTTTTCCGGCCGGGAATGCCGAATCTCTCTCCAACACCCTCGCAGAAGCGCTCGGCTACCTACGGCGCAACGACCTTCGCGAGGAAATGAAAACTGCCATCCAAGAGCGCATTTCCCACTACACTTATCAGCAAACGACCGACGGCCTGCTCGCCGCGCTGACCTCCCCATTTCTCGAACCGGCATGAAAATCACTATTGTTGGTGGTTTCTTTCTCCCGATTCCGGCTCTAGCCGGTGGTGCTCATGAAAAAACCTGGACGAAACTGAGTGAAGTCTTTGCCCGGGAAGAGCACGAAGTGACGGTGGTTTCCCGGACATGGCAGTCTTTACCTCAATCTGAAGTGTCAGGGAATATCCGCCACTTCCGAATTCGGGGATATGATCACTCGACCAATATAGGATGGAATCTCCTGAAAGATTTCCGATGGAGCCTGCGCCTGACCCGGCGCCTGCCAACCGCAGATATTGTCGTGGTGAATCCAGTTTCCATGCCTATCTGGCTACGTCGCGTGCGCCCCCAGTCTGGCAGATTGGTTATCATGACCGGACGCGTTCCCAAGGGACAGTATCGTTTTTATCACGATGTAGCACTCGCTCTAGCCGCCAGTTCCTCCATCCTTGCCAAGGTAGCGCTTGAAAACCCGCAGATCGGTTCGGTGGGACAAGTTTACGGCTACCCCATCGATTACGCAGGTCTCAGCGGCGCTCGATTATTGCGAAAGACTCCGGCGCAACCCTCCCGGTGTGAGCTGGGATTCATAGGTCGAATCCATCGAGAAAAAGGCATCGAGCAACTTGTCGAAGCACTGAGGATGCTAGAGGCAAAACCCGATCTACCTCCTTGGCGTTTTACGTTTTGCGGTCCCACCGAAGTTTCCGCGGGAGGCTCCGGAGCCGCATTTTTGAAATCGCAGGTGTCTCGGCTGTCGGAAGTATTGCCCGCGGATCGTTTTCGCATCCTCCCACCCTGCTTCAATGAAAAAGACCTCGCCCAAGTTTATGCCGATCTGGATGTGTTTGTCCTTCCCAGCCTCGCGGAGAGGGGAGAAACCTTTGGTGTAGCGGCCGTGGAGGCCATGGCGGCGGGCTGCGCCGTGATCACCTCAAGTCTGTCCTGTTTCTCAGACTATCTGCAACCAGACCACAACGGCCTTGCCTACAATCACCGTGCTGATGACGCGCCCCGATTGCTGGCCGAAGCCATGGCAAAACTAATCTCCGACCAAAGACTGCGCTGCGATTTGAGCACTCGCGGGCAACAGACAGCACGTTCTTATGATTTCGAAGCTTATGGACAAAGGTTGCTTGTGGATTTCACGCGGATCCAGAAACCTCAGCCGTAAGCTGAATCCCCAAACCGGATGAGTTCATCCCCTCCATACCTCGGCCAAAATTGCTCGACTCCAGTGAGTTCGCGGCGGGTTTTTCGCCGCATACTTTGGGCCCTGGTGCAGGCGACCCTGTTTCGATGGAGCCCTCGGCCTTTTCACTGGTGGCGCGCAATTCTCCTCAAGTGTTTTGGAGCAGCCATCGAAAATCCCAGCCGCGTAGTGATATTTCCCACCGCACGAATCACTTACCCCGAGAATTTAACCTTGGAGGACCGCACCATGATTGGTCCACGGGTCGATATCTACAATTTGGGTCAAGTTTGGCTCAGATTCGGTGCCAACATCAGTCAAAACTGCCATCTCTGCGCAGGAACCCATGATTTCGAGAGATGGGACATGCCCTTGATTACCGCACCCATAGAAATCGGACAGAACACTTGGCTTGCCGCCGACGTCTTTGTCGGACCGGGAGTGACGGTGGGTGAACTCGCGGTAGTAGGAGCACGCTCAGTAGTCGTCCGTGACCTGCCCGCATCACAGGTTTGTGTGGGTAATCCCTGCCGCCCCGTTAAGCCCCGGCAACATCCCGTCACGTTTCCCCAATGAAAATCGCCCAGGTCATTGCGAGTCTCGAAGGCCGCCACGGTGGGCCCAGCCGATCGAGTCAGGGTCTCGCGCAAGGTCTGGCTGACATGGGACATTCCGTGAGCCTATTGGCTGCAGGCACTTCCGAACAAACTGATGTTTCCGGGTCGCTCTCCATTCACACCTACGCCCGGGGATTTCCCGCCCGGTTCAGCGCATCTTCCGGACTAAGACAGGCGATACGACAAGGCAGTTTCGAAGTCGTGCACAATCATGGTCTCTGGCTTCGTCCCTTGCACTATGCCCATCGCTATACCTCCAGAAATGCCGTCCCTTTGGTCATTTCCCCTCGAGGCATGATGGAGCCTTGGGCGTGGAATCATCATAAACGACGCAAACAGTTTGCCCAGTTTTGGGTTCATCCTGGTGCATTGACCGCAACTTCGGGCTGGCACGCCACCAGTAATGGCGAGGCGGACAGCATCCGTGATCTCGGCTTCAAGCAGCCCATTTGTGTCGCTCCGAACGGAGTTGAGATTCCTTCCGATCAACAGCTTCAAATCGCCCGCGAATTTTGGTGGGAGCGAGTGCCCCAACTGAGGGAACGCAAAGTCGGTCTCTTTTACTCCCGTCTGCATAGCAAGAAACGGGTGATAGAGCTGATCGATCTTTGGCGCAAACTCGCGCCAAAAGACTGGCTCCTCCTTTTGGTGGGGATACCAGACCAATTCACCATCGAACAACTCCGGGCCCAACTCCTGCGAGAAGGAGCGAACAACAGCATTTTCGTCTTCGACGGGACTTATCAGCCCCCTCCCTACGCCGTTGCGAATCTGTTCATTCTGCCATCGCATTCAGAGAATTTCGGCCTCGTGGTGGCGGAATCTCTCGCTGCGGGAGTACCGGTCATCACCACCGACACCACGCCCTGGCAGGGACTCGACGAACGAGATGCCGGCTGGTGTGTGAACTACGCGGATTTCGATGCCAGTCTCAGTCATGCGTTGGTCGAGGCAACCTCCGTCCTGAGTCGTCGAGGAGCCTTGGGGAAAGCATGGGTCAAAGCCGACTTCACCTGGGACGTGGTGGCTCAGAAGCTAAGCGGCTTCTATCGGGAGCTTCACCGAACCGAAGCGTAGGCCATGTCGCGTTTTCAAGCGATTGATCATCGCAGCCATCTGGAAAAAGCCACGCAGTGGCATGTCGCCGTTTTGGTCATTTCCGCTGCGTGGATGTTCGGTGGCAGAATTGATTGGGCGCGGACGCCGTTGATTTGCCTCGGCGTCATTGGAGTCGGACTGACCATTCTCGGTCTAATTGACCGGCGCCAACGCGGAGCTCCGGTGGGACGCTGGCTGATGTGCTTACTGCCACCGACGCTGTTGGCCCTTTTTTCACTGCTGAGCTCGTTCAACCCGAGCATGGAAAAAATCCGGTTCGATGAAGTAATGGTTTATCGTCCCAGCGAAACCATACCATGGCTACCTTCGTCCGTTGATCCGGCACTCACCCGTTCGGAGCTTGCCCTGTTGTTCGGAATCTTCCTCTCGGCCTTCAACCTCGCTCTCAATATTCACCAACGGCGAACGCTTCGTCAGTTAACTTTGGTTCTGGGCCTTAACGCATGTGTGTTGGCCCTGTTCGGAACCATCCAGAAAATCGCGGGAACCGATATGTTTTTTGGGCTGATTGAATCACCCAACCCCACGTTCTTTGCCTCATTCATCTACCACAATCATTGGGGGCCGTTTGTCCTCGTGAATATCGCCGGATGGTTCGGATTGGTTGAGTTTCTCGCCCGCCGAGACCGGGGTCGGGGGTTCTTACACAGTCCGGCGATGTCCGCTCTGATAGCTATTTTGTTGCTGGCAGTAACCCTTCCGCTCAGCACCTCGCGGTCATCTACAGTGATGCTTTCAGTGCTGCTCCCAGTCTGTGGCTTTTGGCTGCTATGGCGTATGGGACGGCGTAGTAGCCAACCACTCGCGCGATCTACTCTTGGTCTCATCGGAGTTACAGCTGTCGCGTTCGCCGGGGTTTCAGCGTATTGGTTGGGGGGCGACACGATCAAATCTCGCATCGGCGATACCAGAGACCAAATCGGCGATATGCGGGAAGCCGGCACCATTGGCCAACGAGCCAGAGTTTATGAAGACACTTGGCGGTTCTTTCAGATGCGTCCCGTAGCTGGGTGGGGTTTGGAGTCCTACGCCTTCGTTTATCGGCGCTACAACGATGAGCCCCGGACCGCCGACGGCTTCATCATCCAGTTCGACGAAGCCCATTCGGATTGGTTGCAATTGTTGGCGGAGGTGGGAGTGGTCGGAATCACCCTGTTTTTGTTGAGCATCGGTGTCCCGCTCTGGCCCGTGCGACATCGGCTTTGGCGGGAGCCCTATTCAGGATGTGTTTTCCTGTGTCTGGGGCTCTTGATGCTTTATGCATGGGTGGAGTTCCCCTTCGCGAATCCTGCCGTCACTGCAAGCGCTGCAACCGCATTCTTTGGTGCAATCAGACACCTGCAACTCAGCCGGTGACCAAGCAATGACCTCCTAACTGTTGACTAATAGCATGGCCCAGCGGTTCTCGGTTGTCGTCCTGACCCTCAATGAGGAAAAAAAGCTCCCTCGTTGCCTGAAAAGCATACCAAACTGCGACGATGTGCTGGTTGTCGACTCGGGCTCGTCCGACCGGACGGTCGAGATCGCTCAAAACCACGGAGCACGGGTCATTTTTAACCGTTTCGAAAACTTCGCCCAACAGCGCAATTTCTCGCTTCGTTATGGTTCACTGCGTCATAGCTGGGTGTTTCATCTCGATGCCGATGAGACCTTTACCTCTGAACTTTGGGAGGAATGCCGTTCTCATCGGTTGGATGAACACACCGACGGTGTTTGGGTGGCGCCCAGAATGATGTGGCGCGGACGTTGGCTCAAGCGGTGCACAGATTTCCCGGCCTGGCAGGCCAGATTCGTCCACCGGGATCGATTTGAGTTCATTGAGGTTGGGCATGGCCAACGAGAGTCGCCCAACATGCGGATGACACGCTTTGTCTCCTGCTATGAACATGACCTGTCGGCGGAGGGAGTTGAAGGTTGGCTCGAAAAGCATCGAAGATACGCTGCTGCAGAAGTAGCGAGCTTCCTGACTCAACACCCACCTCGATTTCGTAAACTGTGGGCCGCCGATCCACTGAAAAGGAGACGGGCATTAAAGCGACTCAGTTATCGGCTGCCATGCCGTCCCGTATTGAGATTCATCTATCAATACGTCCTGCGACGAGGTTTCTTGGACGGCAAAGGCGCTTGGGAGTATTGTCATCTTCTCGCTCGATATGAGGGGTTCGCCAGCGACGCTCTTCGTCACAAAAATGCAAAGTCCAATGACTAGACTGGTTTTCGTGAATCGCGTTTGTTGGCCATCCGAAGAGGCAACCGCGCAGCTACTCAGGGATCTGCTGGAAGGGCTCTCCAAGCGTGGATGGGATTGCCACATCGTAACTGCCACGGCGGGCATAGCGGACTACACCAGTCCCGATGGAGGAAGCATTCGTATTCATCGATTGAGTTCCGGTGATTCGCTCCGCCCCAAAGGGCTCATCGGTAAGGCGCTCGGTTACCGCCATTTTGCCCGAGCCACGCGAAGGTTTCTGGATACGTTCCTGGAATCTGGTGATTATCTGGTCGCGATGACGGATCCTCCGCTGATCGGCCGCGATGTGGCAACGATCGCAAAACGCCGCGGGGTAAACCTGTGGCATTGGACCCAAGATGTTTATCCGGAAGTGGCAATGGCGTTGGCGCCTAACCCGCTGGTTCGTGGATTGCTTGGTCGATTCCGCAAACCGCGAAACCAAGCATGGCGAGAGGCCTCAAGAATAGTAACGATTGGAGAGGACATGGCGTCTTTGATCAAACAGCAGGTTGGACAAGACACGCCTGTAAGCATTGTTCCCAACTGGTATCCCCAGTCGCGAGAAGACATTGAAACTCGAGACTATCGTCACTCATGGGGGATCGCCGAAAATTGTCTTCTCGTGATGTATGCGGGAAACCTCGGTCGCGCTCACGCTTTGACGCCGCTCCTTGAACTTGCCCGGCGGAAACGCGATACCCCAAGAATCCACTTCATATTCGTCGGCGACGGAGCTCAACGAGCATCTCTTGAGAAGACTGTGGCTGATGAGAACCTTGGCAACGTAAGCTTCCACCCCGCGGTCCCGCGTGAGGCACTCGACAGCTTGCTTGAAGCGGCGGACATCCACGTCGTCAGCATGAGAACCGCGTGCCGGGGTACCGTGCTGCCGAGTAAATTCTACGGAGTGATGGCGGCCCACCGGCCATGTATTTTCATCGGACCAACTGAAAGTGATCTTGCCAAGACGATCGTCCAACAGGAACTCGGCATCGCCTGTTCGCCGGGCAATATTGCTGAAGCCGTCCGTTTTCTCGATGAGCTGGTGACAAGGCCAGAGGCCAGAAACTCGGCTAAAACACGGGTAAAAGTGTTTAATGACACCCTGCCCAAAGCCGAAGATGCCGCGGTGGCCTGGCACCAACTCTTGCAAGCCGAGAGCGGCAGTCCTAGCAAAACGACCCCATGAGCCCCTACATCAAGCCACGCCGCACTCAGAGCCTGATTCTACTGGCTTTGGACATTGTGGTGATGGTGGGAAGCTTCAACACCTTGCAGTGGCTGCGGGGAGTTTCGGCCTACGGCTCTTGGATCATCGAGCCATTGATTGCGCCAATCTTCGTCACGATTGCAGCGATCTACCTGATCGATGGTTATCGCTCCCGCACGGAAATGATGGGCGCCGACTACACCTCGCAGCACTTTGTGGCCATTGCGATAGCTGCTTTGCTGACCCTGTTGATGACCTTTGTATTCAATACTGACGGCACTCCTTTGGAACAAAGTCGTGGTGTGATCATGGTCAGCTTTATCACGATAGGCTTCGTAACGTTGAGTTATCGGCGATCAATCCACCGCCTGAGCGACCAAAACCGCTCCACACGATTCTTTTTGTTCATCGGAGATCGAGACTCCTGCCGCAGCTTTCGCGAGGTCTGCGAGCAAAATGGAATTCATCAGCGTGTGATCTGTGCGGTGACAGGTGAAACTACTCAACCTCCGATCGAACTCGGTAATGAAGATTTGTTCAAAGACTACCAAAGTGTCGTTGATGAAATCAGAGACGGAACACTTTTGGTGGAAGCGGTTGTCATCAAAGAGTCCGCCGGCGCGGTTCGGGACTTTCTAGCCGATGACCTTACCGAACTTTATTTCCGGGGAGTGCCAACCTTTACCTTGGAGTTGTTTTTCGAGACCTATTGGAGAAAAATTCCTCTCTACCGAATTAACCACACTTGGCTGTTTCAGGAAGGTTTCGAAATTGCCCGGACCCCGGTTTTCGCGAGAGCCAAACGGATCGTGGATATCACTTTGTCGACCATTGGGCTCATGGTTTTCGCACCATTTTTGGCGCTTGCAGCCGTCGCCATCAAACTAACCGATCCGGGCCCCATTTTGTTTCGTCAAACTCGAATCGGACGAAATCGTGAACCCTTCAGTATCCTGAAACTGCGGAGTATGCGGACCACTCTTCCTGCTGACACCACTTCGGGAGATTCACGTTACACCCAAGAAAATGATCCCCGAATCACCCGGGTAGGACAAATTCTGCGCAAATCCCGGTTGGATGAGGTCCCGCAATTATGGAATGTAATAAGAGGTGAGATGAGTCTGATAGGACCTCGTGCCGAATGGGACGAACTCGTCGAAGACTACCAAGCCGAGATTCCTTGCTACCACTTTCGCCACTTGGTTCGCCCTGGAGTCACGGGTTGGGCCCAGATAAACTACCCCTACGGTGCGAGTATTGATGACACCCTGCGCAAACTTGAATATGACCTATATTACATCCGTCACTTCTCGTTCGTGATGGATGCGGCCATCGTCTTACGAACTGTGCATCTGATGCTTTTTGGGAAAGGCCGCTAACTACTCTCCATGCCAAAAATCAAACAATTCGATTTCATCGCTGTCGGGGGTGGCAGCGCCGGTTTCAACGCAGCCCGCACGGCAGCGGACCTGGGAAAGAAAGTCGCCATCGTCGACGGAGCCAAGGAGCTTGGAGGGCTCTGCATCCTTCGTGGATGTATGCCTTCCAAGACGCTGCTTTATTCCACCGACGTCCTTCATCTGGCCCAGCACGGCAAACTATTCGGTCTTAAAATCCCCCATGCGGCGGCGGACATGAGAGAGCTTCACCGGCGCAAAAAGACGATCATCGGCGAGTTCGCTGATTACCGCCGCCAAGCGATGGAATCGGGCCGCTATGCCATCTACCGAGCACACGCAAAGTTCATCGATCCGCACACCATCCAGCTCAGCAGCGGCGAGAAACTTCAAGGAAAGAGGTTTATCATATCGACAGGCTCGCAAGTTTCAGTTCCACCGATTCCAGGACTGGCAGAAACTCCGTTCTGGACCTCCGATGATGTGCTCGATCTGGATCATATCCCATCCAGTGTGATTGTGCTAGGAGGCGGCATTGTGGCCTGTGAGCTCAGTCAGTTCCTGCGCCGAATCGGGTCGCGGGTGGTACTGATTCAACGTAGTCCCAACATCCTCAAGGACCATTCGCCAGCCGCATCCGAGGTCGTTCAACAGGCATTCCGCGATGAGGGAATCGACCTGCACACTGATACCAAGGTCGAACAAATCAAAAAGACCAAATCGGGGGTCTCTGTGCGATTCCGGAGTGGAGACCGGACAATTACGCGATCGGCCAAACACTTGTTCAATGCCCTCGGTCGCGAACCCAATACCGCTGGCCTTGATCTGGCCGCGGCTGGAGTGACTACGACAGCGGGAGGAAGGGTGAAAACCAACCGCTGGCAGCAAACCAGTGTTTCACATATCTACGCCGGCGGAGACGTGGCGGGACCGCACGACATCGTTCACCTCGCCGTCGCCCAAGGTGAGCTCGCTGCACGCCACGCATTTGGGATAAAGCGCATCAAACCCATCAACCACGATCTGCTTTTGAACGTTGTCTTCACCGATCCGCCACTGGCATCCATCGGCCGCCAAGAAGCTGAGCTGGGAGTGGCTGGAAAAGACTACCTTGTAGCGGACTACCCCTTCGATGACCACGGAAAGTCCATCCTGATGGAGGCAAAAAGGGGTTACGTGAAGGTTATAGCTGAGCCGAAGAAGGGACGCATCCTCGGTGCCGAAATCGTCGGCCCCCAAGCGGGCGAGCTTATCCACTGTTTCAGCGGTCCGCTGGCGATGCGCGCGACGGTTTTCGACCTGCTTAAAGCACCTTGGTATCACCCCACCCTGGCCGAAATACTGACCTATCCGCTGGAAACGATCGCTGATGAAGTAACCCAAAAATCGTGATTCGAGCCAACGGCCTTCATTGGTTTCTAAGTCTTCGTAGCATTTTTTTGCGGCCCATTGCCCCGAGGAGATTGAAATTCTGAACTACTTGATCTCCGAATTCGGATATAATGCCGGCAACCTCTCCAGCACGTTCTTACACGTAGTCACGGAATGTGGTGATTATCTTCTGGCACCAACCCACAACTAACCAGCCTGGGGTCCGCAGACTTTAAGCAGATCTGGAACGGTTACCCGTTGTTCGTAAATCGCTTTCCCCACGATGACGCCGCTCAAATTTGGGCGGCGTTTTTCTATGGCCGCCAACGCCACGACATCTTCACGGCAACTCACTCCTCCACTGGCGATGATTTGGGCTTTTACACATTCTGCCATTGTCTCCTGGGCCGAGAGATTCGGACCTGTCAGCATGCCATCCGTGCCAATATCGGTGTAGATGATCGTCCTCACTCCCATCTCATCCATGCGCTGAGCGAGCTGAGTGGCGGACAAATCGACAGTGTCGACCCACCCCTTGACAGCAACCTTGCCATCCTTCGCATCGATCCCCACGGCAATTTGGTCTCCGAATTCACGCACCAAAGACTCCACCAAACCGGGATCCTCGGCGGCCTTGGTGCCAATCACAACCCTTGCAACACCCAGACTCAACGTCTCCTCCACAATCTGTGAACTTCTCTGCCCCCCGCCCAGCTGCACTTTCATACCTACTGCAACAATGGATTTGATGGTTTCCCGATTCCGTGGGATTCCCTCAAATGCTCCATCCAAGTCAACCACGTGGACCCACTCGCTGCCCTGCTCGCGGAATCTTTCGGCCACGGCAGCGGGATGCGAATCGTAAACCGTTTCTTGATCGGCACGACCTTGAAGCAGGCGAACGGCTTGTCCGTTCTTGATATCAATGGCTGGATAAATCGTCATGGTTGCGAGTGCGAAGGACAACTCCCCGATTTGAGTTGTCCGCTCAAGCGAATTGCGAACCGAATCCCATGCCTCGAAAATCTGTTTCCGCTCCTACCTTCCTGACCGACCTGCTCGGCGCTCACTCGCCTTCCGGCGACGAATTCGAAGCCCAAGCCGTATTTGACAACCACTTGTCGTCGGTGGCCGACGTTTACGAGAAAGATGCCCTGGGAAACCGGATTGCCCGGCTTAACCCGAATGGCACCCCGACGCTCATGCTGGCGGGTCACCTTGACGAACTTGGTCTGCAAATCAGCTACGTGGATGATAGAGGTTACTTGTATTTTCAGATGCTCGGCGGTCACGATCGCAGCATGATTTCCGGGCGCCGGGTAGTGATTCGCTCCACCAAACAAAAGTCGCGAGTCAGGGGCGTCACCGGCAAACGGGCAGTGCACCTCATGAACCAGGAGGACCGTAAAAAGGTGCCGGAGCTCCATGAGATGTGGATTGATATCGGGGCCCGCTCCAAGGCCGAGGCACTCAAGCGTATCAACATCGGGGATACCGCAACCTATGATCACGAATTCGAGTTGGTGCACGGCAGCGTGGGCACCGCCCGGGCGTTTGATAACAAAGTGGGAGCCTACATTGTCGGTGAAACGCTGATCCACTTGAAAAAAGCCAAGCGAAAACTCGCCGCGCAGGTGGTATCGGTCGGAACGGCCCAGGAGGAAGTCGGGGTCCGCGGGGCGACTACGTCGTCATATGCAATCAACCCACAGATCGCCATTGCCATCGACGTGGGCCATGCCACCGATCATCCCGATTGCGACAAACGGAAATTCGGCGATTTCACCCTAGGGGGAGGCCCGATGATTTGCCGAGGTCCCAACATCAACCCCCTAGTCTACAACCGTCTCGTAAAAGCTGCCGAAAAAGCCGACGTATCCTACCAGATCGAAGCGGATCCTCGTCCTACCGGCACCGATGGGAGAGCTATCCAGATGGCCCGAAAAGGCGTGGCGACGGGAGTCATCAGCGTGCCTCTCCGCTATATGCACACTCCCAGTGAAATGATCGATCTCGCAGACGTGGAAGCCACGGTGCGATTACTGGTGGCCTTCGCCCAGTCGTTGAAAGCAAACGAGAGCTTTCACTTCTAGTTCACGACTCAGTCCGACTGCACGAATTCGCCGTCGCGCATCGGACGGATGAAGTCGCAACGCTTTGCGATCTCAGGATTATGGGTAACTAAGACAACGGCTTGGTCGTTTTCTCTCGCGATCTTGGTCAACAGATCAAAAACCAAATTGGAGTTCCTCTGATCCAGGTTGCCGGTGGGTTCGTCTGCCAAAATGACCGAGGGCTCATTGGCAAGAGCCCGGGCAATCGCAACGCGTTGTTGCTCTCCACCCGACAACTGAGTGCCCAAACGATGAGTTTTATCCCCCAAGCCAACTGATTCGAGCAACCCGCGGGCCCGATCCTCCATTTCCGCCTGGGACATCTTCCCCGCCTTCCGCAACGGCATCATGACATTCTCAAGGGCGGTGAATTCCAGCATCAAAAAGTGAAACTGAAAAACAAACCCCAGGTGTTTGTTTCGCGCTGCAGTGCGCGCCAGATCACTGCTGTTGGACATCAGTTCGCCATCCAACCAGATCTTTCCGCCATCAGGCTGGTCGAGTAAGCCTAGCTGGTAGAGCAAAGTCGATTTGCCGCAGCCGGAAGGTCCCACAATCGCGTAAACATTGCCTCGCTTGGCCTCAAAGGTGACTCCACGCAAAACATGCACCCTGCCCTCGCCCTCGCCCAAAAAACGATGGAGATCCTCGCAGCGAATGACCACCTCACCTTTCGATTCGCTCACTGGGCAGTCCCCCGAATCACATCCCCCGGTTCCAAACGTGCCGCCCGACGGGCCGGCACGATGCTCGCAAGCATAACCATGATGGTGGCCGTAAGGACGGCCGAGATATAGTGCCAACCCGACCATGCCACGATGAACGTATCAGTGGCAAAGATGCCGGTAATGCGAACCGGAACATTGGATATTACGTAAGTTCCGGAAAGCCCCAACAGGCACCCCAGTATGGTGCCGATGAACAGAACGATACCTGCCTGCCATAGAAATATCTGCAGGACATCGTCTTGGGTATAACCCATGGAACGCAGAATCGCGATGTCCTTGGTCTTTTCCATCACGATCATGGCCAAGGTGTTGAACATCGCCAGGCCTGCGATGAGAGTGAAAACGGATACCGTGATCGCGCTGGAAATGCGCAAAGCTCGAAACACCTCGAGCCAGGTTTTCTCCCGCTCCTGCCAACTCGTAGCACTGTGGGCCAAGGTCTCCTCCATGAGGAAAGCATCCGCCGGGGCACGATTTGGTTCGATTAACCCAACTTGCAGAAACGAGGCTCCGGTTGTTTTTTTCAGCAATGAACGGGCCTCGCCCAGATGGGTATAGATACGTTCCTTGTCGATGTCCGCCACGCCGGTCTCGTATATCGCCATGATCGTGTAGCGACGATTCTGTTCGCGAGTTTTTAACGTGATGGAATCACCCGGATCGACCCGCAATCGCTCCGCCATAACCGAACCGATCATGATGCCCAGCGGCGACACCCGGTAGGCTGCGATGTCGCCCCGGATGATTTGATGCTCCAGATCGGAGACCGCGATATGGTCGTCCAACTCAATGCCATAGAGCTTCACGACTTCCTCTTTGAAAGCGCTCTCGGCGGTAACCGAACCGGTGACGACTTGAGACACAGCCGCTACATTGGCGAATGGTCTCAGCGCTTTGATCAAAAGATCGGGTTCGTCGATGCCTTCGATGTATTTCCGCTGGTCGCGTTGAAACACCATGCTGGATTCGTCCGGGTTGGCGAACATCGCGCCCATCGTGTCCTGGATCTTGTCCGCGATCCGGACCGCACCATTGGTCCCCAGAATGGTGCGAATGAAAAACTTCTCAAAACCACTGGTGGTGGCTTGGGTAATAACAAAGAGTCCCACCCCGAGCACGATGCAGGATAGGCTCATCAACATGGCCCGTTTTTTCGCCGTCAGGAACCGCAGAGCAATGAGGAAATTAGGCGACATACGCCGGCTTTAACTCCTCTCAATCGGAGCCACCCGATCACCATCACGGAAAAGATCGAGTTCTTCGGTCACAACCAACTCCCCGACCTCCAGTCCATCAAGGATTTCGACTTCGTTCAGACTCTCGTAACCGGCCTCGACCGACCTCACTTCAACGACGCCATCGCTAACGACCATAACCTTGTCACCGATTAGGGCGCGCCGAGGAATGATAACGGTATTGGACCTTTCCGCAGTGACGATGCTGACCTCTCCGGTGAGACCGGGCACAAGCTTATCGAGCTCAATTTCAACATCGAGATGAACGATGTAACGCTGGGTCTCGGCATCGGCCGAAGGCAGCACTTTGGAGACGGTGGCGTTGAACTGT
>JANQKV010000073.1 GCA_028280945.1 Opitutaceae bacterium
ATGGGGTCTCCGGGGCTTTGGCCGACCCGCTGCTTAAGGTCTACAACGCCCAGGAGGACGTGATCGCCAGCAATGATGACTGGCAGACGCCTTTGCCCATCTTTGAGGGCCAGCGCACCGCTTCGGGCTCGGAGATCGAGACCACCAACAACACCGTGGGGGCCTTTGCCCTGCAGGACGGCTCGGCCGATGCCGGTCTGGTCATTACGCTCAGCCCCGGGTTGTATACCGTGGAACTGAGCAGCGGCGACCAGTCGGACGGCACCGCCCTGATCGAGGTCTACGAAATCCCCGAAGCGGCAGAATAATACGTCGCCGCACTGCAGATGCGGCCTCCTCCTCCCGCCCTTTGGTTTTCCTGGCCAGGGGCGCGGATCGGGGGGCATGCGCTGAGGAAACTTGTATCCCTCCCCTGCCGTTCATCCCGGTGCGGAGACCGTCGGTCCATTCCGCCATTGGCGGCAGGTGAATCCGGTGCCAAGTTGCCGGCACCATGAAAACCACCTTCATCTACGGCATCGGCATCGCAGTCGTCTCCTTCGTGAGCGGTCTGATTCTTTTCCTTCTCGGCTTCCACAATGACCCGGAAAAACTCAGCACCGGCCAACTCATAGGATCCATCACGGGATTTGTCATCATGGTTGCCGGACTGATCATGGTAATGAAGGCGCGTCGAGAAGAGTTCACTTCCGAGGAAGGATTCGGCTACGGCCGCGCCCTGGGTACCGGCACCCTGACCGCCCTTTGGTCGGCCATTGCCGGCGGTATTCTCACCATCATTTACGCTGCGCTGATCAATCCGGGCATGCAGGAGGTGATCATGGAGTCAGAGATCGCCAAGCTCGAGGAACAGGGTGTTCCCTCCGATGCAATCGATCAGGCCGAGGGCATCATGAACTTCATGACGAGCCCGGTCATGATGGGGGTTACCAACATCATCATGGGATTTATCATCGGGTTCATCCTGAGCCTGATCGTCGCGGCATTTCTGAAACGCGCTCCCGTTGATGTTGCGCCTCCGCCGCCACCCGCCGCCGCATGAGCAATTTGTGTTAAGAGACGTTGTATTGGACCAACGCGGCACCTTTTCGGGTGCCGCGTTTTCTTCTTTAGGGTGGCTCGAAAACCTTAATCCAAGAGCTCAACCCGTTTCACCTGCACGTCGTGGGAGGCGTGCGGGACGATGACGTGGATGTCGTCATCGATTTCAAAATCCTCCCCGGTCGTCATTCGCATCTCGATGGTTTCGATATTCTCCACTTTCTCGAGCCGATCCTTCACGACATCGGTGAGGTCATCGCGTTGCTCTTCCGTTTCCACCGGGCCATCAAAAAGCGTATTGTCCTCGGCATCGATCACCACCAACCGCTTTGCGCCGTCATTGGTCATCAGTTTCACCGTGCCCTCGTCATCGGTGAATACGACGTTGCCGCGATTGATGTTCAGCATGCGCACCACCGGACTGTCCTCGTCGCTGGACCACACCATCACGTTGCCTTCATCATCCGCCCGCAAGGTTCCGATCAGCTGATCCACCTCCTCCCTCGAGATGTCCTTGCCAAGCTGCTTCACGCGGTTGCGGATTTTGTTGATGTCCCCGTCCCCCAGGAGGTCGTGCGTCGAGTGGAACGTGATGGTCTTGGCCTTTTTGCGTTCCTTCAACTCGGCTGAAACCACTTGTTCCTGGCCTCCCCGCATGATGGTAAAATCAATCAGGGTGCCGGGTTCCTTGGATCGAATGAGCACCCCCAACTGATCGGGACTGACCAGCAGCTGGTCTTCGAACTTCACCAGGACGTCATGCTTCTCCATCACTTCGGCCGCGCCGGTGTCGGGCACCACGCGAGCCACCACCAGGCCAATGCCCCGGTCGAGACCGAGCTGTGCGCCCAACGTGGCTCCCACCTTGGTGGTCTCCACGCCGAGGAAGGTGTAAGGCCCGGCAATGTCTTCAGAAACGTGATGATGAAAAAAATCACCCGCTGGCTTGAATTCATGGACGGATACCGCGTGGTCGCCGTGGGTTAAAACCCGCATTCCGGATTTTGTGGTCTGATCGCCTGCCGACAATCCGGCAGCAGTGGCAAACGTGAGCAGCCCGAGGGCGGCGCAGTGAAGGGAGGATTTGGTTTTCATGTGAGTGACAGGGTTTGTTGGTTTTGGTGAAAAGATTGAGCAGACCGGTCAGTAGCTGGTGAGGGCCACGAACCGCACGGATTCGCGGGGCAACTCCCACCGCAGCCGGGCTTCGCCGTTGGCGTCGCGCCATTCGATCGTGTCGATGTAGTAGTCGCGCACACGCTCGACCGGCGAGCCGTCGGGCAACTCGAGCAATCCATCCGGTCGGCTGTCGACCAGGGTGCGGGCGGCGCGGACCGGGCGCAGGACATCATCGGCCGGGGCCGCCGCCGCCCGTTCCACCGCGGAAGTCGAATGGATCGAAAGCGGCTCCGGTCCCCAGCGCGTGGCGACGGCCAGCAACGCAACCAAACCGGCGGCAACGGTCCAATTGGCCCACTTCCAGGACGTCCATGAGGTGGCGGTTTGGTAACGGGACCGCCGTTTGGGGCGCGGAGCAGCGGGCGTGGACGGGGTATCCAACTCCGCCTCCAAACGAAAGGCCATGCGTGGACCGGGTTCGGCCGGCGTGAGCTTCTCGAGTTCGGATTCGAGTTCTTTGAGCGCGTTATCCATGGTTTTTAACCGGGTTGAGATTCTCCCGCAGCTTGCCCAAGGCATAGCGGTAGCGGGACGCTGCGGTGTTCGCTGAAAGTTCAAGTTGGTCGGCGATCTGCGCGAACGTCAGGCCACCCCATACCTTGAGCACCACCACTTCACGCTGTTCATCGGGCAATTGAATGACCGCTTCCTCCAGTTGCGCGCGGCGCTCGTTTTGGTCGATGGCAGGGGCGAACCAGGATTCCGCGTTGAGATCAACATGTTCGTTTTCCCGGCGCTCGCGGCGCCGGCGGTGGCGGAGCAGGTCGAGGGCGGCCCGTCGCACCGATGTGACGAGGAGAGGCATGGGGTCGCCGCCGAGATGGCGCTGATGACGCCAGAACCGCACAAAAGCCTCCTGCACAACATCCTCGGCATCCGCCGCTGAGCGGGTCCACTGCCGGGCGATGAGAAGCAACCGGGCGCCGTAGGATTCGAACCAAGGACGCCAATCGGTCGCTGATAATTCGGGTGCAGCCATGCGGGAAGGGAAGGTGGAGCAGAAGTCTTGCAGGAGCGAAACTACCGGGAAAGCGCCGCCATTGCGCAAATTTGTCTGCCACCGCTGCATTTTTTGCCATGCTCATCTTTTCTGCGGTTCCAGCCCCCGCGGAGACGCGGCGATGCAATACGGACACAAGCAAGCATCGGAATTGCCGGCAAACCCATCCCAAGCCATCGCCGCCCATTTTCCCGCATTCACCCAAGGCATGGAACACGTTGGGAAATCGAAACGAAGAGTTAATCAATCTGTAATTTTAGGATCGGTAGATTCTGTCCGATTTTATTTTCGACGACCCAACTGCTTATCTGCGCATGAAACTCTTTCGCCTTTCTCTCATCGGCGCCTTCCTGTGTTCGGCTGCCCATCTGTCCGCTCAATTCGTTGTTACGGTCAACAGCTACACGGTAAAC
>JANQKV010000009.1 GCA_028280945.1 Opitutaceae bacterium
CTTCCACAACTACCGCATCCGCGTCATCGCACAATGCGGTTAACCTCCCTCCCTAAAAATGCCTCTCCGCAGCAATCCCCCACTTTTTGGTGTAGACCCTGTAGACCCCGGACGAAGTGGCGGGATGGACGGGACTCGAACCCGCGGCCTTCTGCGTGACAGGCAGACGCTCTAACCAACTGAGCTACCACCCCAAAGGGGAAAGGGAGCGAGACCGTAGAATTCGTCTCAGGCAAGTCAAGCGCTCATCGGGAGAATTATTTTTTCGCTCAGAATTCCCCGCCCCGCACACGATTCCATTGCTCCTTTTCACCGGCCAAACCGCAGAGTTCCAAACCGCTGGCAATCTCCTCGAGTTCAGGTTCACGCACGTCGTGATTGGGATCGCCGGGAAGCTCGGGCCTGACCTCCCGCGCCAGTGCCCAGCAAGCCCACGCCCGCCATTGGCGCAACTCCTTGCGGGGTTCGTTCATGCGATCGGCGTAATGCTGGAAATGCACCCGCGGGTTGCCGCAAAAAAGATCCCTTGGCACTTCGCGCATGATCCAAGCCATCGCGGCGTAAGGCATGGGCCAGGATCCCACCACCGGATCGGACATGCTGATGTCGGCTCCCATGGCCCGATCGAGGCAGAGCAAAGCCCGGGCGGGTTGGCGAATCCACCAAAGATAGTGTCCGTATTCAAGGCAGGTGCCGTAGAACCCGGGGCCACGACGGTCGCCATGCGATTGATAAATTCGCCAATCCATCTTTGCGCGGGGAGTCGGCAAATGGGGGCACGGTGGCAAATTCATCGGTCGGGGGTGAGGCAAGGGATCTGATGCGTCAACCCCGCCCATTGGAAAGAAGGCTTGGCGGACCGCACCCGTTGACCGAAAAACCCAACATGTCCTCCGATCCCAAACCCAAGGCTGCCGCCTATGAAATCCAGGGTTGGCAACGCGTCGGGTTGTGGGTGTTGGGCACGCTGATTCGCATCTGGTCGCGAACCATCCGTATCCGCATGGCCCCGGAGGACCGGCAGGTCTTTTCCCAGACGGATGTGCCGGTGGCACTCGTGATCTGGCACAATCGTCTGTTCTTGAGCGCGGAATCCATTCGGCGATTTCGGGGCGGCAAACCATTTCACGGCATCGTCAGCGCGAGCAAGGACGGTGCCTGGTTGGTTGGTTTTTTTGAACTGATGGGCATCAAAGCCATTCGCGGCTCTTCGAGCTGGGGCGCCCGCGAGGCGGCCAACGCCATGATCAAGACCGCCCGATCGGGCCTGGATATAGGAATCACCCCGGATGGTCCCCGAGGACCCATTTACGAGTTTAAACCCGGAGGCCTGATCATCACGCGGCGCGCCAAAGTGCCGATGCTTCTGGTTGGCATGCAATTCAACCGGGTCAAACAGCTGCGCAGTTGGGACCGGTTTATCGTGCCGTGGCCATTCTCCTCCATGACAATGAAGTGCCAGAAAGTGATGCCGGAAGACCTGCCCAAAGACCGTCATGAAGCGACCGCCGAACTCGAACGTCGAATGCGCGAAGTAAACGGGACTCGGCAATAGAAGATCGATTCGGCATCGGCCGGAGAATCCCCAAAAAAAACGCCCCGGCAAACCGGGGCGTGATTCGAGTGTGAAGGATGGCCGAGACTTAGAAAGCCGGCGCCAGGACAACCTCACTGCCCGGATCGGCCACGTAGTCTTCTCCCGCACTCCAGCTCAGGTCATTGACCAGGAACTTGAAGACAACCGGCGATTTCGCACCGGAAATCGTGGCTGACCAGGTGTCGTCGTCGACGCTGTTCATCGGCACGCCGGCATCCCAGGAAAGTCCCGGACCTTCGCCACGGAGGAACAGGGTGTTGCCAAAACCGATATCAATCTTGGCGGTGATTACGGTCTTACTGGCCGCCGCGGTTTTCTTTTTCGCGGGAGCTTTTTTGGTGGTGGCCTTCTTGGCTACGGCCTTTTTGGTCACCGCCTTCTTGGCTGGGACAGCAGCCTTTTTTGTCGCGGTGACCTTCTTGGTCGCAGTTTTTTTCTTGGCGGGAGCAGCCGTTTTCTTGGCCGCCGCCGATTTCTTGACTGTCGCCTTCTTTGGGGCGGCAGCCTTTTTGGCCCGTGGGGCGGCGGGCGTGGTGGACTTCGTGCTCTTGCTCATTGTGATGGTTTGATGGTTTGAGTTTACGACTCAGGTCCTGCTTTGGACCACGGATCGCGAGGCGGGCAAGAGCAAATCCAAGACCAAACCTCGAATTTATGACGGATTTTCATGGCTGTCACATTAGGCCGGCCTCGCGGGCTCAGATCAAAAAAGGGGTTTACTCCCCGCCCCTTCCGCAGCAAAACGGCCCTCCCATGGTTGGAATACGGGGCTGTAGCTCAGTCGATAGAGCGCTTCGTTCGCAATGAAGAGGTCAGGGGTTTGATTCCCCTCAGCTCCACCAGCCTTCGCCAAGGCTTCGGCTGGCAGGCCAGCTGAAGACGCCGGACGAAGGCTGCCCGCCGTAGCTCTTTGAGCGAAGGAGGGCTCAGAGCTGACAACATCCAGCACTGATTTGGCATGCACTACGTCTACATCATCGTTTCTCAATTGCACCCAGACCAACGATACGTGGGTCGAACCAGCGATCTGAAAGCACGACTGACTAAACATAATGAGGGAGGATCACCTCACACCGCCAAGTTTCGGCCCTGGTTCCTCGAAACCTACGTTGCGTTTTCGGATCCGGATAAAGCCATCCGATTTGAGCGCTACCTGAAATCCGGCTCCGGCCGGGCATTTGCCCAGCGACACTTTTGATCACTCAAGGCTTCGGCTGGCAGGCCAGCTGAAGACGCCGGACGAAGGCTGCCCGCCACGTAGCATCAAATCTGGTCCGGACACCGTATTGTCACAGGCGGAAGCTTGAACGGAAAACCGCGCCCATGGAACGTGCCGGAGTGTCAGCCACGTCAGGATTTCACCTTGCCAAAGGCCAGTCGCAGGACGGGGTCGTCATCGGCAATTCCTTCGACAAATACGGCTCCAAAAACCCTGCCGTGCGTTGGATGCTGCGAGGCTTCCGGGAATCGTTGTTTGGTTTGGTTGAGGAAACGAAGGCAAAGGAAGTGCACGAAGTGGGCTGTGGAGAGGGTTTTTGGACCATCGGCTTCGCCCAACACGGTCTCAGGGCACGAGGCAGTGATTTCTCCTCGGCGGTGCTGGCCATGGCGCGGGACAATGCAGACCAGTCGGGTCTGGCGATAACGTTCAAGGAGCAGAGCATTTATGATCTCTCAGCCCCCGACGACGCTGCCGAGTTGGTGGTATGCTGTGAAGTCCTCGAGCACCTCGAGGAGCCGGATCATGCCGTCAATATCCTGGCCGAACTCGCATCCCCCTACCTGATCGCCAGCGTGCCACGGGAGCCGATTTGGCGGATGCTTAACTTGGCGCGAGGAAAATACATCGCAGCCGGCGGTAATACACCCGGCCATCTGCAGCATTGGTCAACCCGTCGTTTTGTCCGCCTGCTGGAACAGCGATTTGAGGTAAAGCAGGTGCGGCAACCCCTGCCGTGGACCATGCTGCTGTGCGAGCGCCGGTAGTTTCGGCCTGACGAAGATGCGGTTCCTGCCGTCAAGGCGGAGCGGGAGCCGGGTGGTGCTTCCGCAGCAAGAAAGTACCCAGGATCAGGCTCACGGCATCCGCCACCACCATCGCCCCACGCGTCAAGACTCCCACGAACAGCAGGGCGTTCGCATCCGCGGGGCCGACGGAAAAAAGCGTTAATGTCGCCTCCCGCACGCCCAGCCCACCCGGTGCACCAACGGCGACAAAACCCACCAGCCAAGACGCCGTAACCATCTCCCCCAATGTGATTATCGAGCGATCCACTGCGTCTCCAACAACACCCAAAAATCCTGCAAACATCATCGTGAGAAGAGTGAACAAGGCCAGAAACGAAAATCCCAGAGTGAGGATGCCCCGCACGCTCAATCGCACGGAAAACTCATCACGCCATCGGGCTGGCCAACCCTTTCGCCATGCGATCATCAGGACCCCGATGACCAAGCCTCCCAATAGCAGGATAAAGCCGAAGTTGGGGTCGACAAACGACCCCCACCACCGCAACGAAAACACCCCGGCCAAAACGACCATACCCACCGGCTCCAGCACGGTTGCCTTCGTCGCCACCCCACGCGGCACCCCCAGCTGCTGAGCCAGGATCACCCGACTGGCAAAATGAAACACATTTCCCGGGATGTATTTGGCGATCTGCACACGCCACGAAAGTCCGATGGAGTCCCAGTAGGAAAGATTTACCCCCTGCGCCGCAACCAACTCCCGCCACGCCACGCCAAGACACGTGTTCACCAGGATCCCCGCAATCACTGCAAAAGCGAACGGCTCCGCCAACGCAAGCGGACTGGTTGCCAGCCCATGGTTCGAGATTTCACGCCACAACACCGCTCCGATCCAACCACAACACGCCAGGGACAACCCGAGCCCCAGCGTGCGCATCGCGGTCCAACCCCACCGCCGGGCGGAATGGGTCGACACTTCACTCATGCATGCGTTCCAGCTCCCGATTCGTCACCCCCAATTGGGGCTGGGATCGCACTGCCGCCTCGAGGCGAGCCAGTCGCCAGTTCGTTTTCTCCAACAATCTTCGATTCACCGAGATCAAGTCTGCCAGCAATGCCACCACCGCCAACAACAGACCAGCCCCCATCAACAACGCCGACAAGATCACCGACTGCACATGGCCGTCCCCTTGCCCCATCAAGAAAAAGATCACAAACCGCAGGCCCAAAGCCAAACCCACGCCACCTACCAGCGCCCCCATCCACATGAAGACAGTGAGCGGTCGATAAACCACAAACATGCGCAACATCGTGAGGACCGACCGTTTCACATAGGAGCCGATGCCTTTGACCAGGCGCGAAGGCCGCGTCTCGCCATTTACCCGGATCGGCACCGACAAAACCGTCATCCCATTCTGTCCCGCCTGAATCAGCGTTTCCAAGGTGTACGTATATTGACTGAAGACATTGAGGCGCTGCGCCGCGTCACGCGTGAATGCGCGGAAGCCACTAGGCGCATCGGCCACCGACGTGCGGCTGAGAAAACGCACGACGCCGCTGCCCCACTTTTGCAGCAGCTTCTTGAGCGGCGAAAAATGCTCGATGGTGGCCACCGGACGTGCCCCCACCACGATGTCGGCCCGTCCCCGCAAGAGCGGCTCGACCAGCTTGTCGATGTCGTCAGCGCAATACTGGTTGTCTGCGTCGGTATTGACAATGATGTCGGCCCCCTGTTCGACGGCCGCTTCCAGCCCCGCGGCGAACGCGCGGGCCAGACCCATGTTTTGCGGTAGCCGGACCACGTGATCCACCCCCACCATCGACGCGACTGCCTCCGTGTCATCGGTGCTGCCATCGTCCACCACCAGCCATTCCACCTGATCAAAACCCGCCAGCTTGCGAGGCAAATCCCGCAGCGTTGCGGGCAGACTGGCCGCCTCGTTGTAGCACGGAATCTGAATGATTAATTTCACGCGAAGGGCAACGAACAGGGATCGGATTTTCCAAATGCTGAATCACAGGAAACCGACAATTCGGCAACGCCGGGGCCGATATCGTAACGCCTTCGGCACATAACTCCAAAATCCTCACGCGGTCGTCACACCACAGCCCTCGACCCACCTCGGCGGCTCGCTCTTGATCTCGGAGGTCCGGCTCTCGCCCACGCTTCCAGTTTGTCATGATCGCATCGCTCCTCGCCCTTGGATTTGTCCCTGGATTAGTCGCAGCGGGGTGCTGGTTGCTCCAACGGCATTGCCCGGCAAACGCGGAACGATCGGGCGCCGGGGAGCGGCTCGCGGTGGCAGTGGCGATCGGAATGGTTTTAAGTCTGCCGATCCTCGTGGGCAGCGCGATGCTGGGATGGTTTTCACCCACTGCGATCGGCACGTTGGGGTGGCTTTTGGCGATTTGGCGATGGTCAAGCGTTCGAACGGTGTTTCGCCTGCGCTCGCGGCTGGACCTGCCTTTGCTCGTCGCTGGATTGCTGCTCACCGCATGGCATATCACGTATCATACGGAGAGCATATTGGCCGGCCGTGACCAGGGAGTTTACTCCAATCACGCCGTGCATCTGGCGACAACCGGGGACCTGCGAGTCAAGGGCTTGTTCAGCGAGCTTTACGTCGAGCCCAACCGGGCACTCGCTTCCGCCCTCCAGGCCGGCGGTTACTTTTTCGATTTCGAAAACAAACACGTCACCCTGCAGTTCGCCCCGACCTTTGCGCTGTATTTGGCCCAGGGATACGGTATCGCCGGGTTTGGGGGTCTGTTTGCCCTGAATCCGCTGTTGGCGGGCATCAACGCCGGGCTGTTCTTTGGCCTGGCCCGGCGATTTGTTTCAACGGGTTGGGCGGCCGCCGCCACGGCCCTGTTCAGTCTCAATCTTGCCCAGGTCTGGATAGCGCGCATCACGCTGAGCGAAATGCTGACGCAAACCTGGTTGCTGGCCGGACTCGTGCTCATGCGGATCGCCCTGGAGCAGAGGAAACGCGCGGTCTGGTTGATCGGATCTTTGCTCATCGCCAGCTGCACCTTCATTCGCGTCGACGCGTTTCTCCTGGTCATCGCCCTCACGGCCGCCGGGTTTTATCTCGCGCTGCAACCTGACGATCAGGTTCCTGACGCGACATGGCGACGACTCGGCGCGTGGAGCGCATTGAGCGTCACCGCCCTGGCAGCGCTGGCCCTCGCCTATGGCTTCGCGACATCACCTGGCTATTATGCCGATTTCGCCGGTCGTATTGCCCTGATGCTTGCGATCGCGGCAATCCTGGCTGGCGCGGCGTGGATTCCCTGGCCCATGTCACTGCGCACGGGTCTCTTCCAACTGATCTCCGACCCGCGCATCACACGGGGTTTGATCGTGGTTCTGGTGCTGCTTGCACTCTACGCCTATTTCTGGCGGCCCTTCCACGAGCCGTTTGCCAACTTCGCCGCCAGCATTGGCTGGGAAGGCCGGGATTACCGGGAAAATTCTCTGCGGGACCTCGGTGCCTACGTTTCGCCGGTGGGCCTGGCGTTCGCGCTGGGGGGCGTGGGCGTGTTGCTGCACCGGGTACTCGTGCGTCGCTCGATCGGGCCGCTCCCCCTTTTGGGGGTGTGGTTCGCGGTGTCGCTGCTGTATCTGTATAACCCCTACATCAGCACGGACCACATCTGGAAGATCCGTCGCTTCGTGCCCGTGGTGATTCCCGGAGTCATTTTGTTCGCCATGATCGGCCTGGCCGCGGGCACGGGGCGCATAAAGTCCACGGGCTTGAGACTGGCCGCGGTCACGGTCGCCCTGGGCTTGATCTTTGGATACGTCGGCTGGACGGTGCGCCCCCTGGCATTTACCCAACTCAACGCCGGAGCCGTCGACTTGGTGAAGAGGATCGGTGAGCGCATACCCGAAGATGCCTTGGTTGTTACAGACGTGAATCGCCCCCTCCTCGGCCCGCTGCAGCTCTGCCTTGGGTTGGATGTGGTTCGCTCCCTGCCGGGGATGCTGCAACAGGAACACTTGGTCCAGGCGGCCGTGACCCGAGCAGTATCCGCTCAACGGCCGGTGGTTCTCCTCAGCAAAGCTCCCATGGTGAACAGCTTGGCGGACAATGCCGACGAGATCAGCCTGACGCATCCCACCCTGGTGAAAACCATAAGTCCTCCCCCCCGCGAAGTGGCCCCCCGCACCCGCACCGCCTACGTCTCCGTGCTCGACCCCAGTGGACTGGGCTTTCGGTCGACCGCGGCATACGTGCGACTGGGGGCAAATCGCATCTTCGGCGTCACGGAAACCGGTTTCAAGCAACAGGAGTTTGGAGGCAGGGTTCCCTTCCGCTGGACCGAGGCAAGGGCGACCCTGAGCACGCCTTGGATCTTTGAGCGACCGCCGCTCACGGTATCGTTGCACATCCTCTCCGCCGCTCCCGGCGGATCGCAGACCCGGGTCACTCTCAACGATCACATGGTGCTCAACACGCAGGTCCCGGACACAGGGGGAACTTACACCCTGCCGGTGGATCAAGTGGATTGGAGCCAGCCCAACCTCACTGTTGTGATCGAAACCAGCACCTTCATTCCTTCCCAAACACGGCCTGGTTCAACGGATGATCGAGAGCTCGGCCTGCAACTGGGCGGATTGACTTTCGAGCTCTCTCCTCCGTGGGAAAACGACCTCTGGGAGTTTGGGCTCGGTCAGCATGCCCGAGAGGCCGCGAGTGGACTCTACCCCCCGGAGCCGTTCAGGGGCGGCTCCGCCCGATGGACGGATGGCAACACCAAGTTCACCCTCCAACTTTCCGCTGAACATCCCCCCAAACGGCTCACGATTCCCGTGGAGAGTGCCGCAAATCCCGGGGTTGAAATGGAAGTGCGCTGGAATGGAGAACGTCTCACCGAATCGGCCATTCCCCGGTTTCCCCACCAACTGGTGCTGGACTTGGCCGACCTGCCGGCTTCCAACACCATCGAACTCGAAATCCTGAGCGATACTTTTGTGCCCGCCGATCGTGACCCAACCTCCACCGACAGCCGCAAACTGGGCGTCATGCTGGGCCCCATGACGTTGACTTGGTAGCAGTGCGGAATCCATCCCGCGAACCAGAAACAGTTTCGCTCCGCTCCCTTGATTCAACCCGAGCGCAATGACCCGGGGGTGCCGCCGAGTTTTTTGCGGCATACGACATTCAGGTGGCGGGCATCCTGGAAGCCACAGGCATAAGCGACCTCAGCGATGGTCATGCGGGGGCTCTCCTGCAGGAGCACGCGCGCACGATCCAGCTGCTGGCGCTGCACCTCCGCGTAGACGGACGTTTCCAAGGCCGCCCGAAACCTTACCTCCAACGACCGGCGGGAAACCCCCACTTCGCGGGCGATGTCATCGACGTAAATCGCGTTGCCCAGGTTTTCAGTGATGTAGTCGAGCGCCTCCGCCACAACAGGATCATTGACTGCGAGTTTGTCCGTGGAGCCCCGCGCCACGATTTTGAGGGGAGGCACACGCTCGGTGCCGGCCTGGACCTCCTCGCCCAGAACGCGACCCCGCAGACGCTTTGCGGCCACCAGACCGATCCGGCGGCGGTTGAGTTCAATGCTGGAAAGAGCAACCGCTGAAAATCCCAACTGCGTGTCATCGTTATCGACACCGAGCACCGCAATGTCCTCCGGAATCCTCAGCCCCTGGTCCGCGCATGCCTCCGCCACCGCCCGGGCAATGGCGTCGTTGAAACCAAGCAGCGCCGTTGGGTGCGGCAGATGCCGCACCCAATCCGCCATTCGTTGCACGGCGCGGAGCGAGGGCGTGCCGCCCTCCTCGAGTTCCGGCAAAATGAGCTCGTTGGGCGAATAGCCCCAAGTCTTCAGCTCCTCGCGAAATCCCTTGAGCCGCAGCCGCGAGGACCGGTGGCGTTCCACCCCGCAAAACGCAAACGAAGCAAAACCCCGCCGTTGAAAAAACGCCGCCGCCATGTGTCCCACCCGCTCGTCGTCGTTGTAGACATTGTCGAGCTTGGTGGCGTGATAACGACCCGAGACGTTGATCACCGGAATTCCGGCCCGCACCAACACTGCCTCCTCCGAGCGGGAAGCCACGCGGGTGATCAGCCCATCGATCCGCAGCCGCCGCAGCGCCGCCACTTCAAACCGGTCCGGCCGGGCAATTTTCAGCACCTGCACCTCCGGCACGTCCCGGAAGCCATCGGCCAATCCCTGCAGCACACCATGCCAATGCTCGGTCTCCAGTGAGAGCATCACCGCAAGTCGATGGCGAGGGGATCCGGGCATCGCGAGAGCAACAGACACATTGCGGAAAATGTAAATCCTTATGCGTTTTAGAGCCTGCGGACAATTGAGGGTGGGTGCTACCCTGCCGCCATGGAAACAAGCTTTCTCGAGTCCCAGTTTTCTCTCGCTGGCAAGGTGGCCGTGGTGGTGGGCGGCACCGGTGAATTGTGTGGCACGATGGCCTTGGGTCTGGCCCAAGCCGGAGCCGAAGTGGTGCTGGTCGGACGCAACAAAGCCAAGGCCGAGGCCCGGCTGGCCCAGATCGAAGCCGCCGGAGGCAAGGCCTGGTTTCAGGCCGCGGACGCCACGCTAAAAACTGACTTGATCGCGTTGCGCAATGCCGTGCTCGAACGCTGCGGCCGGGTCGACATCCTGGTCAACGGTGCCGGGGTGAACTCTCCCACGCCGGCTTTGGAAATCAGCGAGGAAGAGTTCGAAAAGATCATGAACGCCAACATCAAATCGGTGTTGTTTGCCTGCCAGGTTTTTGCCGAGACGATGATCGCGGCACCCGGTGGTGGTTCGATCATCAACGTCGGCTCGGCCTCCGCTCGAATCGGTTTGTCACGGGTCTACACTTACTCCGCGTCCAAGGCCGCCGTCCACAACCTCTCCAAGAATTTGGCGCGTGAATGGGCCCCGCAGGGCGTGCGCGTGAACATCCTTGTCCCGGGATTTTTCCCGGCCGAACAAAACCGAAAGGTGCTTACTCCTGATCGCGTCGATACCATCATGAGCCACACGCCGATGGCGCGGTTCGGCAAGCCGGAGGAGTTGATCGGCGCGACTTTGCTGCTGGCGAGTCCGGTGGCGGGCAGCTTCATCACCGGTCTCGAGCTCGAGGTCGACGGCGGCTTCGCCGCGATGACCATTTGACCCTGCCGAAACATGGGCGAACGTCTCAATCGGTTTCTCCTCGAGCACAACCTGCGGATTGCGGCCAATCCCTGCGTCTCGCCGGACTACTGCCTCGATTGGTCGAGTTTACTGGCCGTCATTCGCGATGACCAAAGGCTGCATCGCTGGCCAAAGAGTGCCTTTCCGACCGCACAAGGCGACTGGCATTTGCTGGAAGACTTGGCCAGCGGGGATTGCGCTTGGCGGCTCGATCCAGCCCCCTCGGCGGAGAAGTGCGTTGATGTCCTGGAACTCGGCCAAGAGTTGGGGGACGGGGCGGTGGTTTTTCCGGCTACGTGGGTGAACCTGCTCCGGCTGAAAAATCTCGTCCAGGAGCACGATCCCGACTCGACGATCTTTCCCACCACCACCGCCAATCTTGGCCACAGCACGCTGGGGTTGGGCGCCCGGTTCACGACCCTGCACTGGCCGGCAGTGGACTGGGCGATGGCGCATCTCGGCATGGGGTTGACCGCCAACCAAAACTCGATCCCGCGGGAGTTGGTCTACGACGTCGAAGAGATGATGGCTGACAACCTCGACACGGTCCCCTTCCCCTTCATCGGCACGTCCGTGCCCGAGGGCCATCAAGGCCAGTCCGTCGAGGGCATGAGCCATGGCGCCGTGCTCACCAAACTGAAACACGGTTTCCACCGGCATCATCTCCCCTGGAGTTTTAACGCCGATCACCAGCCGATCGGAGGTAAGTTCGACGCGCGGGAAGACGCACTGGTGCAGGGGTCGCTGCTGGCCAGTTACATCACATTCGACCTTTCCCCGGAGTTGGCAAAGCAGCAGCCGTCCAAGCTCAGCGAAATCGATCCCGCGCTCCGCACGCACGTTCGCAATCGCATGGCCGAGGCCGGCCTGAGTTTGGCGGAGGAGCCGTTCAACGAACTTATCACCGCAGTGTGGCCGGCGTTGCAAAAAATGAAACGGCGCGACAACGCCTATCAGGCGGCGCGGGCGGCGGCTTTTACCACGCCACAGGGCAGGGATTTTTTGCGGGAACTTTCCATCGACGAATTACCCGGCTTGACGACTCCCGAAACGACGGGCGTGATGCTCGCGCTCTGTGAAGCGTTGGAGATGCCCGTCAATTTTGTCGCGCCGGCCTTTGGGTTTCAGAAAAACCTGCCCTACCCCGACGAAGCCCGTTTGCGTGAACTGATCACCGCGCAATGGAAGGTCTGCCGTGAGTTTGGCGTGAGCATTGGATTCCATTCCGGCTCCGGCAAATCGGCGGAAAACTACCGCGTCATGGGCGAACTGACCGGAGCCCGACTCGAAATTAAAACGAGCGGACGCTACACCTATGAAATGGGACGGGCGCTGCACGCTTCATCGAATCCCGACGACCAGCAACTCTGGCGCGATTGGTATGCCTTCACCGTCGATCTTGCGATCCTCGGAGCTTTCAGCCGCGACGAGACGGAGCGAGCAGCCGCCCGCGAATTCATCCTCGCCAGCCTGCCAAAGCACGCTGATGCCACGAGTGTGTTTTCGGATGTCACCACCTGCCGGGAAGCAATAAGCCAGCTCGACCCCAGTCCCGATCACACGCTGTTTTTCGAATACAATTTTCTCTACGTGCTGGCCGCCCAAGGCCGCGCCGACAAGAGCGCCCTGGGGGATCATTCGGCAGCCGGATATGTCCAGCGCGCACGCTTCTACGGCATCAGTGTCGAGGGCCGTCTCGGTTACGCCCGCCGGGTGGCGGATTACATCATCTTTCTCGCCGAGACGACGGGCATCGTGCCCGCCGCACGCTGCGAGGCGGCCCGGACCCGGCTGGAGCAACTCACCACCTACGCCGATCTGCTGAACGACATTGCCCCGGCTGAATAACTCCCCTGCCCCATGACCGCCTTCATTCATCCCGACTTCCTGCTCCACAGCAATGCCGCCCAACGGCTCTACCACGACTACGCCAAGACCGAACCGGTCTTCGATTATCACAACCACCTCTCGCCCGCCCAAATCGCCGCCGACCACGTTTTCCGCGATTTGACCGAGATTTGGCTTGAGGGTGATCACTACAAATGGCGCGCCATGCGGGCCAACGGCGTGGCGGAGACCTACTGCACCGGCGAGGCATCTCCGCGCGAAAAATTCCAGGCATGGGCGGAGACCGTGCCGCACACGCTGCGCAATCCGCTTTACCATTGGACGGCACTCGAACTGCAACGTTACTTCGATATCGATACTCCGCTCAACGGGAACACGGCCGAGGAAATCTGGCAGTCGGCCAATGCCCGTCTGCCCCAGCTTTCCACCCAGGCGATCCTGCAGCAGCAAAAGGTCGCGGTCGCCTGCACCACCGACGACCCGGCGGACTCGCTCGAAACCCATGCCGCCATCAACGCCACCGGCCTGACCACCCGGGTCTACCCAACCTTTCGACCGGACAAGGCCTACGCCATCGGCAATCCGGAATCCTACCGGGCCTACTGCGAAAAACTCGCGGCCACCACCGGGTCAACCGTCGCCTCGTTTGACGACCTGTTGGCCGCTCTCGAGAAACGGCATGCCGACTTCCACGCGACTGGTGGCCGGATCTCGGACCACGGTCTTGAGACGGCGCTGGCCGATCCCTGTTCACTGGCGGAGGCTCGAGCCATTTTCGCGAAAGTGCAGGATGGCCAAGTCCCGAGCGCGGAGGAGCAGGCCGGGTTTGGCGCGTTGCTGATGCTGGAGTTTGGCCGCTGGGATGCGGGGCGGGGTTGGACAAAGCAGCTTCATCTCGGCGCGGTACGTAACAACAATACCCGCATGTTTTCCGAACTCGGCCCGGACACGGGTTTCGACAGCATCGGCGATTTCCGGCAAGGCCCCGCGTTGACTCGCTATTTATCGTCGCTGGCCGAGACGAATGAGCTGCCCAAAGTGGTGGTGTATAACCTCAACCCATCCGACAACTACATGCTCGCTACGCTGCTGGGGAACTTTCAGGACGGCACCATTCCCGGCAAGCTGCAGTTCGGCACCGGCTGGTGGTTCCTCGACCAGAAAGAAGGCATGGAATGGCAAATGAACGCACTCTCCAATCTCGGCTTGTTGAGCCGCTTTGTCGGGATGCTCACCGACTCGCGCAGCTTCCTGTCATTTCCGCGCCACGAATACTTCCGCCGCACGCTTTGCAATCTGCTCGGCGCGGAAATGGAACGGGGCGAATTGCCCGGTGATTTTGATCTCGTCGGTGATCTCGTGCGCCGCATCTGTTTCACCAACGCCCGCGACTATTTTGGATTGGAGCTCGATCCGAAGTTTGCGGCCTGACCGCGCGACCACCGCCAACCGACCATCCAAAACAGCAAGGCCGCGGCACTCACGGCAGCCGCGGGTCGCAACCAGCGCGAACGAAACTCCATCAAGATCTCGTGCTCTCCGGCCGGCACGGAGAATCCTCGTTTCCATCCTTCCACCCGCTCGACGGGCAGAACGTTCCCGCTCAAAACCACCTGCCACCCCGGATACCAGGGATCAGCCAAGGTCGGTGGACCCAGGCCCTTCTCAAAAACTGTCCCGTGGGTCAAACCCGACGCGGTTTTAGTCCAATCGTTTCACGACATCCCCCACCCGGATGACTCCACCGGTCAGAACCCTGGTATTGATACCGCGGAGGTTGAGGGACCGCCCCCGCGGCGAGTTGACAAACTTCATGGCGGCGAGGCCAAAACGGCTGATGAACTTCTGGCACCCGGTATGAGGCTCAGGAGTCACCTCCACCACCGCCTGATCTCCAATTGCAACGCGAGTGCCGGCCGGCAGGTGTTCAGCGCTAAGGTTGAACTCCACGTAGAGCTGGTCACCCGCCAGCGCCCACCGGTCGCGGGACTGCGCCACGAGTTGGGCGGCGCGGGCGTTCATCAGGGTGAGCTGGCAAAGCGGATTCGCTCGACCTTGCGACCAATTGTCCCCGACCAGCCCGGTTTCGACGGAAAGCTCGGCCTCGGCCAACGACTCGCGTTCGTCGGTCGCCGGGCGCCGCACGATCATTTCCAGACGTCCTTCGCCGTGCGGGGTCGCCTCCAGTTCCGGCCAGGCCGCTTCAAGCTCCGTTTCGGTGAGATGGGTAATCGCGCTCATGCCTGATTGGTTACGGCGCGGGGAGAGCTTTCGGCAAGCCGCCCCGCTCTCCTTCAAGCGTGAACCGCTCCTCCCACAGCCAGGCGTTGTGCGTGCCGGGCATTTCAAAATAGGTTGCCGTGGGGTGAGCGTCGGCGAGGGCGCGGGCCCGGGCGTTGGGGATGATTTCGTCATTGGCCGCCGCGTAGACTTCCACGGGACCCTCGTAACCCCGCAGTGCTGCAATGTTGTCCCATTGATCGCGCATCAACTGCTTCACCGGGAGCCACCAAAATTGATCCGCCGCGACACGATACAATTGATCAAACGGCACCAACAAAACCACCTTGTCCGGAGGAGTTTCCTCCCGGACCAGGAGCGATGCCGGTCCACTGCCAATTGACTCACCAATCACCCCAACCGGCACATCCGGGTGCATCGCTTTGATCCGTCGCCATGCGCGGTTGGTGGCTTCATTGATCGATTCCGCCGTGGGGCGTCCGAGGCGTTCGCCATACCCGGGATATTCCAACACATAGACGGTGGTGGCGGGCTCCACCTGTTCCAGCAAGTAGTCCCGATGCGCCGCTTGCCCGCCGTTGCCGTGCGTCACCAGCCACACTCCCGCCGGATTCTCCACCGACCGTTGGTACCCCCAATATTCACCTTCCACGAGCCATCGCTCCATCACGGTTTCCACCACGCGATGCGTGGGATGATACAACAACGACCGCTGGACCAAAAATACGATCACCCCCACCGAAAGGTAAGCGACCAACAACAGGCCAATGATGCGAAGCGCCGCAGGCAGCAGGGAACTCATTGCGAAAACAGACCCACTTTTCCGTTCATCTCAACGACGGATTTTTTCCGCCCGGCCATGATCTTGGGGCAATCACCAGGCGCTGATCAGGACCAGACATTAGGCTTTAAAAGACACCGATCATGGCATTGTGTCCCGATGCAGGAAGTCACCACATCCTCTTCCCGCTTCGCCATGCTTCGTGCCCGACCCAAGATTGCCGGATTCACTCTCGTGGAAATCATGATCGTGGTGGTCATTATCGGCATGCTGGCGGCAATGGCGATTCCCGCGTTCCAAAAGGTGCGCCAAAGCTCCCGGCATTCAGCCCTGGCCAATGACATGCGATCGTTCGCGCAGGCGTTTGAAACCTACTCTCACGAAAACGGATCCTGGCCGGGAGACACGGGCATCGGGGTGGTGCCCAACGAGATGTTGAACAACAACAGTTCGTTGGACGTGACCGCATTCTCTTCCACAACCCCAATCGGGGGACGCTACGATTGGGATGGAGGTGTTTTCGGCTACATCGCGGCGGTTTCCGTAGCTGACGCGACGATCACAAACGCGCAGTTGCTGCAGTTCGATACAAGTTTCGACGATGGCAATCTGAACACCGGCGATTTCTGCGGCACGACCGGCCGCTACTCTTACGTTATTCTGGAGTGAGGCGGAAATCGTCATTCCTCATCCGAGTGTTAAAGGGAACAGATTCAAGGCAGCTGAACTGCCACGCCGCCGGCATGATCGTGGTATTTGCGCTCGCCGCCATCACGCCTGCCCCGGCTTCTGAGACGCTTGAGCTCCCGTCACACAAACCCGCGCTGGAGGATGTCCACTACGGAAATCGGGTGGGTGGTGTGATCGGGCAGGAGGCGCCCTCCATCGAGCTGATCTGTTTCGACGAATCCAGCCGGGTTGTCTCCGTGCAGGTTTTTCTGACTCAGCATGACATCGTGGCTGGGTTTACCATCGAAGTGGAAACAAACGGACACACGCAGCACCATGGCTTCGGTGACACCACCGCCATCGCCCGGTCCAAATTCATTCCCGATCAGCCCACCACGATCGTGGGCATCAGCGGGGCCAGCGGCTGGTTCGTCGACAGCCTGCGATTTCATTTTGCCGACGGGAGTGAAACCCCGCTTTACGGCGGATCAGGAGGCGACCTGAACTATCGATTGTTCCTGCACCGAAACCCCACGGGAAACCTGCGGGGCCGTTTGATTGGGTTTTGGGGTTCGCACACCCATCAACTCGAAACCCTTGGACTGGTTTTTATGGCACTGGAATGAACGGACGTCACCGTCCGGCCGCACGTACGATCGACATGGCCTCGCTCGCCTGAGCGGTGATCGCCCCCCAGTCGTCGGCGTCAATCTGGGCCGCCGTGGCCAGCCAGGATCCGCCAACCGCCGCCACGGTTTTCACCGCCAAGTAGTCGGCCAGTTGCGCCGCCTTGATGCCGCCCGTTGGCATGAACTTCACGCCGAGATGGGCATACGGTGCGGACATGGCTTTCAAATGCGTCACTCCCCCCGCGCTCTCGGCCGGGAAAAACTTCAAGGTCGTGCAACCCATGCCAAGCGCCGTCTCGATGTCGGACGGCGTCATCACCCCCGGGGCAAACGGCAGGTTCACTTCCTGCGCCGCAGCCAGCACCGTGCGATTGGTGCCCGGGGCCACGGCGAAGTGGGCGCCGGCTGACTTTACCTCCCGGACCTGTTCCGAGGAAAGCACCGTGCCCGCCCCGATCAGCATGTCCGGCACGGCCGCCGCGATCGCCTTGATGGCGTCGAGTCCGGCCGCTGTGCGCAGCGTAAGTTCGATCACTTTAACACCACCAGCCAGCAGCGCTTGGGCGAGCGGCACGGCCTTGGCGGCCTCATTGATAACGACCACCGGCACGACACCGGCGGCACTGAGTTGATGGCGGATTTCTTCAGCAAACATCAGGGAGAAAATTCGAGGGTTCAGCGCACGACGCGGGCGCCGCCGCCGGAAACTTGTTTTTCGACTTCCTTGCGGGTCGCCATGGACGTGTCGCCGGGCGTGGTGGATGCCAGGGCACCATGAGCCGCACCGTATTCCACCGCCTTTTGGGGGTCGTTAAATTCCATGAATCCAAATTGCACACCCGAGGCGAAGCTGTCGCCCCCACCCACCCGGTCCATGATCTCGAGCTCGGGGTATTTGCGGCTCTCGTAAAACTCGCCGTCGTGCCACAGAATGGCGCTCCAATCGTTCCTGGTCGCGGTAATGACGCGGCGGAGCGTGGTGGCCGCGACCTTGAAATTTGGATAGGCCTTCACCGCGGTCTCGATCATGCGCTTGAAGGCGTCCGTCTCAATCTCGCTGATGTTTTCATCGACGCCTTCGACTTCGAACCCAAGGGAGGCGGTGAAATCCTCCTCGTTGCCGATCATCACATCGACGTATTTGGCGATCTCCCGGTTCACCTCCCGGCAACGGGCGTGGCCGCCAATGCTCTTCCACAAGGACGGCCGGTAGTTGAGATCGTAGGATACCACAACCCCGTGTTTCTGCGCCGCCTGCACCGCCTCCAGCACCACATCCGGCGTGGTTTCAGAAAGCGCGGCGTAGATCCCCCCGGTGTGCAGCCATCGCGCTCCGCATTCGCCAAAAATGTGATCCCAATCAACGTCGCCCGGCTTGAGCTGGGACGCTGCGGTATTGCCCCGATCGGGCACACCGACGGCGCCACGGATGCCGAAGCCGCGTTCCGTGAAATTCAAGCCGTTGCGCACACTGCGACCGATACCGTCGTCCTGGCGCCACTGGATGAAGTCGGTGGCGACTCCACCTTGCATGATGAAATCCTCCACCAAGTGGCCGATCTCATTGTCAACGAAGGCTGAGACCACGGCGGTCTTGTAACCGAAACACTTCCGCAGGCCACGAGACGTGTTGTATTCTCCTCCCCCTTCCCAGGCCCGGAATGAGCGCGTCGTGCGGATACGACCTTCGCCGGGATCGAGGCGCAGCATGACTTCGCCAAGCGAAACTTGATCAAATTGGCATTCGGATGAGGAGCGGATGGTGAGCGACATGATAAAATGAGGAGGGGTTGAAGGGCGGGGAAACGACGGAATTCAGACAGAAACGGACTTGAGCTGGGCGGGGTTCAAAGTCGGATGACCGGCCTCAGTTGCGAGGTCATTGAGCCCGTTGATCTCCGCTTCACTGAAAAGCAGTCCACCGTGGGCGGCGGAACGGGCCGCCGCCTCCGCTTCGATTTGACCGGGCAACATGCAGTTCTCATTGCCATGTCCCAGGAGATCATCGAGCACGGCCTTAACATTTTGTGATTGGGTCCGCCCCCGGGCAAAATTGCCGGCGTTGAGGGCATCGGCATGCCAGACTTGGAAGAAGAAACAGCAGGTTCCCTTTTCGCCCTCGCCCACCTCGGTCCAGCGGTTGCGGATGGTCGGAAGTGATCCACCGATGAAACCGGCAATCAATTCGTTGATGAGCGAAAGTCCGTAGCCCTTGTGGGCGCCAAACGGCAGCAGCGCCTTGGCTTGGGTGGGATCATCGGTCGGCTGGCCGTTGGCATCCACCGCGGCTTGCGGCGGCAGCTTCTGGCCCTCGCGGGCAAACTGCTGCACCCGTCCCATGGAAACGACGGAGGTTGCCCAATCGATGACAATCGGCCACCCGAGGGCGTCGGTGGTGGGCAGTCCCCAGGAGTGGGGGTTGGTGCCCAGGGTCGGGGTCCTGCCCATGAAGGGCACAACCTCGGCGAGTGCAGCGGTGCAATTGGTGTAGGCCACATACCCGCGCTTGGCTGCCTCCATCACGTAACCGCCGCCCCAGAGGTAATGGAACGCGTTATCAACGGAAACCATGCCAATGCCATGTTCGTCGGCCAGGCGCATGGCCTCTTCGATGGCCGCGTAGGCAGTAGCCTGGCCAAGCTGGCGGTTCGCGTTCCAAACCTTCGCCGCGGAAAACCGGGACGGCCTTTCCTCAACCTGCACGTTGGGCTGGCATCCGCCGGCCTCGGACCCAAAGAGGTGATCCAGATGCAGGGCCTTGATCGCATTGTGAGTGCGCACACCATGGTGGGTGGCCGCGGCGCAGAGCCTGGCCCCCGCCGCCGCTTCGGCCGCGCTGAATCCACGTTTCTGATACGCTGCGACAACAAGCTGGTTGTGCGCTGACTCCGGAAGAACAAAGAAGGTTTCGGACATGGGACAAGAGGCTCAGCCGAGGCGACCGTTGGCAAACGGCACCTCCGAGTTGACCTGGGCGAGCGGTGCTTCGCCGCCGGCAACGTTGATGAGATTCTGCACGGCCTTGGTGGCCTGCCGTTGCACGCTTTCTGACGTGCGGGAACCCACATGCGGGGTGATCACGACGTTCGGATGGTTGAGCAACGGGTGATCGGCGGGCGGAGGTTCCTCGTCCAGCACGTCGGCACCGTAGCCCGCAACTTTGCCGCTATCGAGCGCAGCCACGAGGTCGGCCGTGTGCACGATCTCGCCCCGGGCACAGTTGATGATCTGCACGCCATCCTTCATTTTTGCGATCGTTTCGGCTCGCACCAATTCACGGGTCTCCGGAGTCAGGTTCGTGTGCAGGGAAACGTAGTCCGCGACCGCAAATACCTCATCAATCGTGTCGGCGCGGGTCACGTCGTGGGAATCGGCAAACTCCGCATCCCAATAGACATCGTAGGCGATGATCTTCATGCCAAAAGCCTGGGCGCGAACGGCCACTTCCTTGCCAATGCGACCCAGTCCCACGATCCCGATCGTCTTGGCCCAGAGCTCGTGCCCGGTCTTGCGTTTCCACTCGCCGGCCCGAACCGCGTCCGCGTGGAAGAGCAGATGTTTTTGCAACGACAGCATGAGCAAAAAAACATGTTCCGCCACCGTGGTGTGGTTCACCCCGGGGGTGAACAGCAGGGGAATTCCCCGCCGGGTGCAGGCGGCGACGTCGATCTTGTCCACTCCGATGCCGTATTTGGAGATAACCTTCAACCGGGGTTGGGCCTTGGCCAAAACCGCGTCGGTGATCAGGTCGTCGCCACAAATGTAGGCGTCAATGTCTCCCACGGCCGCCAGGGTGTCCGCTTCGTTGAGTGGTCCGCGGGCGGTGACAATTTCCCACCCGGTTTTGGCCAGCAACTCGTGATGGGAACCCGGGGTGTCTTGAAAGGAAGTGGTAGTGATCAGAACGCGAGGCATGGGATCGGGAAGTGGAGCTAAATGGAAGGCGGCGACCGTAACAAACGGAGTTCATCCCGGGGATACCTTTAGCCGCAGGTCGATTGTCATTTTGCGAAACCAATACTATTCCGCCCATCGCCCATTCCCCGTGCCGCCGGAGGCGGCCTGCGGCATCAACTTACCGGCCCGAGCAGTTTGGCGAAGACGATCTTGCCACCAGCGGAGGGCAACACGCTCGTGACGCGAGCGGTGACACGACGGCCCACCAACGCCTTGGCCTGTTCGACCACAACCATTGAACCATCTTCCAGGTAACCCACACCCTGATGGTCTTCCCGGCCGGTCTTCACCAAGTCCACCTCGATCTCTTCGTCCGGCATCAGTTCACGTTGCATCGATTTGGCGAGCGAATTCAGGTTCAGCCACTGCACTCCGTGAAATTCGGCCATCTTCGCGAGATTGTAGTCGGTTGTCAGGAGTTTGGCTTTCATCGACTGCGCCAGGAACACCAACTTCGCATCCACTTGGGTAGTGCTGGCCTCACTTTCATGGACACGTAAATCGAGTTGAGGCAGTTGGCGAAGCTCACTCAGGACCTCAAGGCCACGCCGGCCCCGGGCCGATGTGTTGGCATCCGGAGCATCGGCCACACGCTGCAACTCCTCCAGCACAAATCGCGGAATGATGAGCGCGCCGGTGAGAAACCCCGTCTCACAGATGCGCGAGATCCGCCCGTCGATCAGCGCGCTGGTGTCCACCACCACCAGCGGCACATCCACCTCGTGCGGCACGAACCGGACATAGGGAATCACCAGATTAAACTCATCCTTCCCCCGCAGGGCGATGACCGTGCAGAGATAGGTGGCGATGAGGAACAACGCCAGTCTCGACAGGAAAATCAGTTGTTCTTCACCCTCCTCAAACAACGGTGAGGTGCTGATCAAGTAGGCAATGATCGAACCAACCGCCAAACCGAAGGTGATCGCCGACAGCCCCCGCAGGGAAAACCCTTTCAACATCAGGTCGACCAAAACGACCAACACCCCGATCAACAGGCCCACAAAGGTGGCGACGATGCGATAATCGTCCCACTCTCGAACCGTGTAGGCCACCAACCATCCCGCCGTGGCACACAGCGTGATAAACATGACGCGGATGGGGAGAAGCGTTTTATTCATGCCGATGTTGAGTAAGGGCGGCTACCAGCAGGAAGGTTCCCTCTTTTCTGCAGAATATCCGGGTTCCGGGTTGCTGAATGCAGCTCTGCAAGCTCACTGACCTCATTGATTTATGACAACCCAATACTGGCTCGTTAAACAGGAACCCGAGAAATACTCTTGGGCCGACTTCAAACGCGACCGCACCACCGATTGGGACGGTGTCCGCAACTACCAAGCCCGCAACAATCTTCAGGCGATGCGCAAAGGCGATCAGGTTTTGTTCTACGCCAGCGTCAGCGACAAGGCAGTGCAGGGCGTCGCGACCGTGCAGAAGACCGCCTACCCCGATCCCACCACCGACGATGAACGCTGGGTCGCGGTAAAACTCAAGGCCGGCAAGACCTTCCCGTCACCCGTCACCCTCGCGCAAATCAAGGACGAGCCGAAGCTCGCAAACATCGCCCTCGTCAAACAAAGCCGACTCTCTGTGATCCCACTCAGGAAGACCGAGTTCGACCGCATCCTGAAACTCGGCGGAGCCTGAACTGTTCGCCAAGGCTAGCCATCGTCGAATTCGACGACGACACGAAAACCAACATGTCGGGCGCGCTCGTTGCGTTGCACTTTGCGCACCGGCACGCGTTGCAGTTCGGCGGTTTCATCCAAAAAACTGCCGCCTCCCGTCAGCGCCCAAAGTCCAGTCGGGTCGCTCGCTGGTTGCAGCCACTCGGCCACATTTCCCAACAAATCATAAAAACCACCGGGGTTGGCGGGTGAATCCGCCATCGGGAGACTTGTCCTCGAGTTGGAACCCTCGGTCCTCTCGCGCGGGAAGTTGCTCGTGGGATTCCCCACGGCGATCCTGAACTCGTCCGCCGTCGGGAGGCGCACGGAGCGGCTCAGGATCCAACTTAACCGCTGGCAACACGTCGTGGCCTCCACCCAGTTCACCGAGTCCACCGGGAAAGCGCGGCCGGGATTCCGACTCGGATTGATCCGCATGACCTGCAGGTAAAGTGACTGCGGAAACTCGGTCTTGAAAAGACGCCGTTCGGCCACTCCCGGAAGTGGCCGCAGCCGTTCGTAAACTGTATCCTGGATCTCGCCCAGCCGATCGACCTGAGTTGCGAGGTATCCCAGCTTCAGCCGCAGATCATCATCGAGCGACTCACTCTTGGGCAGTTGGGCAAACACCTCTTCGAGTTGCGCTGCTGCCACCAAAATCCGCTCCGCCGCCGCCCCGACTTCGCGACGCAAAAGCAATCCATCAATCACGGCCGCGTCCTTCCGCAGGCCGGCCAACAGCGGCATGCTCGACGCCGTCTGGCGCTTCACCTCAAGTTGCTCGACGCGCGGGGAGGACAAAAACCGACTTCGACCAAACTCACGATTCAGCCGCAGCTGCGCCTGCCGGGCCGCTTCGAAAGAGGCAACGGCCAGGGCATAGTCCGAGGCGGCCAACGCGGCGTCCCCCGCCGCCTCCTGCTCGTTCACCTCGGCCGCAATTCCGCCGGCATCAAGCGATTCAATATCCCGTTCGATTTGATCCAGGGCCTGCAGGTCGGCGAAATCGGATCGGGCATACTCTGCGTTGATCCGCTGTTGGCTCTCCCGGGCCGCTGTCAAAGCCGCGAGCGCGTCGGCCCATCGTTCTTCACCCATGGCCGTTTCCGCAATCGCGCGCGCACTGGCCACCTCTTCCGCCAACGGTGCAGCCGCCAGTTCCTGCAAGCGGCGCTGCAATCCGCTCTCTCGCACAAAGTTCTTTCGCGGAATATCCGCTCCGGACCGGTTGACGGTTTCCTGAAGCCGCAATGCCTCCCGCCAAGCCGCCTCGGTTGCCACCAGGTCGCCCGCTTGCCGCGCGGTTTCAGCCTGATCCTCGAGCTGCTCAATCTGTGCGTTGATTTGTTCGGCCCGAATCGAGTCCCGCTGCTGTTCCATAGCGGTCAAATCCCTCAAGTCCGCCTGACTGGCATGACCCTGACCCACCCATTCTCGTTGCCGCGCGATTGTCTCGTCCAGCAGCAGCAGGGCCTCACTCTCATCAGCTTCGGCCAGCTCCTGCCGGAGCCGTTCGATTTCTGCGGCAAGCTCAGCCGATTCCGGGTCACGGGTTTCGGCGATCGGCTTGTTAGCGGAAACTTGAATTTCCCGCGGCCCCAAATTCGCCAACCACCACCAAAGCCCGCCCAATGCGATCAATCCAACCAAAACCCACCCTGCCCGCAACAGCTGGTCCCGGATCCGGTAAAGGCGGCGTTTGCGGCGATAATAGGGCATGAGCGCCCCGAGCAAAAAGCCCGTCCGACAAAAATCAATCTACCTCCACAGCCAGCCCGCCGGTTATCTTTCCACGTGATGCTCGACATCGTTTGGCCGTTATCGTTTGACCATCACTCGTGATTAATCGCCTCGCCATCCTTGCCCCCGGCCTGCTGGGCGCTTCCGTCGCTCGCGCGGCGCACGATCGCGGCGTGGCCCGTCACATTACCATTTGGGCGCGGCGCCCCGAGGTCCGGGTGGCCCTCGCCGACCAGCCGTGGTGCCAAACCGTGGCGGAAACTCCCCGCGACGCGGTTGCGGAAGCGGATTTCATCGTGCTGGCCCCACCTGTTGCGCGCATCGGCGAATTGCTTGAGCAGATCGCACCCGCCCTGCGGGAGGGAGCAATCGTCACGGACGTGGGCAGCGTGAAATCGGATATCTGCCGGGTCGCCCGCCAAACCATGGAGGCCAGCGCCGGTGTGTTCGTGGGTTCGCACCCCATGGCCGGCAGCGCCCAAACGGGCTGGCAACACGCTGAGCCCGGGTTGTTCGTAAATCGCACCTGCTTCGTCACTCCGGAAGCTTCCGCCTCACCGTCTGCAGTGGAAACCGTGGTGCGTTTCTGGCGTGATCTCGACAGCGAAGTCGTGACGATCGATGCCAACAAGCACGACGAAATCGTCGCGCACATCAGCCACCTGCCCCAGATTGTCGCCACCAACCTGGGCACGTTGCTCGGTCAAAGCCCCGCGGAGTGGAGTCAGTTGTCGGGCAACGGACTCAAGGACACCACCCGGATCGCCGCCTCTGACGCGACCATGTGGATCGAGATCCTCCAGCAAAACCGCGACGAAATCCTGCGGGCGCTCAACGCGTTCGAAGACGACCTTCATCATTTCAAGTCATCCCTGGCCAACCGCGATTGGACGGACCTGCGCACCCGCCTGGAACGGGGCAAGACGTGGCGCGACTCGCTGCGCCCATGAACCCGTTGCCCGAAATCCTTCCGATCACGCCGTTCACCCAGCCGTTGAACGACGAGGTTGCCCTGCCCGGCTCCAAGAGCCTGACCAACCGCGCGCTGCTTCTTGCGGCGATGAGCGGCACCCCGGTAACGCTGACCGGTGCGTTGTTCAGCGACGATACGCGGCTGATGGCCAATGCGCTGCGGACGCTGGGATGCGCCGTGGAGGCGGACGAGGACGCCCTGACCTTGCGCGTTTCCCATCAAGCCGGTCTCTTCCAGCACGCGGAACCAGTCGAGCTCTTTGTTGGTCTGGCCGGCACCGCCGCCCGGTTCCTGACGGCGTTTTGCGCGGCGGCTCCGCGCGGGGTGTATCGGATCGATGGGGTCGAGCAGATGCGCCACCGTCCCATGGCCGGCTTGATCGGGGCCTTGCGGGAACTGGGAGCCGACGTGCGGTGCACGGGCGAGGAAGGGTTTTTCCCCGTGGAGATCCATGCCCGGGGGTTGCAGGGCGGATCGATTGAACTCGATGCCAGCGCCAGCAGCCAGCTGCTGTCAGCTTTGCTCATGGTGGCACCGCAAGCAGCGTCGACGGTTGATGTTCAACTTGTGGGTTCGGTGCGTTGGACATTTGTCGAGATGACCCGCCGCCTGATGGTCGAATTCGGCGGGCAAATCGCTCCCGCGGTGGACGGACACTTCCGTATCGAGCCCCATGCTTACCGACCGCCGGAGGTGCATCCTATCGAGCCCGATGCAACGGCGGCGAGCTACTGGCAGGCGCTCATTCTTGTGGTGGGTGGCTCGATTCGGTTGCCGAACTTGCGACAGCCCGGCCAAGGGCTCCAGGGCGACGCCGCCTTTGCCGAGGTTGTGCAACGGGTGTGGACCCGTCCCAGCGGCGAATTGTTGGAGGAAAACTTCAAGGAAATCTCCGACACGTTTCTCACCCTCGCAGCGTTATCGCCCCTGTTGGATGGTCCCACACGGATAACGGGCATCGCCCATACTCGTCACCAAGAGACCGACCGCGTCGCCGGAGCCGCCGCCGAATTACGCCGTCTCGGGCAGGATGTCGTCGAAGAGGAGGACACCCTGACCATCACCCCACGACCGCTCAAACTCGACCAGGTGATCGAGACTTACGGGGACCATCGCTTTGCCATGAGTTTCGCCATCCTCGGCTGTCATGACTTGCGCAGAGACGGCTTGCCGTGGCTGTCCATCCATCATCCCGAAGTGTGCGCCAAAACATTTCCCCACTTTTTTGAGTTGCTGGAGTCGGTCCGGCAAAAATCCTCCGCCGGGTGACCGACGCGTCCTTTATCATAGTGGCCATCGATGGCGGCGCCGCCTCCGGCAAGTCGTCCACCTCACGCGCCCTGAGCGAACGATTTCACCTGCTGCACGTCGACACCGGCTCCTTTTACCGCGCCTTCACCGCGGAATTGCTCCGGCAAAACGTCGCGACGGATCATCCCGACGCCATCACCTCGGCCGCGACCGCACTCCAACTGGACACGGCGATTGAGGGACGGCGGGCGCAGATGAAGATCAACGGTCGTGTTGTGCCCGACGCCGAAATTAGAACTCCCGCGGTGAATGCCAATGTCTCCCACTTCGCGGCGGTTCCCGCGCTGCGCCAGGCCCTGCTCGAATACCAACGCGGGCAGGCCGACGTGGGACGTT
The DNA here is from genome assembly GCA_028280945.1 of Opitutaceae bacterium. Lineage (GTDB taxonomy): Bacteria > Verrucomicrobiota > Verrucomicrobiia > Opitutales > Opitutaceae > Actomonas. The sequence continues at coordinate 26,873 of JANQKV010000009.1, forward strand.
CCCATGGTTTCCGTGGCCTGGTCATGGAAGGTCGCGACATCGGGTCGGTGATATTTCCCGACGCAGATTTCCGGTTCTTTCTCCACGCCGATCCGGTCGAGCGGGCCCGCCGCCGCGCCGCCGAAGGCCAGCAGGATTCCATCACTGAACGCGATCGGCTGGACCAATCCCGCAAGACCGCGCCGCTCGCCTGCCCGGAGGGGGCCACCGATGTCGACAGCACCCATCTTACCCTTGAGGAGGTGGTGGACCTGCTCAGTTCCCACCTGGCCACCCGGCTTGCTCCCGTCGCATGAGAGAGTCCTTCCCCCAGTTGCGAATGACGATGGTGTATGGACTTTTCCATTACATCTTCAAGACGGTGCACAACATGTATTTTCGCGGCGAAGTTGCGGGAGTGGAAAACATCCCCATGACCGGCCCGTTTCTGATCGCCGGCAACCATGCCAGCCACCTCGACCCGCCCGCCATCGGCAGCTACGTCCCGCGCCAGATCGCTTTTTTCGCCCGCAAAACGCTATGGAAGGGCGGGGTGTTGAGTTGGTGGATGGACCAGGCCTGGGCCATTCCCGTCGACCGCGACGGAGGGTCCGACGTCTCGGCCATCAAGCGTGTACTGCGCATCCTTAAACAAGGCCGGGCGCTGATTTTATTTCCGGAGGGAACCCGCTCGAAGAATGGCGAGCTGCAGAAACCCAAATCCGGGGTGGGCATGATCGCGGCCAAGGCCGGGGTGCCGGTAGTGCCGGTAAGAATCTTTGGTTCGCACCTCGCCTGGGGACGCAATCGTCCGATACAGATCGGCGTGCCGGTAAGCATCACGTTCGGCCGCCCACTGCAGCCGGAAGAGTTCTACGACCCCAAGGCGGGCAAACAGCGCTACCAACTGGCCAGTGAACGCATCATGGCCGCCGTAGCCACCCTCGAGCCGCCGCCCGAGACGGTGATTTAGCGACCGTTGGGAAGGCCCGTCAAGGGTCGAAGAATCTGACGGCATCTCTCCTTGACATTCTAGGAAAGAATCGTGACTTCTTTCTCCTAGTATTTCTAGGAGAATGGCTACTAAGAATTCAGAAATCCTGAAGGGCACATTGGACCTTCTCATCCTCACTGCATTGCGCAACGGACCAGTTCACGGCTTTGGCGTCTCAGTCCGAATCGGACAACTTTCACGAGAGTCGCTCTTTGTAGAACAAGGCTCCCTTTATCCCGCGCTCTATCGATTGGAGAACCAAGGTTTGATTCAGGCTAAATGGGGTGTCTCCGAAAACAACCGAAGGGCACGATTCTATTCCCTCACCACAAGCGGTGAAGCGGCACTGGAAGAGGAGCGCGCCAGTTGGAAGCGCCTTTCCGCTTCAATTAATATGGTGCTGCGCAACGCCTGAACCACCGCCGATAAATGAAACTCTGGTGGCACAAAATCTCCGCGTGGTTTCGCAAGCTGGCCCGGCGCGGCAATCTGGAGTCTGAGTTGAACGACGAGCTCCTCTTTCACCAGGAAATGTTGGAGTCGAGCTATCGGGACCAAGGACTGAATCCGCGTGAGGCACACCGCCGGGCTCGACGCGAGCTGGGCCACATCGACCGCATCAAGGAAGCGTCTCGTGATCAACGGAGGTTCGGCTTTTTTGAGGATACGTGGCGGGACATTAAACAAGCGGTTCGCAGCCTACTCAAAACAGGTGGAATTACGGGGGTAGCGATACTGATTCTCGCCCTGAGTATAGCGACGACCGCACTCACCCACATGTATTACGAGGGAATCCTTAAAAGTGACCCACCTTGGATCGAGCAGGGAAGCAACGTGGTGATGCTGAAGATCCACCGAGAAAACCACCCGAGCGAGTTTGCCCAATTGGATGCAGACAATACGGCCCAACTGGTTGATTCGCTGACAAGTTTCGAGGCGATCACCACCTACGCCAACGCCGGTGGCCCTAGCACGGTCGATGGAACCAGTCGCTGGTCCGTGGGCAAATTTGTATCGGCCAACTTCTTTGAAGTCATGGAGGTTCAGCCCGCAATCGGACGCACCTACTCTTCCGAAGAGCAAGCGGCGAAAACCACGCCCTCTCTTGTTATCAGTCACAAAATGTGGCAAAACCGTTTCGGGGGACGAGAGGATATCCTCGGACAACAGGTCCTATTCTACCGGACGCCCAGGACTGTAATCGGAGTGATGCCGCAAGAATTCACCTTTCCTCACATCCCGGATTACTGGGCACCGATTGCACCACGCCTCCGCGGCGAAAGGTCTCGGGCTTGGACTAAAATGTGGTTGATCGGCTCCTTGAAACCCGGGGTATCGACCGAAGCAGCGAGTGCCGAATTGGCCAACCGCGTCAGTCAACTCAGTATAGCTGGGGACAATGAGAGCCTTGAATACACGGGGCGAGCTGTTCCGCTTCGCGAGTTCTTTAACCAACCGTTCCAAAAACCGGTTCCGAGGATCATGGCAGCGGCGACGATGTTACAGTTGATCGCATTGCTTAATGTCATCGCCCTGGTCGTGGCTCGCGGTGTAACGAAACGTCCGGAACGCGCACTCAGAGCCGCTTTAGGCGCAACCCGGTTCCGACTCTGGCGCGAAACGATGGCAGAAATCGGATGCATTGTCGGCTTGGGATGGCTCATCGGCGTTGTTCTGGCGTGGGCCAGCTCCAAACTTGTCATCGCGTTTCTGGCGCCGGGGATATCCTTTCCCAATTGGTGGGAAATTCGCATGGATTGGTCTGAAGCGGTATTCACACTGTTGTTGAGTGGTGGGATTGTCGCCGTTTTCGCAACCTTCCCACTTTGGAAATCGACTGCCATCGGACTGGAGGAACGTATTCGAGGCCTCTCTCCCGGCCGGGGCGTTTCAGTCTCGGGTCAACGGTTCCGCGATGGCGTCGTCATCACACAGTTCGCGGTAGCGGTGCCCCTGTTGCTCGGAGCAACGTTCTCCATTCTCGATGTTCGAGCACTGTCCCAGACATCAGTTGGAATAGATCCCACCAACATCGGGCAGATTCGCGTGACGTCGGTAAATCGAACTCCGGAACAACACCTGGAAGACATGCGAACATTGCAACGAGAGTTGGAAGCAAACCCGGAAGTCATCGCCGCGGCATTCGGGGATTCGATGCCGGGAACTCAAACCTGGGGAGGAAGGTATCCGATAGAATACCAACTCCCTGATGGAACGTCGGCCACCTTGGCGAATGTAAGAAACCATGTGGTGTCATCCGACCTGCCCGCCCTCTTCGGAATGGCCTTGCAAACAGGACGTTGGCTCGAACCGGTTGATGCTTCGCTCGATTCGCTGGGTGTCTTGGTGGACACCGAATTTGCCCGCCGGGCGTTCGGCGACGATTCACCTTTGGGAAAACGTGTTGCCCGACCAAGCCGACCAGGCCGAACCGAAACGGTATGGGGAACCGTCGTCGGCGTCGTGAGTCCCACCCGAGCGAACGTGTTCACGGACTATGCCCCTACGATTTATTTGCCCGAATCACAGCTTCACACGTCCAACAACATTTACTTCAAGTCACGCGGCGCCCCTTCCCTACTTATGCCCGCAATGATCGAGATGGTAGACAATCTCGGTTCCCACGTTTTTACCACGCCCTCGTTTGATGCATACGAAGACTCAATGGATCAGTTCATATGGCAGAGCCGTTTCGAATCACGGCTCCTGACGGTGTTTGGCCTTATCGCACTCATGATCATCGTGCTCGGGCTGATAGCCTCGGTGGCTTTTGTGGTTGCGCAAAAACGGCATGAAATTGGAGTTCGTATGGCCTTGGGTGCCCGACCACCTCAAGTGCTTGCCCATGTTATTCGAGGCGGATTGACCAATGCGATTCTGGGAACGCTCATCGGGCTCGGGATCGGTTGGGGTGCAGCAGGTTGGGCCGCCACTTTCTTTGATAAGGTGTCCCCTCACGATGCCTCGATTCACACATTAGTCGTTATCGCAATGCTGTGCTTGTCCCTGGCTGCCAGTCTTTGGCCGGCCAAGCGAGCCACCCAAATCGATCCGATTGAGTGCCTGCGGGCGGAGTGAACTGCAGCGCAATAGGACGCCGGTTGCCCCAGCTCAGTTCGGACCGAGTCAGCTCCCCAATACGTCCCAGGACTACTGATAGTCCTATTAACGTATTTTAATACACGTAATTTATTTCATATTTATTTGCACGAAATAAATTTCGTATATTGGTGATGGCGTCACAGCCAACTATGGAGGTCTTAACCACTATTCTAAACCCCGGGGTGCTCTTCTTCATCCTCGGACTCGTTGCCATCCTGCTTAATTCCAACCTCTCGATTCCCGAGCCGGTGGTGAAATTCGTTTCCCTCTACCTGATGCTCTCGATCGGGTTCAAGGGCGGGATCAGCCTCTACGAATCCAGTCTCTTCGGAGATGGATTCATCATCATCATCGTGATTCTGGTGATGAGTGCCATCGTGCCCATCTACACGTTTGCGATTCTGCGCAAGCCCCTGGGGGTGGCCGACGCGGCGGCCGTGGGTGCCACCTACGGGTCCAACAGCACCCTCACCTACATCACCGCGGCGGGTTTCCTGACCTCCGCCGGCATTGCCTACGAAGGCTACATGACCGTCGCCCTCGTGGTCATGGAAACGCCGGCCATCATCTTTGCCGTGATCATGGCCCAGATGGTGACGAAACAAAAGGGCAACAAGTCCACCCAGCGCGTCATCAAGGACTCCGTGACCGACGGTACGTTGCTGGTGTTGGTGGGCAGCATGATCATCGGCTACATCCTCAAAGCGCTCGGCACCGAGGCCACCCCCCTCTCCGCTTTCATCGGGGGCGACATGTTCACCGGCATGCTCGTATTCTTTCTGCTCTACATGGGCACCCTGGTTGGCCAGCGGATCAAGCAGATCGAGTCCTTCCCGCTCATTCTGGTCGCGTTCGCCATCATCGCGCCGATGTTTAATGCGGCCATCGCCATCATGATCAGCAAGTTCTTCGGCTTCGCCCACGGCGACGCCCTGCTGCTGACCGTACTTTGCGCCTCGGCCTCTTACATCGTGGCCCCGGCCATCCTGAAGGACGTGATGCCCGAAGCCAATCCCGCCAAATACCTCACCATGAGCATGGGAATCACGTTCCCCCTGAACATCATCGTCGGTATCCCCTTGTTCTGGTGGGTGATCCAGCGGGTGGTCTAGGCTCCAGGCCAGACTTTGATTTTGCCTCGGAACGCAGCGGGCATAGGTTGGGACGTGATGATCCACGACAAACCCGCTGCGCTTCTGAATGAACAGGTCGGCCATGAATTTGCCGCCTCCTACCAATACATCGCTGTCTCGACGTGGTGCGATGCCGAGGCCCTGCCGGAAACGGCAAAGTATTTTGCCCAGCAGGCTGATGAGGAGCGCATGCACGCACTCAAGATGGTGCAGTTCCTGAACGATACTGGCCGCACGGTTGAATTTCCGGCTGTGCCCGCCCCGCAATCGTCATTTGCGTCGGTTGAGGAGGTTTTCCAGCTCTCTTACGATCAGGAGGTGAAGGTCACCGACCAGATCAAGGCGATCTACGATGCGGCGGCGGACAACAACGACCGCGTCACGCAGAACTTCATGCAGTGGTTCCTCGAGGAACAGGTGGAGGAAGTCGCAAGCATGGACACCTTGCTCAAGATCACCCGCCGGGCGGGCGCCGACCTCTTCCGCATCGAGGACTACATCGCCCGCGAGGGTCATCCGGACGAAACAGGCAACGCCTGACCCAGCACGGCAAGGCCCGTTACACCGGGCCTGCCAGTCCCGTGGACCAATTCTCAGGGTCATTATTTTCCTTGCATTTACTACATTTGTAGTTTTTTCTACTACATCGTGTCCAAAACCAAGTCGCTCTCCGAACGCCTCAGTCGCAGCGAGCTGCAGTTGCTGCAAGTGCTCTGGAAACTAAAATCAGCTTCCATCCGCGAAATTCAGGAGTCCCTGCCGACCAATCGCCAAGTGGAGTATACCACGGTCCAGACCCTGATTTACCGTCTGGAGAAAAAGGGGGCGATCCGCCGAACAAAAAAAATCGGCAATGCCCACATTTTTGAACCACTTGTTTCCCCCAAGAGTGCCGTGGGCACCATGGTCGACGACCTGCTCGCCCTTTTCGGCGGTTCCGCCGCCCCGGTCATGGCCCATATGGCTGAGTCCGGGCAGATCACCCTGGAAGATCTCAAGGCCCTGGAAAACGCCATCAAGGAGCGGGCCAGGAAGGAGGAGGAATCATGAGTCCCCCGCTGCATTTTCTCCTCACCCACTTATGGGAGTCTTCGTGGTTCGCCCTCGCCTGCATGGCCCTTTGCTTGGCCCTCGATCCGTTGAAATGCCCGCGGGCTCGCCACTTGATTGCCTGGCTCGGCCTGCTGAAGTTTCTAGTGCCCCTCGCTTGGGCTGCCGAACTGCTCAATCCGACGGCATGGTCCTTTTGGCAAAATCAAACCCCAGCGGTCGTCACCTCCGCCTTGAGTCTCGACACGCTGACACCCAATGAGGAGGCCGTCTTCTGGACCACCCCGGTGATGCTGGTGGGCCTCCTGTGGGCAACGGGTTTTCTCGCCCTCACCGTCCTGTTGAGCGTTCACATCGTTTCCCTGTGGCGACGCATTCTGGACCATACGACCCCCGCAGATGAAGCGTGGCAGGCTGAGGCCCAGGCATTTTGGCGCTCCAGCGAGCCCCTGCCGCGTTTGCTTTTTGCCCGGACCGATGACTTGCCGGCCGGCGTGTTTGGTTGGTTCAGCCCCGTCGTTGTTGTTCCACCCCACCTGCAGGACCGCTTCAACGCCGCCGAACGGGAAGCCTTTCTGCGCCACGAATTCCAACACCTCTACAAGCACGATACCCTTTGGCTCCTGCTTCAGATCACCCTGCGCAACCTGTTGTGGATGCACCCCCTTTTATGGTGGCTCGAGCACCGCATCCGCCTCGAGCGCGAGTTGATTCGAGATCAGGAGGTCATCCGTAAAACCAATAATCCAAACTCATATCTAAGTTGTCTTATGAAAGCTTCGAAAATCGAACTGCATGAACCTCGAGCTACCACCGTCTGCCTCAACAGCTCCCCTTTTACCCGCCGCGTGAAGGCGATCGCTCGAGCCGGTCGCTCCAGCGTGGCGGGATTCCTTTCCGCAGGGGCCGGCTTCTTCCTGTTGGCCGCCTTCACGGTCCTGATGCTGGCTGTGCAGGTGCCGGCCGTCGCGGGCGATGCGGACAAGAAGAAGGCGCACGCCGCCCACAACGCCGTCTGGGAAAGCCTCACTCCCGAACAACAGGCGAACTACAAGAAAGCCAAGATGGCGATGAAGGAACTGGGCGCCAAGACAGAGAAATTCGCGGCCAAGATCGAGAAGCTCCGCACCAAGGACAGTCTCACCGATGATGATCGTGACAACCTGCAGAAACTGTTGGCCGACTATGACAACATGAGGGACAAGCTGGCGGAGGAGGAACAGGAGCTCCAAGCCCTCTGGGATAGATACACCGATGAGGCCAAAGAGGCTTTGGCCCAACTCGATTGAGGCGATCGAGCCCACCGCTGGATCCAGCCGTTGAACCCATTCTGACCCGGTCAGTGTAGATAGATAGTGTTAGGGTAATACGCCGTGGCTTAACCGCCACGGCGTTATCGTTTATTACTCCGCCGCCGCCGAGGGAAACCCTGTTTAAACAATGCCGCAGTTGCGGCGGGCGCGATCGAGCACCTCGCTCGCCACGGCCCGCGCCCGACTGGCGCCGTCCTGCAGGATGGACTCCACGTGATCAAGGTTGGCGGCCAGCTCGGCACGTTTCTCACGGGCTTCGCGGAAAAACTCCCAGTAGTGGGTGAACAGCGCCTTCTTGAGATCGCCGTAGCCGTAGCCGCCGGCTTTGAGCTGATCCATGATCGAGGCAAACTCATCGGCGGGAGCGAAAAGCTTGAGAAGTTGGGAGGCCGGCAACTCCTCGCCGTCCGGCTTGGGCTCCTCGCGCGTGCGGCTGTCCATCACGATGGACATGACCTTTTTCTTCAAAGCCTTCTCCTCTCCCATGATCGGCAGGGTATTCCCGTAGGAGGCACTCATCTTCTGGCCATCCACTCCCGGGATAATGGCCACCTCCTCGGCAATCGAAGGCTCCGGCACCACAAATGTCTCACCGTAGGTCTGGTTGAACTTGATCGCGATGTCGCGGGTCATCTCCAAATGCTGTTTCTGGTCTTTGCCCACCGGCACCACGGTCGTGTCGTAGAGCAGGATATCAGCAGCCATCAACACCGGGTAAGCGAACAGTCCGAAGTTGGGTGCGATGCCCTTGGCCGTCTTGTCCTTGTAGCTGTGGGCGCGCTCAAGCAGGCCCATCGGCGTGAGCGTGCCGAGCAGCCACGTAAGTTCGCACACCTCCGGCACGTCACTCTGACGCCAAAAGACGCTCTTGGTCGGATCCAACCCGCAGGCCAGCCAGTCCAAGGCGATGCCCAGGGTGTTCCGGCGCCGCACTTCCGGATCAAACACCGTGGTAAGCGAGTGGTAGTTGGCGATGAAGTAGTAACACTCGCCCAGGTCTTGGGCGGCGATCGCCGGGCGCATGGCGCCAAAGTAATTGCCGACATGCAGCGTGCCGGAGGGAGTGATGCCTGTAAGGGTGCGGGTGGCCATGGACTAAATTGTTCTCTTTCTCGTTCTCGTGCTCTTTCTCAATCCTCGTCTGTAAAACGACCAGCACAGCGCAACGGCCGAGGATATCTCCAGCTTTATTTCACTGGGGTCACTAAACCCAACACAGGTCATCGCGTCCGCCTAAGCACTCAACAGTGTTCGCAACTCAGCTGCGTCGCCCCGGGTTCTTTCCCGGCCTTCAACGCTAATCAGACTGTCATTCATCTGCTGCGCAATACAGCGGTATACCGCCATCTACTACACCACCAGTTCCTCAGCATTCATGGCTCCCGGGCCGAAAACCCGACTGAAGCTTTCGGGACGCTTCGTGTTCCGCGTTTCGCCGTGCATATAGCACACGCTGAAGGCTCGCCGCGATTGGGCCGAATTGTTGCGGTCGGACGCGTGGAGAACGTGGTTGTGCAGCAACGCTGTCTCGCCTGGTTGTAGCTCCAAATGAAAGACCTTTTCGGCCGGGGCGTGCTCAGCCGCCTGCTCGGGCGTGAGAAAACCCGACGGGTGCTCCGGATTTATAATGCCCAGCTTGTGACTGCCCGGGATAATCTGCACGCAACCGTTTTCCTTGGTAGCCGGATCAAGCGCTGTCCAGATCGTGAGCTGCGGATCAGGTTCGATCGACGACCACCGATCCTGGTGCCAAGGCAGAAACGTGCCGCGGTTGGCGGGCTTGTTCATGAACATCGACCGGAAAACAGTGACAGACGTCTGCTCCCCATAAACGCGGCCACACGCTTCGCGGAAGGCCGGGTGCTGGATGAATCGCAGAAACTGCGGATCAAACTCCAGCTGCTGAATCTTACGGTAGTTCAGCGTCTTGCCCTTATGACCCTGCGTCTGCTCACCCGCGTCCTCATAGTTGCCGGACGTGCTGTCGAGCTGCATCATCATCCGGGTATAATCGACATCGGCCTCACCGAGCATGATGGCGTTGATGCGCTTTTGCAGCATGCGCAAGTCGAGGGCCGACAGGATGTCGCCGAAGATGACATAACCCTCCTCCTCAAACTGGGTCCACAGGTCGTCGGTAAAATAGCGGGTATTCATTGGCGGGAAATCAATTCGTAACGGTGATGGTTCGGCGACGGGTATATCATCTTTTCGTTCCTTGGCTTGCTTCTGAATTGCGCAAAAACATCTGATTTTCGACATGCCCGAATCGATTCGACGCCTCACCAACCATCTCGACCCCGCTTTGGCGGCATCACTTGACGATATCTGGAATGGGTCGACGCTTCGTTTGGTTTCGGCGGTCTGGTGGGAAAACACGCGGCCCTGGAACCTGCCGGTCCGCCGCTGTCCCGACACGTTTCTGCTGATCCCGGTGTCGGGCCAGTTCGAGTGCGAATTGCCGCAGGGCGATTCGACGGGAGATCCGCAGAAACCCGGCCATGGTGCCTCCCCAATCCATCGCGTCCGCCCTGGCCAAGCTCTCCTACTCTCTCCCGATACTGAACACAGCCTGTGCATTGCTCCCCAAACGAAACGCCTGGAGCAGGTCTCCTTTCATTTCCATCTGTCTGATGGGCTGGGGCTGGATCTCGCCCGCAACCTCACCGAACCGATATGCGAACTACCGGACGCCGCCACTCAACGAAAGCGACTCGAACGCACGGTTGCGCTCGCCGGTCAGCAACCGGAAGCCGCGCAGGCGATGCTGAAGTCGATCGTGGCCGAGATACTGGAATGCGCCGCGCTGGCGGGGAAGTTTCGCTCGCGGCCCGGGCGAACCGATGATCCCAGAATCGCGGCGGCGCTCCACTATCTCCGGGAAAATCTGGGGTGCGACCTCTCCGTCGAAAACCTGGCCCGGCATGTGGGGCTGGGGACCGTGCGTTTTCGGCAGCTCTTCCAAAAAGCGACCGGTAGCCCACCGCGAAAGTTTATCGTACATGCCCGCCTGACGGAGGCTGCGAACCGGCTTCGCCGAACCTCCGATTCGATTGCCACCATTGCCGCGCGTTGTGGGTTCCCGACCGAGGGGCACTTCTACGCCACCTTTCGCCGAGAGTATGGCGTCACTCCGCGTCAGTGGCGCAAGCAAGGGGTCTACGAGCCTCAGCAGCGCTTGTAATCAGGTCCAGAATTGCCGGAGGAGGTGACGCTTGAAACCCCACAGAATCCTCGCGTTGATTCGGCGTGGTCTTCAAAGTCGGGGTCATGATGCGGAATCGGCTGCACAGTTGGGTCCCTATCGCAGGGCTGATCTTGGCCGGCATTGCGCCCATCGGAGCAGAGGAAGGTGGGCTTTCCCTCACGATCGAGCAGACCAACATCCTGCAGATCCCGACCAACTTTCATGAAGCCTCGGAACTGAAACTGGCGGAAGTGGGACAACCGGAAGTCGTGTTGGTCGGCCTGGCCCTGCCCAAGGGGTTTGATCCGTCGCGCCCCACCCCGGTGTTGTTCACCAGCGTCACGGGCGACCCCTATCAATCCAACATCAAGGAAATGGAAGTCTACCGCGCACGCGCCGTGGCCCGGGGCTGGGTCGTGCTGACAGGCCAGCCTCATCCGTGGCCCGACCGGCCGCAGGACACCGTGACCGGTCGCCGGGTTTCGGCCAAGGTGGCCTTCCGCGCCTTGGCCGAGCTCTTTCCCGGCAGTGAGAACTGGCCGACGGCGTTCGCCGGATTTTCCGGCGGCTCCAAGATGTCTCAATTGCTCTCCGGTTACTTCATCGCCGAAGGCCGCCACGTGGTCGGCGCGCTGATGTCGGGCTGCAACGAAAACCAGATCGTGGAGATCATGGACAACTACGACCCCGACCGCGAGAAGCTGAAGGCCATGGGTTATTTTCTCAGTTCAGGCCGGCTGGACCAGGTCTCCTCGCCCCAGCAGGTCAAGGACGTGCGCCGGACCCTGCGCCGCAAAGGCGCCCGCAACGTTCGGCTCGAAACCTTCGACGGCCCCCACGCCAATTACCTGCCCCACATCGACGAGGCCCTCATCTGGTTCGAAGCCTTGCTGGTCAACAACGGCGAAAGCTAAGGCACGTTGGTATTCCCGTAGTCGCCCACGATCCGCGGGCAACCCGACAGTCGCCGTCCATGCCACCGCTCCGGGCTCAACGAGTCCGGCTAAAGCGGAAATTGCAGTTGATTCGTTTCCTAAATCACCGGGCTCCAGCGCGGCCTTCCGGCTGTTGTAACCGGAGCCCCTCCGCCGGAATCCTGCTTCTCTCCATTGCGTTGAAATCCCCCCGTCCCATGCTTCGGTGTCCCCTGCCATTGTCCGGACGCCATTGCCTTGCATCGGAAGGCCATGCGCCATGCCGCCAGACATGGTGCAGGGATTTCAGCGGATCCCATTCAAAACCAGGCATGGGGGAGACGTTTGAGCTTTGTACACCAGAGCCAAGACAGAGACTGTCGGGCGTAAAGTTTATCCGCCTCCGGCGGCGCCATAGGCGACCAGGGCCCGACCCACATTGCTGGGAAAGCGACTTGCTTGTGGGTCGGGCTTTACGCCCGACAGCGAATGGGATGGGGATTCAAGTTTGTTGAGAGGAAACGAAGTCAAGGAAGCCACTCCGCTACTTTTCTCGGTTAACTCCTGTTGAAAACATCCCTGCCCCACCGCACCGCAATCCTTCGGTGCCTGCTGTAATGCCCCGCATCCAGATGGGTCCTTATTACAGGAGCCAGCAGAGAAAACTGAGCCGGGGATGGCGCTGCCTCAATTCTCCACTTCCTCCGCTGCCTCCTGTAAGATCCTTCGTCTTACTGACTCTTTTTTACAGAAGCTAACGAA
>JANQKV010000053.1 GCA_028280945.1 Opitutaceae bacterium
TCTGGTCGATCGAAATGCTGTCCATGTCCGTGAATTGGAACACCGCACCCTGGGAGGTGCTATTCACGACCGCACTGGTAACAAACGAAGTGTCGTTGAATGAGACCACGATGAAAGTGCCATCGCTCAGAGCAAAGGAGAACTGCAGGATAATCGGTTCGGGGTCCGGCGGCTCGACTGGTTCCGGCTCCGGTTCGGGCTCCGGCTCCGGTTCCGGTTCGGGCTCTGGTTCAGGCTCCGGTTGTGGCTGCGGCTGCGGGGTCGGCACCGGATCCGGCTCGGGGGCGGGCGGATCAGCGGTAACCTCGTCCACGGTGTCCTGGCTGTTGTCTTCCACGCCAATCAACACATCGCTGATACCGGTCGCACTGGCACCGTCGTCGTTACCATCGTCTGCCGCTTCGGCAACAACCTCGACATCGGTATTGGTGTTGGACGCGCCTTGGGCGGCACCGGTAACGGTGCCGGTGGCCACTGCGCTGGAGACGTCGATGAGGTCGGCTCCGGCTGCGACCGCAGCATCGGTGGTGCCTTCGATGGCACCTTGGGAGGCGGATTGGACAGCGTCGGCGAGTTCGCTGGTTGAGACATTAAGCTCGGCGGCGACCTCCACAACGGCCTCGGTCACAGCCGCGGCAGCTGCACCCGCCACTTCAGTGATTTCAGTAGCAGTTGCATTGCCTTCATCCACCGCGTATTCCACAGCGGCTTCGGTGACCGCTTCTGCAGCGTCGCCCACCACATCCGCGTCCACCTCATACTCGTTCGAGACCTGGGTCATGATGTCCTCAACGGCAGCGGCAATCGCACTGGTGTTGGTGGCATCGATACCGGCCGCTTCGAGGACTTGGATGACGGTTTGTTTGTCGCCTCGCGCAATCCGACGCATTTGAGCCGAGGTGAGCGCAATCGACTGTGCCAGCACAACGGTGGCCGCCAATGCGCTGATGAAAAAGAGGGTAAGCAGGCGTATAAGGTTAGAGTGAAGATTCATCTGGTGGAAGGAGAGTGGTTATGTTGTGCCAGATGTGGCGATGGCTCTAGGTGAAAAACAAATACCTTGGTCCACAACCACAAAAATAAAAAATGCTATACTTTTGCAATAGTGAGATAAGGTATTGAATCCCATGGCTTATCCTAGAAGAGCGTTTCCATTGTCATTGGCATTTCTCCCATTCGTCGTCCCAATGCTGCTGTCTCCTTTGTCCATACTTGTGATAAACCGATTCCAACATCGCAGTCTTCTGTTCGGCATTTCTTTAGGGCTATTGGGCGTGGTGGCGGCCGGTAGCCCTGTCGAAGTCACGGAACGGGTCATCCTCGCCCCGGTTTTCGAAATCAAGGACACTTACCGATCAATGATGGGCCCCTCGGCCACCCAGGACTTTGTGTTGGCGGCAACGGAGAAACCCGAGTTGCTCTGGATTGTGGGGTTCAAGGCGGAGATGGTGGATGCCAAGGGCCGGGAGGTGCGCTCACAGGAATTCATGTGCCACAGCAATCTCGACGTGGATATCAGCGCCTATCGGCGCGTGTTTGACTGGCGCAAAAACTCCTCCCGTCGATTGTTCACCCTCTCGCAGGGCCAGTATGAAATCAATTTTCCCGAAGGATTTGGCATTCCCATGGTCTCATGGCAGCCCCTGCGGCTCAATAGCCAGGTCCTCAACCTCAACCATCCCGGATTGCGCACCAAGGTGCGCCACCGGATTACCGTGAGTTATGTGCGGGACGCCGACCTCAAGCGGGAAATGACCCCGCTGTTCATGAAGGCTGCCCAGGCCATGGTGGCGCTGGACGAAGACTCAACCCATTGGGGAACGGCCCGCCCCGACGAGGAGGAGCACGGGGAAAGCTGCATGATTGGCACGGCCGTGCGCGGCGATGGTAGGGAAGACAAATTTGGCCAGCGCTTCTCCGGCCATTGGGTAGTCCCGCCGGGAGAGCATGAATACCGCGCCCTTGTGACCAGGTGGCTGAATCTGCCGTTCGACACCACTGCCCACTACATCGCGGTCCACCTGCATCCCTTTGCCCAATGGATCCAGCTCTATGACTTGACGGAGGACCGGGTGGTTTTTCATGCGGACGCCACCAACCCCCTTAGGGGCATCGGCCTCGACCATGTTGAGTTCCTGGCCGACGCCGAGGGACTGAACCTCAATCGTCGCCATCAGTATCAAATCCGCACCCGCTACCACAACACGTCCGGCGTCGACCAAGACTCCATGGCAGTGATGTTCTTTTACATCAAAGACCAGGAGTTCAAAAAACCCACCTCTCAAGAGTTGGCCAGCCGGCTACACTATGACAGCAACCTGCGCGACTTGGAATGGGTGAAAAAGCCGATGGGGATCGACGATGTGATCCAACGCGGACGTTCACCGGCGCGCATGTAGACATGCCCCTGCCCTACTCGTCGTCGACGTCGATGTCCTTGTTACGGTGGCGCGGTGAACCCGCACGAAGCCAGCCGTTGATGAAACCGTCGAGCTCGCCATCGAGCACACCCTGGGTATCGGTGGTGGACACGCCGGTGCGCAGGTCCTTCACCATCTGGTAGGGTTGCAGCACATAAGAGCGAATCTGGGAGCCCCAGCCGATCTCCCCCTTTTCGCCGTAGAACTTTTCCATCTCACTGCGCTGCTCGTCGAGACGGCGCTCGTAGAGGCGGGCCTTCAGGACGCTCATTGCACTGGCCTTGTTCTTGATCTGCGAACGCTCGTTTTGGCACGTCACAACCAAGCCCGTAGGGATGTGGGTCAGGCGCACGGCGGAGTCGGTCGTATTGACCCCCTGACCGCCTTTGCCGGAAGAACGGTACACGTCGGTCCGAATCTCGTCCTCGGGAATATCGACCTTCACCTCGTCGTTGATTTCGGCAACGACGTCGACCGCACAAAACGACGTGTGACGGCGTTGATTGGAGTCGAACGGGCTGATCCGCACCAGCCGGTGGACGCCACGCTCGGCTTTCACGTAGCCATAGGCGTTGGTGCCTTTAACGAGCACGGTCGCTTTGGAAATGCCAGCCTGCTCCCCGGCCTGCACGTCCTGCACTTCGAGTTTAAATCCCTGGCGCTCCGCCCAGCGGGAATACATGCGGAAGAGCATGTCGGCCCAGTCGTTGGACTCGGTGCCTCCGGCGCCCGCCTGAATGGAAAGGATGGCGTTGTTGGCGTCGAATTGTTCGGTAAGGAACGAGGCGATTTCGATCTCGTCAATCGAGGCCAGCATCTCGCCAACCGTGGATTTCAGCTCGGCTTCGTATTCGGCGGCCTCCTCGTCCGAACCAGCTTCGATCAACTCGAGCATGACATCGACATCTTCGAGTTTCTTACGGAAGTCGACCACGGGCAGCACGGCCTTTTTCAGGCCGTTGACCTTGGCGATGTGTTTCTGGGCCTTGTCCTGATGGTCCCAAAAATCCGGGGCTCCCATCTCGGCATCGAGCGCCTCGATTTCCCTCAGCTTTTGTTCGCCGTCAAAGAAACCTCCATAACTGTCCGGCCCGTTTCTTGATGAGCTCTATGTGGTCGTGGACTTCAGGTTCGATCATAGTGGAACGAACATCGGTTCAAAGTCGGACGATCGGCGCAAGGGGGAAATACACCCCGTCCCGCCGACTACTCGGCCCGCAAGGCTTCCAACGGGCTAATCCGGGAAGCGCGAAGTGCCGGCAGGACACACGCAATGAGGGCCACGCCACCGAGCACCAGACCCACCGCAACAAAGGTTCCGGGATCAAATGCACTCACCTCAAACAACATGCCCTGCAGACCACGAGCCACGGCCAGCGAAGTCGCCAGTCCGATGACAACGCCAACCAACACCATGCCCATGCCCTGGCCGACCACCAGCCGCAGTACGTCCCGGCGCTGAGCGCCCAGGGCTTGGCGAATGCCAATCTCCCGGGTCCGCTGGGTGACGTTCCAAGCGACAAGGCCATAAATGCCAACCAAGGCCAGCACAAGGGCGACCCCGGCAAAACAGCCCAACAAAAGCGAATTGAAGCGAGACTGGCGCAACGTGTTGTTGATGATCGCCTCCATGGTGGAGATCGAGCCGACGGGTTGTTCCGGATCGATGCGCTGCAAGGCCTTGCGCACGGTGCCCGTGAGGGCGGCAGGTTCACCATGAGTGCGGGTGAGCAGTACCATGCCGTTGCGCATCAGTGGCACCACCCAGGTCTGCTCGATCGGAAGGTAGACCAGCGGTTGCGGATCGGCCTGCAACCCAAAGTGACGCACATCCCGCACGACTCCCACCACCTCGGCCCAAGGCAAGTTGCTGAAGCCGGAAGGCAACAAGTCGGGCGAGAATAGATTTTCCGGCAATCCCAACATCACACGCTGTCCGAGCGGATCCTGTCCCGGGAAAAACTGCCGGGCGGTGGCTTCATTGATAATGGCGACGGGAGGCGAGCCCTGCCGATCCGTCGCGGCAAAGGGCCGGCCTTGAACCAGGGACAAACCTTGAGCCCGAAAATAGTCTCCCAGCACCCCGGCAAATTGCACGCTCCGCAAATCGTCCATGGACTGGTAAGTGGCCCCCTCCTGCAGGAGGGGCATGCCGGCCCCACCCATGAACGGTGGGTTGGTGGTCGCCGCGACAGCATCCACGCTGGGCAGACGATCCATTTCCTCCACCAGCTGGCTGAAAAGTTCCGTCGCTTGGGTGGGGTTGGGATAGCGGGATTCCGGTAGGTTGATGCCAGCAATGAGAAGGTTGCGGGCCTCGAATCCCGGATCCACGGAAGATAGTTTGCCCAAGCTGCGAATGAGCAGGCCGGCCCCCACCAGCAGCGTGAGCGACAGGCTGACTTCCGCCACAATGAGGACCGATCGCAATCGAGCGGTCTTTTGATTGGTTGTGCCCCGGGCACCTTCCTGCAGGTTTTCGGTCAAGTCGGGTCGCGACCCGCTGAAGGCCGGCATCAAGCTGAAAATCATCATGGTGCCGATCGTCATCCCCAAGGATACCAGGATGACCGGAATGTTCACTTCGATCTGCGCTTCGGCCGGCACGGCTTCGGACGGCAACACGGCCAGCAAAGCCTGCAAACCCCAGGCCCCGACCAACAAGCCGGCCAGGCCGCCGAGGATCGAAAGCGGCAAGCTTTCCAGCAATGTGGCGCGGATGAGCTGTCCACGGGTGGCTCCCAGTGCCACCCGGATGGCGAACTCCCGCTGCCGCGCCGCCGTGCGCGCAAGCAACAGGTTGGCGACGTTGGCGCAAGCGATCAGCAGCACGCAGGCCACTGCCACCAACAGCACCACCAAGGGACGCTGAAACCGTCCCGTGACCGCGTCGCTCAAACGCGAGGCGCGGGCGCCAATTCTGTCGTTGGTTTCCGGATACGCCTGGCCAATCTGGTCCGCGATGACTCCGAGTTCGGCATTGGCGGCCTCAAGCGACACGCCGTCCTTCATGCGCGCCACCATCCATGAGTTAATGCGGAAAATTCGGCTGTTCATCATTTCCGATCCCGCGTCGAGCCCGACCGGCACCCAGACGTCCGCACCCCAGAACTTAAAGGCCGGCGGCATCACGCCGATAATTGTGTGCGCCCGACCGTCGAGCACCGCTGTCTGGTTCAGGACCTTGTCATCGCCCCCAAAGCGGGACTGCCAGGCGTCATAGCTCAAAACGGCCACGGGATCTGCGGCGGGACGATCTTCTTCGGCCGTGAAAACCCGACCCATGATGGGATCGACTCCCAACATCGCCCAGGCATCGGCGGATACGGCCGCACCCTCCAACACACTGGGGGCATCGGATCCGGTCAGCGTGAAACTCTGGTTCGACGCAAAAGTGACCCCGTCAAAGCTCCGAACGGCGTCACGAAAATCGAGAAAGTCCGGATAAGTCACCGGTGCGGTGCCGTCCTGGCCTTCAAACGTGGAACCTACGAACAGCAGCTGCTCCGACTTGGGATACGGAAACGGATTGAGCAGCACCGCATTAACAACGCTGAAAATGGCGGTATTGGCGCCGACGCCAAGGGCCAGCACCGTGACAACAACAGCAGTGAAACCGGGATTGTGGGAAATGGATCGAAACAACGAACTCACAGTCAATGGGGGCTTGAGGGTCGGCCGCATGCCGCGTGCCAGTCCACCCCTCTCCACCAAGGAAGTTGGCAATCAGCAAGATAGGGGAACCATCGTAAGCGACTGCGATCGGGGGCTCGACCGTTAATGGGAAGATGAAATCCCAAAAATGGGACAGCTTCGATGGAACCGAAAGCCGGTTCTTCACCCCCGTTGACGTGACCGCCACAACTGACACAACGACATCCATGCAAGTCCCCGCCCTGCAACATCTGCCGGAGCCCGAAGACCTCAATCCGTTTCAGTTTGGGATTCTGATTCTCTCGGTTGCACTCCTCGCGGGTTTGGCGGCCGAGATCTTCCTGCCCGTGCCGACGGAGGTGGGACGGCTGATCTTCTTCATCGATACCACGATCTGCGCGCTGCTTTTCATCGATTGGATATACCGTTTCAGCGATGCAAAATCCAAAGCGCAGTTCATGAAACTGGGTTGGCTGGATCTGTTGGCCTGTATCCCGGCGGTCGAGCCACTGCGATGGCTCCGAGTATTTCGAATCGTGCGTTTGCTGTTGGCCGTGCGAACTTTCGATCGCTTCAAACGCGTGCTGGTCGCCAACAAAACCAGTGCAGGGTTGAGCGGGGTGGCGGTCATCGCCGTGCTCATGGTCTCGTTCGGATCGGCGGCAATCCTGTTGTTTGAGCATCAAAATGCCGACGGAAACATCAAGACGGCAGAGGATGCCTTGTGGTGGGCCATTGTAACGACCACGACGGTGGGATACGGCGACCTTTACCCGATCACCACGGCCGGACGGATTGTGGCCGTGATTCTGATGGTCACAGGGATTGGTCTTTTCGGCACGTTAAGCGGCGTGGCCGCCAGTTTCTTCCTCGGCGAGGATCAGGACAAGCCCGCATCGCTCAACGCACAGAAGCAGATGCTGCAGCGGCTGGAGAAGCTGCAGGAAGAGATGCAAGTCATGCACGGCCAAATCGCAGACGGTGAACCAGCCAAGCCCTCGCGGGAAAAACCGGCGGAAAAGGAAAACCCGCCGGGGTAACCGTTTCGGCCCAGTGCAAGCTGTATTTGCCGAGATCGGCGCGTGGTGTGTTCTATTGAGCCTTCGTCCCCCAAGCCCCCCTTTGCCATGAACTTCCTCCGATATGTTTCGCTCCTGTGGCTACCCCTTCTTGCCGCAGCAGCAACCTTCGCCGCGGCTGAAAAACCCAACATCATTCTATTGATGAGCGATGACCATGGGTGGGTAGAGACCGGCTACAATGGACACCCTTACCTGCAGACGCCTGTCCTCGATGAAATGGCGGCAACCGGGCTGCGGTTCGATCGTTTCTACAGCGGAGCCTCCACGTGCACACCCACCCGGGTAAGTTTCCTGACCGGTCGCCATCCCAATCGAAGCGGTGCGTTCAAACCCAATTGGTCGACTCGACCGGAGGAAATCACGCTCGCACAACTTCTTCAGAAGGCGGGTTACCGCACTGCCCACTATGGCAAGTGGCACATCGGCACGGTCAAGGCCGGCTCACCACTCAACCCCGGGGCGCTGGGCTTCGATGAGTGGCTCTCGCACGACAATTTTTTTGAGATCGACCCCGAGATGTCGCGCAACGGTGCCCCACCCGAACTGATCGAGGGCGAGAGTTCGGAAATCCTTATTGAGGAGTCCATCCGCTTCATCGATGCCGCCCAGGCGGAGGACCAACCGTTTCTGATCGTTTGTTGGTTTGGCTCGCCACATGAGCCCTATATCGGGCTACCCGAGGATTTGGCCCTCTACGACAACCTGCCGGAAAAATACGCCAAGGTTACCGTCAGTCTTACCAGCCTGGAAACCGGCGAAGGCACTCGCCGACCCGCCCTCGAGGTGCTCCGTGAACGCTTCGCGGAAATCACCGCCATGGACCGAGCCATTGGCACACTGCGCGATCACCTGCAGAAAACCGGCCTGCGCAAAAACACGCTGCTGCTCTACTGCGGAGACAACGGCATTCCCTCGAGTGGAAATTTTGAGAATCCTCTCCGTGGTCAAAAAGGCGATGTCTACGAGGGCGGTTTGCTGGTCCCCGGAGTACTGGAATGGCCGGCCGTCGTAACCCATCCGAGAGTTTCTTCGGTACCCGTGGTCACGAGTGATCTCCTGCCCACGCTCTGCAACCTCCTCGGTATCAGCCTGCCCGATCGGCCGCTGGATGGCATCAGCCTCAAACCGCTGCTCGAAGACCGACCGGTGCACCGCCCGACTCCCATCTTCTTTTGGAATTACGACCACCACGCGGAGATGGCGATCAAACGGGAGCCCTACATCGATCCAGCGCAGCAAGTGGGCACCACGCCGTTGCGCAAAAAACAGCAGGGCAAGTTCACCCGCACCTTCACCAACCTCAAGCACCCCGTCATCCGCGAATCAGACTACGGGGGCGAACTCGCAGTCATCGACAACCGCTACAAGCTGGTGGTCAACGGCTCGGAGGGAACCGGCATTGAACTCTTCGACATCCAGGCTGATCCCTACGAGACCACCAACCTCGCGAACGAGTTTCCGGAAATGGTGGAGGCCAAGCAACGGCAGCTGGTCCGCTGGCAAAACAGCGTGCTGCACAGCCTGACCGGCGGCGACTACAATCCATGAAACGGCCAGCCCGGCGGCCGAACACGAATGTGTCAGCCGCTAGGTCGAACCGAACGCCCATAAACCTGGCGACGGGTCAGGACGGAACCAGGGCAAGGATCAACTCAGCTCTTCGACCAATACGTCGTGATCCTGGCCCTCGATTGTCAGCCGCAGGTGTGAGGACTTGCCCGTGGTCTTGACCACGGCTTTGGCCGCTTTGGCTTCGGCTGCCTTGGGCGCGGGAGCAGTGGGAGGCTTGGGCTTCGGCGTGTTCGGGTCGTGCAGGGCGGCAAACTCGTTGGGGAACATGGCGTGCAGCACGCAAGCCTCGTCGTCGGTCGGCAGTTTCTTGGCCGCAAGCTCTTCGCGAAGCTGGGGCATCCGAGGTTCGAGGGAATCGGCCGGACGCTCCGTGACCGGCTCTTTGCCGGTCTGTTTCTTGATGCGTTCCAGCAACTCACGGTCAATCGGACCGGGGGTCTTGCCGTATTTGCCGAGCACGATGTCGATGGCCGGCTGGGAGATGTTCTTCCAACGCCCAAACTTCGTATTGAGCATCGATTGTGACCCCACGATCTGCGAGGTCGGGGTGACCAGCGGGATGTAACCGAGGGCTTTGCGCACGTGGGGAATCTCCGCGACCACGGCATCGAACTGATCCGACATGTTCTGCTCTTTGAGCTGATTACGGAAGTTGGAGAGCATGCCGCCGGGAACCTGGTAGGCCAGCGTGTCGGCATCCACACGTTCGTTGGCCGGTGAAGTGAACTGGGAGAGTTCCGCGTAGACGCCTTTGAAATAGTCGCCGAGTTCCCTCAGCTTATCGACGTCGTAGTCCGGACAACGGGGGTGCCCGTCGAGCAGTGCCAGCATGCGCAGGGTATCCGGCTGACTTGTGCCGTTGGCAAAGGGCGTGATCGAGGTTTCAACGACGTCTACACCGGCATCAATCGCGGCAAGATAAGTCGAAGCGCCCAGACCGGCGGTATCGTGGGTGTGCAGAACGATCGGGATGCCGACCTTCTTCTTGAGCGCCGAAACCAGCTCGAGAGCCACCTGCGGCTTCATGATGCCGGCCATGTCCTTGATGCCGAGCGATTGGCACCCCATGCCCTCGAGTTCGATGCCCATTTTGACAAACGCCTCGGTGGTGTGCACCGGGCTGGTCGTGTAGCAGATCTCGCCGCGGGCGTGTTTACCACAATCAAGCACCGTCTTGATCGCGGTCTTCAGATTGCGCGTATCATTGAGGGCGTCGAAGATGCGGAAGACATCCTGGCCGGCCGCCGCGTCGGCCCGGACAAACGCCTCGACGACATCGTCCGGGAAACTGGTATATTGGACGATATTCTGCCCCCGCAGCAGCATGATTTGCGGGGTCTTGGGGGCAGCCTTTTTGAGGGCGCGGAGTCGATCGAAGGGATTCTCGCCAAGGTAACGCAGGCAGGAGTCGATGGTCGCCCCACCCCAGGTCTCGAGGCCATGGAAACCCATGTTATCGAGGATGGATGCAACCGGCAGCATCTGGTCGGTTGTCATGCGGGTAGCCGCCAGCGACTGGTGGCCGTCGCGGAGGACGGTGTTATTGAACGCAACAGGTTTAGCCATGTGACACGAAGTTGCGGGGATTCTACGGGTGATGCCCGCGCGACACTACGCGCATCTTGGTGTAGGCAGGGCGAATAAGGACCCGATCCACCGCGCCGCGAAAAATCCGGCCCGCTGAAAGGGGTTTAAAACCAGCCTTTTTGGCCGTCCACGTAAGTCGCGACGAACTCTTCATCAGACTTCACGAGATACATGATCCCTTCAATGAGTCCGATGATGCCCATCACGGTGGGACCCAGACCAAAGAGGAAACTTCCCAGGATGGTCACCACCAGGGTAATGATGCCCTCCTTGTTGTAACCGAGGATGAACTTATGCACGCCAAACATGCCAAGAAGGATGCCACAAACACCGGCGGGGATTTTTTTGGAAGCAGCGGAGGAACTCATGAGTCGAGGCAGTCTTGGGGGGATTTCGGGGAGCCCCGAACCAAGGCGATTCGACCCGCGGAGGCAACTCAAACTGCCGACCTCCAATTCGTGAATTCGACTCCCGGTTTAGGTGCGCAACGTGCCTTCGGTCGATTCACGCAGGAAGTCCTGATACGTGCGCTGCAATCCCTCGTCCAAGTCGATGGAAGCGGTCCAGCCCAACTCGGCCAAACGGGACACGTCCATGAGCTTGCGCGGCGTGCCGTTGGGCTTGGAGGTGTCCCATTGAATCTCACCGGTATAGCCGACTGTTTCGGCCACTTTGCCGGTCAGTTCCCGAATGGAAATCTCCTTGCCCGAGCCCACATTGATGAGGTCCGGCGGCGCTTCCAGATTGAGCAAAAACGCACAAGCGTCGGCCAGGTCGTCCACGTGCAAAAACTCTCGCAGGGGTGAACCGGTGCCCCACGCCTCGACGGTGGACGTGCCGGCTTCCTTGGCCTCGTGAAAGCGTCGAATCAGCGCCGGCAAAACGTGGGAGTTCGGGCCGTGATAGTTGTCACCCGGGCCGTAGAGGTTGGTGGGCATGGCCGAGTGGTAGCACACGCCGTATTGTCGTCGGTAATACTCCGCCAGCTTGAGTCCGGCGATTTTGGCAATAGCGTAGGCTTCGTTGGTCGGCTCCAGGGGCCCGGTGAGCAGGCAATCCTCCCGCAGCGGTTGCGGCGCCAGCTTCGGGTAGATGCAGGAGCTGCCCAAAAACAGCAACCGCTTCACCCCGGCCCGGTAGGCTGCATGGATGCAATTGGCGGCCATGATCAGGTTCTCATAACCGAACTCGGCCGAGTAGGTATTGTTGGCGTGGATGCCACCCACCTTGGCGGCGGCAATGATCGCCACGTCGGGGCTTTCGGACTGAAAGAACGCATCGACGGCGGCTTGGTTGGTGAGGTCCAGCTCCGCACGCGTGCGGGTGATAAGTTCGACACCGTCGGCCGATGCAAAGCGGCGCACCAACGCGCTTCCCACCATTCCACGGTGACCGGCGATAAAGAGCTTCATCGTTTGCCGAGGGCCGAGGTTTACACGAACGGGTTGTGCGAAACTTCCGGCAGCTCCGCAATCTGCGCCTCGCGTTTGGCCAGCTCAAGGTCGGCTTCGGTCATGATCTTCACCAGCTCCTTGAAATGGACCTTGGGCTCCCAGTTGAGCTGGCGTTTGGCCTTGGCGGGATTGCCAATCAACAGGTCCACTTCGGCGGGTCGCTCGTAGCGTTGGTCATAGGCAACATACTTCTCCCAATCGAGATCGAGCAGCGCAAAGGTTTCCTGGATAAACTCCTTCACCGTATGGGTCTCGTTGGTGGCGACCACATAGTCGTCCGGATTATCCTGCTGCAGCATGACCCACATCATTTCGACATATTCCTTCGCGTAACCCCAGTCGCGCTTGGCGTCGAGATTGCCCATGTAGAGCTTTTCCTGCAGGCCCAGTTTGATGCGGGTGGCCGCACGGGTGATCTTGCGGGTCACAAACGTTTCACCGCGCCGGGGCGATTCGTGATTAAAAAGAATGCCACTGGAGGCGTGCAGGTTGTAGGACTCGCGATAGTTCACGGTCAGCCAGTGCGCATACATCTTGGCGCAACCGTAAGGTGAACGGGGCCAGAACGGCGTGGTTTCGACTTGGGGAACTTCCTGCACCTTGCCGAACATCTCGGAGGACGAGGCTTGGTAATAACGCGTTTTCTTTACCAAGCCGGCTTCGCGGATGGCTTCGAGGATCCGCACCGCGCCCACCCCCACGACATCGCCGGTGTATTCCGGGATGTCAAATGACACCCGCACGTGGGATTGGGCACCGAGATTGTAGACCTCATCGGGTTGCAGGTCATAAAGCAGTTTCACCATCTGCACGGAGTCCGCGAGGTCACCATAGTGGAGGAAGAGTTTCACGCCGTTGATATGCGGATCGCGATACAGGTGGTCGATTCGACTGGTGTTGAAGGTCGACGCCCGGCGAATGATGCCGTGGACTTCATAACCCTTCTCGAGAAGGAGTTCAGCCAAATAGGATCCGTCTTGTCCGGTGATTCCGGTGATGAGTGCTTTTTTCATCGAAACAGGGACGCTTAACGGGTTGGACCCGATGGCCGCAAGCCTGCAAAAGATCGGCGAAACTTGCCGAAGCTGCGCAAGCGTCTTCCGATGCAGTCATGCAAGTCGTCTTGATCGTCGCCCAGTCTTTGGACGGGTTCATCACCAAACACGATGAACCCGGTGCCGGCTGGGCTTCAGAAGCGGATCAGCGGTGGTTTGATGGGCAGCTTCGACAGTTCGATGGCCAGATCATGGCCCGCACGACTTTCGAAACGGTGCGGAAGGAAATCCTGGGCAGCCTGAACCATGACAGCCCCAAGCGCCTCATTATGACGCGACAGCCCGAGCAGTTCAGTTCGGATGCGGTCGCCGGCCAATTGGAGTTTTCCTCGGCTGAACCGGCGTCGTTGCTCCAGCGCCTTGGTGATCTCAACGTCAGCAAGTGTGCCTTGCTGGGTGGCGCGGCGGCTCACGATGCCTTTCTCGACGCGGGATTGGTCGATGAAATCCGCGTCACGATTGAGCCTCGGCTTTTTGGTACCGGCACGCCCGTTATCCGGCAGGTCCGGGATCATAAGCTGAGCCTGCTGCAATTTCATCGCCTCCCCGGCAGCGACTCGTTGGTCGCTCACTATACCATTGCATCATGAGTGAACCTACTTCCTCGGGACCAAATTGGTCGTTCCATTTTTTGAAACTGATGGCGGGAATCATCTTCCTGTCACCGTTGGTCGGGGCCCTGATCTATCTGCTTGGAATTGGCTTCGCCGGTGAAGATGTGGTGCCCATGGATGTCGCTCTGCGCGGAGCCAAACTGGGCCTGCTTATCGGCGGTTTTGCTTCACCCATCGTGGCGCTGGCATTGACCACCCGAGAAATTCTGAAACGCCAGGCGGAAGCACCGCCCGCAGCTGACCAAAACTAAATCTGAAAATCAGGCTGTCCGCTGATTTCGTGCAGACCACACTCGCGCTTCTGCCCACCAAATCGTGTATCCTCTTCGGACATGCCGGGGACAAGCGGCGCCGAGCTGTGCCAGTCGCCGACTGAAACATAACCCTGCTCCCACAACGGGTGGTAGGGCAGTCCGTGGTTCGAAAGGTATTCGTGCACGGTGCGATTGTCCCAATCAATGATGGGGTGGATTTTGGTCACTTTGTTCTGCACCTGCATCACCGGTCGATTTTCGCGCGTGCTCGCCTGGGAGCGCCGCAATCCGGCCAACCAGGCCTCCGCTCCCAGTTCACGCACCGCCCGGTCCATGGGCTCAACTTTGTTGATCAGGTTGTAGCGATCGAGTTGTTCAACGCCCTGATCCCACCGTTTGCCAAACAGAGCCTCTTGGCGAGCGGCCGACATCGCGGGCTGGTAGACTTTGAGGTTGAGCTTGAGTTGCTCGGTGAGCTGATCGGCAAATCGATAGGTCTCCGGGAAAAGGTATCCGGTATCGATAAAAACCACCGGGATGTCGGGCACCTTTTGGGTGACCAAGTGCAGCATGACGGCTGATTGGATGCCAAAACTCGTCGTCAAAATCAGGCGCTCGCCGTAGCGATCCACTGCCCATTGCACCCGTTCGGTCGCAGTCGAACCCTCCAGATCGGGCTGGAGAGAGACAACTTTGGCGGCGGCGGCAGGACTCATGGCCCCATAAACTGCCGCAATCCGGACAGCTGTAAAGGGGGTATTTTAAGCTTATTACCCAATATACCTTAGTTGATTGAATTACAACGTGTTAAGAAGACGTCGAATCTCTTCCCGTTTAGCTTCGAGGTCGGTAAGTTGCTTCCGCGCGCCCTCGATCACGGCGGGTGGAGCCTTCGAAACAAAGGCCTCGTTGGCCAGGCGGGCCTGGGTTCCCCCAATGTGTTTCTCCACTTGGGTGAGCTCCTTGTTAAGGCGGGCGCGCTCCGCTGCCGGGTCCACCTTGATACCCGTGTCGAGGTAGAGCGTGCCAAACGGCGAAACCACCGCCGGCAGGGATGGCTCTTCAGCAGTGTGTGTGATCGATTCTGTGCCAATCAACCGAACCAGTTTTGCCAAGTGAGGCTCAACCATCGTCCAGGCTTCATCGGAAGCCTGCAGTTGGAAGGTAACATCGCGCTTTTGTGCCACGGACTGTTCGGCTTTGAGCTGCCGTGCCAGCGTCGTGAACGTCTGCAATTGCTCAACCCGGGTGGACGCAGAGGCATCCACGGCACAACCCGCATCCGTCAAGGACGCGGCCAGGGTCTCCGCCGTCTCAAGGCGATTATCCTGCAAAAACTTCCCTTCCCGACCGTAACCCATCACATGCCAAAGCTCTTCGCTGATGAACGGCGCGAAGGGTTCGAAGAGCAGCAGAAATTGACGAATGACCAGATCCTGAACCGCCAAGGCATGTTGTTTGGCGGCAGGATCCTGCACCCGTGTCTTCGCAACTTCCACATACCAGTCGCAGAATTCGTTCCAGAAAAACCCATAGAGCCGTTGGGTGGCGGTCGCGAACTCGAACTCGGCGAAGCTCTTCTCCAGAGTGTCCATCGTATCCAACAGCGCCGCGAGGATCGCGTGGTCGTCCTCGTCCATCTGATCGCCATCAAGACGGTCCAGGATCGCTGCGAGCGTGCGATTGTCGCTCATCTCGCCACTCATCGTCCGGAAACGGCAGGCATTCCAAAGCTTGTTGCAGAAGTTCTTGCCACCTTCGATGCGACCTTCGTCGAACTTCACGTCCTGGCCCAACGGAGCGATTTGCAGCAGTCCAAAACGCAACCCGTCCGCCCCATAGCGCTCGATCAGATCCAGCGGGTCCGGCGAGTTGCCAAGCGTCTTCGACATCTTGCGACCCTGCTTGTCGCGCACGATGCCGTTGAAATAAACGTGCCTAAACGGAATGCGTCGCTCAACCGGTTCACCGGGCCGGGCGAATTCCAGGCCCGCCATGATCATGCGGGCGACCCAGAAGAAGATGATGTCCGCACCCGTGGCCAAGGTTGTGGTCGGGTAAAATGCATCGAAATTGGCCTGTTTTTGCTCGTCCGCATCGGGCCATCCCAACGTGCCCATCGGCCACAGCCACGACGAGGCCCACGTGTCCAACACGTCCTCTTCCTGATCCCAATTCTCCGGGTCGGCCGGTCCGTCGAGTGAGACGTGGATCTTGGCCGGATCCCGCAGGTCCGCCTCGGTCAGGGTCTCTTTGTCGAGGCCCTTCGCATACCATA
Source organism: Opitutaceae bacterium (assembly GCA_028280945.1). Classification (GTDB taxonomy): domain Bacteria; phylum Verrucomicrobiota; class Verrucomicrobiia; order Opitutales; family Opitutaceae; genus Actomonas. The sequence continues at coordinate 15,971 of JANQKV010000053.1, forward strand.
CCGGAATGCGATGCCCCCACCAGAGCTGACGGCTGATGCACCAGTCCTGGATGTTATCGAGCCAATTGAGATAAACCTTCGACCAACGCGCGGGGTGCATCTGCACGTGCCCCTCGCGCACGACCTGTTTGGCCTCCTCGACGCGCGGGTAGCGCAGCCACCATTGTTGCATGAGCCGAGGTTCGATCGGCACGCCTGCCCGTTGCGAATAACCGACGTTGTTTTCGTAGGGTTTTGCCTCGATCAGACTGCCGTTGGCCTCAAGCACCTCGACGGCCTTTTTGCGACCGGCGAAACGCTCCATGCCGGCAATTTCTGCCCCCGCAAGTTCATTCAACGTGCCGTCGGCATCGATGCATTCGATGACCTCCAGTCCGTGACGCTGGCCAATCTCGAAATCAACCTTGTCATGCGCCGGCGTGACCTTCAGCGCGCCGCCGCCAAATTCCATTTCCACGGCTTCATCGGCAATAACCGGAATCTGCACGCGCTCACCGAGCGGCCGCCAAACCTTCTTGCCCACCAGATCCTTGAACCGCTCGTCCCGGGGGTGCACCGCCACGGCAACGTCGGCCGCAATGGTTTCCGGGCGCGTGGTCTCCAGCACGATGTGGGTGAGTTCTCCCACCGGTTCGACCAACTCGTAGCGCAGGCGCCAAATGTGCCCCTTGGTCGGGCGCATCTCAACCTCCTCGTCCGAGAGGGCCGTTTTGGAAACAGGGCACCAATTGACCATGCGTTTGCCGCGGTAGATTTGTCCCTTTTCAAACAGACTGACAAATGCCGTGCGCACGGAGCGGCTGTAACCCTCGTCCATGGTGAAGTGCGTGCGATCCCAATCGCAGGAGCAACCGAGCTCACGCAGTTGCCGCAGGATTTTGTCACCTTTTTCGTGCCGCCAATCCCACACCCGTTCGAGGAATTTTTCCCGGCCGAGTTCGTGGCGCGATGTGCCCTCCTCCTTTTTGAGGTGCTTCTCCACCATCGTCTGGGTGGCGATGCCGGCATGGTCGGTGCCCGGGACCCACAACGCCGCCTTGCCCTCCAGGCGCGCGCGGCGAATCAAGGCATCCTGCAGGGTGTTGTTAAGCACATGCCCCATGTGAAGTATCCCGGTCACATTGGGCGGCGGAATTACGATGGTGTAGGTTTCCTGCCCCTCGGCAGCTTTTCCGGCAAAACACCCCGCTTCCTGCCAGGCGGCATACCATTTGGCCTCCACGTTGCGGGCTTCGTAACTCTTCGTAATCTCTGGCATCGTCGATTGTTAAACGGCCCAACCAACCGACCACGCCAACGGGTGGCAAGCGTGGGATTGGATGCCCGGGACGAGGCGGCCGTTAAAGACCTTTCGCGCTTTGCCTGCGCGAACTAATCTCTCAGCCTGCCCTGTTCCCCCCATGTCTGAACGCGTCAAAAAGCACACTCTGGCCCGCCTTAATTTCACCGGCGATGTTTCGGTGGCGGAGCGCACCGCGGCTTGCAAGGCGTTCCTTAAACTCGACCTGGGCATGATCAAGGCGGGCCACGCCGCCGGTGCTCCGGGCCACCAGACCGCCCGCGCCCTCGCTGCCGGCGTGGATATCATGCTGGTCAAGCTTTTCGACTATGCAATCGGCCGTTGGGAAGCGGCCCATGGGAAAATGCCCTCGCCTGTGACTTTGGTTGCGCTCGGCGGCTACGGTCGCAGCGAACTCAGTCCGCACAGCGACGTCGACATCATGTTCCTCTTTCCGACCAAGGCCCGCGCCGCCCTGGTCAAGGATCTGCAGCAGCACCTTTCCGGTGAGATCCTCTACCCTCTCTGGGACTGCGGCCTGAAGGTCGGCTACTCGACCCGCACCGTGGAAGAGGTGTTCGCGGAGGCTCGCGGTGAAATCCAGTCAAAAACCGCCTTGCTGGAAGCCCGCCGGGTCGCGGGTTCGAAGTCACTCTTCGCCACCTTCCACTCCGCCTACCGGACCTACTATACCCAGGACGATCCGGCCGGCTACATCAGTTCCCGCCTCAAGGATCAGGCCTCCCGCCGCTCCAAGCATGGAGACACCGTCTTTCTCCAGGAGCCCGATATCAAAAGCGGCGTAGGCGGCCTGCGGGACTATCAAAATACGCTTTGGATGGCGCAGGTGAAGATGGACATCCGTTCGCTCGATGACCTCGTGACCGAAAACTACCTTCGTCCCAACGAGCTCAAAAACTTCCGCCGCGCCTACCAATTTCTCCTCCGGGTCCGCGCCGAACTTCACTTCCAAAGCAAGCGGCCCACCGATATGCTTGACCTCGAAGCGCAACCCCGGATTGCGCTGGGACTGGGCTACTCCGAACCCGACATGTTGCGCCGGGTTGAACTGTTCATGCGCGATTACTACCGCGCTGCCCAAACGATTTATCGATCCTCAAAACTCGTGGAAAACCGCCTGGCCCTCACGTTGGAGGCGCCGCGGAACACCAAGGTGTCCTTTCGTGAAGTCATACGCTCGCGACGCTATGAGCGCGTGAAGCGGGTCGATGGTTTTATCCTGCGCGGATCCGAGCTCACCGCGGCCTCCGAGCGCACTTTTCGCGATGATCCGGCGAGGCTCATCCGGGTGTTCCGCCATGCGCAAAGCCTCGGGGCCAAGATCCATTTCGACCTCGAATCGCTGATTCGGGAAGAGTGCTCGTTGATCAATGCCGAAGTGCGTCGATCGACCGATGCCAACACCAGCTTCAAATCGATCCTCCAAGAGGTGGGGGCGGTGTTTCCGCAGCTCAGCAAGATGCACGAACTCGGCGTGCTGGGACGTTTTATCCCCGAATTCGATGCCCTCACCTGTCTTGTCCAACACGAGTATTATCACCGCTACACCGCTGACATCCACACCCTGAATACCATCCGGCAGCTCGATCGGGTTTTCACCGAGGGCACCGACACCAACCTCAAATACCGCCGCGCCCTGCACGAGACGTCGCTCCCCGGACTGTTGTATCTTGTCTTGCTGCTGCACGACATCGGCAAAGCCAAAGGCATCCGCGGGCACGCCGAAAGCGGGGTGGAGATCGCCGGTCCCATCCTCGATCGGCTCAAGATCTCGCCCCCCAATCAAGAGATCACCAAGTTTATTATTAAAAATCATCTGTTGATGGCACGCTTTTGGCAGAAACGGGACGTGGATGATCCCGCCACGACCCAAGCTTTCGCTGAACAGACCGACGACGCCGACCTGCTCCGCTACCTCTACGTGCACACTTATTGTGACGCCTGCGGAACGGCCACGGGGCTTTGGAACAGCTACAAGGACGCCCTCCACACTCAACTCTACCGCGGCACCCTCGATATCCTGGTCCATGGTGAAAAATTGGCCAAACGCCATCGCAAGAGGTTAAAAATGATCCACCAAGAGCTGCTCTCAATCGAACTCCCGGGGATTGGCCAAGACGAGATCGACGCCCATTTCAACCTGTTGCCGGATCGTTACTTTCTGAACACCGACAAGACCGAGATCACTCTCCACCTGTCGATGGTCAACCAGCTCCTGCGCTCCATCACTTCCACGGAGTCCCTGGGCGCGTTGCAGCCCGTTGTCGAATGGCGGGACGATGTGAACCGTTCGTTCACCATCGTGCACGTCGTTACGTGGGACCGGGCCGGACTGTTCTACAAGCTCGCCGGAGCCTTTAACGTCGCGGGGCTCTCGATCCTCTCGTCGAAAGTCGTATCGCGCACCGACCACATCGCCATCGATACCTTTTATGTCACCCAGTCCGGAAGTGGTGTGGTCCAAAGCGAAAAAATCCGCGAACGCTTCGACGAGGCACTCAAAAAAGCTTTGGTCGAAAATACCGACCTGCTGCCGGAGATTCGAGCCGAGGCCGAGAAACAGTCCGCCGCCCATCGCTATACGCGCGACACCGGGCGCGCCGAAATCGTGCAGGCCACCTTCCCCCCGCAGGTCGATGTTTATCACGAGCTCTCCATGGAGCGCACCATCGTGGAAGTGCAGGCCCCGGACGCCATCGGCCTGCTGTTCCGCTGCGCGCGCGCCATCAGCGAGCATCAATTCGACATCACGTTTGCGCGGATCGGCACCGAGCGGCACATGGCGATCGACACGTTCTACATCGTCGATGTCAGCTCCGAACCCGTCAGCGATCCGAATCGCCTCAAGCAGCTGCGCGACGCCTTGCTGGAAATCGTCACGCCCGAAGAGATCCTTGCCGACCAACCCGCCGCTGCGGTCAACTAACGTCGATTGCCAAAAAACTGGCCTCGTGTAAGCGCAGTCCCATGCTGTGGTGCGTGGATTTGCCGACCGACCCCCGTGCGTTGAACGCGCTCTACCGGATTGCCCATCTCGCCGGCAGTCGGGAAGAGCCGCGGACGGTTCTCCGCACGATTTTGGAGGTGGCCATTCAGGCCGTCGGTGGCGCCTCGGGAGATATCTCGTTTGTTAACCCGGACACCGGACAACTCGAGGTGGAACTCGCCAACTCCCAGGGAACCGTGAGTGACGAGGATCTCAAAATGCGACTCGGTCAAGGCATCACGGGTTGGGTCGCCTTTCATGGCCAACCCCAACTCGTGCGCGACGTCTCTCTCGACCCTCGTTACGTCAACCTGCGGGACCACGTGCGTTCCGAAATGGTGACGCCCATGATCGCGGAAAGCGGCCAAGTCATGGGAGTGATCAACGTCGACGGTGACGAGGTGGACGCTTTCACCGAATCTGACCTCGAACTGCTGCTTCTGATCACTGATGAAGCCACCCAGGTGATGAGCCGCCATTGGGAAATGCAGAATCTCAGCGGCAAGGCCCGGCAGCTGGAATCCCTCATTACCATCGGCCAGTCACTTGTCACTCAGCTGGAGCCGGAAGAACTCTTCGACAGCATCGCCCGCGACGCCCGCCAAATTACCGGACTGCGTGCCTGCGGCCTTTACCTGCACGACGACGAGGCGAAAACCGTGCAGCTCGTTGCTTACGACGGGCCAACCCCGGACCTGCGCCCCACGGAGGCCATTCCGCTGGAATCCTGTCTGGTTGCATCCTCGATCCAAACGCGGAAGACCCTCGAATACGCCAATATCCAGGCTCCGGAATTCGGCGACGTAAACGATCTGCCCCGCGAGCCCGGCTTGCGCTCCATGCTGGCGACCCCCCTTCTCATCGACGAAGAAGTGATCGGCGTGCTGGTGGTGTTTTCCAGCCAGACCCACCGCTTCAACAACGATGAGAAACGCCTGCTCAGTGCGCTCTCGAGCCTGGGCGCGGTGGCCCTGCAAAACTCCCGTCTCTATACCCGGGTGTTCCAGAGCGAAGCACACCTCCGCAAGAACGAACAGCTCACCACCCTGGGTTTGCTCGCGGCCGAGATCGCTCACGAGATTCGCAATCCGCTTACCGTGCTGAAGCTCCTTTTTGGCACGCTCAAACTGGAGTTTGCCGAGGACGACCCCCGGGCCACTGATGCCCGCGTCATCCGCGAAAAACTCAACGAACTCGAGGCCATCGTATCGCGGGTGCTCAACTTCGCCAAAGCCCCTTCCAGCCTGCATTCACGCTGGAACGTGGCAGACATCGTTGATGACACGCTGGTGCTGATCCGACTCAAACTGACCCAGAGCAAAATCGACCTTAAATTCGAACGCCCCGGCCAACCACTCATCGTCGACGTGCACAAGGGACAACTGCAGCAGGTCCTGTTGAACCTCCTCCTCAACGCCACTCAGGTCATGCCCCGGGGAGGCAGGATCACGATCGATACCGCGATGGAAACCCGCCCTGATGGGGGGCGCCAAGTAAGTATCAATGTTTCAGATACAGGCCCCGGCATTGCGGCGGAACTGCGCGAACGGATTTTTGACTCCTTCCTGTCGGGCCGGCCCGATGGCACCGGACTGGGGCTCGCCATTGCCAAGCGCATCCTGGCCAGCCATCACGGCGACCTTCTGCTGCGCCGCACCGGACCCGCCGGCACGACCATGAGCATCCTGCTCCCTCTTGCCTGAACCTTTTCATGTCTACCACCCGTCATCCCACCGGCGATCCGGATCGCCAGCGTCTTCTGCTCAAAATCGCGGTCGCCATCCTGTTGGCGGTGGCGTTCATCATTTTGGTGGTGCCGGGACCCATCCCCAAACCCATCCGCATCGGTGTCGCTCTCACCGACCTGATCGCCGCAGCCATCATCTGGGTCATGGGACGGCAGAAATTGGGCGAATGAATCAGCCGAAGGTCTTCAAATTATGGAGATCTGACGGGACTGAAGCGAGTGTAAGCACGCGTTGACTGACCAGGGCTTGCACCAAATGGGAGATCGGTAGTGGATCACGCCAGTCGAGGAAGCACTGCGCCAACTTGCGGCTCCGACTCATCGAGCGATCCAAGTCGCGCAATCGCAACACACTGGTGTGCAAACTCAGGTTTGCTGATGGTCTGATTGAAGCGGATCGCGGAAACTTGCTTTCTAGTTTTCGCACCGACTGGTCAGCTTATCTGCTGATCCCCTTCAGCCCTTCTTTAGTGAAATCTGCAGGTTGGGCGTTGACACTTCGCAGCGATCTCACAGATATATAGATCATTGTAAATCATAATCTTAACGTATTTTTAATACTCTTAATAATCAGCCATGACTAGGTCACATATGTCGCTCACGGCTTTGTTTGCACTCGTTGTCTCTATTGGCTGCGCGCAAACCGCGATTATCACCTACGATGCAACCTCGCTGACTACTGGCACGGCCGTTGGCCAGACGTGGACCCCGACCGGCACTGGTGTTGCTGCGGGAAATTCTACTAAGTTTTCGTCCGGAACAGTGATCGATAGCGACACTGGTTCTTATTTTAGCCAGGTTATCAGTGGCGGAAACTCCAGCGATGATATTACTGATATTCCAGGGGCTTTCAGCGCCGTTGATTTCACCTACGAGTTTTGGATCCGTCCGGCCGATCTGACCGGTGTTCATAACATCTTCGAAATCGGTGGCTTCACCACTGGAACCGCCATGACGATGTCGGATGCAAATCTTCAGTTTACGATTCGGGCGTCGGGGTTGGAGGTAGATACGGTGACGCATACGCTGGGCTCTGTTCCCAACGATTTTATTCAGGTTGTCGGCGTTGTGGATGTGACCAACGACATCATGTCGCTCTACGTCGACGGGACTCTGGTGGACAGTAGCTCAGTTCTGATTTCCTCCACTATCGGTGGCAATTCGGGCGGTTTTGGTGGCACCCCTGGCAATATTGCTCGACCTGATGGGGGTTGGAATCCGACTGCTTACGATGGTCAGCTGGCACTTGCTCGCTTCTACGATGCAGCGCTGACAGAAACTCAGATCAGCAATCTATACACCGCAGTGGTCCCAGAACCTGGCACCGTTGCACTTTTGTATGGGGTATTCGTATTTACAGCCGTTGTGCTTCGTCGCCGATAGTTTTGTGTTTTATTTGAGAGCCACTGGATGATTGATGCGCGGTGGCTTTTCTATTGCACCGGCACTTAAGCGCCACGATTCAATGATTTGTGACCGCTCTCGGTCTGGAGCTTTTTCCCGCAAAGCGAATGCTCTGTTTCCGCACCTTTTTACCCGCTGCCTTGCCCTTACCGGATAGGGGTGGATGTTGATTTCAGCCATTCTTGGACGGGAGTCAGAACTCGTGGTCAAAACACCCGAGAGATCATTTTGATATTCACTGTTGATGGGAAAGGAAACGCCACGTTGAGGAGAAGAGAAAAAAGCTTCAGAAGGCGAAGGTCGTGCTAGGCGGCGTCGGTAGTGGCGCTCGTTCGTCATCGGTGAATTGTTGTTCTCCCGTCGCGAAGCCAAGAAATTCACTTCTCCTGATCGGCTGTCAGTAAGAGTTTAAGAAATCGAAATGAGAACGAAATCGGGGGCCCTTGTCCCCAAACCCATCCGCATCGGCGTCGCCCTCACCGACCTGATCGCCGCAGCCACCATCTGGGTCATGGGATGGCAAAGGATTAATGGATAGCCTCTGACCTCAGGGAGACCGAACGGGAATAAAAGTCCATGCTTTCACTAAACCCCAACTTCAAGAACACTACGGAACATGACCAAGAGACGTTTAATTATTCTGGTTTTCTTCATCGCCTCGTTTGCCATGAACGGCCTCCAGGCCGGAGAGAAAATCAAAGTCCTCGTGGCTGATGGCCCCCAAAGGGCTCACAAATACCAAGAAACGACTCCGGCCTTAATCCGTTTACTCGAAGATGCCTCGCGGTTTGAAGTGGATCATTCGCATTCCTCATTGGAGAGCGTTGAGGACGGAAGCTACCGGCCCGATTTCAGCGACTACGACGTCGTGGTGATGAACGAGGGTTTCGGAGCGGCTGATTGGCCCGAGGCGACGCAACGAGACTTTGAAGACTACATGGCGAATGGTGGCGGCATGGTCTCCGTTCACGCCGCGAACAACTGCTGGCCGGACTGGAAGGAATACAACAAAATGACCGGGATCGGGGGTTGGTCTGGTCGCAACGAAATGAGTGGACCGTATCTGTATATCAACGACGACGGTGAGATTGTCCGCGACACTTCTCCAGGGAGGGGCGGATCGCATGGACCGCAGCATGAATTTGAGATCGTGGTCAGAGACCAGGAGCACCCCATCATGAAAGGACTTCCTCCCACCTTCATGCACGGTCCGGATGAACTTTATGACCGGTTGCGGGGACCAGCGGAGAACGTCACCATTTTGGCCACCGCATACTCGTCAGAAGACAAAAAGGGCACCGGGCGCCACGAGCCTGCCTTGATGACCATCACCTACGGCGAAGGAAGGATCTTTCACACCATTCTGGGTCATCATGTGGCGCAGATCGAAGAGGGCAGTTTCGTGACCACTTTTCTACGCGGAACGGAATGGGCTGCGACCGGAGACGTCACGATTCCCGTTCCCGCCGATTTCCCCAATTAGCGATCATTTTCGAAAGAACTCGGACGCCTGGGTCCGCTCAACCACGGGAGCCGCTCGGCGCAAATCGAGAGCCGAACAAACCGTTGGAGTGAAATGAAAATACTCATCGCCCACCTGATCCTCGCCTTGAGCCTGCAGCTGGACGCTGGACCCGTGAGCTTTCCCAGCACGGACGGCGGGGAGGTAGAGGGCCGTGTCTGGGGAGATGGCACCGAGGGGCTGGTTCTTGTCCACGGGGGTAAATACACGTGGGAAAGCTGGATTCCCCAAGCCGAGGCCTTCGCCGCACAAGGATTTCACGTGGTCGCCTTCAATTTTCGCGGACGCGGTGAATCGACCGGTCCCTTGCCCAAACGGTTGCAAAAGGCCGCGGCGGAGGCCGACAGATTGGGTTACTTGGCACCCGTCGCTCCGCGGCCACACCACCGCGACGTGGAGGGGGCAATTCGGTTTTTACGGGATCAGGGATGTGACCGGGTGAGTGTCGTGGCGGGCAGCATCGGCGGCAGCGCGGCTACGCTTGTTGGAGAGGACTCAGCCGAGCCGCTGATGGATCGGCTTGTTCTGCTCGCCCCGCCCAACCGGACGAAGGTGGAGCAGCTCCGAGTTCCCACCCTGTTTGTCACCACCGAGGGTGATCGCCGTGATGAGATCACCGACCTGTTCAACAACACAACCGCACCCAGGCAACTCCTTGTGCTCGAAGGAGGCGCCCACGCCCAGGCCATCTTCGCTACCAAAGAAGGCAACAAGCTCATCCAAGCGATCGTCTCGTTCTGTTGGTCAGAAACCGAACAGATCGAGACAAACAGCAGACAGTAGAGTCTTCGGCGCGAAAGATCAGGGCAGTTCGTAGATCTCGACGATGGCTTGGCCGGTGCCGCCATCGGCACCACTGACTTGGGCAGTGTAGGCCCCGGGCGGCAGGGTAATGACCATGGCGGCATCGCGACTGAACTCAGTCAAATTAAACGCCCCAGTCGTGCTGAAGCTGGATGCAAGGCTTTGGTCCCAATTGTCGTTGGTGGCGACGAGATTGCTGTCGGCATCGAAGATCTGCAAAATCGGATCTACCAGAAAACCCTGCCCGATAAACGGCTCCAGACCCGGCCCCACTGCCCTAATCAGCATGTTCTTGGGGTCATCACCTGTTACCACAAAACCCGCAATCAGGATATTATCGCCGGTGCCGACATTGTTCCGGGCGGAGACATTGGCCAATCGAGTGTCGTTGCTGTCACCGATGTCGTAGACTTCCACGAGCACGGTGCCGGCCTCCGTGCCGTTGACGCTGACCGTCCCCAAGCCCGAGAGATCAACCCGCAAGGCCGCGTCTTTGCTGCCCTCGACCAAAGCAAAGGCACCAAGGTCACCAAACGTCGCCGACAACGAACTTTCCCAATCGTCATTGGAATCAATTTCCAGGCCTTCCGCATTGTTGAAACCGATCCGAGGATCGGACATGGCATCACCCACACCAAAGTCACCCAGGGTAGGTCCCACGGCGCGGATTAACAGGGGTTTGCTGCCACCGGTCATCACAAATCCCACCGCCAGGTTTTGGGCGGCGGCCAGAGTAGTGCGAACCGAGAGGTTGGGTAATCGGGCGGTCGGTGCCGAGAGCACCTTCAATGTGGACACATCGCTTTCCACCGAGCCCGCTGAGTTAACTGCTTCGACCCGGAACAGGTATCCGTCGAGAGCACCGGAGACACTCTTCACCACCAGATTGGCCGAGGAAGCCAGCGAGCCGTCACCAATGAAGTCCAGGTCGAAACGATCATCTCCCGGCAGGATGGGTTCGAAGAACGGGGACGGTCCCGGCATCGAAACATACCACTGGTATTGGGGCACCGGCGCTCCGGCCACTTCCGCGCTGATAAAGGCATCTCCTCCCTCCAACACCGCAATCTCCGCCGGCAGGTTTCGGGTGAATGACGGGGCGGAACTGGTCGTGCCCGTTGCGCGGCCGGCGATGGATCCCGCCCCGATGAGGGTGAAATACTGGTCCGTAGTGCCGGTGTTGACCGTGCCCATCAAGGCAGCCGTTTGCAGCCAGACCACATCCGTGTCGTTGACTTTGACCGCCATAACATAACGCCGGACCTCGTCGCGGTTGATCACCAGGCCAGGCGTATCGACCGCAACACCAGTGACAGAACTGGCCAATTCCCCCGCAAAACCCAGCGCGTCCGGCTGGAGTTGAAAGAAAAGGGCCGCATCAGGGGAGACATAGTCGGCGGTCAAATTACCGCCACTCTGGGCCAGGGTGATCGAGGGCAACGCAACTATCTCCGAGCGATCACTCTGCCCAAACGCCGCTGCCTGTCCTTCCAAGCGAAACGCATACTCTCCCAAGAATCCGCCGATGGATTGGTCGGGAAAAGCATTCCGCGACAGCAAATAGATCGCCGTATTATATTGAAACGACTGGCCCTCCAGCCCCGCTTCCGTGGAAGTGGACCATGCAAGTGACAAAAGGTAGGCGTAGTCGCCGTCGAGAATGATTCGGACCTCCTGCTTCTGCACGCTGCCGGGTTCGATCTCGTCGGGGAACACACCGGCGAAGGTGTTTCCACTGCGCGGTAGCGCCAAATCAAACACCTCGGTTTCGGAATCGACCACCGTCACACGGTAGTTGTCTCCGCCGGTGTTCACGAAATTAAACGTGCCGAAGTCGAAGTTGCTTTCGTAGGACGTGCTGGGACCACCCCGGGCCTCTGCGTAGAATCCGCGGTAGAACCAATCCCCCTCCAGGCCTTGGGCCCATGTCGTCATGGCCGCGGTTCCGCACAAAAGAATGATTAGGAAAAAACTACGAAACAGTTTGGATGTGGTGAACATTTTCGCACCCCATCGTATCCATTTTCGGGATTCAAGGACAGATTCCGTAAACTTCCTGCACTGGAATGCCGGTATTCTCCTTCGTCCTTAATGAGATGTTGGAGCAAATTATAAGTCCTCCTGATCGCATGCGTAGCCGCAACATTGTCAGGCTCCACAAGTTGGCACGGCGAATCCTCGAACAAACCAGCGACCCGAGCGCATGATCTCCTGCAGCGCTCGCTATTAGGATCGTTGATTCGTGCAAGGGAAGTTAACGACGCACCAGCGGATCGGCACGCCACTCGCTGGGAGCGCACCCGACGTGGCGGCGAAAAGCGCGGTAAAACTCGTGTTGGCGCGCATAGCCGGTGCGTTCGGAGATTTCCTTGATCGAGAGATTTGATTCCAGCAGGAGGTTCTGGGCGTGCTCCATCCGCAGCCGAAACAACATCTCGCGGGGCGAACACCCAAACGTCCGGCGAAACGCATGCCGGGTGGAATCGTAATTGGGGGAGTTGTATATCGCCGCCAACTCCTCGGTCGGTTTGCCCACCGATTCGTTGATCAGGTGCCAGAGCCGCAGCACTTCCGGCGAGGGTCTGGTCGAGGCATTCAATTCCGGACCTTCGTTCCTGGTCACCCACCGATTAATCGTGACCAGCATGATCTGCAGCCAAGCCGAGGTGGCCAGGGCGTGGCCGTCGCGGCCCGCGCTCCGCTCGTTCAGGACCTGCAAAAACATCCACTGAAAAGTCTCCGCCTGATCTCGGGTCAGATCCCACCGCCCCAGTTCCGCAGAGTCCTGCGAGAGATGGGCAATTTGCACCGGCCCGCTGGTCGGGAGATTAAAATGCACAACCCAAAACCGCGGACTCTGCCCCGGCCCCACCCGGGCACCGTGGCGAAAGCCGGGAGGATAATGAAACAGCGTGTGCGGCTTGGCTGGCGACCAGCCCTCTGGCAACCCGATCTCCGTCTTGTCATCCGTTACAAGGGTGAACTCATGAAACCGGTGCTCATGCCAATCGAACAATTGTTTCCCTTGGGCACTGCGCGTGCGCAGCGAAACGATCTCGGGATGCGTGGAGGAATCAGGCAAGGGTTGGCGAAGGGTCAGCCGCAACGATGCAGCTCCCCCCCGCCCCGTCGAACGCGAAACTACGCCTGTAACTTCGCCAGGATGGCATCGGCATCGTAGACACAGCCACCCCAGGGACCGCCGCTGGCGCTTTGCAACGCCGCCCAGATGCGTGTGTCCACGGGCACGCGGGGATCCTGCTTCAGTTCCGGATGACGCGGTCGCGACGCCAGCTCCGCATCGCTCAATGAAATCACATCAACGCTGCCGGTAAGTTCACGCGTATCCACCCGCAGTCGGATTATGTCCCCATCGCGCACCCGGCCGATCGGGCCATCCGCCCACGCTTCCGGGCTGACATGACCGAGACAGGCTCCCGTCGAAACCCCTGAGAACCGACCGTCGGTGATCAGACTGATCTGCTCGCCGCCCTGCATGTGCTTCAACGCCGAAGTGACTTGGTAGGTCTCCGGCATGCCAATGCCGGGACCGATGCCCATGAGCACCATGATTTCACCCGGCTGCACAACCGCAGTCTTGACCGCCTCGATGGCCGCCTCTTCCGACGTGAACACCCGTGCGGGACCTTCATGCAAAAACACCCCGTCCTCGCCGATCCGATCCGCACTGATGGCGGTGCTTTTGACCAGAGCACCCTCCGGTGCGAGGTTGCCTTGAAGGAAGGTCACGGTACCCGTCAGCCCCTTCGCTCGAGCTTTCTGGGCACTCATGATCACGTCGTCGGGATTGATGCCATCCAGCTCGAACAACTTCTCGCGCAGCCGACGGCGACGCTCGCTCGACTCCCACCAGGTCAGATTCGCTCCCAGGGTCCGGCCACTGATCGTCAGGCAATTCAGGTCCAACAGGTCCATGTCACGCAGGTGCAGCATGATCTCCGGCACGCCACCTGCCAGAAACACCTGGACAGTCGCATAGTGGTTCGGACCATTGGGCAGAACATCCACCAAGCGTGGCACCTGCCGATTAATTTCCAGCCAGTCCTGAACGCTTGGTCGCTGCAGTCCTGCGGCATGGGCAACCGCGGGCAGGTGCAGGGTCAGGTTGGTCGATCCGCCCACCGCTGCGTGCAGGACCATGGCGTTGCGCACCGCGGCATCGGTCAGGATGTCGCGCAAACAAAGATTCTGTTCCTCCGCCGCCAACAACGCCTGCGCGGAACGCCGGGCCATGTCGCGCCAGATTTCCGCACCCGACGGGCTCAGCGCACTGTGCGGCAGTGACATGCCCAGCGCCTCGCCAACCACCTGGCTTGTCGCGGCCGTGCCCATAAACTGGCAACCGCCCCCCGGAGAACCACAGGCCTTGCAGCCCATTTCCGCAGCGTAATCGTGGGTGATTTCTCCGCGAGCCAATCGCGTTGATAACGTCTGCACCTTGCCGGCATCCTCCGCCTCCTCGGCGAGCAGCGTGACACCGCCCGGCACCAGGATTCCCGGCAACTCGGCGGACCCCGCCAAAGCCATCATGGTCGCCGGCAATCCCTTGTCACAGGTTGCCACTCCCATGACCCCGCGCCGCGTCGGCAGCGACCGAATGAGCCGACGCATCACCGTGGCGGCGTCGTTGCGATATGCCAGGCTGTCGAGCATGCCCACAGTGCCATTGGTGCGACCGTCGCAAGGGTCACTGCAGAAAGCAGCGAACGGGATTCCCCCTGCGTCGGAAATCACCTGCGCGGCCTCCTCCATCAGGAGCCCAACTTCCCAGTGCCCCGTGTGAAACCCCAACGCGATCGGCGATCCATCCGGCGCACGAATGCCACCCTGAGTGCTGAGAATCAAAAACTCCTTCCCGCCCAAGCGCCGCGGGTCCCAGCCCATGCCGGCGTTTTGCGTCCAACCAAACAGGTCGCCACTCTGCATGGCCTTCATGCGCTCACTGCTCAGCGGCAGTCGGCCGTCGGGTCCCGGAGCCGTGGTGCGCAGCGTGTAGATTGCTTCGTTGTTGGAATCGAGCATCAGGAAAGACCCAGAATCTTCCGGTTGAGCGCCTCATCAGACTCGCCGCCGGCGAAGTCATCAAACGCCACATCAGTTGATTCAATGAGATGCCGCGCAATGAACGGCGCGCCTTCGCGGGCGCCCTGCTCGGGGGATTTCACGGCGCACTCCCATTCCATCACCGCCCAACCGCGGTAACCGACCTCGGTCAACTTGGTGAAGACTTGCGGGAAATCGACCTGCCCATCGCCCAGCGATCGGAACCTGCCCGGCCGTCCGGCCCAGCCTTGATAACCACCGTAAACCCCGCCGCGACCATCCGGTTGAAACTCGGCATCCTTCACGTGGAAGCCCGCGATGCGGTCGCCATAGAGATCGATGAACGCGAGGTAGTCGAGTTGTTGAAGCACAAAGTGACTCGGATCGTAGTTCAGTCCCGCCGCAGGATGGCCGTCCACCTCCGCAAGGAATCGTTCGAAAGTGTAGCCATCAAAAAGATCCGACCCCGGATGCAGTTCGTAGCCGATCACCAGTCCCAGCTCCTGGGCAAGGTCCAGCAGCGGTCGCCAGCGCTGCGCCATCTCCCTGAACGCCTCGTCCACCAATCCGGCCGGCCGCTGCGGCCAGGGATAGGCCAGATGCCAGGCCAGACCACCCGACAAAACGGGGACACACTTGGTGCCCAGTTTGGCGGCGGCCTTGAGAGTCAGCGTCAATTGCTCGGTTGCCCAGGCAACTCGACCCGCGTCATCCAAGCCTGCGGGATAAAACGGCTGAAACGCCGTTTCGTAGGCGGGATGGATCGCCAACACCTGACCCGCCAGCGCCGCGTTGAGCTCAGTCAGGGCCAGTCCATGTCCCCGCAGGGTGCCGAGCCACTCGTCGGCGTAGTCCTGTGACTCAGCGGCTTTCGCCAGGTCGAGATGCCGGGGCGATTCCCAGGCCGGAACCTGCACCCCTCGGTAACCGAGTTCAACCGCCCACTGGCAAATGCCGTCGAAAGAGTTGAAGGGAGCTTCCTCGCGCACGAATTGGGCGAGAAACACAGCGGGACCTTGGATCGAGTTCATGGGAATGCTATCGGAATTTTGTGGTGAAATTATCCATACGAAGGACGGATGACCAGTTCCTCGACGATCGCGCGAGCAGGCAGATTGACCGCCAGCGAAACACAGGCCGCGACATCCCCGGGTTGGACCATGGCCGCCCGCTTTTCGGGAGGAACCGGCACCGGCCGTCGATCAAGCAATGGCGTGTTCACATCGCCCGGAAAAATCGAAACGGCGCGAATGCCCTCCCCCCGTTCCTCGGCATTGAGCGATTGGACCAGGCCGGTGAGTCCAAACTTGGAAACAACGTAGGCGACGCCCGATTTGGCCGACCCCACCTTGCCCGCCTCCGAATTGATCACGACGACCGTGCCCCCGCCATTTGCCCGCATCGTGGGCAGGGCTGCATGCACGCAATGGAACACGCCATCCAGATTCGCCTGCATCACGCCCCGGTAACCTTCGGTTGAAAGCACCTTCCAACTGCGATCCGGCAAGTTCATCCCCGCCGCTGTCACGAGAGCGTCGATCCTGCCCCACTGCTCCACAATCTGCGCGAAGACCGCCGCCACCGCGGTTTCATCGCCCACATCAACGGAGTGGACAGAAACGGCTCCACTTATCCCGTCGGCCACTTCCTGAAGCGCTTCCCGGCGTCGGCCGAGCAAAGAAAGGGTCCAGCCATCCTCCGCCAATTTCAGCGCCGAGGCCCGCCCGATGCCCGACCCTCCGCCGGTTATGACAGCGTGTTTTGAGGTGGCCTCATTCATACCGATTCACCTTCCGGCACATCCACCCACCGGCCGCCCTGGGCATTGCTGGCCGTGATGGCATCGATGATGCAGGCAACGTCCAATCCGGTTTGGAAAGTGGCAAAGTCCACCCCATCCGCCGTGGCAGGATCGCGTCCCTCGGCAATGAAGCCCAGGATGTTTCCCATGAGGTTCCGAAACGCATCGGTCCAGGCTTCGTTGTGACCGCCGGGCAATTTGGCATAAGGTTGTGCCGTCGCGTTGAGCAGACCTGGATCCTTCAACAGTGTTTGTGTCGGCTCGTCACGATGCCCGACCCAAAGCTCGTTCGGCCGCTCCTGTTGCCAGCGGGCGGAGCACTTGGATCCGTTGATTTCCATGGTGAGGTCGTTCTTGTGGCCGGCAAAGACCGCCCCGGTGCTGAACATCGCGCGGCCACCGTTATCCAGCTCGAAGAGCACCATGCCGAGATCGGGAATTTCAACCGGCATCGGCTCGGTCCCGCCATCCGCGGTGGGCCGTTGCCGCACATCGATGAACCGCGACAGGTCCGCCAGGACCCGCACGATCCGGCGCCCTGTCACGTGCTGAAGCATGTCATACCAATGCGCGCCGGCATCGGCCACCATGGCGAGGTTGCCCGCCTGATCCGGCTCGATGCGCCAGTTGTAATCGGTGTCGCGCAATAACCATTCCTGCAGGTAATGGCCCTGCACAAAATTTACGTCCCCGATTTCACCGGCGGTCACCATGCCACGCAGGTGCTGCAGCATGACGTTGTAACGAATGCTGAAGGTAACCGCATTGACCACCCCGGCGGCGCGGGCGCCCGCACACATGGCCTCGGCCTCGGCCGTGGTAAGCGCCATGGGTTTGTCGACGATGACGTGCTTGCCCGCCGCGGCAGCTGCGAGCGCAATTTCCGCGTGCAAATGAGTCGGCGTGGTGATGTCGACCACATCGATGTCGGGGGCCGCCACCAGCTCGCGCCAATCGCCGTAGCTGGATTCGATGTGCAACTCGGCGGCCTTGGCTTGCGCATGCTCGACCGACCGCGTCGCCACGGCGGTGACGTCGGCAAAACCAAGGCGGCGAATCGCATCGAGATGATGCGGACCAATGAAACCGCATCCGACCAGGCCTACGCGTAGTTTCTTCATCGATACAAAGGGTCAGGTGTTTTTCTCGGCGGCCTGGTTTACGTTTTCGAGGGGCACGTTGCCGGTGATGGCCCAGCCGCCATCGACGTAGAAAACCTGGCCGGTCATGTAGCGGGATTCATCACAGGCCAAAAACACCGCCGGACCGATCATCTCTTCCACGTCGGCCGTGCGCTTGAGCGGTACGACCGAACCCCAGGAATCGCGGTAGTTGGGGTCATCGCTAAGGTTGCGCTCCACATTGGTCGGACCAGGCGCGAAGGTGTTCACCCGGATCTTGTCGGGGGCAAACTCGACGGCGAGTTGCTTGGTCAGGCCATGGAGGCCCGCCTTGCTGGTGCCGTAGGCCACGAGGTTGTTGACCGCCAGCCCTGCGCAGGTGGTGGACACGTTCACGATCGTGCCGGCCGTACCGGTTTCTCGCATCCAGCGTGCGGCAGCCACCGAGCAAAAGAACGTGCCCTTGAGGTTGGTATTCAGCACCAGGTCCCATTTTTCCTCCGTCGTTTCGTAAGCCGATCCCCAGCCCGTCACGCCGGCATTGTTGATCAACACGTCAAGGCGCGGAAATGCCGCGCGGATTTCGCCAAACATGGCCTTGATCTGATCGACCTGTCCGACATCGGCACCAACGACCAGGGCGCGCCGGCCAAGGGCTTCGATCTCCCGGGCGCCGGCCTCGGCGCCGGCTTTGTCGGAATTGTAGTTGAGAACGATGTCGGCGCCTTCCCGGGCACAGCCAATGGCCAAGGCCCGGCCAATGCCTTTGCTGGCACCGGTCACGAGCACAACTTTGTTTTCCAGGCGGGGTTTCATGGATTTGGAGGGCTAAGGTTGCAGCAGGACCTTCAGCGCTTGCTTGCTGGCAAAGAGTTCAAAGCCCACCTCCCACTGCGACAAGGGCAGACGGTGGGTGACGATGCGGGTGGGCTTCAATCCCTGGCTGAGCAATTGCATCGTGCGTTCCCACGTGCCGTGATTGTAACCAACGCTGCCTTGGACGCGCAGTTGTTTGAATCCGACACGATCAAACGGCACAGTAATGTCGCGGCCGAAGTGCCCCACCTGCGTGTAGCTGCCAAGCGGTCGCAACGAATCGAGGCAGGCCCGCGCCGAGGCGTCCACCCCGGCGACTTCGAAAGCGGCGTCCACCCCCACGCCGCTGGTCTCGGCTTCGACCACAGCGGCAAGGTCTTCCTGCATGACGTCGATGGTGCGGGCGACGCCGAGATTCCGGGCCAGTTCCAGCCGAGGGATATCAGCCGTGGTGCCGGCCACGAGTGTCTTGATCCCTTGGTGCACCAGTACCAGTGCACAGAGCAGGCCAATCGGACCCGGTCCGGAAACGAGGGCTGTGTCACCCGGTCGCACCATCGTGTTTTCTGCGACTGCAGCCAAGGCGGCTGCAAGCGGCTCGACCAACGCCCCTTCTTCGGTCGGCAAGGACTCATCGAGCGGGAAGAGCTGGTCAGGCCGGGCGACGGCATAGTTGGTGAACGCGCCATTCACGCCATGCCCCATGCCGCGACGCGTCGGGCAAAACATGAAGTTCCCGCTCTCGCAGTAACGGCATTTACCGCAGCGCACCGCCGTCGCGCCCAGCACCGCATACCGGCAATCCGGACGAGTCTGCCCTTTGACCGCCGCACCTTCCTCCACGACCCGCGCAACAAATTCGTGCCCGAGGATAACCGGCGGAAAGTTACGAAACGTATCGTTGCGCACGTGCAGGTCGGTACCGCAAATGCCGCAACTTTCGATCTCGAGCTTCACTTGGTTCGGCGCTGGGTCCGGTTCGGGCATATCCGTCCACGCAACGTTGCCCGGGCCTCGATCGGTTTTAACGACGGCTTTCATCGGCAGGGTCGGTTAGGAGGCAAGGTCCTTGACGGCGGCAACGACATTGCGGGCGCGCAGGCCAAACTTGTCGAGCAGCTCGGGGGCCTGGCCGGACTCGCCAAAACAATCCATCACGCCCACCCGCCGCAACGGTTTCGGCAGGTTCTCACTCAAGCACGAAGCCACCGCTTCGCCCAATCCGCCGATGATTGAGTGTTCCTCGATGGTGACGACACCTTTGGCGTTGGCGCATTCTGCCAGCAACGTCGCGATGTCCAACGGCTTCACCGTGGGCATGTGCACAACTCCAACCGAAACCCCTGCCCTCTCCAGTTCGTCGGCCGCCTGCAGGGCTTCGCTGGCCATGATGCCGGTGGAGACAATCAGGTAGTCGCCGGCCGGACGCAGAACCTTGGCCTTGCCGATCTCGAAGTCGCCGTGGAGCTCCGGCACAACCGGATACTGATCACGTCCAAGCCGCAGGTAAACCGGTCCTTCGTGGCGAGCTGCGGCGACTGTGGCGAGGCGGGCTTCCTCGTAATCGCCAGGCACCAGCACGGTCAGGTTCGGCATGACACGGGCGATGGCGATGTCCTCGTTGGTTTGGTGGGACGCACCGTCGCCACCTGTGCTGATGCCCGAGTGCGTCGCCGCGACAATCACGTTGAGATTGCCATAACAGATCGAGTTGCGGAGCTGGTCCGCGGCACGCTTTGTCGCGAACATGCCGAAGGTGGTCGCAAACGGCCGGTAACCTTCGAGAGCGAGACCCGCGGCAACCGAAAGCTCGTTTTGCTCCGCCGTGCCACAGTTGAAAAATCGATCCGGAAAGACGACCTCGAAATCGCAGGTCTGCGTGGCCTTCGCCACATCGGCATCGAGCACGATGAGTTCCGGAATCTGCGGTGCGAGTTCGATCAGCGCGTCGGCGTAACCCTGGCGGGTTTTTTTAAACGGCATGGTTCAGCTCCTCCAGCGCTCGGGTTTCCTGCTCGGCGGTCGGCGGCGTACCGTGCCACATCGCCTCATTCTCCATAAAGGACACCCCTTTGCCTTTAACGGTGTTCAACACGATCATGTGCGGGCAATCCGACACGGCCAACGCCGTCGAAATGGCGTCCAGCATAGCTTGCAGATCGTGACCGTCGATCTCCTGAACGTGCCAACGAAAGGCTTCCCATTTTTCGGGCAACGGATCGAGCGGCATCACGTCCTCGGTATTGCCGTCGGTCTGGAGACGGTTGCGGTCGGTAAAGGCGATGAGATTACCAAGGCTGTATTTCGCCCCAAACATCGCGGCCTCCCAAATCTGGCCTTCGTTCTGTTCACCATCGCCCACGAGCACAAAGTAGCGTTGCGTTTCGCCGCGAAGTTTTGCCCCAAGAGCCATGCCGCAGGCGGTGGAGAGGCCCAGACCAAGGGTGCCGGTGTTGGCGTCGACACCGGGCGTTTTGAGTTGGTGCGGATGCCCCTGCAGGTGGGAACCGGGGCGGCGAAAGGCATCAAGGTCGTCGACCGGGAAATAGCCGCAACTGGCCAACGTTGCATAGAGGACAGGCGTGCAATGCCCCTTCGAAAGAATGAAGCGATCACGTTCCGACCAATTCGGTTGCCGCGGATCGTGCTTCATCACGTGGTGGTAGAGTGTGACCATTAGGTCGGTGGCACTGAGGCTGCCGCCCACATGTCCGGAGTTGGCCCGGGTGACCATCGTGATGATCGCCCGACGTATCTCGACGGCGTGAAGCTCAAGTCGTTGGCGATCCTCATCACCCAACGGCCCGGGGGTGAATCCCGGGGAGCCGAATTGTTCAGGGGGCGGAACAGTCAGTTTCATGGAAAAGGCGCATTCGAAGCGGGGTTGGGGCTGCGACTATGCCAGATTCCGCCGGTCCGCGTCTTTACGGCGAACGGAAATCCGTTGCGCCGCCACGGAAACCACAAACCCCAACACCCCTAGCCTCCCCGCCACCAAAAGCCCACTCCTCATTGTAAATGTTCGTATTACGAACATTGAGTTAGAGGAATTAAGGGGGCAAACAGAAGGAAGTGACGGAGGGATTCCGTGGCGGCGAAACCAACTTCCGTTGGGGCTGAAGCCGTTTGTAGCGTGGTTTGCTACCGTTTCGCCTATCCATCCCCCCTTAGGCCCATGTCCACTCAGCGCATCAAAACCGCGATTCTTGGTACCGGAAACATCGGCAGTGACCTTATGTTGAAAATCCTGCGGCAACCCGATGCCCTCGATCTTGTGCTCATGGCGGGCATCGATCCGAACTCCGCCGGCCTGGCGCGGGCCAGGGATCTCGGCGTACCCGGCAGTCCGGAGGGAATTGAGGCCGTGCTGGCTGATCCCGAGATCGGATTGGTTTTTGATGCCACCAGTGCCTACGCCCACCGGGAAACCGCCCCACAACTCGAAGAGGCCGGCAAGCGGGTGATCGACCTCACTCCGGCGGCAATCGGTCCCTACATCGTGCCGCTGGTGAACCAATCGGCGCATGCCGATGCCACCAACGTGAACCTTATTACCTGCGGAGGCCAGGCCACCATTCCGATTGTGCACGCGGTGAGCCGGGTCACTCCGGTCGCTTACGCGGAAATCGTCAGCACGGTCGCCAGCGCCTCGGCTGGACCCGGCACGCGGCAAAACATCGACGAGTTCACCTTTACGACCGCCCGCGGCTTGGAGGTGCTGGGTGGTGCCGCATCCGGCAAGGCTCTCATCATTCTCAATCCCGCGGATCCGCCCATCCTGATGCGCAATACGGTCTACGTTTTGCCCCAGGGTGAATTCGATGAGGGGGCCGTCACGACTTCGATTGAACGCATGGTCACCGACCTGCAGGCCTACGTGCCGGGTTACCGCATGAAAGGCGCCCCGGTATTCGACGATACCACGGCTCCGATCGGGGGTGGCCGCATGATCACCGTGCTGCTGGAGGTCGAGGGAGCGGGTGATTTCCTCCCCCCCTACGCGGGTAATCTAGACATCATGACCGCCTCCGCCTGGCGCGTAGGTCAGGAGATCGCGACAACTTTGCTCAACCCAACCTCAAAGGAATCCGCATGAAGGCCCCTCGCATAACCGATTCCAGTCTGCGCGACGGTTCGCACCCGATGCGCCATCAATACACGATCGAACAGGTGAAATCAGTGGCAGGCGCCCTCGACGACGCCGGAGTGCCGGTGGTCGAGGTTTCCCACGGCGATGGTTTGGGCGGATCGTCACTGCAATACGGTTTCTCGGCGGTGTCGGAAATGGAGTTGATTGCCGCCGCCCGTGAAGCCTGCACCCAGGCCAGGATCGCCGTGCTTTTGCTGCCGGGAGTGGGGACAAAACCACTGCTAAAGGAGGCGGTTGATCGCGGTGCTCAAATCGTGCGGATCGCCACCCAATGCACCGAGGCCGACGTATCCGAGCAGCACTTTGCCATGGCCAAGGAACTTGGCCTGGAGGCGATCGGGTTTCTGATGATGGCGCACATGCGACCACCGGAGGAAATCGCAGAACAGGCGGCGCTCATGGAAGGTTACGGGGCAGACTGCGTCTACGTCGTCGATTCGGCGGGAGCGATGCTGCCGGCTGATGTGACAGCCCGCGTGGCCGCGTTGAAAAACCGAATCTCCTGCCAGGTCGGCTACCACGCCCACAACAATCTGGGGCTGGCAATCGGCAACAGCCTGGCCGCCATCGAGGCAGGAGCTGAACAAATTGATGGTTGCCTGCGCGGCCTCGGGGCAGGATCAGGCAATGCCCCAACCGAGGTTCTTGCCGCAGTGATGACCAAAATGGGGATGGCAGAGGCGCCCGATGCCTTCAAATTGTGCGACGCTGCTGAATACGTGCTGGCACCCATGATGCCGTTTCAGCCGATCCCCAATAGGGACGCGATTACCATAGGCTATGCCGGCGTTTATTCTACGTTTCTGTTGCACGCCCAAAAGGCCGGGCAGAAATTCAATATCGATCCTCGCGACATTTTGGTGGAACTCGGACGTCGCAAAGCCATGGCCGGCCAGGAAGACTGGATCATCGACGTCGCCCAGGATCTCGCTCTTGCGCGCGACAAATCTACTGCCTCTTGAGTCCTTCCTCTCCCATGGCCATCCACCCCCACCCCCTTGATGCCGATCTGCTGCACGGTATCTGGCGTATTATCCCCAATGCTTCGCTCACGGAAATCATCGCCCAATCCGGCTTCAATTTCCAGATACTCGACCGCGAGCACGGCGCCTATGACTACGACACCCTGCAGGCCGACATCACAGCGTGCGATGCCCACGGATGTGCGCCGTTCGTGCGGGTAAGCGGGAAGGACAACGTCGAGGTGCAGCGTTGTCTCGACCTTGGCGCGTACGGTTTGGTTTTTCCGCAACTCTCCACCCCCGAGGAGTTCGCTCGGGCATCGGCGATGATGGATCACGCGCCGGTGGGCACCCGGGGATTTAATCCCTTCGTGCGGGCTTATGGTTATGGTTCGGAGGTCGTTGAAGAGACCAAGCGACCGTGGTTTATCCCGATCATTGAAACGCTTTCGGCGGTCGAAGCTCTCGACGAGATTCTCCAGAATCCGCGAATCGATTTGATCTACATCGGCAGCTACGATCTTTCGGCGCAGCTCGGCTGTCCCGGGCAAATGAGCGACCCGAAAATGGTCGATGTGACCAACCGGATCATTGCTGCGGCGGACCGGGCGAAGGTGGGGATCGGATTGATGGCCCTCACGCCCGATCTGGTGGCCCAATGGCGATCACGCGGCGTGCGCGCCATCGTTCACGGCGTCGAAAGTCACCGCACCCTGCAGGCATTCAGCGGAATCATCGAAGCGAGTTCGGGCTCCTGACCCACCAATCGAAACGTGTCGTATCGCCCGTCAGTCCGATTAACGAACCGGCACAGCAAGAGGCTCCGGGTTGAGCAACATGATGGCAATCGCGATGGCGTAAACCGTCAGTCCGACAAACACCCCCGCACTGCCAAACCGGTAGGCCCGGGTCTTGCGATTGCGAACTCGCAGCATGTTTTCAAGCGTGGCCTGCAAGTCATCCTGCAGATAGCGGCTGATGGCCCATTCAACCGAGAGCACCCGCAGGAAAATGACCAGGCACGCTGCCAGGATGATCGCCAAACCCGTGATGATGCTGAACTGAGCCAACGTATTGGTGCCCGCAATCAGCCGGCCCGAAAATCCGGTTGTAGTGACCGCCACGGCCGCAAAGCCGATCACAATCTGCGCGCGCGTATGGATTGCGTTGAGCTGTCGCTCGACCAGGGACAACACGCCGGACCGGTCCTCGCCATAGAACGCGATCATGCGTTGCGCTTCCGCTTCCTCCGTGGGGCAAAGCTCTTTGTTCATGCCCCCCAACCAAGCCGGCCGGCTCCATTGGGTCAATGGGACAGCCCCTTGATTCCAGATCTCCTTCCATGAAGTCAGTCCTCTTCATCCTCACGGGCCTCATCAGTCTCCTGGTCCACGCCCAACCCCAACCTGGCGACGTCTTCAAGGACCATCCCTGGCTCCCCACCATGGCGGCCAATGAGCAGGGGAAATTCCTGCGTGTCGGCGGCAAGTTGGACTATCAACTGCCGGAAAACTTCCCGGCATCGTATCATAAGGACGGATACCTGAAGTGGGAGCAATTCGTTGAACTGGAGAATGCCATCAAGGCCGAACTCATCATTGAAAAGCTCGCCTCCCACGACGACACCAAGGGCCTGCGCATTTCGGTGAATGGAAACGCGTTCACTACCGTGCCCGCGATTCCAACCATCCCTGAACCGGAGTGGGACTACATGCACCACACCAATCCGATCGTGCCGCTGCCGCTGGAGCAGCTGCAGTCCGGTTGGGGCAATCGGTTCAAACTGGAGGTCGATCCTGACCAACGCTGGGGCTGGCCGCAAAACATCATCTACGGCGTGACCCTGCGCGTTTACTACGAACCCACCGAATACTGGCGGTCACTCTACCAGCTGAACTCTCCACCCGCACCGGAATCATTGGGTGAGTCTGTCGAACTCGCCTTGCGCAACCCCACCGAGAAGATCCGGCACGTTGACTACGTTGGATATCTGGAGGATGTGAGTTTTGCAGGCGACGGTGTTTACGAGCGATGGCACTACTTTTACTTCAGAGGCCACCCCACCCAGCATCTGGGGCGGGCAACAGAGTTTCCCTTCGACCTGAGCTGGGATACAAGCTGGGTGCCCGATCAGTCGAATCCGTTTAAGGTCACGGCATGGGTGACGGACCTGCAGGGCTACACCGTAGTGGTCGACCCAGTCGACGGACTTTCATTCGAACGGCCCTACAACGTCACCCTTTGCCGCCCCTATGATCAGCCGGCGAATTGGGTGACGCGGGAAGCCGAATACCAAGCAAAGTTCGATTTCGCGGGAGACCCCAATCGGATCGAAGCCGTGCAGGCGGTGTGGACGAGTTGGAGTCCCAACTACGCCAACGGGGTCTACCTCAACGAAACCAAAATCTTCGACCGCTCACCACCCGCCTACGAATACGCCACGCACCGTGTCACCCTGGACGGCTCAGCCGGACTAAGGCGCGGGGTCAACACGATTATCACCGGGTTGGAGCCTCTCCACGACGGCCAGATGGTCCACGGCATGGAGGTGCAGTGGCCCGGTATCCAAGTGCTGGTGCGAAGCCGTTAGACGAACGTCGGTTGGGGTAAACCCAGATCGGCGTATTTTGGCAAACCGCTGGTGTGATACGGCAGGCGCTCGACCCGCTCAAACCGTCCCGACGCTTCCATTGTATCCAGAAACGCCGCATGCATGCGCGTATCGTTGACTCCCGGAATGATGGGACACCGGAGCACGATTTTGGAGCCGCAGGCTTCGAGCATCGCGAGGTTGGCCTCGATGAGGTTGCCATTCGCACCGGTCCAAGTCCGCAGGCCCTGATTGTCGGAAAGTTTCAGATCAAAGTGAAAAAGGTCCACCCAGGGGATAAGCTCCGCCAGGTTGTTGGGGTCCACCTGTCCACAGGTATCCAACACCGTATGAATACCGGACTCTTTGGCACGTTGGAGCAGGGCCAGACAAAACCCGAACTGAACCGTTGGTTCGCCGCCCGACAGCGTCAGCCCGCCTCCGGATGATTCGTAAAAACCCCGGTCAGCCTCCACCACCTGCATGACGGTATCAACGGACATGCGTTGGCCGTAGACCTTGCCGCTTTGGCCGGTTTGCGGGGCAATTTTTTGGGATTCGGGATTGTGGCACCACGCGCAGCGCAGAGGACAGCCTTTGAGAAAAACGGTGGTCCGCAAACCGGGTCCGTCGTGCAACGACGTGCGTTGGATATCGAATACGATGCCGGATAGGTGGGAAGATTGGTTGGAATGGGCGACCATGAGGTGATTAATTGAATGTTCGCGTAAGAAACTCGCGCTGGGCGTCGGCAGGCAGGTCAACAAAACGAATACTGAAACCACCGACACGAATGATCAGATGGCCCCACTTTTCGGGCTCTCGTAAGGCGGCTTCCAAGTCTTCGCGACTCACCACCGAAATCATCGCCTGGGTGCCACCCTGGGCGAAATAAGTGCGCAGCAAGGCATCAAACTTGGGTCGCATTTCACCAAACCAGTCCTTGGTGAACTTCATGTTCTGGACGGCCCCGGCATGAATACCGGGATCTAACCGCACGAGAGAATTAAGGAAAGCCGTCACACCGTTGACGTCGGCACCCGAAGAAGGGTTGTTGCCATTCGCGAGCGGTTCGCCAGCCCGCCTCCCCTCGGCGCTGGCTTCGGTGGTGCGTCCGAGCACGGTGTTGGCCCAGTTGTTGATCACCACGACCAGGTAGCTGTCCAGTCCGGCGGGCTTGGCCTGATCACGGGTGAACCGACAGATGTGATTGTGAACCTTCTGGGCCATCGCATCGGCCAAACCTTCATCGTTGCCATACTTGGCCACCGCTCGACAGCGCGCCTGCAATTCTGAAGCACCTTCGAAGTCCCGATCCAAAGCCTCCACCAGCTCCGGCAAGGATACTACCCGTTGCTTGAACACGAGCTCATCAATGACGTGAAGTGAATCGGCCGTGTTGGTGTTGCCGTAAGTCTCGAGCGATCCACCGAGGTAGACCGCACCGCCGCCAATTGCGCTCCGATTATTCTCCACACACCCCGAAATCAGGGCACTGATAAAACCAAAGGGGGCCTCGCGGGCGGCAACGCGATACTCCGTGGCCTGATGTACCGCGAGTGCGGTGACGATGGGCTCAACCACGCGGCGGTAAGCCCGCCAAACATCGTCGAACGATTGCAACTGGGAAACCGCGGGCACGTGAGCAACCCGATACCCCGTTACCGGATCGACCCCACCGTGCAGGGCAACCTCCAATCCCTTGAGCAGGTTGATGACTCCATTGGGCGAGGCGATTCCCTGATGGCCAAGGACATATTCACCGCACCCAAACGGGGTGTAGTCCATGGCCCGGTTTCGGCCGATCGAGTAGGCTTTGGCGACCGCGGGCACGTTAACGTCGTCGTTATACAACATGGGGAACGTGCAGCCTTCCCCGATGGCATCGATGGCCCGCTCCCACAGTGCAGTATTCTGCCCTTCGTGGAAGCGGAGCGTGAGCTGCGGGTGATTGCTGCGAGTCGCGCGCGTTGCGGCAATGGCCAGCAGGGCAAACCGGTCGGCCGCCGCTTCTTCCGGACGTCCCATTCCTCCAACAATCACCCGATGGTCATACTGGCACGGTACGGTCTCCATCAACCGCCACCACTGGCACGTGAGTTCGCGGGCGCCATCCCAGGTGAGCACTCCATCAGCCAGATCACGCTCAAGGAATGGTCCCAACACGACGTCCAAGCGACCGTAATTCCACGAGCCGGCGTGAAGGGCATAGAGCCAAATCAACTGCACGGCGTCGCGAAAAGACTCAGGTGGACCATGCCGGACCGTCTTCAGGCTGCGACTCACTTCCCCATCATCGACTTGGTCGATATAGAAATCGATGGTGCCCCGAAGGAGCGGAACCACATGAGCGAAATCCGTGTGGCGCGTAACGGTTTCAAGTCCATCCAACCCCAGATGCACCAGTTTTCCATAATCCAACGTGCTGCCGCCAATGCGATAGAGCGGAAACCCCACGCCACTTTCGGTGAACCACGCATCACTGGGCAGATGGCGTGCCGCCTCCGGCGGGAGAGCGGCCCGACAATGTGCCTCAGTCGTGCGGCCCCGCCAAAAATTGATGAGAGCCTGTCCCCGATCCGTCGTTTCGGGATAACGTTCCAGCCCCTGTTCCAGTCCGTCAAAATCACAATAAAACCCCATGCCCATCGGTTGGGGGCTGAAACCAACCAAGGGGTAACGCACGCGGCCAGCCACCCCATCGTTCCGCTCCATCGGCAGAAACTGTTGCCGGAACTGTTGGGCCAACAGCGTGGCTTCACGTTGCACCACCGGAATGCCATCCAGCTCGCAAAACCGGTTGGTGAACGCCTCGGCTTGGGAGAGCGCGGACTGCCAGGTAGTCAGGGAAGACACCGCGTAATCACGCGAGAGCTCCGTCAGAGTTTTCATGACAAGGGGAGGAAGAGGTCTGCAGATTGAGTAGAGTGCACTCGGCCTTCGCGATTAACCTAACGGTGGGCCTCAAATTGACCGATACTTTGTGTTCTGGACGTTCATCTCGTTTCCGTCCGGCACCATCCCCGCCCGTGAACGTCCAAAGGAACAGCTCTCGCCGGTCATCCGGGTGAACAAAAACCTGCCACTTAACCGTTTTTCTTTTCGTTTCTTCCACCTGCAATGACCGCCCAAGAGCATGGCCTGATTACGTTGCACAGCTCCGAGATTGAGCTCGGTGTCTTGCCTCCCCTCGCCGGCCGGGCGGTGCATTTGCGATACCGCGACGGGCCGAACCTGCTTTTTGCGCCTGAAGCAGGCTGGCAAGCCTGGCCCGAGACTCGACCATCACTGGATGATCCACCGCGTTGGGTACCCTACAACGGGCACATTACCTGGATAGGTCCGCAATCAGACTGGTGGAATCATCAGGACATCCACCCCCATCTCCGAGGCGAACCTTGGCCGCCGGATCCATATGTGGAGTTTGCTCCCTTCGAAGTTGTCCATCACGGCCCAAACCGAGTTGAACTGGCGGGGCCGGTGAGTCCCTACACCGGCTTGAGCCTGCGGAAGGAATACCTCGTCGAGAACGCAAAGGTCCATGTGTCGGTCGAAGCCACCAACCAGCGTCAGGAACCGGTGAAGTGGGATCTCTGGAGCAACACGCGAATCCGCCCGGACATTCCCGCCTTCGCCCCGGCGGCGGATGAAGCGGACTGGTGGGTGAAGGACATCAATGCGGGCGGCGTGCCGAATTCCTCCGCGGCGGATGTTTTTTCGTTCGATCCGGAGTCACCCCCACGACCCGCTGCTTCGAAAGCTTTCATCCATGCCCACCCAGCGGAAATCGCCGCCATGTTCGAAGATTGCACGTGGATCAAACGCACAATCCTCCACCCCCGGGAGCTGTATCATCCGGAACACGCGCCGGTGGAGATCTATCTTGATACGGACCCGAATCAGGCGTTGCAGGAACTCGAATTCCACAGCCCGTGGCGGCTGCTCAAACCCGGGGAAACGATGCGCCTGACTGAACAGTGGATCCTGCAGCAGCCGGGTTCCGCGGGCCTGCCCGACTGGTTGCCTCCGGACCGCGGGCGGGCAGGCTGATCAAGAGTGTTATTCTGCAGCTGCGACAACCGGGGTCTTCTTGGCGACGCTGGCGAGATACTGCTGGTTGCGCGTGATCAAATCGTTGCGCTGAGCCACGCACTTGCGGGTCGAGAGTCCGTCGGGCGGCGTGTTGAACGCGTAATCGAGCAGCCGTTCGACGGTTGATGTCGCGACATGGCAACGCGTGTCCGATGACGCATAGTAAATGAACACGCGGCCATCCTCGCGATCAATCCAACCATTGGTAAAGGCAACGTTGCTGACATCACCCACGCGTTCCTCGAACTGGGGCGCCAAAAAGTAGCCGCCGGGTTTCGCAATCACCTTGGTGGGGTCGTTAAGATCGGTCACCAGAAGGTAGAGCACATAACGCATGCCCGCAGCCGTGTTGCGGACACCATGGCAAAGGTGGAGCCACCCACGGGGAGTTTTGAGGGGAGCTGGTCCCTGACCGTTCTTGAGTTCGTTGACCGTGTGATAAGCGCGGCGGTCGATGATGACTTCATCCTTGATGACCGGGTTGGCCATATCCTCGGCGAAGCCCAGACCGATACCGCCACCGCTGCCCGCGTCGACGAATCCATCTTGGGGGCGGGTGTAGATGGCGTAACGCCCGTCCACAAACTCAGGGTGCAGCACGGCGTTGCGCTGCTGGCTGGAGGGAGATTTCAGGTCCGGCAAACGCTCCCACGATTCGAGGTCCTTGGAACGAATGACGCCACACTGGGCCTCGGCGGCGGAGACATCGCCGTTGGCTTCCGGATGAGGACGCTCGGTGCAGAAGATACCGTAGACGTAGCCATCCTCGTGAGCCACAAATCGCATGTCGTAAAGGTTCACGTCGGGACGGTCCGTTTCCGGCACCTGCAGGGGACGCTCCTGGAAGCGGAAGCCATCCACCCCCGTGTCGCTTTCCGCCAAGGCGAAGAACGACTTGCGATCAACCCCCTCGCACCGGACGCAGAGCACATACTTGCCCTTCCAGAAAATTGCGCCCGGATTGAGAGCAGCGTTCATTTCCATCCGCGCCATGAGATGGGGATTTGTGTCCGGGTTGAGATCAAATTGCCACTCCAAGGGCACATGCGCCGCCGTCACCACGGGATCGACGTAACGCTCATAGACTCCATTGTAGAACAGCGGATCGATCGCGTTCTCTTTGTTCAGCAGCGCAGCATGGCGCAGGCGCAGCGCGGCGAGTTTTTCGTCGAATGATCCAGCAATATTCATAGGGTGTATTAAGCCTGTTGGGGATTCGTTTCGGTCCAATCCCGCCCGCATTTACCGTTGAATATCGGGACGACCCGAGATCGACCCTGCGGACAGGCCGCTAATCCTGAACGTCAAAAGTCTCCCGTTTTGCGAAGTCCGGACAGACGGACACGGTGCCATCGAAATGCCCCGGACTTCCTGTTTGATTTTTAATCCTCCCGGCCGGGTCGAAATGACCGAGCTTGAGCTGCCGGAACTCGCCGGCGGATGTGCCTTGGTGGATACGATTTATTCGGCCATCAGCCCCGGCACCGAAACCCGTTGCCTGCGAGGTCAACAAGCCGGAGTCATGGAGCAGCGCTGCGTGCCGGGCTACCAAGCCGTGGGCCGGGTGGTCGAGGCAAGTGCCGATACGGACTTGAAACCCGGGGACCTGGTCTTCTTCTCCCGCGCTCAAACCTCCGGGGGGCTGATTTTCTTCAACGGGACCCACGCAAAACAGGCCATGGTGCGCGAAGAGGACACCGTGAAAATCTCGGACAGCCTGAACAAGCCGGAAACTGCTTTGGCGGCCTTGATCGGGATTGCCCTGCACGGGGTGCGACTATCCCGGGTGAACGCCGGCGAGTCAGTCGCGGTGATCGGGTTGGGACTGCTCGGCCAGATTTCGGCGCGCATCGCGCAATCTCTGGGAGCCAAGGTGGCCGGATTCGACCGCCACTCCGTCCGCGTAGCCACCGCCCAAGCGGACGGGATCGCGGCATTTGAAGCGGCTGAGACCCTGGCAACAACCACCGGCGCGGATAAAGAGGGCTACGACGTCATCATCGACGCCACCGGAGTGCCGGCCGTGATCCCACAGGCCGTTGCATTGGCCCGGGAACTCCGCCCCTGGAACCAGCCTCTCCATCGTGGGTCGCGCTACGTAATCCAAGGCAGCTACCCCGAAGATTTCTGTTTCAACTACCAACAAGTCTTCATGAAGGAGCTCTCGATCCTGGTGCCCCGCGACCAAACCCGCCAGGACTTGACCGACGGATTGGCCATGTTGCAGCAGCGCGAACTGGACCTCTCCAATCTGGTGGGTGATGCCGTCCGTCCCCACGATGCCGCCTCTGTATATGCGGATTTGAGCCAGAGCCGGGCCTCGCGTCAAACGGCGGTTTTTGACTGGTCCTGAACGATTCGCCCCCAGTCGGGTGGTGATGAAATTTCAACGTCCGGATTAACGAAAATGGCACGAGGAGAAAGGGTTGGGCACTTGCGCGTGGGACCATGACCCGCATGGTCAGATGTTTTCCTCTCCAACCCCTTCCCTTTCATGAAAGATAAGAAAATCGGATTCGTCGGCCTCGGCCGCATGGGCGGCAACATGGCCCGTTGCCTCAATGACAAAGGCTACAACGTAGCCGCCGTCTTCGACATCAACCGCGAGGTTACCACCAATCTCGCCCAGGATGTGGACGCCACCGCCTGCGACTCGCTGGCCGCAGTGACTGCCGGAACCGACATCATCCTCACCATCGTGACCAATGACGCGGCAATGGACTCCATCTACTTTGGCGAAGACAACCTGCTGCAGGGCGCGGCCGGTAAGATCTTCATCAACTGCGCCACTCTCACCCCGGCCATTCACGCGAAGATCGATGAGGCTGCCACTGCGGCCGGTGCGGCCAGCCTGGAAGCCTGCATGGCGTCGAGCATTCCCCAGGCCCGCAATGGCGAGCTTTACCTCATGGTGGGTGGCAGTGAGCCGGTGTTCGAATCCGTCAAGCCCATGCTCGACGACCTCAGCGTGGACCTGCACTTCGTCGGCCCCGCCGGCAAGGCGTCGGAGGTGAAGGCGCTGGTCAACATGATCATGAACATCAACACCGCCGCCCTCGCGGAGGGGCTCGGCATCGGCCAGGCCCTCGGACTCGACTTGGACATGCTGCTCAAGGTCTTGGGCCAGACCGGGGCGCGCTCCCGCGTGCTCGAGACGGATGGCGAAGACATGGTCGCCCGTGACCATGAGTGCTATTTCTCCGCCGAGCACGCGGCGAAGGATTCCGGCATCGCGCTTAAGCTCGCCGAGGATTCAGGTATCCCGGCTCCGCTGGCCAAGGCCACGTTCGAACAATACACCAAGATGACCGAACTGGGTCTGGGTGACCTCGACAAGTCGGGCATCGCCGAACTCACCTTCAAAGGCCGGGCGATCTAGGTGCGGTCGAGAGGCCCGGGGTCAGCGCCGTTAAACAAGTGAATGCCAATTCACTTGCTCCGGCCTGACTCCTTCTCTCGCCCAAAACCAGTGAAACCAACCGCAGATTTCTCAGATTAGCGCAGAGAGGTGTTTCTCGATTCATCTGCGTAACCTGAGGTTCAATTCCAAGGTCCCAATCCTCTGCTTCTATGTTTGATTCCGAAATCCGAAACCCGATCGGTGAACGCATCGATTACTCCTTCGCCGCTGGAGCCAACGAGTCCCACATCAACGGCTGGCTGGTCGTCCTGGGACATGGAGTGACCGGCGACAAAGACCGGCCGATCATCGCTGACACCGCGACAGTGCTCAACGCCGCCGGATTCGACACCCTGCGTATTTCCTTTGCCGGCAACGGCGACTCGGAGGGTGATTTCCGCAACAGCAACATCACGAAGGAGGTCTCCGATCTCGGCGCCGTTCTGGATACCGTGACCACCACGGGAACGTATCCAAAGATTGCTTACATTGGCCACAGCATGGGCGCGGCGGTGGGCGTGCTCCGGACGGCCCAGGACGACCGGATCGATGTCCTGGTATCCCTGGCCGGCATGGTCGACACGAAGAAATTTGCCCAAACGGAATTCGGTGAAGTCGCGCCCGGCGAAGGCTTCATGTGGGAGGACGAGGACTGTCCCCTTTCTGAGGCATTCATGACGGATCTGACCGAAACCGTGGGCAACGTCGCCCCGGCGGCCGAGCAGGTTGCAATCCCGTGGTTGCTCGTTCACGGGACGGCCGACGACGTGGTGCTTCCGGCTGACACCGAGCACATCCAGATCATCAAGCAATCCTTCGCCGACTACCGCTTCATCGACGGAGCCGACCACGGTTTTAACGAACCAGAGCACAAAACCGCCGCGACGTCCGCGGTGATGGACTGGCTCCGCAGCCAGGTGCAATAAGAAAGCGGTCAGAAGTCAGCGGTCAGCCAACAGCGCTGCTCGACCGCCAGGAGTCCTGAAACCGGTCGTGATTTCATCGTCGCTGGCCGCCGTGCCTCACCTCTAACGTTAGCTGAAAAGCACCGACTTGCAGTTTTTCATGGCCGGTCCACATTTGAAGGCATGAGCACCGTTCAAGAGATCGAATCAGCGATCGAGAAGCTCAGCGACTCTGAAGTTGCTGAGCTCAAGGCGTGGCTGTGGGACAAGGAGATTGAAGCTGACGCTAAGGCTGGACGCTTGGATTTCTTGGCTGATGAAGCCCTTGCCGAGCATCGAAAAGGCAAAGCCCGTCCGCTGTGAAGCACTACGCCACCTCTCGATTCTGGAGCTGCTATGAGCAGCTACCGAAAGAGGTCCAGGCTCAAGCTGATAAGCAGTTCGCCCTACTTAAGGCGAATGCTTCCCACCCTTCACTCCGATTCAAGAAAGTGGGACAATTTTGGTCGGCACGCGTGAACGATAGGGTTCGATCCCTGGCGATTCCTGATGGGGATGATCTGATCTGGTTCTGGATCGGATCGCATCGGGAGTATGAACGAGTTCTCAACAAAAGCTAACCCATTGTCTCGGACCATGTCGCATAAGCGCCGGCTCTGAACTCAAACGTTCGGCTAGAGCAGACCCATAAAATGAATACCGATCTACACTTTCGTGAGGCGAAGCGCGAAGACCTGCCGGATATCGTCCGGCTGCTTTCGGAAGACTCATTGGGCAGCCAGCGAGAAACGAATTTCTCGCCCCTGCCGCAGAGCTACTACGCTGCATTCGATACCATAGCCCATGACCCAAATAATGAGCTTGTGGTCGTGGAATCCTCTGGAGAGGTGATTGGCACACTTCAACTGACTTTCATTCCCTATGTCACCTACCGCGGGAGTTGGAGAGCGTTGGTCGAGGGGGTTCGCGTCGACCGTCGATTTCGATCACGTGGGATTGGAGAAAAGCTCATTTCCTGGGCAATAGAGCGTTCCAAGCAGCGCGGTTGTCGCATGGTTCAGCTGACCTCAAATAAGAAGCGAGCTGCAGCGATCCGGTTTTACAAGAAACTCGGGTTCGTCCCCTCTCACGAAGGACTGAAGCTCCTGATACGATCGGATGAAGCAACGGAGCCCAACCAATCATCCCAGACAGGGTCCACAAGTGGGCCGGCCTGAGTTCAAACGCTGGTAAAAACAGATGATCAAAGAAGCGACAATTGAAGATCTGGACTCTTGGTTATACTTGCGTCGTCGACTGTGGCCGGATTGCTCGATGGAAGAGAGCCGATCCGACTGCTTGAAGATCATCGATTCAAAGAAAGCGACCTGCTTCATTTCGTATCCTTCCTCCGAAAAGCAGAACGGAAATGGATTCATCGAAGTTTCGACCCGAGACTATTCTGATGGCTGCAGGACTTCTCCCGTGGGCTACGTCGAGGGCATCTACGTGATTGAAGAAAGTCGCAAGAAAGGGCTGGGAAAGAAGTTAATCGAAAAGAGTTACGAATGGTTCCTGGCAAAAGGTTGCACTGAAGTAGGTTCGGATGCGCTGATTGGAAACAAAGAGAGTATTTCCTTTCATAAGCATATCGGCTTCGAGGAAGTCGAAAGACACGTCGTCTTCAAAAAACAAATACATGCCAACAAGACGGTTCAGCCGACGTCGGCAAACCGCTGCATCTGACCCTAGCGTTCGCCAAGTAAATGAAACTTCATCCTCCAAGACTGGAAACAGATCGATTAGTCCTAAGACCGTTTGCCATCGCGGACTCGGAAAGAGTAAAGGAGCTGGCCGGACACAGGGAGGTATATGAAACCACGCTCAATATTCCACATCCCTATGAAGATGGGATGGCGGAGAAATGGATATCGACACATCTTCCCCAGTTCTACAACGGCAACGGAGTAAACTTGGCCATCACTTTGAAGGGAACCGGTGACCTTATTGGCGCAATGGGGTTAGGCGCAGCCAAACAACACAAGCGCGCAGAATTGGGTTATTGGATGGGGGTCCCTTTCTGGAACAAGGGATACTGCACGGAAGCTGCCAGGGCGGTAATCGAATACGGCTTTCGTGACCTTGGTTATCACAAGATCACATCGCGACATATGGAATCGAATCCAGCATCAGGCAAAGTCATGGAGAAATCCGGAATGGTGAAAGAGGGAAAGTTGATCGATGAAGTAATCAAGGATGAGCTTTTCCACACCCTGATCGTTTACGGAATAATCAACAGCGAACAAGGCAGTGGTGGCAACGGCTGACGGCGCGCCACATCACCCTGGTCCCGTAAAGCAGCTCCTGCCGACCATTCCGGTCATCGGCTCGTTTCGACCGATCCCCATGAAACCCGGTCATGACCTCTCCGTCGCTGATCACCGTGCCTCAACTCCACCGTTGTCGAGCTCCCCTAATCTTTTCAGGGTTTAACGCTCCGAACCGGTAACGCTATGAAAATGGGGAAGGAAACGAAGGCGAGTTCCAAACTTATCCTATGGTTGTTGTTTTTCTTCTTGGGTGGACTAACCGCCTCAGGAAAAACCAATGTCCTGTTTATCAGTATCGATGACCTGAACAATTGGGTTGGATACCTGAATCAACATCCCCAAGCGAAGACACCAAACCTCGATCGATTGGCCAAGCGGGGGATAGCGTTTACCGCAGCGCACTGCACTACTCCCATTTGCAAGGCTTCGCGGACGGCGTTTCTGACGGGTCTAAGTGAAACGAAAACCGGGGTGTATTCAAACGAGGATAAATTCAATTCCGACGCTTACACCCTGTTACCAGAATACTTCGCGGCCCACGGTTACACTACTTACGGCGCCGGAAAAATTCACCACATGAATATCAATGAAAAGATGTTCGAACATGCATATGAGCCGGAGCAGCGCTGGAGTCCGTTCACCAGAAAACAATCCTTCTACACCGAGGACGAGCTACCCACCAAGGGTTCGGCGAATCCTCGTCATCTGATCAAAATGGGACCCGGCGGCAGAGACTACATCATGCCGTTTAACCGTATGCCCAGTGAGCGGACACCTGATCACCTCAAAGGGGAATCTTTCGATTGGATGTCCTTTGATCTTCCGGATTCGGCTTTCGGAGATGGTAAGATTACCGACTGGGCATTGGATCGCCTGAAATCGCATGACCCGGCCAAACCGTTCTTCTTGGGGCTCGGATATTACCGTCCGCATATCCCCCTTTACGCGCCAAAGCAGTATTTCGATTTATACCCGCTCGAGAGTATTCAGCTCCCGGAAGTGATGCCTGATGATCTGTCAGACATTCCGGAACCCGGACTACGACGGATACTGAGTGCGGTAACCGCGGGATCTGCGGCTACGCATCAACATGTAATTTCCCATGACCAGTGGAAACATGCCGTACAGGCTTACCTGGCGTGCATTTCGTTTATCGACGCCCAGATTGGCAGGTTGTTGGATTATCTGGACGCAAGTCCCTATGGCGCCAATACCACCGTCATTCTCTTCAGCGATCACGGCTGGCACCTGGGCGAAAAACAGGCCTGGGGCAAAATGACGGGGTGGGTGCATTCCACCCACACGCCATTGATCATTTCTGCCGTTGGGATGGCGCGAGGAACCCTCTGTGACGAGCCGGTCAGTCTCCTCGATATCTTCCCGACTCTGGTCGATATCTGTGGTCTGCCAGCGAAGCAGCTCGATGGGAGATCTTTGCTGCCGCTATTGAAGAACCCGTCTCTCGAAACCAACCGAGTGGTCAAGACCCATGTGGGCAAAGGCAACTATTCGCTCAGCAGCAAGGAGTGGCGCTACATTCAGTATGCCGATGGTAAGGAAGAGCTTTATCACATCAAAACCGATCCCCGTGAGTATGAGAACCTGATCCCCCAAGGGGATTATTCCTCGATAATCGAAGCCCTAAAAAGAAACACGCGTTAGCTTTCCAAGCGCAGTCTGCTGTTTCCGAACACAGACGTTCGCCTCAGACAATCCTGCGGGCGTTGGACCTCTAAACTCCTCCCCTTCGACATCGGTTTCAAAAAACCGAGCCCTGGCAGCGAACCCAGACAGTTCGTCATGTCGTCAAGACCTCTCGGGCGCCGTTTTGTACCGCATCGAACCCACACGGGGCCTGCCACTCCAACTGAGATCAATCGATCTGTGGCCTAAATCCAGGGATCGAAAAGCACCTTGATTGCCCGCTTCTGACGGAGTTGTTCCACGCCTGATAAGTAGTCGGACATTGGCAGGGTGGTGGTGATCAATGTGGAGAGGTCCAAGGCGTCCGCCTCAACCGCGGCATAAGCGGTATTGGCTGCGGCCCGGTTGTGATCGCCGTATCCCAGCAAACTCACTCCCGGACCCCACATGAGGTTGCCGTTGTAGCGAATATCCTGTCGCACCACGCCGAAGAGCACCACTGCCTCCCGGGTTCGATGTAGGAGAAATTCAACCACGGGGGCGAGCCCGGTGCAATCGATCGCCAGGTCGACGGCGTTCTCATCCGTCCGGCTCGCCGGCCAGTCTTCGGCGGCCCCCGATCTCACGTCACTTGCCCCCAGCTGCCGGGCCAACTCACGGCGCTCCGCCACCGGATCAATGCCCACCACCGCCACCGCGCCATGGTAACGGGCAAGTTGAATCGCAACCAGACCCGCCGGCCCCAATCCGGCCACGGCTATGCTTTTGCCCTTCATTGCCGTGAAGGCGTGCAGCTGCTGAAACGACACCTCCACACACATCGCGAGCTCCAGGGAAGCAATCCGGATCGGCTCCAGGTCTTCGGAGATCGGCAAAAGGTCGACTTCCCGAAAGACGTTGAACTGCGCATAAAATCCCTGTCGAGCTTCGCCCGTATCACGCCACGCGGCGACCGATTGGCCGACGTCGAGGTTTTGCACGGCTTCCCCCTTTGCCACCACCATGCCCACCGCCTCGTGGCCGGGCTGTCCGGGGACATAGGGATACTTCAGATCCTGCCCGGGAAACATCGGTTTGCCCTCCGTGATGTGGATATCCCAATGCGGGCAGGTGGAAACGCCGCTGACCCGGATCAATACCTCGTCCGGCCGGGGAGTCGGCACGGGTGCATCCTGCCACTCCACCTGACCGGGGGCAGCGATCACAAGCTGCTTCATGGTCTGAGGGATTGCCGTCATGCCGCACCACCTTCCTTCCACTGCAAGACCACGCCAAGCACGGGTTCACGTTTGCTTTCAATCAAGTCCCATGCGTCCGCCGCTTGCGCAACGGGGAAGCGATGCGTGATCAGGCCGGTGGTGTCCATCTTGCCTTCATGCACCCACCGGATGGTGGCGTCGATCCGCTCGCGGGTGATGCCGGCAACCAAGTCAAAAGCGATTTCGCGAAAGCGGTAGCGTTGGATTTCAATAAAACCCTCCAAGCCGTAGAACCCCGCAGCGGCAATGGTGCCTCCGTGTTTTAAGTAGGGCAGGTATTCATCGAACAACTTCACATCCCCCACCGTATCCACCATGACCGCGATGGGCTGCTCGGTGATGGCCCGAACCTCATCCACGCCAAGGGCGGACCCCTTCAGAGCCTTGCCCCAACCTCCCGTCCGAAAGAGCGCAAGGCGATCTTCATGGCGCCCGGTCATGATCACCTGGGCGCCGCGTTGGTGCAGGGCTTGCCCGGTCCACTGCCCCACCAACCCGTCGCCCACCACAACCGCAACTTCGCCCGCTTCGATCCGAGGCCGCGTGCCGCAGTTGTAACCCACTTGGGTGAGCACCATGCCACAGTATTTTTCCGGCTCCTCGTGCGCTCCTTCCGGCAATCGGTGGACAAACTGCCGGTCACAAACGGAGGGTGAGACATGCCCGGCATACTTGTTGTCGAACATGCCCTCGACCTTGCTCATCACTGCAAAAACGAAATCCCCGACGGCAAAGTCCTTCACGTTTGCTCCGACCTCGCGCACCCAGCCCACCTTTTGGTAACCCGCGATCATGGGAAACGGCTCTGGATCGCCCGGGGCTTTGGCCGTGTCACCCGCCAACCGCTCCCCGCGCAAGAACGAGCCTTCCGTGCCGTTGCTGATCCAAGAATGCGTGATGTCGATCACGATGTCATCGGGACCAGGATCGGGGCACGATACCTCTTGAAATTTCACGACACCGGGCGCGGTAAACACAACAGCTTGGGATCTCATAAGGGCGTTGAAAAAGGGGCAGTTTCCACCGTGTTGACGGCAAACTAACCCTGGTCAACCGGAAGCCCCCGACCTGGGAAATATTCATTAATTTTCAGGAGGGGCCTACAGCTCCGTTCCTGGCCAATCGCGGGTTACTCCAGCAATCGTTTGCGCACGGCGAATGCCTCCAGCGGGTTGTGCCGGACCAATCGTTCGATTTCAGCCGCGGTCAGGCCCGCTTCCTTCAGCCGTGGAATAAGTTCATCAAACAACAGGACATGCCCGCGGTATTCGCCCCCCTCGGGTTCGGCGGGGTCATACCAACCTGCATCGTGAGAGATCAGCACCTGATTCAGATACCCGGCCTCGCGCATAGCGAGGATCACCTCGACATGGCGGTCGAG
The DNA here is from genome assembly GCA_028280945.1 of Opitutaceae bacterium. Lineage (GTDB taxonomy): Bacteria > Verrucomicrobiota > Verrucomicrobiia > Opitutales > Opitutaceae > Actomonas. The sequence continues at coordinate 57,228 of JANQKV010000053.1, forward strand.
GCTTCTGGGCCGCACGCCGTCAAATGACAGCCATGCCCCGCGCTCGGCGGCAGCCAGGATGTTTGAAACTTCCACATTTTGAGCGTGAACCCAAACCCACGCCGATGCCGCTACTCCCTCTTCCGCCAAGATATCCAATTGAGCCAAATTGGCGCCGCGGCCGGTGTGCACTGCGATGGTCAGTCCCGTCTCGCGATGAGCCAAAGCCCCGGCTCGCACCAGCTTGGCGTCCACCTCCGACAACTCCCGCTGCGAATCCACCGCTAGTTTCATGAAACCCGGCTTTACCCCGGTGTGCATGATGCCGGAGTTGGCTTCCTCCACCCAGCGGACGGCCAGCTGTTCAGCCGAATCCGTCCACGCATAGTCGGGCAGGAACTTATCCCGCACCGCGCCATACAAACCGGTATTGGTGATGAACTGCATTCCGGTGCGCTCGCGCAACGCCAACAAAACTCTCGGATCACGACCGAGAAACTGTGGTGTCGCTTCAATCATCAATTCCACGCCACGCGCTTGTGCCTCGCGAATGAACGGCTCCGCCTTGGCCACCACGGCGTCGACCTCGTAGCGGTGCGGGCCGGCTTCACTGGCACCCACAAAATCAACCAACACATGTTCGTGGCTCAACACGACTCCCACTTCGCCAACCGCCACCGGCCCCGAAACGGTCATGATTTGCAGGGGCTCAGCCCGGCCCACGAAAACCATGACCATAAGTGCGAGCGTTGCCCCTTTGATCGATTTCATCGTGCCATCATTATCGGTCTGGCGAACGCCGTAAAGCCCGTCCACGCGGGGAGGTTCATGGCTTCGCCATTCTCCTCCTGAACTCTTCCGCGTTTTTCGGTTTTCATCGCCACCAAAATACGCCGCGATCGGAGGCATGCCGCGTCAGATCATCGCATTGGGAGGAGGTGGATTTTCCATGGAGCCGGAAAACCCTTTGCTGGATCGCTATGTATTGGAGGCTGCCGGAATTCCCAACCCGCGCATCACATTGTTGCCAACCGCGAGCGGAGATGCCGATCGACTCGTCGCCCAGTTTTATACCGCCTTCAATCGGTATGATTGCCGACCGCAGCATGTTTCCCTCTTCCGCCAGGCCCCGGACATGGCGGAGCGATTTCTAGAGACCGACATCATTTACGTCAGCGGAGGCAACACGCGCAACATGCTCGCAATTTGGGAAGTGGCGGGAGTCACGCCCATGATGAAGCAGGCGTGGGAACGCGGCATCGTGTTGGCCGGGGTAAGCGCGGGGGCCATCTGTTGGTTTGAACAGGGGCATACCGATTCCAACGGAGGTCTTTCCAAACTGGACTGCCTCGGTTGGCTGCCCGGAAGCTGCTCGCCACATTACGACGGCGAGGTGAATCGCCAGCCGTCGTATGAAACCTTGATCCAAAACGGCGAAATTCTGCGTGGCCTCGCCCTGGACGATGGCGTCGCGGCCCACTTTACCGAAACGCAGCGCACCCGCTTGGTGAGTTCGCGGCCCCACGGACGTGCGTTTTCGGTCAGCGCCCGCGATGGGGTTTTGGAATCACGCACTTTGACCGTGGACTATCTGGGCTGACCACGAGCCGTGCCTGAACGTCAAGGCAGGCACTGGTGCTCAAGCGCGGGAGGCTGGCTCAAGGTCAGCGCTTCCCTGCTCCACCCATGTCCAAGCTTGCCTACTCCCAGTTGGGATTTCGCCCCGGCACCCACAAGTCCCTTACCCTGGCGCCTGATCCCGGCGACGATATCAAATCGTGGCCGGACCGCATCCCCTTCTACCTGCGTTCCTTGTTCGACCGCATTCCCCGCGAAGCTCCGCGCCACGAGCTATGGAACACATCATTTTTCGTGTGGCCGTTTGACATCAACAAGGGCCGTCTGCTGCCCAACCAAGGCAACGTTATCCAAACCGGGGAACTCATCCGCCACGACACCGCATGGGGCATCTTCTGGCACGGCGAACTGGCCGACTTCAACGAACCTGGAAACTACCAGGTCGAAACGGACTATGGCAGCACCTTCCCCTTCACGATCCGCCCCCGGCTTTATGACCGCCTGCAATACGGCTACCTGAATTATCTCTACCATCAGCGGTCCGGATTCGAAATCCCCGGGGTGAGATCCGCCACCCACCTGGACGATGGCGTGCTGGATAGCGACGGCACCCCAATTGATGCCGCCGGGGGTTGGTATGATGCCGGTGACTACCGCAAATGGATGTTTCTCACCCTGCCCAACCTGCAATCGCTCGCCACCTTAGCCGAACGCGGCCACCCGGGGTTACGCCGGAAAGCCATTCAGGAAATCGCCTGGGGCAACCGCTTCTATCACGCCATGATCAGTCCCGAGGGGCAAGTGTGGGAGGACCTCGGAGGCGGCGCCCTCAAGCCCGGACTGACCTACGAAAACGACTGGTGGTTCGAGAATCATCCCGGCGTCAATTGCGACGGCAGTTCCGATGGACGCGAGACCGACAATATTCCCGGCTCGGGTGACGAGCGTTCGATTCGCACCACCTACAATCCCGCCGTGCAGTTTATGTTCGTGCGGACCCAGGCTCGCATTGCCGAGGTGCTCCCCGATGACCAGGCCAAAACCTGCCGGGAGCTGGCGACCCGAGCCTGGCAACACGGGCGCCAACGGGGACATGATCGCCGCACATTGTTCGTCGCAAACGAATGCTGGGCCGCCATCAATCTGCATGTGCTCGACCCCGGGCTGGTTGATCGAGAGGACATCGTTGCCCTGCTGGAGGAGCTGCTCTCCCGACAGTGTCGCGAAGCGACCGGCCTGGCGGGCTACTTCATGGAGCGGGAGAACACCGACGGATTCCGGTGCATTGCCATGTCGGCCGAACCGCTGATGCCGCTGCTGCGCTTGATTGAGCTGCAACTGCCCGGCTGGGAAGCCGAGATCGCCCGTTGCCGCGAAGCAGTGCAGGAGTACATCGAGGGATTCCTGCTGGCGGATGCCCAATCCAACACCTGGTCCTATCCACCCTACGGTGTATTTACAAAACGAATACATCCCGAGCATCAGGCGTTTCGCGAAGCCGGCGGGGAGCGCTGGGTGCGCTCCTTCCTGCATCCGCTCAATCACCAGCAATGTGCGCATGGCTGCGGCGGGGTGCTGCTGCATCAAGCCGTCGCCGCCGCCAAGGCCGGTGAGCTGCTGGCACGGCCGGACTGGCGGGCGGCGGCCGAATGCTGGTTGCAGTGGACCCTCGGGCACAACCCGGCGGCGATGTGCCTGCACCACGGCGTGGGCTTCCGGTGTCCCACCCCGTTTTCGGCCTTTGAATTGCGGCTGCCCGACACGGTGGCGGTGGGATTCAACGGTCGTCCGGACGACACGCCTTACCTCGAGACCTCCGAACTCATCGAATGGTGCACGCAGGAAATCTGGGATATCCCTCAAGCTTACCTGGCCGAAGCTGTGTTGTGGATTGATGGATACGACGAGTAAGAACTAACCTCCTCGAATGACTCGGATCTTCCTCATGTTGGTCGCCTGCCTGTCGATGGGAGCAAATCTGTCGGCTGAATCCTTCACTCTGCCGCTTTATCCGACCGGTGGAATCCCCAACTACCGGGATGCCGGTGAAGCTGAAGAGCACGTCCGCGATGGCATCCTGAGAATCGGCCGGGTGCAGACACCCACGATTGAGGTGTTTCTGCCCGATCCCTCGAAGGCCACCGGCGAAGCGATCGTAATCTGCCCGGGGGGTGGCTACTGGATATTGGCCTACGAACTTGAAGGCACGGAGATTGCCCGGTGGTGGGCTGAACGCGGAGTTGCGGGAGTCGTTTTAAAGTATCGGCTGCCCACCTCGAAAGCCCAGATCGAGCCCCGGCTGAGCCCACTGATGGATGCGCAACGCGCGCTTCGATTGGTTCGGCACCAAGCCGAGGATTGGCGGATCAATCCAAACCGCGTTGGTATCATGGGCTTCTCTGCCGGGGGCCACCTCGCCGCAACCGCATCGGTGCACTACGACAACGGCAACCCGGATGCCGCCGACCCGATCGAACAGCAATCCAGTCGGCCCGACTTTTCGATGCTCGTTTACCCCGTGATCAGTTTCAGTGGCGAATTCAGCCACGTGGGATCGCGGCGGGCGCTGCTGGGTGAAATCCCTGACACCGAACTGGTGCATCACTACTCAGCAGAGAAAAACATTACTCCGGACACTCCGCCCGCCGTGCTGGTTCATGCCCGCGACGATGCCGGGGTGCCGATCGCCAACAGTCACGCCTACGCAGAGGCGCTCTGGGCCACGGGAGTGGCGGCGGAAATCCATGCCTTCGACGAAGGAGGCCATGGGTTTGGTGCCGCCCTTGACGATCCGGTGCTCGGGAGTTGGCTGCCGCGATGTGCCGAATGGCTGAACAATCGATCGTCCTAGCAAAAATCGACTCGATCGCTCCGACCCCACTTGACGTTAAGTTTTCCACTCTCAATTTTTGAGGGATGCGTGTCAGTTTAGGTGAGATTGCCAAGCAAGCCGGATGCAGCCGGGCCACTGTCTCCTATGCGCTGAACAACAGCCGTCAGGTGTCGGAAGCGACCCGCAAGCGGATCCAAAAACTGGCCCGCGAGATGGGTTGGTTGCCCAATCCGGAACTGGCCCGGCAGATGCAGATCACCCGGCGCACGCGCTCGGACCGATCGCTTCCACCACTCGGCATCGTGATCGGACTTTCTCGCACCGAGTTGACTCATCAAGGAGCGATCCGGTGTTTCCTGCAGAGTGCCGTCGAACGGGCGGAGAGCCTGGGATTCAGTGTGAACCTGCTTAATGTGAAGGAGGAACAACTGACCCCACGGCGAATGAAGAGCATCCTGGATTCCCGGGGCGTGGAGGGACTGGTCTACATTGGCGCAGTTGTACCCCAATTTCCGGCAGAGTATTTTGAGGTTGGTTTGGACTATGCCTGTGCCGTGGCGGGTTATTCGGCTGCCCCGGTGACTTACCATTGCTGTATGGCGGACCTTCTGTCCGGAGGTGAGCTCGTGGTGGCGAAATTGCAGGAACGCGGAATCAAAAGACCGGTGGCGCTGATCCCCAAGGAGGTGGACGGTCCCTTGCGGAGAGGCATCGAGGCGGGCATCACCATGGGACTCCGGGAGCACGATTGCTTCGAACCCTCGGCCATCCAACGGGTCTCGCTCGACCGGGAATCCTACACCGATCTCATTCCTGATCTTCTGGAACTGAAGCCCGACGCCCTGCTGGGGCTCGATTATCCGCGCAGCCAGGAGCTTCAACAGCAACTGCACGCCAAAGGGCTCAAGATCCCGTTGTATTCACTGGATCTGATGAAAGGTCAGAACGTGGTCGGTGGCTTGGACCTGTTGCATCAATGGGTCGGTCGCGGCACGGTGGACCTGGTCGTAAGCCAACTCAATGCCTGCGAAAAAGGCGTTCCGGAAACCCAGCTTTCGCTTAACGTGGAAACCGTTTGGCGCGACTACTCCGACATCGATCAGGTGCACGCAGTGCAGGCGACAGCTTAGATGTAACACGCACACACGCCGCAAAACTCAGCACGACTAACCTCGACCCTCACAATTCATGTCCAAAAAAAGCTGCCGACCGAAGTCGGCAGCTTGAAGATTTTGGAACTTAACCGATTCCTTAGAAGGAGAAGGTGTTCGTGATGGACCAGCGCATGCCGTTGGCGATACGCACCGCGGCGTATTCACCATCCGGATTCACACTGATTGGAACGAGGCGATCGGACTCACCCACATTGCGCAGGTTGAGCTGAATGCGCCATCCGATGCGCTCGGTGAGCTGCTTCTGGTAGCCCATCCAGAGGTCGATCGCATCTTCCGCGCCTTCTTCGATCGGACGATTGATGTCGAGCTTCTCATTGGCGACATCCAACTCGTAACCGAGGATGAGGTCATCCTGCCAGCGGTAGGCCATACCCACATTCACGCCCTTGAACATGCCTTCCTGGAAGTTGTAGTTCGTGATGAGGTTGAAGCGCCACGGGCGGATTTCCGGAGCAGACGAACCCTTCTGGTCCAACTGGAACAGGTAGGGCTGGTAGATGTTCTGGTCGTAGTAGGTGCGGATGGTTTGGTCACCACCCCACCACAGGCGGATGTCACCCGCCGGGCCTTGGAAACGCTCATACTGATTATTGATCCAGTTCTCGAAACCTTCTTCGAGATCACCGCGGGAAGCTTCCACCTTCGCGATGTTCATCGTGAGGTCCCAACCGCGGGTCGGACGAGCGGAGAGCTCGATTTCCCAACCCTCGGAGGTCTGGTCAACCGCACCTGTCGGGGACAGGCCGTTCACAAGACCACCACCAGCCGGCTGAATGGAGCCAATGCCGTTGTAGGGGTTCCAAGCACCGCCATCGACCATCGTGCGGCGACTGTCGAGGTCGCCTTGGGCCGCAGCACGGTTGATGGGCAAACCGTAGCCGTCAAAGAACTCCTGTGGAGGCATCGTGGCATACCAGTCCTGAACGGCAGCGAAGAGCTGCTGGTTGGACGGATGGTTGATTGCTTCGCTGCTGAAGGGAGCATTTTCCCAGCCGTCAACACCCCAGTTGTTTTCGTCGACCAAACCGTAGTTTGAGAACCAGGCCAGGCCGGGCAGGTCGCCGTTCCAGTAGAGGTCGTGGGTAAGGGCCGAAGCCGTGCCCCACGCCTCGATGTTGGCGAGGAACCAGGTGTTGTTGCCGAGCGGATTGCCACCCGGGATGTTCGCACGCTCAACCGTGGTCTCGAACTTGGTGACCTTGAGGGTCAGGCGATCGTCGAGCGCGCTGATGACCACACCGTAGTCTTCCGACGTACCGGCGGGCGGCTCGATCGGGTTGGTGTCGAAGCCAACGCGATTCTCCGGATTGAAGTTCTCGGAGTTGTTGTAGAAACCACTCAAACGCATGCCAAACGGCAGGCGATCCTCGAGGAAGCTCGGCAAGTGACCGACGACACCCCAGGTGATGGTTTCACCCTTGGAGACGGCTACACCGTCAGCACGATCCGGCTCGAAGTCGAGGCTCGGCACGTCGGTGATCGGAGCACGCGTGCCGGAAGCACCCCAGGTCTCGATGGTGTCCTCGCGCCAGCCGTAGGTCGGCACGAGGTTGCCACCGAAGAAGTAACCCTGCCACGTGATGGCCTCGGAATCGAGCACGTCGTAACGCTTGGTGGCGTTGGTGTAGAGCTGGTTCCGCTCATCCCCATTCTGGGAATTGAGGAAGTAGGTTGGCAGCGTGGTCCACCCCACATAGTTGCGCCAGTTTTCCGACTGGGTGGAGTCAGCACCATCAAACGGGAGACGATAGAAGGCGGCCGGGTCCACATTGGGGGCATTCCATCCGGAATCGAAAACATCCACGTTGTAGACGCCACCGATATCGATGGTGTGCTGCACGCGCGGCAGGTTCAGGTTACGGTAAGTAGGAGTGCCCGACAGGTTGTTGGACAGATAGACGACATACGGCACGGAGCGGTCATACTCCGTAATGCTGGTGGCCGCAGTTTCCGGCAGATCGAAGAATTGGGCGTACCCCACTTCAGCCGAGAAGCGATTCCAAGAGCGGTCGAACTGCTTGCGATCATCCGTATTGATGAGACCGGTAACGGTGTGGCGACCGATCATCTTGGCCAACCAGGAGTCTTCGTCGAAGACATCATCGGCGCGGAACTCGGCAAACGCGGTGAAGCGATTGTTTTCGCGCTCGCGGGTGAGAGCGTTGTTGCCGCCCGCACGCGAGTTGCCGGCGATGTAGGCACGGCCCTGATTCACATTGAACCAACCACCGGAAACCGCGTTGGGGTCCTGACCATTTTCGACCGCCGGTGTCGGGTATTCGGTCGGGAGACGGCTGGTATAGGAGTTGATGTCGATGCCGAGGCTGACGTTGCCGCCCCAGAGACCTTCACGACCACGTTCAAGCTCCTGGTAGTCATGCACGTATTCGAGACCAATCCGGTTGTCCCAGAAGGTCTGGGAAATGGCGATATTGTAGGCGTCCCAATCGGTCCACTCTCGCTTGTTGTTACCGTCGATGAGGTTGTCGTAGAAGTTGAAGACCGAGGCGTCCTGCAGGTGCTTGTCCTTGTAGAAGTTCTTGGTCGCACCCGGGAAGGTGCCGGGGTTCACCGCTTCAGCATTCTTGGAATACTCATTGAATCCAGCAACGGCTTGGTCGCGGCTGAAGATGAATCCGGAGATGCCGCGGTCGATGTTGCCATCGGCATCGATGCCATAGTTCTTGCCGGCAGTCGTGCCGCCAACGTTGATCGGATTCGGATTGCCATTGTCGTAGCGGAAGGCCGCGGCGATGCTGGCAGGCAGCATTTCGTTGCCGAGCCACGGTACATTGGGCTCACCGGTGCGACCACCGTTACCGCGGTCGACATTGGCACTGGTGCCCCAGCCCCAGAACGGGTCGAAGAGCTGCTGGTTCAGGCCATCCCACCACGGGGTGATCAAGTCGATCGGGGTAAGCTGGCGCGGACGGTTCGCATCGATCTCACCCGTTTCATAATTGGCCCGGATGGAGAGCGGGCTGTGGTTGCCGCCGAAGAGGCGGGGCTCAAAACGAATGGCACCATAAATACGGGTGTCATCCTCAAAGGCCGGTTGCTGCTGATACTTGCGCTCATCGGACAGGGCCGCAACACGAACAGCGAGAAGGTCGTCCACCAACACCTTGTTGAAGTTGGCTTGGTTGCGGAAACCTCCGAAACGGCTGACCACGTTCTCATACTCGCCCGAGTCCTTGAACATGGCGGGAATAAGACCGGCGTTGATGATACCAGCAGGGGAACCGACGCCGAAGAGAATCGAGTTCGGGCCACGTTGCAGGTCAACCCGATCAACATTGTAGCTGTCCCACGGAATGTCCGTCAGGAAGTAGTCGCGGGTGTTGTCCGCTGCATCCAAACCACGAACGCGGGTGTTGGTGCTCGGAGCAATCAGGTTGGCGGACTCCGCCGCACCCTGAGTGTTGGGCAAACCGGAGAAGTTACCATAAACACCACCAACTTCCGTTCCAGTCGTGTAAACGAGCAGATCTTGGGAGTTGGTCGCCGCGGTGTTGTCGAGGAACTGGTCCGTTACCACACTGATCGAAGCAGCCACGTCGCGCAGATCGGTGCGAACACGGGTGCCCGCCAGCGTGGCGGTAGCAGTGTAGCCCTGCATGTCCTCGGAATCTACCGTGAACGGGCTAAGGACGATGACTTCCTCGTCATCGACCGCATCGGTTGTATCTTCAACCTGTTGAGCCGAAAGGCTCCAAAACGGCACGAATGCAAACAAGGCATAGGTAATCCGTTTCCATTTCTTAGGATTAGACGTCATGGGGGTCTTTGGGTTAGGTATGAATGCGCCGGTGCACAAAGTGCCCTTGCACAATCAAGGTAAATGGGGGGTTGGTC
>JANQKV010000057.1 GCA_028280945.1 Opitutaceae bacterium
TGTCACTGCTCCATTCCAGCGCCCAACCCAGGGTCTCGGTGTAGAACTGCAAACTCCGCTTGATGTCCGAAACGGGCAGCACGGGGATGGTGTTTTCGATATTCTTTTTCATTCGGCTCGCAGTGCTTCGATGGGGTTGATGCGTAAGGCACGGCGGGCTGGCATGGCAATGGCGAGAAGAGCAGAGAGCAGAATCGTGAGTGCGGCTGCGCCAAAGATCGTGGGTTCCCAGGCAGACGTTTCGAACAGCTGTTGTTCGAGCAACAGTCCGATGGGCCAAAGCAGCGGCGCCCCGACCAACAAACCCAGGAGCACGGGGCGGCTGCCTTGGCGAAACAGCAGGGCGAGCGTCTGGCCACTCTGTGCGCCCAGAGCCATGCGGATGCCGATCTCCCGGGTGCGTTGGGTGACGATCGTCTGCATGACGGCAAAGATACCGATGGCGGCAAGGATGAGCGCGATCGTCGCGAAGAGTCCCAGAAGTCCCGATTGAAACTGCGGATCGCGGGTCGCGGTCCCTGTCAGTTCTTCGAGGGTGTTGAAATTAAACACCGGCTGCTCGGCATCGATGCCTTGCACCACCTCCCGCACGGGTCCGGCCAACGACGCTGCGTCGACCTCGGCCTGCACGGCGAACGAAACCGTAGGCCAACCCGTCCAGTGGCGCAGTGGGATATACATCTGCGGGCGCTCTGAGATTCCGGTCAGGTCCTGCAAGCGGATGTCCTCCACGACCCCCACGACCCGATAAATGTTGTCGGGGCGACCGGGTGAGACGCGTTTGCCCACGGCAGATTCGTTGGGCCAAAAGCGTTCGGCCAGGTTGCGGCTGATAATGATGACGGGATCGTTCCCATTGTCCGTCACCTCAAATCCGCGGCCGTCGACCACGGCGATATCCAGCGTCGCAAAATAGGAGGTGTCCACGATACGCCAGGAGGCTTGGATGGAATCCTCGGGTGCGATGGCGGACGGATCCCGCGAGAAAACGTTAAGGCTGGTCGTGCCGTCGCCGAAGGGCAGGCCGCTGGTGATGCCGACCGCGGCGACGCCGGGCAGGGCTCCGATCTCAGACTTTAGCCGGTTAAAAAAACCGATCCGGTGTTCGCGTTCGCCGTAGGCGCTGTTGTCGGGCGTGATCTGAAACGTGAGCACGTTTTCGGAGCGGTAACCGGGGTCGGTTTGTTGAAGTTGTTGATAACTGTGCAGCAGGAGTCCGGCTCCCACCACGAGCACCACGGAAAGGGCGACCTGCACGACGACCAGCGCGGAGCGCGTTCGGCTTTGGCGGGCGGACAATCCGATGGAGCGGCTTGCCGTGCCCAGCGAGGCGGCCGCGTCGGGGCGGGAGACCCGGAGGGCCGGGACAAGTCCCGCCACAAACACCGTTGCAACCCCAACGCCCACGATGAAGAGCAACACGATTGGGTTGAGCACGATTTGTTCTCCGCGCAGCATCGCATCGGCCTGCGGGTGCAGGCGCAGCAGTCCCACCCCCCAACTGGCCAGCAACAGGCTCAGCAATGTTCCGCCCGTGGCGAGCACCGCCGCTTCGCACAGCAATTGACGCATGATCTGCCAACGCGAGGCACCCAAGGCCCCGCGGATGGCGAGTTCGTGATCGCGGGCCAGGGCTTGGGACAGCAACAGATTCGCGACATTAGCGCAGGCGATCAGCAGCAGCAGACCAACTGCCGCAAAAAGAATGGTGAGACCGCGGCTGAGTTCAGCCGGAACCACTTGGTCGTAGACCGGCTCCAGGTAGGCGCCCCAGCCGGAGATGGTGTCGGGGTGGGCTTCGCGTAATCCGGCAGCCAGAATATCGACCTCGGCCTGCGCCTGCTCGATGGTTACGCCGGAAGCGAGCCGGCCGATGACGGTTACCCAATGATCGTCCCGGGCCACCTTTGAGGGGTCGGCGGCCAGGGGTTTCCAGACATCCACTTCGGAGAAGAAATTGGCAGCCTCGCTGATTACTCCCACTACCTGGTGGGGCTGGCGGTCGATATTGATGGTGCGGCTGAGAATGTTGGGGTCGGCACCGTAGCGCTCTCGCCACAGTGACTCACCGAGCACAACCACGTCGGGCCCGCCGGGCCGGTCCTCGTTGGCGGTGAACTCACGACCCGTGATCATTGGCCAGCCCAACACCTCGGAGAATCCAGCGCTGACGTTAACCACACTGGCCTGCACCGGTCGGTTGTTTCCATCCGATAGATTGATGCTGCCCGAAGTGATGCCCAACAGCGCTTCGAACGACTCCGCCTGGTCTCGATAATCCACGAAGTTGGGCACCGATTGGGTGAATTGATCGATGCCAAGCTCGAGATTGTTTTCCCAAAAGAAGACCAACCGATCCTGCTCCCGCACCCCCAGGGGCTTGAGCATGACGGCATGGATGACACTGAACATGATGGCGCAGGCGCCGATGCCGATTCCCAGGGTCAGAATGGCAGTCCCGGAGAAACCGGGCGACCGCGCCAACGAACGCGAAGCGAGGCGCAGATCGCGGGCGATGTCGGCGAGGCCGCGCAGACCCCAGGCATCGCGGCTGGCTTCCTTGGCCTGTTCGATGCCACCAAACGACACCCGGGCTCGTCGCTCCGCCTCGGCCCGCGACATGCCCTGGCGGAGATTGTTTTCGATCTCCATTTCCAAATGAAACTGCAGTTCCTCGTTCATCTCGCTCTCGGCGCGACCACGTCGAAAGTAGCCCCGCAGGGCGATCCAGAGGCTCTTGAGCAAACTCATGTCAGGCGGTCTCCAGAATCAGGTCCACCACGGTGGCGAACTTGCGCCAATTGGCGGCCTCGGCGTCCATCTGCTTCCGGCCTTTGGCGGTGAGTGAGTAGTATTTGGCGCGGCGGCCTGCCTCGGATGTGCCCCATTCCGATTTGATCAGCCCCTGCTTTTCCAAGCGGATGAGGGCGGGGTAGAGCGAACCCTGATTCACGCTGAGAACGTTGTCGGCGATTTGGTTGATGCGCTGCTGGATGCCCCAGCCGTGGCGGCTTTCGTCGCGCAGCGCGCGGAGGGCGAGCAGGCCGAGGGTGCCTTGCAAAAGATCGTTGGGGGAAGTGGCCATAAGCTTTCTCTAGTTAAACTAGAATAGATCGCTGAAGGCTTCTTCTAGTTTGTCAAGAGGAAGAGTGGCTGATCACGAACTTGAGCGCAGGTTGCCATAGGCTAATCGCCGATAGAGCCATTCGAGCGGGCCGCGTCGGAAGCGACGGAGCCAAAGACCACTGAACAGGGTGAAGCCGGCGTATACAGCCAAGGCGATGGCGGAGAGGGTGGGGCCGGAGAACTGAAAGCCGAGGGCGGCGCCGGGATGGTAGAATATCAGGGCGAATGCGGCTGCGCCGCCCATGTATCCGGTCAGGGAGAGTTTCCCGTTGTTGATCAGGGCCTGCCGAAGCACGTTGCCTGTCGTGGTGCGAATGCAGAAGAGCGCTGCGAGGTAGATGTAGACAAACAGAGAGCAGAGCTGGAATCCCAGGTAGAAAACCGTCGCAATGGGCTGCTCGGCGAAAAGGAAATCTCCCTGTCCCTTGGCCAAACCATAGAGCAGGAATCCCAGGGAATAGGCTGCGGCGTAACCCACGGCTTTACCATATGCCGTCAGGTTTTCGGTGAAGCGGACGTGCAGCCGGTGTTTGCCGATCAACACACCTGACAAGATCATGGCCAGGGACATTCCAAGGTGGAACGCGTTGTCGGCATAGATCGTGCCGTATTCGATCCAGCGTAGTTTGATCTGCTCCACGATGGGACCCTGGGTGTAGATCTCGTGAATCCGTTCGAACGGATATTGTCGCGGCACCCCGTGAAAAATCTGGAAGACCAGTGGTCGCAAGTTGGCCTCGAAAAACGTTCCCCACAGGGCGAAGGAAGCGGCGGCCATACTGAGCGTGAGTTTGGTCGGCGCACGGTATAGGGCCATGGCGAGCAGACCAAACACCGCATACACGAGGAGGATCTCCACGTGAAAAAAGAACGATGTGTTGATCGCGCCCAGCGCACCCAGGATCAGCATGCGGCGGACGAAATAGGGGGCGAAGGCCTGCCCGCGCTGCGTGAAGTTTTGGTATTGGATGGCGATGCCGATGCCGAACAGCAGCGAGAACATGCCGATGAAGCGTTTGCTGATGAGCAGCATCTCGAAAGTGCCCAACAACCGGCCGAAAGGACCGGGTTCGTCCGCGAGAGGATTGCCGTGAACCAGGCTCGAGTTGAAGCTGTGAATGATCGAGAGGTAGATCCCGAGGAGCGCGAAACCGCGCAGGAGATCAAGAGCCTCAATGCGATCTTTGATGGGCTGGGCAGGAGAAGATTGGGTGGAGGAGGTCATGATGTAATAAACCTCTCTGAATTTGCGCTCGAAACTGCGGTAGGGAAGCGAGCGCGGGTTTCAAATCGGGTATTGAGACCCGTCCTTGGGTGGAAGCCTCCCCTCAGCTGCCTTGTTTCGCCAGGAATTCGCCGGGGGTTTGCCCGCAGTGTTTTTTGAATGCGCGGTGGAATGACGCTTTTGAGGCGAATCCGACTTCCTGGGCCAGGCCGAACAAACTCAATGCCCGGGCTCCGGGTTCGGTCGCCCGCAGCTTAAATGCGTCGATGCGCAGCCGGTTGATAAACTCGTTGAAGTTGGCGTGGTTGCCGGCGCTTATGGCCGCAGTGACGGCCTTCTCGCTCAGCCCCAAGCTGTCGGCGACCTTCGCCACCGTCACCTGGGGGTGGCGGTAGATATCGGATTGGCGGATCCTTTCCAAAATGTCGGCGGCTAGACCGGAAGCGGAGGCCTGGCGTGATCTCAGATAGCGAGCCAACTTGGGTTTGGTTTGCAGGATAAAACCAAACCCAAAGCCATAGATACTCACCATCGCAGCGCCGTGGATGAGGTAGGATACCACATAGCCGGTCACATGGTTTTTGCCGAAGGCGCTGACAAATATCCAACTGAGGCTGAGCACTGAAATCACGGGCAACACACGCAGGGTCCATTGCCGGCAGGGATCGTCCGCAGAGCGTTCAACAATTCGGTCACGAAGGCGACCTAGCACGACAAGATAGGCGACGAAGTGAGCTACGAAGTAGACGTCGTAGATGATAAAAAACGTCCTGACCGACGCCGGATCACTCCAGATCACAAATCCCCCGTAGATCGACTCGCCGGGCACCAGGTAGTAGGAAGCGAGCACCATCAAAATACCGGGCAGGAAGTGCAGGAGATGAATTTGGCGCAGCTTGAACTTTGGTTCGGCCAGCAGCCGCAGGTGTAGGTAGATCAACGGCAGGTAGGCGAATGGAAATGCCAGGGGGATGGGGAGTTCGGCTCCCGTGCCGGCGTAGAGTATCCCTTCGATTGCCTTCTCTCCGCAGCCCAGCGACATCATCAGGAAAAACACCCCCAGCAGGGTGAACGACGTCTCGCGGGGTTTCTGGGTCAGGACGATGGCGGTAAGCACGAGTCCCTGGCCCGCGGTGATCAGAAGCAAAAATAGCAAAACCTGCATGGGCACATCGTTCATGGCGGCACGAATGACAGCATGATGCGTGCGAATGCCCAACCCCGCAGACCGTCGACCGGGGCTTTTGTTTATTCCCGTTCAGAAATCCTTGTCGGCGGGGCCGAAGAAGGGGGTTGAATCCACGGTCACCGGCACCATCACGGCGTAGGCGAAGGGCTGGCTGTCAGCATCGCGTTGGATGGGAAAAGTCCATTGGGCGACGGCTGTCATGGCGGCTTCCTGGATGTCCGGTTCCGCGTTGGTCATGGCCACCGTCATGTTAATGATGCGGCCGCGTTCATCGATGATGGTGCCGAGCAGCACAACCCCGCCGCGCCCCTCGCGCTTGGCTTTTTTGGGGATGGCAACCTTGGCGCGGTTCTTGGGATCGACCTCTTCCTCGAAAAGGTAGACCGGATACATGACCCCTTCGACTTCAACGTGGCTGCGGTTGGCGTCGCGCTCGGCTTTCACTTCCGGCGGCACCTCCTTCTTCTCCTTTTTGTCCAGCAAGCCTCCCTCGGCGACGGCGAACGGCGCGGAGAAAAGCAGGCAGAGCAAAAGACGAAAGCGCATGAGGTGAGAGCTCGAGCGAAGCCACGGGCAAGGGAGCAGACCACAAAAAACCCGCCGGGTTCAAACGGCGGGTGAAAAAACGGGGTGGCAGGGAATCAAACCTGCAACTGAGCGGAGCCGACGTGGCCGCGGCGACGGCACATGAGCGCACCCACAAAGAGCGCGGTGAACAGCACCGCCGCATGACTGGCCTCAGGGATGGGGGTCACCGTTGTGGTGAAGGCGAAGTCCGAGCCGATAAGGTTGGCGTTGATGGTTGATAGGTCCGCGTAACTCGCGACCGGACTTGTGAACATGTTTTGACCATCCGCGTAGTTGGAGCCTCCGAGCGCGAGAGCGATACTGTTGGCGGCGGTGACGGCATTGCCGACAATGGTGAGTGCGTAGGTTGCAGAGGCGTTCAACGGGAACGACACACCCGAGAGGTCGATGCTGGCGTCGAAATAGTCGGTCGATCCGTCAAAGGCCTGCCAGGAGGCTGCTCCCGGAATGGACAGGGTTTGAGGACCGGCATTCAGGTTGCCCAGGGCCTGCTGAATGGGGAACCCGTCGGGCGCCCATTGGGTGAAGTAAAAGTCCAGATTGGTGACGGCGCCGCCACCGGTGCCGGCGACAAATCGAAACGTCAAAGAACTGATATCCGTGATATTCGTGAAAGTCTGTGTGTAGCCCACTCCGTCCGACAATAACTGGCCACTCCCGGACATGCCCGTTATCGTATCGGCCGTCAGGACTTGGGCTTGGGTCGAAACAGCAGCAAGCGGGAGTGTCGCCGCGACTAGGAATGGTCGGAGAGAAGCTTTCATGAGTGGACTTAGAAGTAGATAGGGTAAATCACCTAGATTTCCAGTTAATTCTACACCCTATTAGAACTGTTTTTACCCCGATTATTTGTCGCCGTGATCCCAACCATGGGCGACGAGCAGGCGATTTATCTCTTCAGGCAAACGATCCCGGTTTTCTAAACCAAAAAGCGCGATCGTAAACAGTTGCGCGGGTTGATGTTGGCGAGCATTGGCAACGTCCCGCCATTGGCTGCGCCACCATGCAAACCAGCCCGATCCGCGCTCCTCCGTTGATCGCAGGGGAGCTCCCCTGATGGGATCCCACACGGCGAAGGCCACGACCAAGTCCTGATTCATCGAACGAAAATGGTAGGACTGGAAGGGGATCGAACCCTCGTGCCACGGGATCTCGAACAACGGGTAGGTCTCAATCAGTTCCGCTCCAGCGGCGGGCAGGCAGATTTCGGGGTTGTGAAAAAACGGGGCGTGGCGAGCCATTTGCCCTTCGTGCCATTCAACGTAGTTGACGGCCCGTCGAATGCCGTCGGCTTCCGTCCAACTGCCCGAGGCAAACAGATCGGGTTGCAACATGTCGCGAGCGGCATCGCTGAGCTCCTGCCGCTCGAAAACGGGTGAGTGGATCGGCAGTTGCACCTTCCAGTTTGGCAAACCGGTCTGATCGATTCGAGCGTCGCGCGCATACCACCAGCGGGTGGCGCCCTCAATCGCCAGCAATCCGATCAACGCCACCATGACGGGAAGCGCTGCGTGAGGCATGGGCCCGGCGAGAGTATTCCGGCCCGGGGTCACCGCGGCGTCGAGCCGGCCATGCTTTTGTCCCCAGCGCCAGCCGATCAGGCCTGTCAACAAGAGCGAAAATCCAAGGGCCACCCAACCCGCCGGGTCATGCCACTGTTCCAAGCGGCCTTCCGGGCCGGCGGCACACCACGCCAAAAAACCAACCCGGCCCAGGTTGCCCAAAACGGCGGCCAAAACGCCCACGACCACCAGCGCCACCCGGCGGTTCGTGCGCAACCGGGTCCACTCACCGAAGAACAGTGCGGCCGTTACCGCCGCATGCATGGAGCGGATTCCTCCGCATGCTTCGTCGATGCCCACCCAGCCTTCCGCCAAACGGATGCTGGTGCCCGCGGCCAGGGCGGGCTGCCCCAGCAGATTGCTTGCCTCGACCACGATGGTGGCGATGCCCTCGCGTAGTGGTAGGACGAATACGCGATCCAGCATGCCGGGCCAGGGCATTACCCCGGGCAGAAGCAGCAGGGGCCCTCCGACCCAGCACACCCCGGCCCACCCGAAGTAACGATGGACCACGATCAGGGCCGCGGCCACCAGCAGCCCCACGTAAAGGGCGAGGGCCATCGGCCAGAGGGGATAAGGCGTCAGCAGCAGTCGCAAAGGCAGCGCCAGGCTGGCGAGAATCACCACCACAAGCCACGGGTTGCGGCGCCGCCGGGTCACGTTGTTGGTATTCGCGGCCTGCGGCCGTTCCCCCCACCGCTCCCACCAAAGGTATGACATGAGGATGGGGGCGGACCAACCGTGGCCCAGGTCCGCTGCAACGTCCCAGGCCCGGGCCAGCGGCACCAATATCAGTCCGGCCACAACCAGCGCAGCGAAACCCCACATGGCCCCCGTCCCATGAACTGAACCCGAAACTTTAACGGCAGTGGTCACCGCGCGAGGCTCTTCCGCAATGGGCTTGTTTGAATCAGCGGACCATCTCGCGTGCTTCCGTCAGCAGGGAGGATTCTTCGGGCAGGAAACCATCAAATCCCTCGGCGGCCGCGACGAGCTCGTCAACGCGGTCCGGTCGCATGGCACTGGCGTAGACGAAGGCGAGATAGGGCGCGCGCTCCGGCATCAGGCGGTCGCCGCTCGGCATGTTTTCGGCCACCTCGATGGCCTCGTCTTCCCGGTCGGACTGGGCCAGGGCAAAGGCGTAGCCGGTGGCATAATACGGGTTGTTCGGGGCGGACTTGTAGAGCGTTTCCATGACCTGCTTTTCATCGGTCCAGGCCGTCCGTTCGCGGAGCAGCATCGACATGAGCGCCCAGTCGTGCCGATAGCGCGGCATCGACGGATCGGCCAGCCGCAGCATGCCGATCAGGGCTTCCATGTTCTCGGTGTCGCGGCGGGCTCGGTAGACATTAAAAAGGGTCTGGTGAGCCCAGGTGCGTGAGGGAAACGTGCGGGCGACCGACCACAAGGGTTGTTCGGCCTGGTCATCCCAGCCCCAGACCGAAGCGAGCCGGTAGAGCAGTGTGAGGTCGGGCAGTCGGTTTGACGCTGAAACCAGGGCTTCATCCCAAATCTGATCCTGCAGCGAAGTGTTTTTGCGTTGGGCCGCGAGCCGGGCGGAGAACGCGAGTCGCACGGTATCACGGTCAACGGGGCCCCAGGCTCCCTCTTCCAGCAGGTCGGCCAAACGATCCCACGCGGATTGGGCGATGGCCAACTCGGCGCGCACGGTCATCACCGCCGGGTCGGAACGAATATCCTCCGCCTGTTGGGCCAGCCAGCTTCGGGCGCGATCAGCCTCACCCACCAGGATCAACCAGCGCAGCAATTCGGCCGTGTCGGCCGCGTTGGACCCCACTTTCGGAAGAGTTTGGCTGAACACCTCTTCAAACGGCAGGTTCTCGACATTGAGTGCGAGGTTGGCGCCGTGAAGATGGTCGGCGAGCGTGGCGCCCGGGTCGGCGCGCAGTTCGTCCGCCAATGTTTTGGCCCGGTCCATTTCCTGGCGGATCATCGCGTCAACCAACAGCTGGCGAAGGATAAAGAGCCGATGCCGGGATTGGGTTTTGAGCTCCTCCAAATCGGTCAATGCCTCCGCCCGCACGGATGGCGTGGGGTTATTCAAGCGCAGCGTTGCGTGCATGACCTGCAGGTTCTCGTTGGCGGGTTCGAGTTCGCGCAGACGATCGAAGAGCAGATCGGCAATCGGCAGGTTGTTGGTTGCCTGGGCGTAGGCGAGGGAGGCACGCAGTCCCGCAGGTTCATTGGCCTGCTCGGGTGTCATGTTGCGCATCGCGTCACGGGCGGCATTGATATCGTTGAAGCGCAGTGCACTCATGATCAAGGCGGCGTGGTCCGCGGTCGAATGCGGTGCGAAGTCCACAAGGCGCCGCCGCAACGGCATCACGTCGGGAGCACCCACCTGCTCCAGCAGGGTTGCAGCGACGCGCAGGGTCTCAGGATCTCCCGGTTTGGCGGCAAGGGCGACATCGAGCGCAAGCTTGGCGTTGGGAAAGTCTTGTTCGGCGAGAAAGGCCTCCGCTTGGACGAGGGCACGTTCGTTTTTCCAGTTCTTGTAGACGCGTTTGACTGAGGGCAGGGCCATCCAAACGGCCGCCAGCAGCACGCCGCCGGCGATAACGTAACGAATGATCCAGGCCCGGCGTCGGCGGGAACCGCGGCGGGGTAAGAGTGGCATGAAGTCACCTGATTAACGCAACCGTGCGATGTGACAACGATTCTGATGGGGAATCTGACGCCCTGGCTAGCGCTCCGCGTCGCTCCGGTTATCATCGCCGGGTGAAATACGACGTCGTGATTGCAGGTGGGGGATTTGCCGGGGCTTACGCGGCCCGCGCGCTGGTGAAGGCGTGGGGGCGGGAAGAGGCGCAGCGTCGGGTGGCCCTCATTGCCGAGCAAAACGTATTGGTCTTCCAACCCATGTTGGCCGAGGTCGCCGGGTCCTCGCTTTCACCCATCGATGTGGTGAATCCACTCCGTGAGTTCTGCCGCGGTGTCACGGTGCTCCAAGGACGCATCGATCGCATTGATTGGGAGCAACGTGCACTCGAGCTCGATGGCGGTCGTTTTACCCGGGACCACCGCGTGGATTTTGACCAGCTGGCCATCACGCTGGGCAGTGTGACCGATCTCAGCCGCGTGCCCGGCATGCCCGAGTATGGGCGTCCGTTGAAGAACGTCGCCGATGCTCTCCGGATCCGGGCGGCGGTGATCAACCGCATGGAGGAAGCCAACCTCGTCGAGGACGAGATGCTACGGCGTCGGTTGCTCACGTTTGTGGTGGTCGGCGGCGGCTATACCGGAGTCGAGACCGCCGGGCAGATTTTTGACCTGATTCGCGAGGTGCAGCCGTTCTACAGCCGGACGTGTCGCGAGGAATTGAGGGTGATCCTCGTGCACAGTCGCGATGCCTTGCTCAACGACATCGGTTCGGAATTGGGGAACTACGCGTGCGACGCCCTCAAGGCCCGCGGCATCGAGATTCGGTTAAACGCCAAAGTCGTGGAAGTGACCGCCTCGCGCGCCATTCTCGACAACGGCGACACCATCGCGACGCACTCGGTGATTTCCACCGTCGGCAATGCGCCCCATCCCGTGATCCAGCAGCTTGCAGGCGATGTGGGCTTTGCCCGTGAACGCGGTCGAATCGCAGTTGAACCGACGCTGCAGGTGCCTGATGTCGCCGGGCTTTGGGCCGCCGGGGACTGTGCGCAGGTGCCGTGGAGTGATCGGGGGGAAATGAAGTTTTGTCCGCCAACCGCGCAATTTGCGATGCGCCAGGGCATGTTGCTGGGACGCAACATTGCCGCGGAGATGGACGGCGGGAAATCGCAGCCGTTCAAGTTCCGCTATCTGGGCCAGCTCGCCTCGATCGGAGCGCGGGAGGCGGTGGCCGAGATCCTGGGCCTGCGCTTCAAGGGATTCCTTGCCTGGTGGATGTGGCGCACGATTTACCTGAGCAAGTTGCCCGGCCTGAAACGCAAACTGCGGGTGGTCGTCGATTGGACCTTCGACCTGTTGTTTGCCCGCGATATCAGCCTGGTCCTGCCGCCGCCCGACGAAGTCCTGCGGGCGATTCATCTGGAAACGGACGAGGAACTTTTCGCGGCCGGCGACCCTTGTCGCGGGGTGTTTTATATCCGCACCGGGGAAGTGGTGCTGACGACGCCCGATGGCGAAACCACCACTTATCCGGCGGGCGAAGTGATTCACCGCGAGGCGCTGGATGAGACGGGTTGTTGGCGCGGTCGGGCACATGCCACCCAAAGCACGGCCATCGTCGTCTTCCGCTCACTCGCCCTCAAGTTGCTGCAGGAAGAGTTGGAGCTGCAGCCCCGGCGAGG
This sequence comes from Opitutaceae bacterium, assembly GCA_028280945.1. Taxonomy (GTDB): domain Bacteria; phylum Verrucomicrobiota; class Verrucomicrobiia; order Opitutales; family Opitutaceae; genus Actomonas. Next base: position 11,995 of record JANQKV010000057.1, read on the forward strand.
CTGAAGCCTAGGTTCCGCAAAAGGTTTCGGTGACACGTTCTTCGGGGCGGGCGGCGGCTTCGAGGTCGCGGTAGTCGGCGCTTTCGGCAAACGGTTGCGTGAGCGCGTCGACCAGTCGATGAAACGGTCCGAAGTCGCCTTTGTAGCCGGCTTCGATCGCCTGTTCCACCCGGTGGTTGCGGGGAATCAAAATCGGGTTCGCCGCGCGCATGTCGTCGAGACGGGTCGTCGGGTCGGCCTGCGTTCGCCAATCTTCCAGCCAATCGCGGCCGGCGGTCTCGCTGTTCCACAGCGCCAACAACTCCGCCGGGTCTTCTCCGGCGGCAACGCGCGTGAGGTGGCGGAAGAAGAGCGTGAAGTCGACCTGCTGCGGGCCGATCTTCTCAAGCGTGGCCTTGATGAAATCCGGTGTCTGCTCTTGGTCGCGGGGCAGGCCGAGTTTCGCGGCAAAGCGGTCCAGGTAACCGCGATGAAATTGCTGGGGAAACGCCGCGAGTGATTCCTCGGCCTGTTTGATCGCGGCGTCTTTGTCGGGGTCGATCAGCGGCAGCAGGGTCTCCGCAAAACGCGTGAGGTTCCATTGCGCGATCTGCGGTTGGTTCCCCCACGCGTAGCGGCCCTGGCGATCGATCGACGAGTAGACGCACTGGGGATGGAATTGCTCCATGAAGGCGCAGGGACCATAGTCGATCGTCTCGCCGGAGATCGCACAATTGTCGGTATTCATCACCCCGTGGATGAAGCCCAGACTGAGCCAGTGGGGAATCAGTTCGGCTTGGGCCGCGATCACCGCATCGAGTAACGCCACGTAGGGGTTCCCGGCTTCGGCAGCGGCAGGGTAGTGGCGTGCGGTCGCGTAATCGGCCAGCGTGCGCAGTGCGTCGTCGTCTTCCCGGGCGGCGAAATATTGAAAGGTGCCCACGCGAAGGTGGCTGGAGGCAACGCGGGTGAACACACCGCCGGCCACCATGCCTTCGCGCAATACCTTTTCACCCGAAGCGACGGCGGCGAGCGCGCGGGTTGTGGACACCCCAAGCGCCTGCATGGCCTCGCTGACGATGTATTCGCGCAACACCGGCCCGAGCGCGGAGCGCCCGTCGCCGCGCCGTGACCACGGGGTGGGGCCGCTGCCCTTGAGCTGGATGTCGTAGCGGGAATCGTCGGTGGCGACGACTTCGCCGAGCAGGATGGCCCGGCCGTCGCCGAGTTGCGGCACGAAGTGAGCAAACTGGTGGCCCGCGTAGGCCTGGGAAATCGGCGCGGCGCCGTCCGGCACCCTGTTGCCGGCGAACACCTGAACGCCTGCGGTGGATTCCAGCCACTCCGGATCAATGCCCAGCAGCTTGGCCAACTCGCGGTTTGCCCGGATGAGTTCCGGGGCGTCGACGGGGGTCGGCGTCTGCACTGCATAAAACGAAGCGGGGAGTCGTGCGTAGGTGTTGTCGAATGGGATGGCCATGATCGGGACGAACTGACCCTAGCACGGATCGAGCGAAACGCGAATTCGGGGCATGGGCCTCATGACGGTGCGGCGACGGGAGATTTGTGCGGGCGGGATCGACACGTGGTGATGACCTTCCCCATGAGATATCTTCCCATTTGGCTTTTTGCTGCCGGCATGGCGACAACGGTATTCGCCCAACCGAACCTTTCACCCGACGGCATTCATGTCATTTTTGGTGGCGACCATCCGGATCCGTCGATCGTACGCGACGGAAAGGACTTTTACCTGACCTACACGAGTCACACCAACTACCCGGGGCTGAAGATTTGGCATTCAACCGATCTCTTGAATTGGGAACCGGTGACCTATGCCTTGCACTCCGATGTGGGGGCGGTGTGGGCACCGGAATTCATCAAGCACGGGGATCAGTTCGTGATCTATTTCCCGACTTCGCGCGGTGAGAATTACGTGATCACCGCGCCTCATCCTTCGGGTCCGTGGACGGACCCGGTGAAGCTCGACGTGTCGGGCATTGATCCCGGGCACATCACCGACGAAGCGGGCAACCGGTTCATCTATCTCAACGCGGGTAAATTTGCCGAGCTCGCGCCGGACGGCCTCAGCGTGACCAAGGACGCAGTCAAAAAATACGACGGCTGGCTGATCCCGGATGACTGGGAGATCGAGTGCATGTGCCTGGAATCGCCCAAGTTGGTTCGCCGCGACGGTTACTATTACCTCACTTCCGCCCAAGGCGGCACGGCGGGTCCGGCGACGAGCCACATGGTGGTCGTGGCCCGGGCAACTTCGCCGGAGGGACCCTGGGAGGAGAATCCGGACAACCCGGTCATTCACACTTGGAGTGCCGACGAGGAGTTTTGGTCCAAGGGCCACGGCACGGTTTTCGATGATGCGGCCGGCAACAGCTACGTCATCTACCATGCCTACCAGAAAGGGCAGCTTGCGATGGGTCGCCACATGTTGATCGAGCGGGTCGAATGGACCGACGATGGGTGGTATCGGACCGTGCGGGACAAATACACCGAGGGCCCGGTCACATGGCATCCCAACGAACACGTGCAGAGCGACGACTTCGGTGACGGCAAGATCGGCCTGCAGTGGCAGTTCACGGGCCTGCGCACACCGGTGTCCACGATCGCGGAAAAAGGCGGGGCGTTGCACCTCGAGTCATCGCCTGAAACCTGGCGTTCGGCTCACGTGAATCCCGACGAAAAGAGCTTTGAAGTTGCGATTGAGTTTGAGGCGGAGTCGTCGGATTTCGATATGGCCGGAGGCGGCATGCTGGCGGGTTTGGGCATGTGGTATGACGAGGAACGCTACGTGGGAATCGGCCTCCGGGAAGGCATGGTTGCCTTGCTGCGCGACGGGGCCACCCGTCTGGCACCCGATGCCCCGGAAGGCGTGCGTTTTTTGAAGATTCGATTCCGCGACCAGGTCATTTCGATGTTCTGGAGCGTGGATGGTGAGAACTGGTCGAAGTATGGCCGTTCTTTTGAGATGTCCGGCTACCAGCACAACGTGTTGGGCGGTTTCTCCTATCTGCGCCCGGCCATTTTTTACCGCGGCGCGGGTGACGTGAAGGTGTTCGATTTCACCTACACGCCGTTGAGCTCGATGAACTGATTCCGCCATGACCGTCCGCTTTTTCGGCTGTTTGATTTTTATCGTGTCCTTTGGGTTGGCGTGGGCTCGGGAAGAACCCCCGGTGCGGATCGTGGAGGTGCGGGACGGGATTTACGCGCTCTATGGTCGCGGTGGGAACATCGGCCTGAGTGTGGGCGAGGATGGCCCGATCATGATCGACGACCAGTTTGCCGCCCGCGCGGATCTGGTGAAGGCGGCGATCGCGGAAATCACCCCGAAGCCGGTGGTGTTTGTGGTGAACACCCACTGGCACTTTGACCATAGCGACGGCAACCCGGCCTTCGGCAGGGACGGCGCGATCATTGTCGCTCACGATAACAGTCGGGCGCGCATGCTGGAGACCCAGTATCTGGCGACGTTCGACATCACGCAGGAAGCGCACCCGCCGCAAGGTTTGCCAAAGATCACGATGGGGGAGGCGATGACGTTCCATTGGAACGGGCACACCATTGAAGTGGTGCACCCGGGGCCGTCGCATACGGACGGCGATGTGTTTGTGTTTTTCCGCGAGGCCAATGTCGTGCACACGGGTGACGTCTTTGTGCGTTACGACTTTCCATTCATCGACAGCCCGCACGGCGGTTCAATCGACGGCATGATCGCGGCCAACGAATACCTGCTGGATCGCATCGATGAGGATACGAAGATCATTCCGGGCCACGGGGAGATCGCTACACGAACCGACGTGGAAGAGTTTGTGCAGCTGCTCAAAACAGCACGCGAACGCATCGGTGCCTTGGCAAAAGCTGAGCTCAGTTACGAAGAGATCCTGTCGTTCGCCCCGTTGGCCGGACTCGACCATCCGGGCATCAAAAAGGACGAATTCATCCGCCTCGTTCTGCTTGGCATGGGCAAGGACGTTCCTGCTGAAGCACGGCGATAGGAAAACCCTCGGGGACCGGAGTCCTGCCATTCCGCTTTTAACCTGCAATCGGGCGTCACGCTTGCGCTAGAAGGTGATCTGAAAACTGTCTTTCCACGCCGCTTCCTTTCCCGATTAGCCTTTGGTGCCTTCGTCCTTACGGGGTGGCTGGCCTTCAGGCTCAAGTCACCGTCAACTTCGGCAGTTATTCCTCCACTTTCACGCTGGAAAACACCCGTGGAGGCGGTGAGTTCGGTTACATCTTTATCAACCCTGAAGACGGCATCAATCTTTCAGGTCAGTCATCTGGGGGCGCTTTTGGATCCAAACAGGGCATCACGGCATTTGGTCCGTCACAGGAAATCCCGTTCGATTACCGCATCACGCAGATCGATGTTTCGATCACCACGGGATCTGATCCGACTTCGGACGACATCACCGTCTATCTGGAGACGGCGGGAAGTTTCGTGGAGTTCACCGGCAGTCCCTTCAATCTATCGACCGGAAGCAGCACCGTAATGCAGTCTTTCACGCCGAACTTGGATTCGGTCAGTCCGAATGATCAGCTGTATTTTGCGCTCATCAGCCGAGGCTCGGATTCAGTGTCCATCAACAATGTGAGTCTCGTGGTTAACGCCTCGCCCGTGCCGGAGCCCGCCGCGGCGGCGGCATTGATGGGCGCAATGGGGTTGCTGGTGGTAATGAACCGGAGGCGGAGCTTTTCTGACAACGCACGCGGAGGACCTGCAGCAATTAGGACCACTTAATCAAGCTTACCTGTATTCCGTCAGGTCGTATAGCTCGGCAAGGACAATGCCTTCCTGTTGGGGCTTCCCATTGATAACAATGGTATAGATTCCAGGACTCAGCGTGACCGTAAGCGCCGCATCCCGGGAACCGTAATCAAGCTCGAATGCACCCGCACTTAGGCTCGCATTGGTTACTTGATTTTCGTTCGAAGGAGACGATCCCCAATCTTGGTTTCCGATTATTGGTGTCCCTGACCGCATGATAGTCAGTTGGGGGTCGGCCAGCGCTTGGTCGATCCCAAAGCTTGTCAAGCTGGGGCCAACGGCCCTGATCAGTAGTGTGCGTGCTTCGGTTCCAGAAAGCACAAATCCCAGGACAAAGACTGTATCCGCAGGAATATACGAGCGAGTGGATATATTGTAGAGTCGTCCTGTGAGAGTATCACCCGCCATGGCATACAGTTCAATCAAAGCGGTTCCGGATTCTCCAGTCGCATTGGTTACTCCTGTAGTTCGTGCACCGCCTTCATACTCATAGATAAGTGCCGCGTCCTGACTGTGGGTTCCGAGGGGGAACGCCCCAGTTTCCAGATTTGCCGCCGATATTTGCGACAGCTGTTCGCTCTCACCACTGGTGGATTCCCACCAATTGTCGTTGGTTTCGAATACGTGGTTATCGAGTGAAGTGACTCTGATGTATGGATCCTCAATCACGTTATTGACTCCGAATTCAGCCAGTGTCGGACCAATAGCGCGCACCAAGAGTTTAACGGGACCAGAAGCCACAAACCCAGGCACCAGTTGCCGAACCCCACTGCCGGCAAACGCACGTGAGGATAGGTTCACTAATTGCCCAGTGGCGCTGGCATCAACACTCAGAAGAGCTGGTTCGCTGGTCGTGGTGCCGATGAAATTGGTAACCTCGACGTGATATGAACCTGTTTGAGAAACCACCACATTTTCGATTTGCAGGCTTTGATTCGTAGCTCCGATGAGAGCTTCCCCATTGAAATACCATTGATAGGTTACGTCGGCCTTCTCTTCCGTCAATGCGATGAACTGAGCGGTCCCACCGGGGCGCACCACGATGTCATCGGGTTGGTGAATCATATTAGGAGGCGCAATCGGGTCAGGGTTGGGAGGAGGCTGCGCCTCGGGGGCGGTGTTGGCTTCCTGGTCGACCCGATGTGCCAGACCTCCGATGAAAATTGTGCTAGATCGAGGTTGGTTGTAGGGATTCTCGCTCCGCGCTATGTTTACTTCGGAAGCGCCGCTCCCCGATTGGACACTTGGCGCAAGCCAGTCCGGGACATTTGTTATCGACCAGTTTTTTGTATCCTCCGCTTGAACTGAGACGGTATGTGTTCCGGATCCTGCGGTCACTGCGATTTGGGTCGGCTCCAACCGAGTAATCAAGGATACGGTCAGGCTGGCCTCTCGTGTCACCGTATGCGGGTTGACCCCGTTTCGAACGATGCAGCGAAACGACGCGCCTTGGTGAGTTTCGTTGGGAGTCAACAGGGTCAAACGGGGCGAAGTGGTTCCTCCATAGAATTCGGAATCAGCAAGATCGGCCCAGTCTTCGGAATCCTTCAGTTTAAGCTGCCAGGCATATGTGGGGGCTGGGTTTCCGATTGCCTCCAGCGAGAACTCCACAGCCGAACCTGCATCTGCGGTCACATCCTCCGGCTCCCGAACAACCCTGGGAGATTCCATGACGGTGGCCAAAGTGGACAGCGTTCCGGCCGCGTTTGTTACCGCGACCCGGAATTTTTCTCCGCTCTGAACTTCAGCAGCTTGCGCAACAAACAGGGTGGCAGAAGTGGCCCCCTGATGATTGCGATCGCTTGTGACGTCCTGCCATTCCGACCCTGACAACGGAAGTTTCTGCCAGCGAAAAGAAGCCGCGGTGGGAGAGTCGACGGATGTTGCAAGTCGAATTGCAGTTCCTTGCGAGAGGGCGGTGGCAACGGCCGGGCCATCAAGAGTGGGAAGGTTGGCATCCCGGGTAAACCAAGTGTGGTGGAATCCGCCATCTGTTCGCAGAGCTTTGTCGGCTACTTGGACGGGCGTTCGATAATGCCGGTAGGAGCCGATGCCCAATTGGCCATGGTCATTGTTCCCCATCGTCCACAATGAGCCGTCAACTTTTATGAACTGACTGTGATAATATCCGGCACCTACATTGAGCACGTCATCGGACAGCTTGACCGGTTCCCACTGGTCTTGAAAAACATCAGGACCGAGCCCGAGTTGTCCTTCGTATGCACTGCCGGCTCCCCATAGCGAGCCGTCTCGTTTGACGAACAGTGAATGGTCTTGACCGGCCGCGGCGGCCGTCACGTTTTCCGCAATTTTGTAGGGGGTGTTGGTGGTATCGTTTTGTCCCCGTCCGGTTGCCCCTTTCCAGTTGTAACCGAAACTGAGCAGATCGCCGGTTTGGGTGATGATGAGACCGTGCCTCCCGCCAGCGTATATTGAGGCACCATCTGATGCGATTTGTTGGAAGCTTTCTTGGTTTCCCGGCATACCTGTTCCCAATTGACCATAAGAGTTGTTCCCAGCGGTCCATACCGTGCCATCGTTCTTGAGAATGATGCTGAAACCAGGGCCGGCGGCGATATCGGTCACCTCATCCATGATTTTGATGGGGGCAATAACCGGACTTTCGGCATCTCCATTTCCCAGACTACCGAAGTTGTCACTACCTGCGACCCAAAGGCTCCCGTCTGATTTGAGGAACAAGGAGTGATCCCCTCCTCCGACGGCTTTGCGAATGCCATCCATGAACGGAACCGGCATGGGTTGTTGCGAGTGACCCGCATTTCCCAGCTGGTTGCCATTGTTGTAACCGGAAGCCCACAAAATGCCGTCTTCACGATGAAAAAATCCGTAATCCTTGGCGACTGCGAAACCCTCCACCCCGGTTGCCACGATCACCGGAGTCGCATAGCGCCCGAGGCCGTGCAGCAGATTTTCTCCGTAGGTCCAAAGACTTCCGTCGGATTTAACGTAATCGATTCGGGTGCTTCCGGCATCTGCGGCCACCACGTCGTTGTCCAGCAGGGTGGGTTCGCTGAATCCATCGCCCATTGCCCAGAGCTGTTGATCCGAGGTGATGTAGAGCGAATGGGAAAGCCCCGCGAAACAATCCACTACTCCGGTGGCGATCAGGACCGGCTCATACAGGTAATAGGGATTTCTAGAGCCCAGCTGACCCGAGGTGGCATTTCCGGTGCCCCAGAGCTCGCCGGATGTGTTTACCCAAAGACTATGGTTCCTAGCGACAGCGGCTGATTTGATGTTCTCCACGATCTTTTGGGGCTCCAACCACACCGCTGTGTCCTCGCCTAAGCCAAAGACACCCCCTCCTGAACCTCCAATGCCCCAAAGTTGGTGAGATGTGTCGATAAACAAGACATGGCTTTCCTTGGCGAAAACGCGTGCAACATTCTCGGCGATTTTTACGGGAGTGGTCCGGTCAATCTCCGTGCCGTCCCCCAACCAGGTCCCGTTATTTTTCCCCGTTGCCCAAAGTTCACCCGACGCAGTGATGTAAAACGTGCTGGAGCCGCTGCAGCTGACTTCGACGACGTTGGCCGCTATCTGCACCGCGCCGGCGCGGGAGTCGTTTGTTCCGTCTCCCAATTGCCCTTCGTTGTTGCGTCCCAGTGTCCACAACGATCCATCCGTCTTCACGTAGGCGGTGTGGGTTCGCCCAGTGGAGAATGAAATCACCCCAGCTGCCACCTTCACTCGGTCGACTTGATGAAAGTCAGGGGTCATCGCCCCTTGGTCGGGATTGATCCCCAATTGTCCTGCCGATGCTTCCCCCGTGCCCCAGAGGTCTCCCGCCTCATCCAGAAACAGTGTGACACCTGGTTGTCCTGAAAGGTGATAGCCGTGGTCGTAGCTGGTTTCGACGGCCACGATATTTGAAGCCACCTTGACTGGTTCATTGGCATCAACATCACGGCCGATGCCTAATTGGGCATCGGCATTGCTGCCCACGGCAAGCAGTTCCGGAAAAGGATCCCCGGCCGCGGCCTGCGTCAAGGTGTGCCGAGCGCCGTTGACGACAATCTGAGCGGCGCGATCCTGCTTGGAAGGGTTTGGTTCCACTTCCACGATGAGTCTTCCCGCTTCCGCTTGGACGATCTGGGTGAAGTTAATCCAAGGGACATTTTTTGAGGGGTTCCACTTCCCTTGGGCGTGAATCCTTATGCTGTAGCGACCACCCAGGTGACTGATCCGAAGGCTGGCTGGCTCAAGGTGGGCGTTTGATCCTTCGTCTTTAGTCCAAAGGGCATGATAGTTTCCGGAGGCTGCGGATGAAACGCCGCCGGTGATCCATTTAGGCGGGGAATACGCCACCCTGGACTCGGAAAACACGCCGACGGGCGCCGCACCCATTCCCCACAAGCTCCCGTCCTCTGTGACGTAGGTATTAAATCTTTTGCCTGCAGTGACATCAACAACTCCGGTTGTGATCAAGCGGGGGGTAGGCACTCTAGTGACATCGCCCAAGCCCAGCTGCCCACTAGCGGCGCTGCCAAACCCCCACAGATAGCCGTTGGTTCCGATGAACAGGCTGTGGCTTGCGGCTGCGGTGATTTGGCTCACATTTTCTGCGATCATCACAGGCTCTGTCGTATCAACGAAGGATGCATCACCGACCTGGCCGCTGTGGTTGGATCCCATGGCCCACAACGAGCCATCGGTTTTTAAGAAAAGGGAGTGTCTCCATCCACCGGCGGCTTGGGAGACATTGGTCGCGATGTTCACCGGGTTGGAGGTCGGAAAGCCACCGCCACTGCCCAGTTGACCAGACCCACCGTTTCCCATCCCCATCAGGGTGCCGTCATCCATCACAAAGAGAGAGTGGTCTTCACCGGCAGCTACAAACGCCACACCGTTGGAAATCAATAACGGCGAATTACGGTTCGTCTGGGTTCCGTCCCCAAGTTGCCCGTGGAAGTTGCGACCCATGGTCCACATTGATCCATCTGACTTCAGGTAGATGGTGTGGTAGTCTCCTGACACTGCCTGCAGCACATTGGTGTCGATTAAAATCGGAACCCAAACGTCCTCGTTGGTCCCGTTTCCCAATTGCCCATAGGCGTTGTTACCGGTGCCCCAAAGCTCACCGTTTGTGGTGATGAACAATGTATGCTCATTGGTGGATATGACACGGTTCACATCGTCGATCAGACGCGTCGGAGGGTTTTGGTCCTCGGTGGACCCTACTCCCAATTGTCCGTAGCGGTTGCTACCTGTTCCCCAAAGCGTGGACCCAAATGACTCTCCCGGTGCGGAAAAAGCTACCAAAATGGAGAAAGCCGCCCGACGAAATATTCGACTTCGAACTGAAGATTTCTTTCTCACCATCACTCAGCCCATATTAGTCAAATTGGACAACCTGGCGGTGTCTAATTTGCTATTTTACTCGCATTCTTTGACGTCCGGCGAGGCTCCACGGGAAACGCCTTGGCGTTCCTCAATTGGCAATCGCGCTAGCGCTCGTAAAGCCAAGCGGTCACCTCGTCGGCCAACCGTGCGAGGTCGATCCCCAGTTCCTTGCGGTTCACCGTCAGGATTTGCTCGGTCATTTCGGCGGAGAGTTGGTCCGCTCCCCAGTAGGCCCCGAGGATGGCGCCGGCGACCGCGGCCACGGTGTCGTTGTCGCGGCCGTAGTTGGTGATGAACACCATGGTGGGCTCGAATTCGAAGTCTTGAAACAGCATCGCCGTGAGCATGATCAGGTAGATCTCGGCCGGATGGAACGAAACCTCGCGATTGGCTTCGTCCAGCATGTCGAAGGCCCGCCGCAGTTGGGCGTAAGCCAGCGGCTCAAGGTGCTGGAAGGCGGCGGGAATCTCCATGGGCGGCGCCTCGGGGTCGAGTTCCACGGCCCGGGCGTCCAGCGCGATGCGCCGCGCGTGCTGAAAAAATCGATACGAACTGCGGCCGACCAACCGGCTGGCAAAATATCCCTCCGGATCGATGGAGCGGTTGACGTTGATGACGGACGCGGGCGTGGCATCGGTCGCGAAGGCGGCTGCGGTCAGCGCCGCCGTGAGTCCCGTGAGATCACGGGCATAACCGAGGTCAAAAATACCAAAGTCGTAGGCGAGCCGATACGCCGCGGCGGGGTCGGCGGGCCGGGCGGCCGCCAACATCGGCGAGTAAAGCATGCCGGCGCAGGTCATTTCACCGCCGTAGAACTTGTGCAGGGCGTTGCTGTAACCCAGGAGGTTGTCCTCGGCGAAGGGCTTGGCGATCAACGCCCATTCCTGGAGAAAATTCATTTTCATGAGGTTCTCCTCGTAGGGTTTGGGATCGAAGCCTTCGGTGGCCTTCAGGTTCGCGATGCGCTGCTGGTAGCGATTTACGATGAAGGTCGCGAAGTCGGTGACCGACTCCTGTCCCGGCGACTGCGTGCGCAAAAACTCGATGGTGATCTCCTTCCAGCGCGTGTCGTCGGTGGTGCCGCCGGCCGGCAGGTTGTGTTTCCAGGTGCCCTCGGCCGACGGTGCGCGCACCATGTCGTCGAGTTGCTCCACAAACCCGTAGTCAAACTGGATGGCATCGCGGCTCCACATCTCCGTCGGCGCTCCCATGGCATCCCCGATGGCCGAACCGATGAGCAGTCCCAGCACCTTGTCGTGGTAAATCTCCCGGGCGATGTCCGGTTGGCTTGCGGTCGCAGCCGTGACGGAGGCAGGGGAGGAGTTGGCGGTATCGGTCGGGGCGGGCGTTTGGCATCCTGCCAGCAACAGCGCGAAGACCGGAAAGGCGCAGACGAATCGGAGCATTCACGAGTGCTGTCGGTTTGCGACCGGCGGGGCAACGCTGTTCGGAATGGAGCCGTGACGCGCATGAATTGGAGCCCTCATGTCCCGAGCGAAGCGCGGTCTGAGGAGTGGAACGACGAGGCCACACACGAAATGACACAAAAGCGCAGTGGCAGGTGGAGCTGGGTAGGCTATGTTGTCGCTGGTCTCCTCGAAGACTCTTGATGCCCGAGTTGTCGCACTGCTGCTAAAATCAGTGGAAGCACCGAGTCAGATCCGGGCGGGAACGGATTCGTTTTCCCAACCTCCTCCGAGGGCGCGGAGCAGGCTGGCGGCGGCGACGAGGCGTTGCCCCTGCAGACGGGCCAACGCGCGTTCAGCTTCAAGAGCGCTGCGTTCTGCATCGACCACTTCCAGATAGCTGACTTCGCCGGCGTCGTAGCGAATGTTTGAGAGATTCGCCGCGCGTCGGGCCGCGGTGGCGGCTCGTTCCGTTGCGCTGGTTTGTTGGGTGGTGTAGCGGGTGGCGGCCAAGGCGTCCCGCACATCGCGGAAGGCGAGCAGGACCGTGGAACGGTAGCGGGCTGATTGTTCGGCGAACGCGGCTTCGGCTCGGGAGAGGTTGGCGCGATTGCGGCCACCCTGGAAGAGGGGCAGGTAGAGTTTGGGACCAAAGCTCCACGCTTGGGTGTCGCCAGAAAGCAGGTCACTGAAATCGGCGCTTTCCCAACCGGCGCTCCCCGTCAGGGAGATGGCCGGGAAGAATGCGGCCCGGGCCACGCCAATGCGGGCGCCTGTGGCGTCGAGGGTGCGTTGCGCCGTGGCAACATCGGGCCGGCGCTGCAGTAGATCGGCGGGCAGATCGGTCGGCGTCACGGGGGCGGCAGGTAGCACCATGTCGGCGATGAGGGTGATGCTCTGATCGTCGCCGGTGAGGGCTGCCAGCGCATGGCGGAGGGTTTCGGCGCGTTGGGTGACGGCGGCGAGTTCGGCTTCGGCTGAGGCGAGCTCGGTGTCCGCGCGGGCAAGGTCGAGCGGGGCACTGGTGCCGACTTCCGTGCGGTCGGCAATGATGCGACGGGCATCACGGCGGATTTCGACTCCGCGCTCCACGGCCGCCTGTTCCGCGGCGGTGGCGCGCAGGGTGTAATAGGTTTGCGCGACCTCGGCGGCGAGACTGATGCGGGCGGAGGCGAGCTCGGCTTCCGCGGCACCCGCTTCGGACCGGGCGGCTGAAGTGGATTTGCGGATACGGCCCCAAAGGTCGAGTTCCCAGGTGGCGACACCCGGGAGCGAGGCGTAGTCGGTGGCGCGGTAGTTGGTTTCGAGAGTGCTTTGCCGCGCGGCGGTGGCGTTCACCGCAACTTGCGGAAAGAAACCCGCGCGAGTGGCACCGGCGATGGCGCGAGCTTGGTCGACCCGGGCGGCGGCGACTTGAAGATCAGGATTCGCGAGCAAAGCCTGCGCAATCAAACCATCAAGGACCGGGTCTTGGAAGACGGCGAAGCTCGATTGCACTTCCGTGGGAAGTGGAGTGGCGTTCGGTTGACTGGCGTATGACCATGATCCGATGACCAAGGATGCGGCGGTGGTGAAGAGGTGAAGCGTTTTCATGACGGACAGCGCGAAGCGCGGTGAAGATTGAGATTCAAGTGGCTGGAGTGGGGGATTTCCGAACGGCGGCCTCATGCTTGGACCGGAGCGACATTGGCAGGTTCGCCGGGTTGGTCCTCGATGGGCTTCGGCGCTGCGCGGCGTTGCAGCAGGGCGTAGAAGACGGGCGTGAGGAAGAGACTGAAGAGGGTGACGCCGATCATGCCGCTGAAGACGGCCACGCCCATGGCACCGCGCATTTCGGCGCCTGCACCGGTGGCGGCGGCGAGCGGGTAGACACCGGCGATGAAGGCGATGCTGGTCATCAGGATGGGACGCAGACGCAGGCGGGCGGCTTCGACGGCAGCATCGAAGGCGGAACGGCCTTGGTGCTGAAGTTCGTGGGCAAACTCGACGATGAGGATGGCATTCTTGGCAGCCAGGCCGACCAATACCACGAGTCCGATTTGGGTGAAGAGGTTGTTACTGCCGTCGAGCAGCCAGACGCCGGTGAGGGCGGCCACTCCAGTGAGCGGGGCGATGAGCAGCACGGCGAGGGGCAGCTTGAAGCTCTCATACTGGGCCGCCAGGACCATGAACATGAGGAGCACGGCGAGAGGCAGCACGAGGTAGCCGGTGGTGCCGGCGAGGTTCTTTTGAAAGGTCAATTCGGTCCACTCCATCGTGATGCCGGGAGGCAGGGTGGCGGCGGCAATCTCGGCGATCGCGCGCTCGGCTTGACCGGAGCTGAAGCCCGGGGCGGGAACCCCATTGATGTCCGCGGCGGGGAAGCCGTTGTAACGCATCACGCGGTCGGGGCCGTAGGTCTCGGTGACGTCGACCAGAGCGGACAGCGGAATCATGTCGCCAGCGGCGTTGCGGGTGCGGAGCAGTCCAATATCGGAGGGTTCGTCGCGATAGGGCGCGTCGGCTTGGACGACCACCTGATAGGTGCGGCCGAACCGGTTGAAGTCGTTGACGTAGATCGAGCCCAGGTTGGCCTGCATCGTTTCGAAGAGGGCTCCGAGGTTGACGCCCTGGGCCTTGGCGCGGGCCCGGTCCACGTCGGCGAAGAGTTGAGGCACGTTGACCGTGTAGCTGGTGAACATGCCGGCGAGCTCGGGGCGTTGGTAGGCGGCGGCGAGAAAATCCTGGGTTGCGGCGTAAAGGGCGTCGTTGCCCAACCCGGCGCGATCCTGCAGGTAGAGCTTGAAACCACCGGTGGTGCCCAGGCCGTTGACCGGAGGTGGCGGGAAGATTGCGATGAAGGCGTCCTGGATGGCACCGAACTGTTGCTGGAGGGCGCCGGCGATGGCCTTGCCGGATTGGTCCTCGCGCTGGCGTTCCTCAAAGGACTTGAGCGTTACAAAAACGATGCCTGCGTTCGGCGAGTTGGTGAAGCCGTTGATCGAGAGACCGGGGAAGGCGACGGCGCTTTCGACGTCCGGATGGGCCAGGGCGATCTCACCCATGCGACGCATCACATCGTCGGTGCGCTCGAGGGAGGCGCCATCGGGGAGTTGGGCGAAGGAGACGAGGTATTGCTTGTCCTGGGTGGGCACGAAACCAGTGGGAATCTCCTTGAATAACACGCCGGACAGGCCGAGCAGGAGCAGGTAGGCGACGAGGGCGATGCCGGTGCGGCGGATGAGACGGGCCACGCCGGCGGAGTAGCGTTGGCTGGCCCAGTTGAAGAAGCGGTTAAAGGGGCGGAAGAACCAACCGAAGGCGAAATCGAGAACGCGGCTGAGACGATCTTTCGGAGCCTGGTGGTCTTTGAGCAGCAGCGCGGCGAGGGCGGGAGACAGCGTCAGTGAGTTGATGGTGGATATGACGGTGGAGATCGCGATGGTGATGGCGAACTGCTGGAAGAATTGGCCCGTAAGTCCCGGCACGAACGCGGTGGGCACGAACACGGCGATGAGGACCAGCGAGGTGGCGACGATGGGGCCGGTGACCTCCCTCATGGCGCGTTTGGTGGCCTCGATGGGTTTGAGGCCGAGGGCGATGTTTCGCTCCACGTTTTCGACCACAACGATGGCGTCGTCGACCACGATGCCGATGGCGAGGACCAGCCCAAAGAGCGACAGGGCGTTGATCGAGAAACCGAGCGCGTGCATCGCGGCAAAGGTGCCGATGAGAGAGACGGGAACGGCGGCCAGCGGGATGATCGAAGCGCGCCAGGTTTGCAGGAAAACCAGCACCACAATGACCACGAGCAGCACGGCTTCGAGCAGGGTATGGACCACGCTCTCAATCGAATCGCGCACGAATACGGTGGGGTCGTAGACAATCGAGTAGTCGAGACCTTCGGGGAAGGACTGCTTCAGCTCGACCATGGTGGCGCGGACGGAATCGGATACGGCGATGGCGTTGCTGCCCGGGAGTTGGAAGATGGGCAGGGCGACGGCGGGCTTGTTGTCGAGGAGGGAACGAAGGGCGTAATCGTTGGCGCCGAGTTCGATCCGCGAGACATCGCGCAGGAGCACCCGGGCATCACCTTGGCCGGGCACGGTCTTGACGATGATTTCGCCGAATTCGGCTTCGTCGAGCAGGCGCCCCTGGGCGTTGATGAGGAGTTGGTTGGCGGAGGCGGCGGAGACGGGCTGGGCGCCGATCGTGCCGGCAGCAACCTGGACGTTTTGCTCCCGGATGGCCGCAACGACGTCACTCGCGGTGAGGTTGCGGGCGGCGAGCTTGTGCGGATCGAGCCAAACGCGCATGGCGTAGTCGCCGGAACCGAAGACGTTTACCTGACCGACGCCGGGGATGCGGGCCAGCGTGTCACGCACCTGCAGGGTGGCGTAGTTGCGCACGTAGACATCGTCGTATCGATTATCTGGTGACGTGAGGTGCACGACCATGGTCAGGTCGGGCGAGGCCTTCACCGTGGTGACGCCGAGGCGGCGGACATCTTCGGGCAGTTTGGGCAAGGCTTGGGCGACGCGGTTCTGCACCTGGACTTGGGCGGTATCGAGGTCGGTGCCGATGCGGAACGTAACCGTGAGGGTGAGCACCCCGTCGGCCGTGCTTTGCGAGAACGTGTAGAGGGAGTTTTCGACCCCGTTGATCGATTGCTCCAAGGGAGCGGCGACGGTGTCGGCGATGACTTGCGGGTTGGCTCCCGGGTAGGTTGCCCGGACGACCACGGTCGGTGGCACAACTTCGGGATACTGGGAGACGGGCAATTGGAAGAGAGAGATGGCTCCGACGATCAGGATAAGGAGCGAGACGACACCCGCAAAGATGGGGCGCTTGATGAAGAAATCGGAGAAGTTCATGGCAGGAAGGGAGGAGCAGAGGCTGGAGGGGATGACGCGCGGGCAAGGCAGTAGCCTTGGTGCCGCGCGTCGCGGCAGTTTTGAACGAGGAGGAGGACGGGGTGGAGTTACCGCTGAGCGAGGCTCACGCCGGTGGATGAAACGGAGGCAGGAATTTCAAGCTGAGCCATCACGGTCATGCCCGGGCGGACGCGTTGCAGGCCGTTGACGATGACGTGTTCCCCGGCCTGAAGGCCGGCCTGGATGATGCGCTTGCCATCAACCAAGCCACCGAGCTCGACCGCCCGGTAGGCGGTCTGGCCGTTGGCATCGACGGTAAGCACGAATTTCTGGCTTTGATCCGTGCCGATGGCGCGATCACTGATGAGCAAGGTCGGACTGGCGGCACTCAAAGGAATCCGAACCCGGGCATACAGACCCGGAATGAGCGCCTGGTCGGTGTTGGGGAATACCATCCGGACGAGCAGGGTGCCGGTGGCGGGCGAGACGCGGTTGTCCGTGCTCTCGATGTAGCCGCGACGAGGGAAGCCGGTCTCGTCGTCGAGTTGGAGCTCAACCGGAATGTTGCCGTGGGCATCGCGTTGCAGCCGGCCCTCGCGGAGCAGGCGTTGAAACTTCAGCACGGTGGCCTCGGCGACGTCCGCATACACGTGGGTTTCGCCGATGGATACGAGGGTGGTGAGCGGGGTGGCGGGAGATACCAGATTGCCTGCAGTCACCAGGGCGCGGGAGACGCGGCCATCGATGGGGGCGCGAATCTCGGTGCGTTCGAGTTGCAGGTTGGCGTCGGCCAATGCGGCCCGGGCCGCCAGCACCTCCGCGGCGGCTTCGGTGGCGCGGGACCGTCGCAGATCCGCCTCCTGGGCGCTGATGGCTTCGCGGTGGAAAAGCTCTTCGGCCCGGCTGGCTTCACGAGCATTGGTATCGGCGATGGCTTCGGCGCGAGCGACCGCCGCCTGGGCAGCGGCTTGGGCAGCGGCGTATTCGCGAGAATCGAGGGTGAAGAGCAGGTCACCGGCGTTCACGGTTTGACCGGCTTGGAAATGAACTTCGAGCAGTCGCCCGGCGACCTCGGCTCGGAGGTCGACGAATTCGGTCGCCTCCACCCGGGCCGTGAGTTCCTCACTGACGACCATAGTGCGTTCTTCGACGGGGGAGATGGTGACGACGGGTGCGGCGGGAGCAGCGGCGGCAAGAGCGTCTTCCTGTTGGGCAGCGTTGAGGTGGAAGGCAATTGGCGTGGCGAGGGCGATGGCTGCGAGGGCGGTGCCTGCGATGATAAGTTTACGACGTTTCATTTGAGTGAGGATGAGTGAGTTGAGTTCTGATTGAATGGGTTGGGAAAATGGTGCTCAGGCGGTAACGGCGTTGACGAAAGAGTTGTTGTTGAGGTGGGTGGGCTGTTTCATGGTGGTTTGACTAGTTGACTATTTAGTAAAGGGATTGGGTCAAAAAAAGCGCACGAAACGTGCGCAGAGGTTTGGGTTGATGAACCCGGAACTAGGTCGCCGCAGGAACAGGAAGTTTAAGCAGATTCAACCCGAGCTGAGGCAGGTTCTTAAGCAGGGTGATGTCATTCATGATCCGTGCCTGGGTGACCAGTCCATCGATCAGGCCGAAAAGAGCGGTGGCGGTGGCGGCCGGATCGCATTCGGGCATGTCCCCGGAGGCGATGGCATCACGGATGGCGGACTCATAGTAGCGGCGTTTGCGCGCGAAAACCTCGCGAATGGCGTCGGCGACAAGGTGTTTATTGCCCGTGGAGACCTCGTTGCCCACGGAGCAAACGGGACACCCCATGACTTTGCCGTGTTCTTCCACGGCTTGCTCCTGCCAAGCTACAAGCGCTTCAAGGTAGTCATTGAATCGCTGGGCCGGTTCCTTGTCCATTGACAGATGGCGGTCGAGAAAAGGTTTTGTCTCGTTCCTCCACATCTCTTCGATCGCGGCGACCGCGAGTTCGGCCTTGCCGGGGAAAAAGTAATAGAAGCTCCCTTTGCGGACATCAGCGCGCTTGCAGATTTCGTCGATGGTGACCGAGCCGTAGCTTTCTTCCCAGATCAGGTCGATCGCGGCAGTCATCATGCGTTGCTTTGAGTCGGAGCTGCGTTTCATGGTGCGAAGAACTAGTTGACTGTTTAGTCAATTGACAAGCGTGAATTTGAGTTTTTTTCGAAATGAGTCGGAAAACGGACTCCGCGAAGACCGGGATGGACCGCTCGGATTCCGCGGCTAAGAAAGGAGGAAAGGGTGTGTCCCATTGCCCGCTGGACAGAGAACTCCCTCGCTTGGACTTTTTGCCGCCGGTTTTGGGTTCCCTACGTCCACGAAAGCGAGGAGGCAGGCCGAGGGAGGTCACAAAAGAGAACGAAGATAAACGAAATCACCCAGTGGGTTTATGATGGATTTGCATCTGCGGTCGCTGCGAAATCTACGGCCCAAAATACCATGGGCTTGGCGATGGGTTTTTCCAAGAGGACGCGCATTGTCCGCTGGTCTTGGTGCACTATCGCGTCCTTTCGTGGGGGAAATCTGGATACAGTCGATCGGGTGAAATTTCAGTTCGAGTCGCCCTGGTTTGGCGAGGTGATAAACGATCGAATCAGCCGTTCCGACTGGAACTTTGGGGCGCTCGTGCTACGGTGCTTTCCAATCGGTTACCCCGCCGCATGCAATCCCACTTGTATCTCAGCCTCATTCCCGAGGCGCTCATCCTCTCTCAACTCGCCCCCGCCGAATTCGGTCGCTATCTCGCGACGGGATCGAAGCGCCAGATCGAAGGCCCCGCCGTCTTTATGGAGGTCGATCTCGGCGCCGACTTGGAAGCATTCCGACTCGGCGAGGCCCTTGAACGCCTGGTCGCCCATGCCGATGGTTCGCCCCGCCGCTCGGTTTATGTATCGATCCACGACGTGCTGGAACGCGTGCCGCTCTCGGCGCTGCTCAAGGCGTATTTGACGACTCCAGCGGGCATCACTCTGGAGCTTGATCCGGCGGAGTGGTCGCCGAAGGACGGCAACGAGGCCAACTTCCTTTACCAGGAACTGGGTCCGGTTTACCCCCGGGTCGCCAGTCGACTTCGGCCCAGGGATTTCTGCGCGTCCGTCACCGATCCCGCGGCGTTTGTCTCCGTCCCGGCGATCGCCTTCATTGACTTGCAGATTGGCGGCCTGGCCTACCGGCCGGAGCGGCCCGACGTGCCCGGCACCCCGTATTCACAATCTGAGCACATTCGCGAGTGCCTGGCGTCATTGGACGATGAAGGCAAAAAGCCGACCAAGATCGTCAACCGCGGCCTGCGTCCCGATCTGTTGTTTTATCTCGTGCGCAGCGGCCTGTTCGTGGGTGGCCAAGGCGAGATGAAGTATTTCCCGTTGCCCGATCCTGATACCATCGAGTCCGACCACCACCTCTGGTGGCACTCCGCCCGGGCGATGAAGGGCTATTAAGTTTCCCGTTTCCCTAACCCCGATAATTACCCGTCCGCGAGGCGGGTGAACCCCGTTATTCTATGCAGAGTCTTCACATCATCGCGCCAGTGCTGGGCCTCGTTGGCCTGGCAGTGGCTGGGATTTTGTTTTTTCGCCTTCGGTCGGCTTCAGGCGGCGACGGCAAAGTGGCTGCCATCGGCGCGCAGATTCATCAAGGCGCGATGTTGTTCATGCGGCGTGAACTGCGGCTGATCGTGCTCTTTGGCGTCGTGGTGGGCGGCTTGCTGATCTTCAAGGATCCGTGGGAATCGCTGGCGTTTTTCCTGGGGGCGGCGGCTTCTTCGCTCGCGGGCTGGATTGGTATGTATACGGCTACCCACATCAATGTGCGCACGACGGTTGCGGCACACGAGCAGGGGTCCGGGGCGGCGCTGACCACGGCGTTTTTTGGCGGCTCCATCATGGGTCTCACCGTCGCTTCAATGGGGCTTCTGGGCGTCGGTGGCCTTTTCCTGTTTTTTGGCGAAACCGAAAAGGACGTGCACGTGATCCATGGCTTCGCGATGGGAGCTTCGCTGGTGGCGATCTTCTTCCGGGTGGGAGGCGGTATCTTCACGAAAGCTGCGGATGTGGGGGCCGACCTGGTTGGCAAGGTGGAGTCCGGCATTCCGGAGGATGACCCGCGCAACCCGGGGGTGATTGCCGACAACGTGGGCGACAACGTGGGGGACGTCGCGGGCATGGGCTCCGACTTGTTTGAATCCTACTGCAATTCGATGATCGCCTCGATGGCCATTGCCGCGACGCTGGCGGCGGGGCAATGGGATCTCATCGCGTCGAATCGCGTCGACCTGATGTTCCTGCCGCTGGCACTGGCGACCACGGGCCTGCTCTGCTCGTTCATCGGCATCAGCATCGTGAAGGTGTTTTCCGGACTTGAACCGGCGAAGGCCCTGCGCACGGGTACCATGAGTGCGGCGTTGTTGTTTGTGCTGGCGGCGGCCGGGGTCATCACGATGGCCGACGTCAGCCTCAAGGTCTGGGTATGCGTGCTGCTGGGCTCCATTGGCGGCATCACCATTGGCCTGGCAACCGAGCACTACACGGGAGGGAAACCGATGCGTTCGATCGCTGATTCTTCCAAGACCGGCGTCGCCACCGTGATCATTCGCGGCATGGCCGTGGGCATGATGTCGGTGGTGATTCCGCTCGCCGTTGTTGCGCTCGTGCTGATCGGCGCAAGCCACTTTGCCGGCCTGTATGGCGTGGGCATCGCCGCGGTGGGCATGATGGCCACGATCGGCATCACCATGAGTATCGATGCCTACGGTCCGATCGCCGACAACGCGGGCGGCATTGCTGAAATGGCGGGCTTGGGCAAGAAGACCCGCTCGATCACCGATGCCTTGGATGAAGTGGGCAATACCACGGCCGCGATCGGCAAGGGGTTTGCCATCGGTGCGGCGTCGCTGGCGTCACTCGCGATCATCGCGGCGTTCATCAACGTGGTGAAGCTGCACAACGAAGGCTTCCAACTGCTTTTGTCCGATCCGAAGGTCCTTACCGGTGTGTTTATTGGCGGCTTTGTCCCGTTCCTGGTGAGTTCGCTCACCATGACCGCAGTGGGTGAAGCCGCCCAATCGATGGTCGAGGAAATCCGCCGCCAGTTCCGTGAAATTCCCGGTTTGTTTGAGGGCACGGGCACGCCCGATTCGGCGTCGTGCGTGCGCATTGCGACCGATGCGGCCATTCAACGCATGATTGCCCCGGCGGCCATTGCCGTGCTCACCCCGGTGGCGGTGGGGTTTGGCCTCGGGGCCGCCACGCTTGGTGGCATGTTGATCGGCGCGCTGCTCGGCTGCGTATTGTTGGCGCTGTTTATGGCCAACTCCGGCGGTGCCTGGGACAACGCCAAGAAGTATGTCGAGCAGGGCCACTACGGCGGCAAGAACTCCGAGGCCCACAAAGCGTGTGTGGTGGGCGACACGGTGGGCGACCCGCTCAAGGACACGTCGGGCCCGTCGATGAACATCCTCATCAACGTGATGTCCATCGTCGCCCTCGTCATCGCGCCGCTGCTCTGAGCAGGGCAAGGAAGACTGCACTCTCCTTTTCTGTTACTCGGCGGGGATGATCCAAATGGCAGTCTCTCCGCCCTTTACCCAAGCCGTCTCGATTTGGCGGTCGAAGGTGGCGAGTCTGCCCTGATGCTTCACGGCAAGGCCCAGCAGATACTGGTCGGTCAAGTGCTTTGAGTTGGTGAGCTGCGGAAACATGGCAGCATCGGAAAGCGAACAGTCGTCCCCCCAGAATTGATGTCCCGGCTGTTGCATCAAACCATCGAGCAGGAGTCGCGCTTCCTGAAGGCCTTTCAGTCCTGCGGCAAAATTCGGATGCCCCATGATGCGCAGGAATCCGTTTTCCGTCAGAGGGCAGGTTGCCCAACCATCTCGCTGAATCGAACGAAAGAAGCGTTTCGCGGGCTCGTGGTGAACGTGCCCTCCATCGGTGAGGGCGATGAGCACGTTCACATCCAGCAACGTGATCACGGGTGACGCGATTCACGGGCTCGGTCACGGTCCTCTTCGTCGATGACATGTTGGGCATCGCGAACCGAGTCGGACGTGACGGTAGCGGCGCCATCACGTTTTTTCTTCAACACCAGCATGCCCAACTCATTGACCTCGAAACGACTCTTGTCCGGCTCGATCTGGTAAGGTCGGGGATGAATTTCCTTTCGTAATGCCTCTACCACCAGCGCTTTAAGAGAAGTGCGGCGGCGGACGGCCAGCGTTTTTGCCTCAATCAGCAGCTCGTCTGGCAGGTCCAAGGTGGTTTTCATGCTGGGTATGAATACGGGAATATGGGTCTGAGGCAAGTTTCGAGCCATTACACCCGAAACTCGCCGTCGCGGTAGATGATTTTGGTTGTGCCGTCGGCGAGGTGGGCGGTGACCGTCCGGTTGGAAGTCGCCACGATGTCCGTATGCACCACGGAGTTATTGTAGCCCATCTGGGCCCATTGCTTCTCGCTGACGGTTGCAGGATCACCCGTGAAGGAGTCGCGGTAAGCCGCGCCCACGGCAACGTGGGTATTGCCCCATTCCCCGCCGACGTTCTCATCGTAGAGCGTCTCACCCATGAATTTGGTGATGCGGGAGAAACGGCGGTCGGTGAGGGAGAACTCGCCAATCTTGTCGGCATTTTCGACAGCGACCATTTCGCGCAGCAGGTCTTCGCCCTCGCTGGCCGTTGCCTTGGTGACGCGGCCGTCCTCGAACTCAAGGTAGGCGCCTTTGATTAAAGAGCCGTAGCGATAAAGTGGTTCGGTAAACTGAATGTTACCGGAGGTGCCGCGCCAATCGGGAGAAACAAAGAGCTCGAAGCTCGGAATGTTGCGGCCGCTGCCACCCAGCCATTTGCGGTTCGGGCCGATTTGCACCCACAAGTCGGTGTCGGCGGCTTCAATGTGCAGCTTTTCGATATCGAGGGCGTCGAGTTTATCCTTGGTGGCGTAGAGCTCGGTGTAGAGGGCCTGCCATTTCTCGGCCGGTTTCGGTTCGTCGAGGTAGCAGGCCTTGATGATTTCGCTCCAGTAGTCCTCGAGGGAAAGTCCCACTTCATCGGCCATGGCCTGGGTGCCCCACATAGCCAGCACCCAGGTGTAGTCGCCGGCGCTTTCCTTGGCCCGGCGCCAGTCCTGATAGGGCTTCAGGGCTTTTTGCACGGCCATGATTTTGGCGGTCGGAATGCCGGTGAGCTCCTGCTTGTTGGTCTGAGCAAGGATGGCGACGGTGTGGTCGATTTGGTCAACGGTACCGCGATGAAATTTCTCCGCGAAAAAGTTCAGCTGGTCCTCGTTCGCGAGTTCATAAAACTCGCGGGCAAAGTCGTCGGGGGCGAAGAAGACAAGCGGGTGGGCGCCGGCCTTGAGCACGGCGCGGCGAAGCGCGACGAGAAAGGGTTTGGCACATTCCGGGACACGGAGCTGCACCACCTCGCCGGGCTTGACCCCTTCGCCACTGTTCAATGCGAAGTTGATCAGCACGTCGGCGTATTTGTCCAAAAGTTCAGCGGAAGGCATGTATGACATGACCCCACCATCGGCGGGCCCGTGGGTTTCGCAAGAACGCGTGTGGGGCGTTGCCGTCAAGGGCGGGCGCGGCACGCTGAAATCATGGCTGAACCAGAAATGACGGTGCGCCGCCTTGCGGCAAATGAGCTAACCGGGATGCGGGCGCTCAACGCGTTGTTTGCCGACGTGTTTGAGGATGAAGCAGCCTACGCGCATCAACGGCCGGATGACCGCTACCTGCGTGATTGGTTGTCCAACCCCAACCACTTTGCGATCGTGGCGTTTGAGCATGAAAAACTCGTGGGTGGGTTGGCGGCGTATCGGTTGCAGAAGTTCGAACAGGCGCGGTCGGAAATCTACATCTACGATCTGGGCGTGAAGCTGACCCACCGTCGACGCGGCATCGCGACGGCCTTGATCAATGTCCTGAAGAACATCGCCGCAGGGCTCGATGCGTGGGTGATTTATGTGCAGGCCGATCACGGCGACGAACCGGCAATTGCGCTTTATGAGTCCCTTGGCGAACGTGAAGAGGTGCTGCATTTCGATATTCCGGTAGGGACGAAGAGGGCCCGACCGGCTGAAGGTTGACCGGCTTGGTCCAGTGACCGGCATCGACTTCGATGCCCGGGACGCTTTGGATCCATCCGCTTTCCGTCTCCCTGCCATGAATCGCCGCACCTTTGTTTCCTCCCTTGCGACCGTCGGCGCTGCCGCCGTCACTGCTCCCCGTGTCCTCGGCGCCGCTATGGCGCCCAAACCCACGGTGGGACTCATCGGTGCGGGTTGGTATGGGGGAGTGAATCTCACCAGCCTGTTTCGCCATGCCGGGGTGGAAGCGGTGGCGCTGTGTGACGTGAATTCCCAGCACCTGTCTGAAACGCTCGATTTGGTGGCGAAGTTTCAGTCACGCGTGCCCCGAACCTTTGCCAATTACCGTGACATGTTGGCGGACCACGCGCCGGACATCGTTATTGTGGCCACCCCCGACCACTGGCACGCGCTGCCCGCCATCGAGGCCATGCAGGCAGGGTCTGATGTTTTTTTGGAAAAGCCCATTGGGATTGATGTGGTGGAGGGCGAAGCCTTGGTGGCGGCAGCCCGCAAGTATGACCGGGTGGTGCAGGTCAACACGCAGCGCCGCAGTCTGCCGATCTTTCGCACCGCGCGGGACAAGTTCATCCGCTCAGGGCGGTTGGGGCGGATTGGACGGGTGGAGACCTTTTGCTACACGCGGGGCCAGACGCAGGGTTTCGATGAGCCGGTGCCGGTGCCGGATCATCTCGACTACGAAAACTGGACGGGGCCCGCCCCGATGCGGCCGTTCTCGACGCGACTGGAAGACCGGGGCTGGCGCCGCTACCAAGCCTACGGCAATGGCCTCATCGGCGACATGGGCGTGCACAAAATCGACATCGCTCGCTGGATGCTGGGTCTGGGATGGCCCAACCGCATCTCATCCACCGGTGGAATTCGTTTTCCCGACCGGTCGGATGCCACGATACCGGATCACCAACAGGCGGTGCTGGAGTTTCCTGAATACAACATGACGTGGGATCACCGTACCTGGGGTCGGTCACCGATTCGCCAGGTGCGGCATTGGTCGGACAACTGGGGCGTGCGGGTCATTGGCATGGAGGGGACGTTGGACGTTACGATGCTGCATTACACCTTCACTCCGGCGGAGGATGATGCCGTGGAATCGTGGCATGCGCTTTCGCCAGATGGAGACCCTGCGAATGCGGATTTCAGCAACGGCACCGCCGGGTGGATCGGCGTCGCTGAAAAGAACCATGCCGAGGACTTCATGGCCGCCCGCGAGAACTGCGGTCGTTGCATCGCGGACGTGGAGGAGGGCCACATCAGCAGCTCATGCTGCCAGTTGGCGAACCTGGCCTTGGAGCTGGGGCGACCTTTGAGTTATGACCCGGAAACCCGCTCGGTTCGGGGCGATGCTGAAGCCACCGCCAAACTTGCGCGAACCTATCGGGGACCATGGGAGCATCCCCAACCGGATACCGTGTAGGGCAAGGTTTTCGGTCCAGGAGTATGGGGGCGGCCAGCATCAAGAGTGAGTCGCGATCATTGCAGTTGCGGACAGCTATTACTTTTCAATCGGCTGAAAGTGCATCAGCCTTTTCCGCTATGGCGACCTGTCCCCGATGCCGCGGCCGAACAACGATTTCGGTTTCCGGAGTGGAGCGTTGCTCCGCCTGCGGCGGCACAGGGCGAATGATGGAAACCTCGTGTGGCCGATGCGGGGGTTCGGGCCAGATCAGTTTCAATCGGAGCCAGCAATGCCCCCGGTGCTACGGTTCAGGTAGAATTGTCAACCCCCACCAACCAAGCTCAAACGCGGGCTCTGGTTCGGCAGGCTCCCGTAAACCCACCGGGAGCGAGAAACGCGAAGCGAGGCAGGCCGAGTATCGGCGGCAAAAGGAAATCGCCGCCCAAAAGAAAAAAAAAGAAGCCAAACAGAAACAGGAAAAAGCCAAACGAGACCGGGAACTGAAGAAGGAGCTGAAACGTCGCGAAGCGTGGGAAAAGAAGTATGGCAAAGTGCCAGAAAGCTCTGAGAACTCGCAGCCGGTCATCCAAAGCAAGTCGAAGGACAAATCCCCGAAGCCACCTGTTGAACCTTGGGACGGTGACTTGAGGTGGGCTGCTTTGGTTGGGTTAGTGGTGGCGATACTTGTTGGAATCATCACCTACCGTGGAACCGAAAATCCGTCGCTCTGGGTTGCGGTGGTAATCGGCGGAATCTGCGGCGTGATTGCGGGCCGCTTCTACAAATTCCTACTGTCGATTACGGTCATTGGATTGCTCCTCTACCTCGCCGATTTGTTTTGGGGCGAATCATGAAGGCCTTCGCGCGATGGACGGTGTTGCTGCTCTCGGTGGGCACCGTGGGCTACGGGCTGTTCGCTTACTTCCTGCTTGAGCCCGGCTCGACGGTGCATCCCGAAATGAAGGCGGCCTATGCTGAACATCCGGTGCGGATTCTGGCACACGTGGGGTTTTCGGCCGTGGCCCTCCTGGCTGGCCCGTTCCAGTTTTTCCCGGGACTGCGCAAGCGGATGAAACTGCATCGGGCTCTGGGCTTCGTTTATTTCGTCGGGGTCGGGGTTGGCGGCGTGGCCGGATTCTTCACTGCACTCATCGCTTATGGTGGTTTGGTATCGCAGGCGGGATTTGGCCTGCTTGCCATCGTCTGGCTGTGGACTGCGGCTGAAGCGTTGCGCGCAATCCGGCAACGGGATTTTACGCGGCACGAATTGTGGGCGTTGCGTTGCTTTGCGCTGACGTTTGCCGCCGTGACCCTGCGGATACAAC
Organism: Opitutaceae bacterium; assembly: GCA_028280945.1. Lineage (GTDB taxonomy): Bacteria > Verrucomicrobiota > Verrucomicrobiia > Opitutales > Opitutaceae > Actomonas. The sequence continues at coordinate 39,221 of JANQKV010000057.1, forward strand.
TTGGCCTGTTTGGAGCTGCCAGCGGCAGTTTTGACGACTACTATCCCCTGCTCGCCTGGAGCTCCTGGGTCCCCAACCTGATCTTCATCGAGTGGGTGCTGAAGCGGCGATGACCATGGCCGCTTCGCACGGCGGCGAACCGAGGGCGAAGTTACGGCAGGTTCGCGGGCGGCGAAAGGCACCACGGTATGAACGGGGACTGCAACGCCAAGTGGTTGCGGCCCGATCTACTCTGCGCTGCAAACGAAATCGGCTCCCAGTGAAGCCGAGTACTCGCAGCTAGTCTGCGATGATGAGCTCAAAGCTCGTGGCGCTTCGGTAGGTGGCATCGACCCATCCGTCACCGGCTTTGAATTCAACCGTGATGGCGTCGTGTGTGACTTCGAGAGAGAGGCCGGGCAGCCTCCAGGAGGTGCCGGTCACCCGAACCGGTTCAATCCCCGGTGCATTAAGACGGAACACGGCGTCGCCGATCGCCTTTATCGACAGGCGGCCGGGGGAAGCGCGGGCATCCAGTCGGGAAGAGTCGGTGAGCAGGATCCAACCGATCCCCCCGTCGGGCAGCTGCCAGTGCACGGTCGCGGGGTGGAGCTGATTGTGGGGGCCCCCGGCGCCGCGCCCCACCTTGGTTTCTGTCCCTCCAAGCATGTAGTGGTGGTCAAGCCACGCCGTTGCGGTCCGCCCCCGGGGCAAGGTGCGTACCACCAGTCGCGGCCCGGAAAACGTTCGAAAGGTGGCCAGAGCGTCCTTGGGGATGTTGGTGCCCATGACGGCAAAGACGGGGGCATAAAAAAAGTCGTGACCGTGGGCCATCGGCCGTTCCGTGAGGGGAGGAAAGGGCGCGGTATGGGCTGGAAGTTCGAGTCGCAGCCAAAGGCCCAGCAGGGAGGCGTAGCGGCGCATGTCCATCCCGTAGGAGCGATCGTAGGGACCGCAGAGGTTGCGCAAACCGGCGTGGTAGAAGTCTGCGGTGTCCCGCCAGAGTGCTGCTTCCAGTTCGGCGCCGAGGGTGCGCAGCCGGGCGGAAGCGGCATATTTGCGCCAAAGGACAAGGCCAAGGAAGTCGACCCCGTAGTAGGTGGGACTGTTGTATTCTTCGAAGGCGTGATGCCGGTTGAAGCCGGCGTGGACGGCTTCCGCCAGCGCCAAGGCCTGGCGGGTGTAGTCGGGACGTCCAAGATGCTCACCCACGAAGTCGAGCAGAAACGCCTGCATCAGGGCGATGTTGGTGTAGTCGGGAGACAGGCGGGCCTGGGCAATCTCGCCATCCAAGGCGCGAGATATGGAGGCGAGCAGGCGAGAAGCGAGGTCCGCAGGCATGCGGTCAGGATACTCATGAAGGGAGAGCGCAAAGGCGCAGCCGATAAACTGCCGCCAGTTGGGATCGTAGTCGTCCCACATGCGCGGGAAGAGCGGCAGGTGGGCCTGTTCAGGCTTACGGTAAAAGGTGCCGTCCCAAGGTTGGCCGGGGGCCATGATTTGCTGCTTCAGAACGGAGTCGAGCAGGCGGGCCGCCCGATCGCGATCGCCGGGGGCGTCGCGGGCGAGCAAACCAAACGCATACCACGCACTGGAGCGCACCAAATGGGTGCTCCAGTTGGGAGCGCCCGTTGACGAGGGCTCCCAAATCAGGGCGGCGCGTTCGTCCCAGAGCTTGTCAAACCAAGCCATCGACACGTCGACGACGGCTTGGCGGTTGGCCGATGCGGAGGGAGTTGCTGACCACAACGGCCCGATGGCCAGCGTAAGCATGGGCACAAGGAGGAGAGTCGAGGAGCAAGGAAAGCGCATGGACCGTTCAAGCCTGCAGGGTGCATCCCGTTGGCAGGCCAGATTGCGAAGCGGGCCGCAGGGGAGGCAAGCGAAGGGCTGGAACGACGAGAAATCGTAACGCTACCCGCCGCGGACTCAACAGGGAACGAGTCGCGGCCAACCGGCACTATTTTGCCTGCTTCCTTGGGTCAGCCTGAGAACTTTACGAAGCGCTGATGCCAGGTTCCCTGGCGGTGGCAGCTGAACAGGTAGTAGCCTTTGTCGGGCGTGCCGTCATGGTTTTTGGAGACTCGCGAAGCACAGGGTTGGGTGAAGAGCTCCGTCGGCGTAAAAGTATTCTCGGTTGCGCCGTGATGGTGTCCCGAGAGGGTCATCTTCAGGTTCAGGCGGCGGGTGATATCCAGGACACTTTGGCCGTTGACAAGGGTATTGGGCACGGACGCGTGGAGGGGAAAATGAGTGAACAGGACCGTTGGCAGGTCGGTCGACAGCCGGTGGCAGGCTTGCCTGAGCCAAGCCAGGGTTTCGTCCGAGGCATGGACGTCGCCCCAGGCCTTACCGGCAGTCGAATCGAGTCCGATAAACTGCCACCCTTGGCGGGTAAAGTGGTAGTTCAGGCGGGAGGGAAACGTCCGGCGATAAACGCGGGTATCATCAAACAGATCGCAGTCGTGATTGCCCGGAACCGGGTAGATCAAGACTCCGGCGGCGGCGGCGACCGATTTGATGGTTTTGATGCTGTTGTCCTCTCCCGCATGGGCCAGGTCTCCCAGTACCAGGCAAAAGTCTGCTCCTGACTGCTCGATTTCACGGAAAAGCTTTTCGAACCACGGGTCGCAGTCTTCGTTGGCATGATGCAGATCGGCGACGGTGGCGAAAACGAAGGAATCACGATCTTCGACCTGCCGAGCCCCCCGGGCGGCCAGTGCGGAGGAGGCCGCCACAACGAGGGTTTTTAAAAAACGGCGGCGAAGGGTGGGACGGGGAGGCACGTTCGCAAGGCTCATGGTGATCTCGATGATGCCGTTGGTCCGGAGTTTTTGAGTGTCCCGGCAAGAGATCGCCCGGCCTCAGCCGGGCGATCTCCTGGTGGAGCGAACCCAATGCTAGAACTTGTAGTTTACCCCCGCGAAGAAGGATGTGCCGCTCGTGGTTGAATTGTAGAGACGGCGTGCCGAATCAGAGAACTGTTCTTCCCGCTGATCGGTGAGGTTGATCGCGTCAAAGGTCAGTTTCAGTTTCTCGTTGATCTGATAGAAGGCGGAAAAGTCGACGTAGGTCGTCGAGTTAAAACCAGCGCTGTCCTGGTCGGTGCCGATGGGCACGGCGCTGCTGATGTAGTCGCTGCGGTAGTTGGCCGAGACCCGGACCCCCCATCGATCGGTTTCGTAGTAGAGCGTGGCGTTGCCGAGTGTGTCGGAGAGTCCTTCGAGAGGCATGATGCGGGTGACTCCGGCGGCTTGCTCGGCCGGAGTGGCGTAATCCAAGTCCGCGTCGATAAAGGAGAGGTTTCCCACAAACCCGAGCCGATCGAAGGGACTGGGGAGGAAGGTCAGGTCCGTTTGCAGGGTGAACTCAATCCCGTTCAGCTCGGTCTGCTCGTAGTTCACGGGCCGCGAATACTCGCTTACAATGGTGTCGGGAGTCAGTCCGGGCAGCAAGTCCAGCGGCAGGCCCGTTGCACTGTAAGGCACGTTGGTGGCAATTTCAGTGCCGATGAAGCCGGTGATGTCTTTGTAGTAGTAGCCGACCGCGAAGTAACCGGCGTCGCTGAAATACCACTCCAGGGAAATGTCCAGGTTGTCCGATTCATATGGATCGAGGCTGGGGTTTCCGACGCTGACCGTGATTTCCCCCTGGTTTTCCGAAAGGTTGCCGTTGATGGCCATGGCACCCAAGCCGGGGCGGTTGATGTTTTGAAAGAGGGAGGTGCGGAGAATGAGATCATCGGTGAGGTTGAGCGCCGTGTTGAGCGCCGGCAGGATGTCGTCATACTTTTCACTTACGCTTACGAGCCCGACATTGGCCTCCCCGGAGGAGGTGATTTCGGTCTCATAATAGCGCAGCCCGGCATTGCCACGAAACGTCATTCCTCCGACCAGGGTGCTCCACTCGTATTGAGTGTAGAGGGCGGTCGTGTCCTCCTCGACCTCGAAGATCCTTGACTGCGGACCCGGGTCGCGGGTCACACCAAAGCCGGCCAGGGCCGCATCGAAGTCGACGATGGCCC
>JANQKV010000007.1 GCA_028280945.1 Opitutaceae bacterium
AGCTCCTTCGGTTTCTGGAGTCCAAGTCGATCGAGCGTGTCGGCAGCACCAAGTCGATAGATCTCGACGTGCGTCTCGTCGCCGCGACCAACCGCGATCTCGAAGCCATGGTGCGCGAAGGCAAATTTCGCGAGGACCTGTATTTCCGGCTCAACGTGGTCAGCATCCGCATGCCGCCGCTGCGGGAACGGCGCGAGGACATCGCCACCTTGCTGGCGCATTACCTGAAGTTCTTTGCGGACGAAAACGGCCTGCCGTTGCTCGAAGTCGAACCCGGAGCGTTGGCCACGCTCGAAGCCTACAACTGGCCGGGCAACATCCGGGAGCTGCGGAATTTTTGTGAGAACTCGGTTGTGCTGCACCGGGGCGGCAAGCTTTCCGAATACGATCTTGACCCGAAGTTTCGCGGTGAAGGGGCGGTTGCGGCGGCGGTCACCGCCGAATCGACGGGATCGCCTCCGGTCGCGGCGGCGGCCAATCTCTCGGTCGAGGACAATGAAAAACGGCTGTTGCACGAGGCCCTGATCAAGGCCCGCGGCAACCGCACCCGCGCGGCGCAGTTGATGGGCATCAGCCGTCGCACCTTGCATCGCAAACTCGTGCGTTGGCCGGAGCTGGACACCATCGATTGATGGCGGCGCTCACGCGATGAATCTGCAGCGGGCCATTCACTGGTTGGAGCAGGGGAAGGGGGCCGGGTTGCTTCGGGCCGGGGCGCTGGTGCTGGCTCTCGCGGGACTGGCGGTGGTGGTGGCGTACAAGCAGTTTCATGGTCCGCGCACCGAGCAGACCCTGCGGCAAGCCGACCTGGGCCGGTCGCTTGCGTCCGGGCAGGGGTTCACCAGTTCGGTCAACTATCCGCAGGTGCACGCCGTATTGGAAAAACGGGGACGCTTGTTCGACGCGCAGGAACGTTTCCCCGAAGTGTATCATGCACCTGGATACGCGATGACCGTCGCCGCGGTTCTGGCGGTGCTGCCGGCGGGGACCAAGGCGGCGCTGTTTGGCGATGTGCCGGATCCGCCGGCCGGTTTTGGAGCCGATTACATGCTGCTGGTATTGAATATCGGCCTGCTCGCCTTGGCCGCGATCCAGACTTATCGGTTGGGCCGGAGGCTGTTTGATCACCGGGTCGGACTCATCGGGGCGGTGGCGGTCATGCTTTCCACCTCCATCTGGTCGCATGTCGTGGCGGTGGACGGCACGGCGCTGGCGATGGTCTTGTTGCTCGCGCTGTTCCAGGCATTGGTGGCGGCGGACGACGCGGTGGATGACGGGGGAACCGGCCGGCTGCCGTGGGCACTGGCCGGAGGTGTGGTGGGGTTGTTGTTTTTGACCGATTATCCGTGGGGCACGCTGGCACTTCTGGTGCTGGGGCATGCCTGGTGGCGGGGCCGTCCGGCAGCGGGAGGACTGGGACTGCTGGTTGGACTCATTCTTGTCGCCCCCTGGCTTTGGCGCAACATGGAGGTGATTGGCTCGCCGGTCGGCCTGGCGGGTCAGCAGATAGCGCTGCGCAGCGGCGATGCGACCGCCGAGCCGCGGGTGATGCGCACTACCCTTTCGGCCGAGCCGCCGGCGCTCAGCATCAACAAGATGGGCAACAAGGTGCTGACCGCGGTGCAGGATGCCTTGCGGCGGGATTTGTGGGCGAGCGGCGGTCTGTTGCTCACGGCGTTTTTTGTCACGGGTTGGATCTACCGGTTCAAGCGGGCTGGCACCAACCGGCTGCGCACGCTGGCGGCGATCGCCTTGGCGCTCATGGTGGTCTCCCAAGGTCTGATGAATTCCGGGGAAGGGGAGCGCTTGGCCACGGCGGTTGGTGCGCCCCTGATCGTCTTGTTTGGCACCGGTTTCTTCATGGTGCTGATCAACAGCCAAGCGTCGCTTAAGGCTTGGCCGGGATGGGCGGCGGTCACACTGCTGGCGCTGCAAGCGCTGCCCTTGATCCACGATGTCATGGAGCCCCGGCGCATCCACTTCAGTTATCCGCCTTACTATCCGGCTCTGTTCAAGGCCATGGGGGCGGAGTTGGAGCGCGGTGGGCCGGACCGGGTCGGATGGGTGGCCGATGTGCCGGCGGGGGCGGCGTGGTATTCGGGGCGGCGGACCTGGGCCCAACCAAACACCCTGCGCGATTTTTACGCCATCCATGTTGAGCAGCGCCAAGTTGCGCTCGTGCTGACCCCGGACACGCTGGATCGTCCATTCTTCGCCGAGTTGGCGCGCCCGCAGGGTGAAGCGTCGCGTTTTGGTGAATGGGGCCGGGTCTACACGGGGTTGATAACCGGACGATTACCCGTCGGATTTCCCCTCGACCAATCCCGGCGACTGGCGGATAATTTCTACTTGGTCATCGATGCCAACTGGGCGCGCATGCGAGGAAAATAAATTGCATCTACCGGGGCAATCTACCTAGCTCGCCTTCCTAATTACCTGATGATGAAGCGCTGTTTCCTCCTACTTGTTCTCGCTGCCATCACCGGCCCCCTTGGAGCGGTATACGCTCCGATCCCGGAGGAGGAGCTCGGCAAGGCCCTGTTGGTAACCCTTGGCGCCGGCATTTTCAACGACAGCAACATCTTCGGTTCGCCGGACAACAAACGCGACAGCATGGTGTACCGATTCGAGCCCTCGATTTCCTACAACGCCTCGGTTACCGACCAAACTTTCCTGTCCGCCAGTTACGATCTGATGTGGGATCACGTGGAGGACCGACCCGGCAATCAGGACCTGATCTCTCACATCCTCTCGGTGAGACTGGCACATTCCTTCGATCCGGAAACGGTGCTGGACATTACCGATCAGTTTTCGGTGGTGGAAAATCCCGAATCGCTGCTGCCCGGTTTGCCGCTGAACACGGACCAGTCCTACGTGAGCAATCAGCTCGATATCACGTTCAACGACGAGTTCGATGAACGCCTTGGCTACACGCTCAAAGCGCGCTCCCTGCTTTACGCTTACGACCTCGACTCACTCGGCGACCAACTGGACCGCCACGAGTTTCTCATCGGCGCTTCGCTGAATTACCACGTGTCGGAAGCGACCCGCCTGTTGGGCGAACTGCGTTACCAGGACGTGTCCTACGACTTCGGGGGATCGACCAAGGACAAGCAATCCACCTTTGTCCTCGCCGGGGTCGACTACAACCCGGCTGAAAACCTTTCGATTTCGGTCCGCGCTGGGTTGGAGCAGCGGGATCGTTCCGGGGCGCCGGACGATGATGCTCCCCGGGCCGAGATCACGGTTCGCCGCAATTACGGTGAGCGCAGCTTTATCTCGGCCGGCTACATTCTGGCTATTGAAGAGATCTCCAACGTGGCCCTTTACACCGATATCGAGGTGCATCGTTTTTTTGCCAGCGTGCAGCATGCCCTGTCGGCACAGACCACCGCTTCGTTTTTCTTCAACGTCGAACCCTCTCAGTTGCTGGGCCGGCCCGGCATCAGCAGCGACCAGGACGAAACCACGCAGCGATACGGTGCCGCCCTGACGTGGCAGCCGCAGCGGGGCTGGCGGGTCTCGGGCAACATCGATGTGGATGTGACCGATTCGGACGACCCTTTCCGGGATCTGGATCGCACACGCTTCGGGGTCTCCGCCAGCTACTCGTTCTGAGCTGATGAGGCGGGAGATCGGATGACTCCGGCCTTGCCGCCGCTGCGCGCTCAACCTGTGCTTGCTCCTGATGGCCTCCGCTGCTGCCAACCGTCAAGATCACGCCACGCTGGCTGACCTGCTCCGCATCCTGCGGGTGCGACGTAATCTTGTCCTCGTGCTCACGTTGGTGGTGCTGGGAACCGCGGCGGCCGTCACGGCCTTGCTGCCCAAGTGGTATCTCTCCACCGCGCAGGTGCGGGTCGAGAAACCGGACGGCGAAATGCAGCTGTTTCAGAACCAAACCGGTTCCTACTACGACCCCTACTTCCTGCAGGATCAGTTCAAGATCATGCAGGCGCCAAAGATCCTGCATCCGGTGATTGAGCGGCTTGACTTGAACCGGCGCATCAGCGCCATGTTGGACAGCCCGGATCCGCTCCCGGTCGACATCACCACCAACTATCTGGTCCGGGAGATGCTGGACCTCGAATCCCCCCGCAATTCGTCGCTCATCAACATCAACGTCTATGCGCAGGAGCCGCAACTGGCAGCTGACATCGCCAACGAAATGGCCCGCGTCTACTCCGACGACCGCATTGCTTTCGCGACCTCGGAGCAGCGCGAGGGCTTGGCGAAACTGCGGCAGGAGTTGGAGCAGCAGGAACGCACCGTCACCGCCCAGCGCGACCGGGTGGAACAATTGCGGGACGAGCTCGATCTCGCGGGGGTCGATCTCAACGCCCGCTACTCCGACATGGAAATCGAAACCCTGCGGCAGATGCAAAATTCGCTCATCGCCCTCCGCGTGGATGCCATTGGCCGCAAAACGCGCTGGGAGCGGTTTCGGGACATTCCCTTCGAGCAACGTCTCAACTTGATCAATTCGCAGCTGATCGCGGACCAGAACATCCAGGAGCTTTTGCAAGCCTACCTGTTGGCCGACCAAAACATGACCCGCCTGCGCGCGCGGCTCGGCGAGGCGCACCCGGACCTGATCGCGGCGGTCGAGAACCATGCCAAGATCCGGGAGCAGCTCGACGGCCAGTTGCGTGGTTATGAAAGCGCGCTGCAGATCGCCTGGGAGGAAGCCAATGCCCGCGTGGTTGAGCTGGAGCGCCAGCTCAGCGAGGCGAAGGTGAACCAGATCCTGTCGGCCCGGGACCGGCTGCGTCCCTTTGAGGAGGCCGTCCAGCGTCTGGACGACGAGACCCGCTTGTTGACGACGTTGAAGCTCACCCTGCGCCAGCGGGAAATCGATTTCCAGGTGCCGATGCGCACCATCGAATTGCTGGGCGAAGCCCGGCCCGCCCGCCGCGCCAACAAACCCAACTGGGCCATCAACCTGGTCCTTGCCCTGGTGATGGGCCTGTTGCTGGGCGTGGGAGTGGCGGTCGGTATCGAATATTTTGATACGAGTTTGCGCAACGTGGCGGACATCGAATCCCATCTGGGCGTGCCGGTCCTGGGAGTGGTGCCCCGGATTCCGCAGCCGGACGATTTTGATCCTCACGACATGGCGTCGACCGAGCCGTTTCGGGTACTGCACACCAGCCTAAACCTGATCGTGCCCGCCGCCGAACCCACGGCGATGGTGGTGGTCTCGGCGGGACCGGGCGAGGGCAAGTCGACCACCGTGCACCGGTTGGCGGAGGCGGTCGCTCATTCGGAACATCGGGTGGTTTTGGTCGACGGCGACATGCGAAGACCGACGCAACACCGCCTCGGCGGGTGGCTCCGGAGTCCCGGATTGTCCGAATATCTTCATGGTGACGCGGAGCTGGGTGACGTTTTGCAGGAGAACGCCCAGCCCGGCCTCGACGTGATTGGCAGCGGTGATCTCACGGGCTTCTCCTTCAGCCTGCGCCATGCCGAGCGGCTGCGGGCATTGGTGGCGGCATTAAAACAGCGGTATGAGCGCGTGCTGTTCGACTCTCCGCCGATCATCGGGGTGAGTGATGCGGCGATCCTGGCGTCCTGCATGGACGGTGCGCTCTTGCTCATTCAGCACCGGCGCAATCCCCGGGCGATGACCTTGCGGGCGCAACAAACTTTGGCCAATGCCAAGACGACGGTGTTGGGGGCCATCCTCAACCAGGTTCCGGCTGACGGAAATGAAGACTACGGTTACTACGCGCACAACTACGCGTATTATCGTTCGGATGGTCGGAAAGGCGCGGCGAGGAAACCGGGCCGCCGCTCCATGGCCGGCGCGGCGGCGGAATCACCGGAAGGTGACCACCTCGAACTCAACGAACCGGATAAGTAGGAGAGCAGGTGATGTTGGCGCTGCGACGATGGAATGTTTTGGGAGGGGTTTGGGCGGCCTTGGGGGTTGGCCAGTGGGCCATGGGCCAGGATGCTGTCTGGAAGATCGCGGGTTCGGAGTTGCTGGGAGAGCCGGTGCAAAAGGCGCTGGCGATTCGAGCCCAGGAAACGGGGCAGGAGGTTCGGTTCGATTTTCGAGGGTCCCGGCCGGCGCGTGATCGTTTGGCTGCGGGGGTGGTGGATGCGGCCATTCTGATTGATGATCCCACGGCGGCCCCCATGCCGGATGAATGGTTGGTCCTGCCTCTGGCTTTTGTTTCCGCGAAGCTGGTGGTGGAGCGGAACCTGCCGGTGGAACAACTCAGTTTTGAAGACCTGAACCGGATTTTCAGCGCGCACAGTTCGGTTGCGACCTTGCGATGGGGAGACTTGGGGGCAACGGATCGGTGGGAAGGGGTGCCGATTACAACCCACGTGGTCACCACGGCCGGTGGTTTGGGCTACGAGATCTTTGTGCATCACGTCCTGCCGAGCCCTGAGTTCAAAGGCTCGGTGCAGCGACACACCGATTTGGCCGCCGCCATGTCGGCCGTGCTCGATGACGAGGGAGGTGTCGCCGTGGTACCGTGGTTTCCGTCTGACGAATCACGGCTGAAGACGCTCCTGATTGCCCCGACCGCTGCCGAGGTGGCGTTTGGGCCTTCCGCCGAGAATTTGGCGGCGGGGGATTACCCCTTGGCTCTCTCCCTGCGGCTCGTGGTCCCACGGGCGGCCGTGGCCGGGCATCTGGCGTGGTTGCAGTATTGGTTTCGCGATGAGGTCACGACGGCATTGCGGGCCGCGCAATTGACCCCCCTGCCGCGGACGGCGCGCAACCAACAGGTCTTCAACTTGGAGGCCATCGCGAGTGGGAATTAAAGATGGAAAAACCTGTTGACGCCCCCTCGGTGGGGTTTTCTTGTCTGCCTTCCCCTGCGGGCGTAGCTCAGTTGGTAGAGCACCACCTTGCCAAGGTGGCTGTCGTGAGTTCGAGTCTCATCGCCCGCTCCATTTTTTGAAACGGCCGGTCTCTATGTGACCGGCTGTTTTGTCTTTCGGTTCGGGGATCAGCCGGTCGCGGGCCCGGCGGTGGGATCTCGAGGCTGAAAGACCGCCCTCACGCGCTGCTCGATATCGGGTGGAGTGCCCACCTGGATCAGTCTTGGACCTTCTCCCCGAAGCAATTGGGAGCTGAATCCTGCCGCCGAGAGGCGCGTCCGTAGATCGGTGATCATTTCCCCTTCGCCGGCAAGGTAAGCCACATCCGCGGCCAAGCTCAGATGGGCCACCGGGGGGTGGTCAAACTGCGTGAGTTCGGAAAGGAAGGCGGCCAGTCGGTGAAGTCCGACCGGCAGCTTGGTGATGCTGAAATCGGCGCGTGCCCAAGTCAGGTTTCGCCAGAAATCCTCAACGTCCTGGGCTTCCTTTGACGGCAGGCGGCGTGCCGAAGGTTGCTCCACCGATGCAACCAGGGGGTCGATGGCGTCGCCGGGAGCTCCGAATCTCACCCACACCTTTTGCGCGACGGGATCGGCCTCGATGGCATTCGGCTGGGTGGCGAGATTGGCCATATGGGCGAGCAACTCGGGCAGCTGGCCTGAATCCGAGTAACTCGTTTCGACGATCGCCGAGGATTCCGGGGCGGGACCCACCTTGATCGTGACCTCCTCCAGGGCGGCGATGCTGCCCATGCTTCCGACCAGGAGTTTGGGCACGTCAAACCCCGCAACGTTTTTGACCACGCGGGCGCCGGTGCAGAACCGCCGCCCTTGGCCATCGCTGAACTTGACCTCCAAAATGGCGTCGCGCACGCGGCCTCCTCCCAAGGCCCCGGGGCCGTTGAGATTTTGCAGAATGGCTTCCCCCAGGGTGAGGTTGGGTTTCGTTTGCAGAGGGTCGAAGATGAGCTGCTGTCGATGGGCGGCCAGTTTTCCCGTGATCTCCGACAACGGTGTTGCCGCCATCGCACTGAGCACAAATTCGGTCGGCTCGTAGGCGGTGATTCCGGTATCCTTGGCCGGAGCAGGCGGCGGCACGGTGGTTTCGGTTTTGCGACACTCCGGCAGCATTTTGCCGGGGTTGGCGATCCGCTGTGGATCGAAGGCCCGATGCAGTTGGTGAAACAGCTCCAACTCCGCGTTGCCATACATCAGCTCGAGGTAGTGGCGTTTCTCCAAGCCCACCCCGTGCTCGCCGGTGATGGATCCGCCAAGCTCGACACACATCTTGAGAATCTCTCCGGCCGCCTGCTCGGCGCGTTCGAATTCGCCGGGCTTTTCACCATCGTAGAGCAGATTGGGATGCAGATTGCCGTCCCCGGCGTGACAAACGTTGGGGCATTGCAGGCCGGCGGTTGCGGCAATCGATTCGACCCGGCGGAGTGCCTCGCCGAGATGGCGCCGCGGCACGACGCTGTCCTGAACAAAATTGTTGGGAGCCAACCGGCCGTAGGCCGAATAGGCGCTCTTGCGCACCCGCCAAATGTTCGCGCGCTCGGTGGTGTCACGGGCCGAGATGAGGCCGGTCGCACGGGCCGCGCGTAACAGGTTTTCCAATACCGGAGTCTCGGCGGCAACCGTGGCCCCGGGGCCCTCAAGTTCCACCAGCAGCAGAGCCTCACAATCAGGTGGGTAGGCGATGGGCACGACCGGGCGCACCGCCTCGATGGTAAGGCCGTCCATGAGCTCCATGGCCACGGGCACCAGGCCAGAGGCGATGATGGCGGAGACGGCGTCTCCGGCGGCACTGGCGGAATCGAACCCGGCCAGCACGGTGTGGCATCCATCCGGCAGCGGCAGGAGATTGAGCGTGGCTTCGAGAACAACCCCAAAAAGACCTTCGTTGCCCACAAACAGGCCGGTCCAGTCGGGCCCCACGAAGTCACGGGTGCTGCCGCCCCATTCAACGATCTCGCCACTCGCCAGCACAGCCTTGAGGCCGAGCACGTGATTCGACGTCATGCCGTATTTGAAGCAATGGGCTCCCCCGGCGTTGAAACCGATGTTTCCGCCGATGGTGCAAATGGGTTGGCTGGAGGGATCGGGCGCAAAAAAGAGACCGTGGGCCGCCGCCGCGGCGGACACCGCGGAATTCACGACCCCGGGCTCAACCACCGCGATGCGTTGAACGGGATCGAGTCGGCGGATGCGTTGCAACGAGGTGGTGACGATGACGATGCCGTCACTCACCGGGGTGGCTCCCGCGCTCAATCCCGTGCCGCTTCCGCGCACAACAAAGGGCACCTTCTCGGCGTGGCACCATTTCACCAGTGCCGCCAGCTCGTCCGTGGTTTGAGGCAGGGCCGCCGCGGCGGCTCGACAACGAAAAGCAGTCTGGGCGTCGGCATCGTAGGCTGCGCGGTCGGCATCACGCGTGAGGATGCGGTTGGCCGGGACGACGTGGTGCAGGGAGTCTACCAAACTAGTCATGGGCGGGAATGTTCAGCAGATTGCGGCGGCGGGGGGCGGGTGCCAAGCGTAGTCGCAAAGAGTTGGGCCGATCGTGAGTTGGCACTGCCGCCGATTTTGTATCCACTCGTGCGATGCGAGCCGATCAGTTCTTCGAGCTTCCCGAGTCTTTGTCCTCGTTCGCCTCCCATTTCGATGCCGCCGTGTCCGTTTGGACGTGGTTGCCGCAAATCCGCGTGGCTTTGTCGGAATTGAAGGGCAACACCGATCAGCTCGATTTGCCGAGCGGAGTTCAAGTCGAAGGCGAGGTATGGATCGATCCGACAGCCAAGTTGCCCGCCCACGCCACGTTCGTGGGACCGGTGTGGATTGGCCCGGAAACGGAGATTCGGCCCGGAGCCTTCGTGCGGGGCAATGTGATCGTCGGCCGGGGAGCAGTCCTGGGCAACAGCTGTGAATTCAAGAACTGCCTGCTCATGGACGGGGTGCAGGTGCCGCATTTCAGTTACGTGGGCGACTCCATCCTCGGCAATCGTGCCCATTTGGGAGCCGGTGTGGTCTTGTCCAATCTGAGGCTGGACCAAAAACAGGTCACAATTCGGTTGGAAGAAGGACTGGCGAAAACGGGTCTGCGCAAATTTGGCGCGGTACTGGGGGATGATGCGGAAGTAGGCTGCAACGCCGTGCTGCAACCGGGAACCTTGCTGGGGCGCCGATCCCTGGTGATGCCGACCATGGCTTTTGGCGGCTACCTGCCCGGAGAGCATCTGGCCAAACAGCGGACCACGGTCTCAATGATCGCGCGGCGGGACCGGTAAAAAACGCCCCTCCGATGAGGAGAGGCGTTCAGGAAAATGGCCTGTCGTGAGCAAGGACGAAGCCCTTATCGCAGGGCTGCTTGGGTTGGGATTGTGCAAGGCGCCAACCTCGGCCAGACACCAACGACACAGGTCGTGCAGTGAGGTCCGGGGAGTGACTTCCCAAAAAAACGCCTTCGGAAGGGAAGGCGTTCAGGAAAATGGCTGCTCGGGTTGGGATCGAACCAACGACCAAGTGATTAACAGTCACCTGCTCTGCCACTGAGCTACCGAGCAGTGGAGCGGTCGAAAAACAAGGCAGGGCAGGGTGTTGTCAATGCTCCAATTTTCGGAATTTCGGTCGATCGGGCCCAGGACCAAAGATTTGGTTGCTTTCGAGAAACGAATTCTATGGCGTGATCCTCTTTTCCATTACGCCTGCCCTCAATTCCGGGGCGACAGGGGGAACGAAATCATGTCTACATCTACTACACTCAAAGTCTCGGTGCGCGAGGAATCCGGTCGTTCGGCTTCCCGTCGCCTCCGCAAGGAAAACCAGATCCCCGCGATCCTGTACGGCAAACACACCGACCCCGTGAAGCTGGCCGTCGACTCGAAAGAGTTCGCGAAGATGCTCAAGGACATCGCCGGCCGCAAGACCATCATCGAGTTGGAGAGCGAGGGACGCGACAAGTCCCTCTCCTTCCTGCAGGAAGTGCAGCGGGACCCGATTACGGACCGCTACCTCCACGCTGATTTCCAGGAAATCCACTCCGACGAAAAATTCGAGGTTGAGGTTCCGGTGATCGTGAAGGGCGAATCCGTGGGGGTGCGCCTGCACAACGGCGTGTTGGAAATCGCCTCCCACTCCGTGCGTGTTCGCTGCCTGGCCAAGGATTTGCCCGGTGCGATCGAGGTCGACGTGACCGAATTGGACGTCGACCAGACCATCAAGGTGGGCGGTCTGCCCGCGCTCGAGGGCGTGGAATACCGCGATCCCGAGGGCCAAGCCGTCATCTCCATTGTTGCGGGTGAAGCCGTGGAGGAGACTCCAAAAGCCGAAGAGTAATCTGCCGGCGGCTTTCCGGCCGCCTTTTCCCGGTGACCTGGATCACCTCGTTCTTTGTATCATGTCCATTTCACTGCTGCTCGGCTTGGGTAACCCCGGCCGGGAGTATGCTGACACCCGCCACAATCTGGGCTGGCGACTGCTCGATGCCCTCGCGGCCCGCGAAGGCCTGTCGTGGAAATCGCAGCCGGCGTTTCAGGCTGAGACGACCCGTTGGGACCATCTGTCAGGCCGGCCCATCCTGCTGGCCAAACCGCAGGCGTTCATGAACGAAAGCGGCCATGCGGCCCGGTTGCTCACCAGTTATTTTAAGGTGCCCAACGCTGCGGTCGCGGTGGTCTACGATGATCTCACGCTCGACTTGGGATTGGTGAAAGTTTCCCTCCGTGGTTCGCCCGGTGGGCACAATGGTGTCGCCGATGTCATCGCCAAGCTGGGCGAAGGCTTTTCCCGGTTTCGGCTGGGCATCGGCCCGAAGCAGCCTCCTGAAATGGACCTTAAAGACTTTGTCCTCGGCAAGTTCACTTTTGAGCAACGCCGCCAAGTCGAAGACCTTCTTCCTCAGTTTTTATCCGGCCTCGATCTGCTGCTCACCAGTGGGCCCGATCGCGCCATGAACCTTCTAAATCGCAGAGATCAATCATGAATCCCACCAAACGTAACTACCGCGCCACCTTCATTCTCGACACCAACGGGGTGCAGGAGACCGTCGACCAAATCATCGAAAACGTGAAGCAAGAGATTGTCACCGTTGAAGGTGAAGTGGCCGAAGTGGAAAATCTCGGACAACGCGACTTCGCCCGCGTGACCAACCCAAAGCGTCCGAGCGGCGTCTACGTCCAGGTCAATTTTTCCGCTCCCACCACGGCCCCGGCCGCCCTCAAGGAGCGTCTCCGTCTCAACCAAACCGTCTACCGCACCTACGTCGAAAGCGTCTAACGCTTCCCGACGGCCCGCGCCTTATCCCCATGGCTAATCTCAATCGCGTTCTCCTCATCGGCAACCTGACCCGGGATCCCGAATTGCGGGTAACCCCCAAAGGCTCGTCCATCTGCCAATTCGGTTTGGCGGTCAACCGCACCTTCAAGGATGCCTCGGGCCAGCAGCGCGAGGAGACGACGTTTGTGGACATCGAAGCGTGGGGACGCCAGGGCGAGGTGATCTCGAAGTATTGCACCAAGGGCCGTCCGCTGTTCGTGGAAGGTCGGCTGCGCTTCGATTCGTGGGAAGACAAGAACACCGGTCAAAAACGCAGCCGTCTGTCCGTGGTGTTGGAGAATTTCCAATTTATCGGAGGTCGCGGCGATGACCAGGGTGGTCCGGGAGGCGGCAGCTCCGGCGGCGAACGTTATTCGCCTCCGCCCCGATCCGCTCCGGCCAACCCGGCGCCGGCTTCCGACAATCTCGACGAAGACGTCCCGTTCTAATTCCGGTGGACGCATTCCTTTCCAAAATAACCGAATCCATTCATTCCATTCCCATTCATGGCCAATACTGAAGTTCTCCTCCTCCAGCCCGTCGAAGGCCTCGGCGGCGAAGGCGACCAAGTCACTGTTCGCGCTGGTTACGCCCGCAATTATCTTCTGCCCAAAGGTTTCGCCGCTCCCATGACGGTGGCCAACCGCAAGCGGATAGAATCCCTCCGCAAGCGCCGCGCCGAGCGCGAAGCCGCCGAACTCAACGGTGCCCAGGAGCTCGCCAAGAAGCTCGAAGCCGTTTCCGTGGCCTTTGCCGTCAAGACCGGGGAGGGGGGCAAGATGTTTGGCGCCATCACCGCCGCTGACCTGCACGAAAAGCTCGTCGAAGCGGGAGTTGAGATCGATCGAAAGAAGATCCACCTGCACACTCCGGTGAAGGCACTCGGCAGCCACTCCACCAAGATCAAACTGCACGCCGAAGTCAGCGTTGAGTTGTCGTTCGACATCGTCTCGGAAAACCCGATTGAGGAAACCGAAGACGCCGAGGCGGCCGCCGCGGAGTCCTGAGCGACTCGGCCATGGTTTTCATCGCCGCGGAGTCAGGCTCCGCGGCGATTTTGTATCCGGAGCACCCGCCGTCACCCCGTTTTGTGAACACATTGCCAACAACCTCCGATTGCACTTCGCGGCCCCGGATGCTGGCATGATCGTTTAAACCTGATATGGAACCTGCTGTGCCCGCATTTGCTTCCGATTCGCCCCGGTCTCGCCGGGCGGAGGCCACGCCCGCATTGGGGCGGCAGATGCCTCATTCAGTCGAGGCGGAGGAGTATCTGCTTTCGTGTTGTCTGTTGGATGGCTCGGATTCGATTGCGAAGTGTCTGGAGAAGAAGCTGCCGGCCGCTGCCTTTTACGTGGAGGCCAACCGTGTCATCTACCAAAAGCTGATTGAGCTCTATCAGAAGGCTCCCCCGGTCGCCATCGAGGTATTGGCCGAGGAGCTCAAGACCACCGGTGAACTCGAGGAGATTGGTGGGATGGCTTATCTCCTGCAGGTCAGCAGCCGGATTCCCACCACTGCGCAGACGGACTATTTTTTGGAGAAGGTCCGTGAACTCCACCTCCTTCGCCAGCTGATCAAGGTCGGCACCACCACGGTGGAGCAGTGCTACGAGTTTCAGGGCGGACTGGAAGAGTTCGTCGACAAAATCGAACAGGACATCTTCACCGTCACCCAGGACAGGGTGACCGATGGCGCGCGGTCGATGAAATCCACGGCCAAGGAAGCCTGGGTCGTCATCGACAAGATGATGCACCACAAGGGGGAGATCACGGGAGTTTCGTCCGGATTCAAGGAACTCGATGCGATGACTTATGGGTTCCAACGGGCGGAGATGATCGTGCTCGCCGCCCGGCCCTCGATGGGCAAGACGTCCCTCGCCCTCAACATGGCCGAATCGGCGGCGATGCCGCGCCGGGGCGATCCAGCCGGGGTGCTGTTGTTCTCCTTGGAAATGAGTGCGGCCCAGCTGGGCATGCGCATGCTCTGCTCCCGGGGGAGGGTGAACATGAAAAAGCTGCGGGAGGGTTTTGTGCGCCCGGGAGGGCAGGAGTACACCGATTTGGTGACGGCGGCGGACGAGTTGTCCAAGGCCCCCATCTTTATTGATGACAGCAGCCATTTGACTATCATGGAGTTACGTGCCAAGGCGCGACGGTTGGCTGCCCGCGAGACCTTGGGTTTCATCGTGGTCGATTACCTGCAGTTGTTGAGTCCAACCGATCCCAAGACTCCACGTGAACAACAGGTTGCGGAGATTTCTCGCGGTTTGAAGGCACTGGCGAAGGAACTGGATGTCCCTGTGCTCGTGCTCAGTCAGTTAAATCGTGCGGCCGAGAAGGAAAATCGGGCGCCCAAGCTCTCCGATCTCCGTGAATCCGGCTCCATCGAACAGGACGCCGACGTCGTGCTGATGTTGGCGCGTCCGCGTGACGCCGATGAGAAGTTTCAAGTGGCCGCGGACTCCGCTGAGTTAATCGTTGCCAAGCAACGAAACGGACCGGTAGGAGACTTGAAGCTTACGTTCCTCCGAGACATCACTCGTTTTGAAAACCACACACCGTAATCCGTTGTCGCGGATCGTCCGTATATTCGCAATTTTCGTCCTGCTGGCCGGGAGTGGATTAACCACTTGGGCTCAAGGCATTGGTGTGCCTCGCGCCCCCATGGTGGAGCGCATTGATGTGGATTTTCTGGGGGCCACCAATGTAAGTGAGCAGGTGGTCCGCGCCAACATGCAGGTGCGCGAGGACGAAGCCCTCAATGAGGTGCTGATCGACCGCGATATCCGCTCCCTTTACCGCACCGGACTTTTTGAGTTCATTGAGGTCAAGCGGCAGGCGTTGCCCAACGGCAATGTGGTCCTGGTATTTGAGCTCACACCCCGCTATCGCGTGCTGGCGGTGCAATTCGAGGGGAATGACAGGATGCGGGACCGGCGCCTCCAAAATCAGATCACCACGGCGGAAAACCTGGTGCTGGATGAGCGACAGGTGAAGGAGGATTCCGAGAAGATCCGGGAGTTTTACCAAAAGAAGGGGTTCAACCGGATCTCAATCTACTACGAGATCGACCGCGATCGCTCAACCGGCTTCGGCACCGTCACCTTCCACATCCGCGAAGGAGACCGCGTGAAGGTCAAAGCCATCAACTTTGTCGGCAACGACAACGTCAAGCCGCGCAAGCTCCGGGGCGAGATGGAAACCAAGAAGTGGATGCCTTGGTCCTGGCTGCTCAGCACCGGCCGCTTCAAGGACGAGGAATTTGAAGACGACCTGGATCGCCTGAAGGATTACTACCGCGAAGAGGGATACCTCGACATCGCGATTCCGCCCGAGAAGATCGAATACAACTACCCCTCCTCGGGCAGGCTCGAACTGGTCATCCACGTTGAGGAAGGCCGGCAATACCGGATCGGTAAAATCGAAATCGAAGGCTCCGAGAAGGTTCCGGCTCCGCTGCTCCGTTTTGCGCTGCGACAACAGTCGGGCATGGTGTTTTCGCCTTCAAAGCTCGACGAGGATGCGAGTGAGATTGAGAAGTTCTACGGCCGGGGCGGGCATCTGGATGCCCGGGTTACTCTGCTCCGGATTCCGAATCTCGAGACCGGCGACATCGACCTTAAATACATCGTCGACGAGGACATTCCCTACGACGTCGAGTCCGTTCGCATCGAAGGAAACACCAAAACCAAGAGCATCGTGATCCTGCGCGAGCTTGTGCTGGGGCCCGGAGAAACCTTCGACATGACCCGCCTGGACATCTCCAAGCTGCGTTTGGAGAACACGCGGTTCTTTGAGGATGTGAACCTGGCTCCGGAGTCGACCAACATCCCGGGGCGCCGCAACCTCAAGGTGGCCGTGCAGGAAGGCCGCACGGGCAACCTGACGTTTGGTGCCGGCTTCAGCTCATTGGAACGCGCCGTCATATTCGCTGAGTTCAGTCAGTCCAACTTCGACCTGTTCAACCGGCGCTCACTCTTCCAAGGCGATGGCCAGAAATTCCGACTGCGCCTGCAGCTGGGTGACCAATCCAGCGAGGTGGTGCTCTCTTTCGAGGAACCGTGGCTTCTCGAGCGGCAGCTCGCGACCGGATTCACGCTCTTCCGCACCTCTTCCGACTTCAATTCCGCGATCTACAGCGAAATCCGCACGGGTGGTGAGGTCTACATGCGCAAACGCCTGTTCGAACTCGTGAACGGCCAGCTCTCCTATTCCTACCAGGTGGTCGACATCGACGACGTGGCCCCAGGGGCGCCGGAGCCGATTCAGGCCCTTGCGGGCGAACAGTCGATTTCGTCGGTCGGTTTTGTGATGGAGCGCGATACGCGCGACAAGATCATCAGCACAACCCGGGGCAATCGGGTTGAGGTTCGCACCAACATTGCGGGCGGGCTTTTTGGCGGCGATGCCGATTACTACAAGATCGAGTTTCGCGGCTCCCAGTTCTATCCCCTGTTTGATTTTCAACAGCAGGTGCTGGCCGTCATCCTGCGGGGAGGGGTGGCCGACGCTTACGGTGACAGCGACTTCGTCCCCTTCTTCGAGCGGTTCTTCCTCGGTGGTCCCTACACCTTGCGCGGGTTCGAGTATCGTGAAGTTGGCCCGAAGGACACCTTCAACAACGAGCCTCTCGGCGGCAATACCTACGGCATGTTAACCCTCGAGTATTCGGCGGACATCGTGTCGCCAATCCGTTTTGCCGTGTTCTATGACTGGGGCTTCGTGAATTCCGACTCTTACGATTTCAGTCCGGCCAATTATAACGACAACTTTGGCGTCGGCCTGCGTCTGTTTGTTGGGGGTGCTCCACTCAGCCTGGACTTCGGTATTCCGCTCACCACCGACCCGGTGAATGACAAGGGAAACCAGTTTAATTTTTCTTTCGGCACCCGCTTTTAATTCTGTAGTCTAACCGCTTTACCAAATCATGAAGAGTCATTTGAAACCCCTCGCTGTTATCCTCGCCTTCGGTCTGATGGCCGCGGTAGGTGCAGCCCAAACGATGAAGGTCGGCGTGGTCGACATGGCCAGGCTGTTCGACGCCCATTACAAAACGGCGGAAAAGAACCTGGTTTTCCAAGACGAACAGGAGCGCGTGAAGGAAGAGATCCAGCGCCTCAACGACGAAGGCCTCGCCCTGCAGGAAGAGGCTCAAGGCATGGCCGAGCAACTTAACAACCCGGTCCTTTCGGACGAGGCCAAGGCTGAGATCCAGGGCCAGGCCCGGGCCAAGGTCGAAGAGATGCAGCGCAAGCAGCAGGAGATGAACACCCTCGTGGCCAACAGCAGCGAGTCGCTCAAGCAGCGCATCATGAACTTCCGCACGTTGCTCATGGACGAGATTTCGCAGATCGCGACCGAGGTAGCCCAGCGTGAAGGTATCACCATGCTGTTCGACAAGTCAGGTCCGTCCCTGCTCGGCATGCCCGCCGTGCTCTACGCTGACGATTCCTTGGAGATCACCGACGACGTTCTGGCGGAGATCAACAAAGACCGTCCGGCGGATGCCCCTGATGGCCCGGTTGATGGCCCCGCATCCTCGGCCAACACCGAGGATACCCCGACGGTCACCTTCCCTTCGGAATAATCCCGGACTGAAGTTCATTTTCCCCAGCCCCGCTCTGAACGAGCGGGGTTTTTTTGGGCCGGAATCCCGGGTTGCCAGCTCTGGCACTCTGGGCAGGTTGAGGCCATGCAGATTTCGTTCTCGGTCGCAGAACTCGCTACCATCGTGGGTGCCCAGCAGATCAAAGGCGGCACCGCTCATACTGTGACCGGCATAGCGTCGCTTAAAGACGCGGGGGAGGGAGACCTCTCATTTCTCGGCAGTTCCAAGTATCGGTCCGACGTCCAGAAGACCCGGGCATCCGTGGTATTGTTGCCCTTGGACTTCGAGGAGATGCCGGCAGAGGACCAGGTGTTCATGTTGGTCGAACAGCCCTCGGCCGCCCTAGCCCTGGTCTGTGCGCGCATCGAGCAGGCGCTCTGGCCCAAACCCGAACCAGGCATCCATCCGTCTGCCATCGTAAGTCCGTCTGCCAAAGTGGAACCGAGCGCATCGATCGGACCGCTTTGTGTCATCGAAGACGGAGCCTCAATTGGGGCCGGGACTCATCTCCAAGCGCAGGTTTTTGTGGGGCGAGAGGCAGGGGTGGCCGCAGATTGTTGGTTGGCGGCCGGCGTGCACATCGCCAGCTCCTGCCAAATCGGCGAGCGGGTGCGCATCCACGGCGGCGTGATCGTGGGATCGGACGGATTTGGTTATGAAGTGGTGGAAGGCAAACATACCAAGATTCCGCAGGTTGGCATTGTGGAGGTGCAGGCTGATGTGGAGATCGGGGCCAATGCCACTTTGGATCGGGCCCGCTTCAGCAAGACCGTGATCGGGCAGGGGACCAAAATTGATAACCAAGTCCAGATAGCACATAACGTCATCGTAGGTCAGCATTGCATCTTGTGCGCCCAAGTGGGTATCGCAGGCAGCACTGAGCTGGAGAACTACGTGGTGCTGGGTGGCCAAGTCGGCGTCGCCGGGCATCTTTCGATCGCTCAGGGCGTTCAGGTTGGAGGCAAAGGCGGCATCGCGGGTTCGCTGAAGGAAGCCGGCGTTTACATGGGAAATCCGGCGATGCCATACCAGCTGGAAAGACGTATAATCGTGCTCCAACGGCGGTTGCCGGACCTCTTCAAGAAGGTTGATGGAATCGCCAAAGAGCTTGAATCGCTAAAAAAGGCTTCCGCCGACTGAGTGATCGCGCACGATGGCCCCAACCATGAGTGCGCCCGGTCTGAAAATCTTCTCAGGAAACTCCAATCGTCCGCTCGCGGAGGAAATCTGCGCCTCGATCGGGGCTCCACTTGGTGAAGCGACAGTCACCAGTTTCCCGGACGGAGAATCGTTCGTTAAAATCAACGAAAACATCCGGGGCGCGGACGTGTTCATCGTCCAGTCCACATGCACGCCAACCAACCACCACCTGATGGAGTTGCTCATCATGATCGATGCGGCCCGGCGTGCTTCGGCCAAACGCATCACTCCCGTGATGCCGTTCTACGGTTACGCTCGCCAGGATCGCAAAGACCAGCCGCGCGTGCCGATCACCGCAAAACTGGTCGCCAACCTCCTTGTTGCCGCCGGCGCCAATCGGGTGCTGACCATGGACCTGCACTCACAGCAAATCCAGGGATTCTTCGATATCCCGGTGGATCATCTTTTTGCCTCGCCGGTTTTCTTCGACCATGTGAACCACATGAATATGAAGCGCGACAACATGGTCGTCGTTTCACCCGATGTTGGCGGCATGAAAATGGCCGCGGCCTATGCCTCCCTCATGGGATCCCAGCTGGGCATGGTGTGGAAAAAACGCACGAGTGCGACCACCGTCGAATCCGTGAACATCGTGGGGGACGTGGAGGGCCGCGATGTTCTCCTGGTTGACGATATCACCGAAACTGCCGGCACCTTGGTCAACGCGGGCAAGCTCATGCGGGAACATGGCGCCACCTCGGTGCGGGCCGCGGTGAGTCACGCCCTGCTCAGCCCCATGGCCTACGACCGGCTCAACCTCGGTTACGTTGATGAGTTGATCACCACCAACTCCATTCCGGTGGATCCGAAGGGCCTGCCCATCACCGTTTTGAGCGTCGCCAACCTGCTCGGCGAAGCGATCCTACGCATTCACAATAACGAAAGCGTCACCGGACTCTTCAAAGTAAAGGGCTTCTGACCCGGCTCAACTGCCGGGTTTGCTCACGGGAATTGCCGCCAGTTCAGGCGGCAGTTTGTCGGCTTCGTAGGTTGGATAACTCATCTCCAGCAGGGAAATCATTGGCACGCTCAACGAGGTTTTCCCCGCACTCCGATCAACCAGCATGGCGACGGCCACAGGTACGCCGCCGCCATCGGTCACCAGGTCCAGCGTTTCCTGGGCCCGTCCGCCGCGGGTCACCACGTCCTCCACCACCAGCACCCGTTCGCCCGGGACGAACTTGAAGCCCCGCCGCAAGGCGAGCCGATCATTTACCTTCTCGGCAAAAATGTAGCGCTTGCGGGTCTGGCGGGCGACTTCCTGACCAATCACCAGTCCCCCCATGGCGGGGGCCAGCACGGTGGCAAAGTCGAGGCCCCGAAACTGCGGCATCATCAACTCGGTCAAGCGCGTCACTGCAGCCATGTCCTGGCAGACCTGGGCGCACTGGAAAAAGTGTCCGCTGTGCAATCCGGAACGAAGCACAAAGTGCCCGGTTTGCAGTGCTCCCGTGCGCGTAAAAATCTCCAGGACCTCGTCTTTTGTTTCAGCCATGCCCGCAGGGTGGATATGAGGGGAGCAACCGCCAAAACATTTTTGCGCTTCGGCTCATGCCTGGTATATTTTCAGCATGGTAATCGAACGGGCACCTTTGGAAGACGAGTTGGGTGATGTGCTCGACAAGGCGATCCAGGGCTGTGGCCTGACCGAATCCGTCGTGGCGTCGCGCACGGGTATTTCCGCGGAACGGCTGCGTTCGATCATCGATTACTGCGAACAACCGACCGACCTCGAGCTGCGGGATTTGGCCGTGGCTTTGGGACTTCGTTTGGCCGGGCTCAAAGCGGTGGCGAGTGAAGCCTATCCGTTGCCCGAGATCAGCGGACTGCCGTTTTGTCTTTATCCGCTTCGCATGCCTCACGGGATCGGCGTGACCAATGCCTACCTGGTGGCAAATTGCAGTGCGGATTGGGGCATCCTTTTTGACACGGGCACCAATGCCGAAGGGTTGTGGCGATCGTGGCCGCAGAAGATCCAACGGGTGGCGGCCGTTTTTCTGACCCATTACGAGACCGAACACTGCGGCGGCTTGGAGGCGCTGCGCCAACGTTTCCCGGAATCACCGGTATTTGGCCCGGCTGGCACTGAGAGGCTGGATGGTGTGGTCTCGCTTTCAGATGGAGCCGTGGTCAATGAGGGCGGATTTGCGATCGAGACCCGTTCGACACCAGGGCATGCCGCGGCTCACCATTGTTATCGTGTGACGGTCCCCAATGCGCCCCAAGGCCGGGAACTCCTCATCTCGGGCGACTTGCTTTTTGCCGGATCCATCGGAGGCGCATTTCACTGCTGTCAGCGTTTGCATGAGAGTCTGCGTGCCTTGGTTGTGGGAGCCGACGACTCCACGGTGGTTGCTCCGGGACACGGCCCACTGACGACGATGGGCAACGAACGAGCTCACAATCCCTTTTTGGGGTCCGGCGACTTGGCCGGTTAACCACTAAACCGCCTCCGATGAAGGCGGTTTTTCGTAAAATGGTCAGGGTGGAGGATTGGTTTCGCTACGCGAAATCTCCGCGAGATCAACCCGCAGGGTTGCCCCACCTTCGCTCCACGGTGTGGAGCTTCGTCGAACCTTTAGGTTCTCATCCTCTCCAAGTGTCGCTGCTTCGATCCCCCACCAAAAACCTGTGCACGAATACCATAGAACTTTCGTAAAGTGGTCGGGGTGAGAGGATTCGAACCTCCGGCCTCTACGTCCCGAACGTAGCGCTCTACCAGGCTAAGCTACACCCCGATGGTGTAATTTGAACTTCCCTCGGAGTTACTCCAAGCCTTGGAGGGCTCGCAGGAATCCGTCGGAAGTGAAAGGCATGGTTGGATGGCTGTATCCCGGCAAGGAGAATTTTTTTGGTATTCTTCTGCGCTTTTGAAGCTCCGCTCGGCACTTTCAGCGATTCGATCACCTGTATTTGAAGAAGTCAGCCGGGTTGATCGTAATACTACTGGGCACCGGTTTGCCGTTTTCGATGGCAGGCAGGAAGGTGATCTCAGTCAAAACCGCTCGCACTGCCTCGGGAACAATCTGTCCATCATCCCGCACGGCAATCAACTCGCCGTTTGCATCCAAATCCACCCTCACGGGATAGGCGAAGTGGGCCCGGTTGCGGGACTGGAGCAGGGTCTTGGGCGCCAGCGACCAAGCGGGTCGGGCCGGGGTGGAGGAGCGGCGGTGGTCTCCGAGATGGCTCAGGCGTAAAAACTCGCGTGCTTCTTGGGCCGTGATTTCGAAGTGTTTGTCCGAACGGTTGGTGGGGATTTCTTCACCGTGGCTGAACAGGTAGACTTGGGCATCCTTGATCTCGAAACCGGGCTGCAGGTCGCTGCGCGCCAGGGATACGCGGCGAGGTTTGGCGGTGAGTCGGCCGATCGGCTCCACGAAGGTGAGGTCTTTGATGCGATCGTCGACCTGCAAGCGCACCGCGGCGAACGCGTAAGCCTCGGCTATCTCGACTGAGGACGAGACTTTGAAGGATATCCGGACGGTGTTGCCACTTTCGTCGTCGCTCGCGAACAGGGTTTCCTGCCACTGGGTCTCCTCCTGCAGGACTTGGATGTTCGTCAACGTGTCGGTGAGGTCGTCGATCTGAGAGTTGATCGCCTCAATTCCGGGGGTGGTGTTCTGAAGGGTGTCCCCGTTGTTGGACCCGGTGATACGATCGCTTTGGAGGGCTGCGGCCTCGGACTCCAATCGGCTGCGTTCGCTCTCCGCGTAGGCGGCCTGGCCCTGCAGGTAGAGCTCCAATTGGGACTGTTGCAGCAGATGATCGATCGTGGGCGTAAAATCCACTTCGGATTCAAGATCCTCGATGCGGGCCGAAACGGCGCTGACTTTGGGTGCCATTTTGTAGGAAATGCCTCCGGCCTTGCGCAGGGGTAGGGATTCTGCCTCCGCATCGTCGAGGACTAGTCGGTCGCGGTTGAGAGTGCGAATCGGCACGTTTTCACCGCCCTCCTGGGCGAACAACACGGCTCCAACGAACAGATGGTGGTCGCGATCCGGAGGAGGCGTGGCGTGGACCACTGGTGGTTCCTGGGGTTGAGCCATCGCGCCGGCCCAACCGACCAAGAGCATCAGAAGACAATAACAGCGCGGAAGCATGGGGATCAGCTTCACAAAAACCCCGCATCGATTCCATGGCAAACCGACTCGGTCAGAAGTGGGCGGCTGCCATGGTGGTGAGTCAGGCCGGTTTACTTTCGCTGCAGCATAATAGCCCAGTCTTCAGTGGGTTCGACCTTGGCAGCAATGCTGCTGATTGCGCCGCCGGAGACGGTTTGCGCGCTGAGTTCGGCTTCACCGGTGCGCGGATTATACCATGTCAGGCTGTAGTTGCCGTCGGCCTTGCGGAGGTCGATTTCAAAATCTCCGCCTTCGGGCAGGTAAACCACGTAGAGCTCGTCCTCGGCGGCCAGGCACCAGTTGCCGGCTTCGCCCGGTTCGCCTCCCACCAGTTGGTTGGCGGGCTGGAGACGGTTGAGGTCCATGTTGAGTCCGTGGAAGAACTTCAGGGCGTGGGCGCAGTATTCCCAGGTTTGGTCCCGACTGCGCAGGTCCTCGCACAGCAGGTCGTTTTGCGGCGCCCGGTAACCGAAGTAATATTCGACGCCTGCTCCCCCGGCCATGAGGTTGCCCCACAGCGTGTATTTTCGAATGTGGTGCAGGTTGTATTTGCCGTCCTCTTCGTTGCCTGCCCAGCCGTCTTGTCCCTCATATCCAGGGTCGGCGGGCACGCCGAATCCGGCGGGGTTTTGTTCGTCGTTGGCGATGACCCACTGGCGGCCGGCTTCGGCGCTGGCGTTCATCCATTGGGTGGTCCACTTGTGCGTCTGGCGCCAGTGGTTTTGGGCGGAGATGCCGGTCAGGTTGGATTTGTCGCCGAGCAGCGAAGTGTAGATCGAGGTTTGTTGACCGGGGAAGGTGTGGATCACGCGGTGGTGGTCGTAAGGATCCATGGCCTCGACGTAGTTGAACATCGCAACCTGCTCCTCGTAGGTCTGCGTGTTTTCCTCTCCAAAGTTCCAGTTAAGCGCGAGGTGGTGGCCATAGCGTGCAATCATCTCGCGGAAATAGAGCCGGCGCTCCGGTCCGGTTTCCCCGGCGTCCATGGCCTCGGGAATGATCTGGGGAATCTTCCGGCCGCCGCGGCGGTGGTCGTCGAGCTCATTTTCTTGCAGCTTGAAGTGCAGGTAGATGCCGAGGCTTTGGGCGTGGGAGAAGACAATCTCCCATTGGTCGAGTTTGGAAACGTCGTAGTGGAACTTCTCGTTGCGATCGACAAATGGCCAAACGTTGTCGCCATCGCCGCCGGCGTTGTAGGTGAGGAAGGAAAACGAATTCGTTCCTTTGTCGGCCAAGTAGTTCAGTGACCCGATGATGCCCTTACCCTGGCCATCACGCCAGGTGGGATCGCCTTGGCGCCAGTCCTGGATGTGGGGTCCCCAAGTCTTGAGTGGGACGTTGACCTTGCGTGCTTCGGTGCCATCAAACCCGGCGTAGGCCAGCCAGGTCTCGGGCGCGTCTGCTCCGGCCTTCAGGAACTGGGTTCCATCGCCGGCAAAGCGCAGGTAACGCTCGCCCGTGTAGGTGAGCCGGCCTTTGGCGTAGAAACCGGGGGCAGAGGGATCGGGCTGGTCGATCAGGAAGGTGCCGTTCAAGCCGTCGTAGGGTTCGAGCGGTACGCCACCACGGTAGGTGGCCGCGTTCGGGCCACGTTTGAAGGAAATGGTGAAATCCCAGTCACCCGGTTTGTCCGGGGCGAGATGTGCGCGCCAGACGGTGCCGGACTCAGCCCCGGTTTCTCCGGCGTTGCCATCCGCGGCAAAGTAGCCCGGCACCTTGTAGCTCGGCTCTCCAGACTGATGGGTGAAGGTCACGGTCATTTCGTAGTCGGTGAATGCATTGGGCTTAAGATCCAGCTCGTGGGCATATGGGCCGCTGAGATCCAAAGTGACTTTGTGCCAGGGTTTGAAGTCGCCATGCAGCTTGATTCCCCCATCGCCGTCGGGTTTGCGTTCCCCAAACTGGGCTCCCGCAAATTGGAGAGGCGCGGCTCGCCCGCGGTGGACGGAAATTTCCTTGCCGGGATCGAGATCGACCGGCGTAAAAACGATCTTTGACCAGCGGGCGCGGGTGAAGGCCGTCCCATTGGAACCGACCTTGACCCGCACCTCCAACATCTCCCCTTCGTTGATTTCCACGTTCCGCCAGACCTTGATGAACGCGGGTCCTGCTTGGACGGATTTGGTGGCCAGGGGCACGGTGTAAGCGCTGAGCAGCCGGCCGCTGACCGAGACCTCGAACTCGGATCGGCCGGTGTTTTCTCCCACTGCGTGCAAGGCGATGTCGAACCGGGCATTTCCCACCGGCACCACCGACCTGATGCTGGTTTCCCGGGCATTGTCCGGGTTGATGGCGAGCCACTTGCGGTCTTCCAAATAGAAGGCGGTTCCCTGGAGGGCGAAGTCTTCAGCGTTGAGCGCGATACCCCGGGCCTCGCGTTCGGCATCGGCTTTGAGGTTCTCTTCAATCCATGCCGCGCGTGTGCTGCTGCCGAAACCGAACCCGCCCGGAAGGGGGCGATAGTCCCTGGTTTCAATCTGGGGGCGCTCGGTCCAGTGGTCGGGATAGGGCAGCGATTTTGCCCCGGCTGCTTCCGCGCCTGCATCCGCGTTGGCATCCGGTT
>JANQKV010000012.1 GCA_028280945.1 Opitutaceae bacterium
CGATGCCCCTGACCAACTCGAGGAAGTGGTGGTAGACCAGGCGCACCACGTGGAAGCGATCGGCCACGATCTTGGCCCGGGGGAAGTAGCGTTTGATCAAGGCTCGATAGGGACTGCTCAGATCGATGCATACCACCTTAACGCGTTCGCGGCCTTTGAGTTGGCGCACGTAAGACTCCAATGCTCCCACGCTACGTCCTGGCACCACATCGAAAACACGGTGATTGCACAGATCGCAGAAGGTGGTGGCGAAGCGATGTTGCTTTTGCACGGAGTGCTCATCGATGCCCAGCCACAGGGGACACTGCCGGGAGATGCGCTCATGGGCCTTGCGTTGAGTGAACTGGGCGTAGCAGCGCTCCACGGTGGCAGGGCCGATCCGTTCGAGTCGGGCCAGATTGGTCGCATCAATCCCGGCGTGGTGTAGGGTATAGATCGACTCGCGCAGGGGCTCGGAGAGGCGTCGCCATGGGCGGATGGCGGGCAACTATGGCACGAAGGCGCGGGTGCATTGGGTGCAGGTATACCGGCGGGTATGCACCTGCCAGACACAGGGTTGGCCCAAGTAAGAGAGGTGGCGCACCTGGCGCATGTAGTGCCCCTTGCTGTGGAGCCGATCGGCTCCACAGCAAGGGCAGCGGGCAGGACGCTGATTATGGGTCACCTCAAGCACCACCACACGCTTGCCGTGAACCCGGCGCAGCGTGTAGGACTGAGGCATCGGCACATTGCTGATATCTATCATCATCGGGGACATGTTGGCCTAATAACCGCATGTCCCCATCTTTTGATGATGAGCCGGTTTATGGATGACGAATTCCTGAAATTCCTGACGCCGCCGGTCAGGAGTGGTGTTCCGTCTGTTGGCGGCGGGCGAGTTCGGTGAAGATTCCGTTGCGGGCGAGCAGGGAATGGTAGTCTCCCGATTCGACCAATTCGCCTTTCACGATCACGAAAATCTTGTCCGCGTTCATGATCGTGCTCAGGCGATGGGCAATGACCACCCGGGTGACCTGCATGCGCCCGAGGCTTTCGGTGACAATCGCCTGGGATCGGTTGTCCAACGCGCTGGTGGCTTCATCGAGAAGGAAGATTCTTGGCTTGGACGCGATGGCCCGCGCGATCAACAGACGCTGAATCTGGCCGCCGGAAAGCGTGGTAGCGCCTGGGTTGATCACGGTGTGCATCCCCATCGGCATGGCGGCGATGTCCTGGTCGAGTCCGGCGAGTTTGGCGGCGTCCCAGGCCTGTTGCTCCGAAAGCGGTAGGGCGCCGATGATGTTCGAATAGATATCCCCGGGCAGAAGCTGACCGTTCTGCAGCACGGTTCCCGTTTGCTGCCGCACTCCGGTGATATCGAGCGTGGCCAGGTCAAGGTTGTCCAGCAGGATGCTGCCTTTTTCCGGTTGGTTGAAGCCCAGCAGGAGACGCATCAAGGTGGATTTGCCGGATCCCGATGGTCCGACGAAGGCCGCGAATTGACCGGGTTCGATGGTCAGGCTGACATCCTTGAGGACCAGGGGATCCTCGGGGTTGTAGCGAAATTGAATGCGACTGAGTTCGATCCGCCCTTCCAGCTCCGGGGGATCCATCGCTTCGGTCGTCGCTTCCGGCACTTCCGTAATGATCGGTTTGATGCGATCGAGCATGGGCTGGATGTTGATCACCTGCACAAAGGACTGGGCGATGCCAAGGACGCCGGCGATGAAGACCCCGAAGGCGGCATTGAAGGCGAGAAACTTACCGGTGGAGAGCAGCGCGGATGGATCTGTCTTTGCGAACTGAAACAGCATGAAGAAGATCACCATGCTGCACAGCAGCGTGTAGTTGTCGGCGATCAGGGTGACGATGTTGTCGTAACCACGCGCCTTGTAATCCAGCTGCTTTTGTCGGCTGAAGGAGCGAGTCCAGGAAGCAAACGCATGCACCTCGGCCCCGGCATTGCGGAGCTTGGCGATGCCGGTGAGCAGTTGCAGCACCAGTCCCTGGGTCTTGCCGGACACCGCCAGAATCTGACGCTCGTAGTGCAGCTTCAGGTAGGTGATCGCGAAGGTCAGAAGCGCGGCGACTAATCCCAGGGCGATACCCAGCAGTCCGAGCTTCGCATTGTAATGGATCATCAGTCCGATCGCGAGGATGCCGCTGAGCCCGCCCATGATGGAGTTTACCAAACTTCCGGACAGGACCTCGCGGATCATGTTGATCGTCTGGGCACGGTCAGCGAGGTCACCGGCAGTATAGTGGCGGAAAAAATCAACGGGCAGACGCAGGATGCGATCGAACAAGGCGGGTTGCAGTTTGCCGTCAAAGATACCCTCGGTGCGTAGGACAAGGATGTTGCGAATGAAGTTGAATGCCCCGGAACCGGCGGCGGTCAAGAGCATGCCCAGGGTAAGGTAGAGCAGCTGACGGTATTCCGCGGCTGGAATGATGGTGTCAAAGATCACCCCGGTGGCCCAGGGTGCGACCAGTCCCAGACTGCCGCCGGCCAGAGCCAGCACGAAGACCCAGGCCAGTTCCCAGATCGTGTCGCGGGAGACGAAGGACAGCAGGTCGCGGTTCCTTAAGGGGCGATCGGGCAGGGAACAATAGAACGTCGTGGCAAACGGCGCGAGCGAGGCCGCGATCTCGGCCGTGACGGGGGTCGAGGTTTCCGCCACGGGATCCTGGAGACGATAGCGGTCGGGACCATGCGGGATGAGGGCCACGGGCTGGTCGCCGTCTTCCAGGCGCGCCAACAGGGGACCTTGGGAGGCGTTCCACCACTCACCGCGCAGGGCGACCTTGCGGGCCTTGATGCGGGCGGTCCGCACGATGCGATCGATCGGGCTGCCGGTTGCATCCGCCTTGTCCAGACCCTTGGGCGCCTTCAACTGGATTCCTTGGTGATGGGCCACCAAGGCAGCAGCCAGGAACACGGGGTGACTGGATTGGGCCTTGAACTTCGCGAGAATGGCCTGGTCACTGCGTCCGAGGGCCGAAGCAAGGTGTTCGTAGGCTGCTTTTCCGGTCTCTTGCGTCCAAGCTTGCTGGCGATTCAAGCGCTCAAGCTCGTTGCGGGCCTCGGTCGTGCGAACATCGGCGATGTCCTTGAAAAGCTGCTCGGCCAGGCGTTGCAGACTGTCCCAACTTGATGAACCACTTTCGCCGACGAGGTTTTCATCCAACAAGTTGCCGGGGTTGTTTTGGTTGAGACGTTCGATCCACGTCTGGATCCGTGCATCCAGGGCAGCCTGGAGTTTGGGATCCTCTGAAACCGTATCGAGCTGGCGTTGCATGACTTGGCAGACCCGGATCCCCGGTCCGCCCACGGCCAACAGGCTCTCCCCGTGGGCCTCTCCCATGCCAAATATGGTCTCTCCCGATTCGATGGTGGCGAAATGGGACCGGGCCCCCGTGGGTTTGCCGTCCTCGACTTGCACGGAAAAAATCTCAACCCGACCCGATTCAACCAGGAAGGCCGACTGGGTGTTGAGCAGTTGAGGTGCATTACCCGGCACGGCAAACGAATCGCCCTGGGATCGCATCCAGTCGACCCAAACATCACCCTGGGTTTCCGGCGTATCACTGGAGTTGGTCTTCGCGGAGCTCATGCGTTCACGAGTTTGGCGAAGAATCCCTCACGGTCCCGCATCAGGCTTTCCGGATCTCCTTGCTGGACGACTTTGCCTTTGTTGAGGACGACAATTTGGTCGCAGTCCCGGATGGTGCTGAGGCGGTGGGCAATGATGAGGCAAGAGCAGCCCCGACGTCTGAGATTAAGATCAATCTCATGTTCGGTCGTCGGGTCGAGTGCGCTGGTCGCCTCGTCGAGGATCAACACGCGGGGATTGCGGACGAGTGCGCGGGCGATTTCCAGGCGCTGCCTTTGTCCGCCACTGAAGTTGCGGCCGCCCTCGGCCACCCGCGATTCATAACCGCCGCTGCGTTCCGAAATGATATCGTGAATGCAGGCGTCCTTGCAGGCGCGAACGAGGTTTTCGTTGGGGACGGTTTTATCCCAGAGCGTCAGGTTTTCCTTGATCGTTCCCTCGAAGAGGAAGATGTCCTGATCCACGGCCGCGAAGGAGTTGACGAAGTAGTGACGGGGATACTGCTCCCGCGAAAACCCATCGAAAAGGATGTCACCGCGCCAAGGTTCGTAGAGGCCACTGAGGACCTTCGCCAAGGTGGATTTACCACAACCGGAAGGGCCGACAAAGGCCACGCGCTCGCCGGGCTGGACCGTGAGGTTGAACCCATCAATAAATGCCGGCTCGAGGGGGGAATAACCAAAGGCCAGGTCCCGCACCTCGACGAACCCGGTCATCTTGACGGGGATTCCGGTAGGCTCCCCGGAGTTATCCGTGGTCGACGGAATAAAATCCACCGCAGGCTCATTTTGCAGAACGTCGTCGAGGCGCTTCAGGTTGCCATCGATTTCCTGCACTGAGCCACCGAGCCTGACGAACTCGTTCACCGGTCGGATGAAGTTCCCCATGAGCACCTGAAAGGCGACGAGGTCTCCCATGCTGAGCACGCCTTCCATGACGCGGTAACCACCGAAGCCGAGAATGATGGCGGTGTTCAGGGCCTGGAGCGTGGTCGGCAGCACGGCGAGAAATTGATTCGTGACGCCAAGCCGCTGCATGCCGTTGAGGAACTTGGCCTGATAGCCGGCCCATTGGGCGAAGAAGTGGCCCTCGGTGCCGCTGGCCTTCAGGCTCTCGATGATCTGCAATCCCGACATGGTGGAACCGGCCAGCTTGCCCTGGTCCTGCAGGAGACGGGCATTGATGTCTTTGCGCTTTTGGGAGACCGCTTGGAGCACCAGGAGGTTCACGCCGGCGATGCCCATGCCGATCAGCGCCAGCACCCAGTCGTAGAGCAGCATGACCCCGCCGTAGAAAATGAGCAGTCCGAGCCCGACGAAGTTGGTGGCCAGGTCGCCGGAGAGCAGTTGGGCGATGCGATCGTTGAGGGCCACCCGATTGGCGATTTCCCCGGCAAACCGCTGTTGGAAAAATTGCACCGGCAGACTGAGCACGCGTCGGAAAAACTCACTCGACATCTTGATGGCCAGCTTCACCTCCAGTCGTCGCAGCGACTGTTTCTGCAGGATGGTCAGCGTGGACTGCAGCGCGAGGGCAAGGGCCATGGCGAGGAGCAGCGGGCGCAGCCATTCCTGCCGGCTTTCGATCAACACCTGGTCGACAAAGATTTTGCTGAACGCCGGCACCACCAGCCCCGGGATGACCAGAAAGAGGGTGGCCAGCACGAGGAATCCCAGGCCGGATTCCGACCCTTTGAGGCGACGTTTCAGGGAGCCAACGAGGCTGGGCTTTTCCCCGCCGGCCTTGAAGTCCTCGCCGGGTTCGAACGACAACGCTACCCCGGTGAAACTGTCGTCAAATTCCTCGTAGCTGACCTTCCTTGGTCCCGTGGCCGGATCGTTGAGGTATACCCATTTCGGGCCGAATCCTTCCAGCACCACGAAGTGGTTGAAGTTCCAGAATACAATCAGGGGCAGCGGCATCTCCGCCAGCTGGTGGGGCTCCTTGCGAAAACCGCGGGCCTTGAGGCCATAGCGCCGGGCCGCCCGGAGGAGGTTGCTTGCCTTGCTGCCGTCGCGGGTAACGCCGCATTCCACCCGCAACGTTTCGAGAGACTCGCGGTAGTTGAAATATCCCAGCACCATCGAAAGTGATGCCGCGCCACACTCGACCGCCTCCATCTGCAACACGGTGGGCGTGCGCACACGGCGCTTTTGCTTCACCATCGAAGGCCCGAAATCTTGCTGCGCGGTGGCGGAATCCATGCGGGGTCAGATGCCGAAGAATTTGCGCAGAAACGGAATCACGAGCGTGATGGGGGCGTTTTCGCTGGTAATGATACTGACCTCACAGATGGTGCCCGTGAACAGATTTTCCTCGGGGCCCGCCGCGGAGGACCAGGCGAAACCACTGTAGGTGGCCGGGTCTTTTTGCAGGAGCGCAACCCCCGCGAATTGCGCTCCGGAGGACGACATTTGCTGCACCAGTTCCTCGTTTTGGAGGACACTCATCATCGAAAGGGGAGTCGCCGGGAAATCCGACACGGATTCCACTTCGCCCAGCAAAACTCCATAACGCTCCTTTTTCACCGTTGACGGGGAAATCTGGATTTCCATGCCTGCTTCGACGCGTGTGCTTTCGGTATCCGGAACAAAAAACTGGGTCGTGAGTTCGGCTCCCTTGAGTTCGAGGCTGAGAATGGTGGCCCCAGACGAAATGAGCTCATGTTGATCGATCAATATCTCGAGCACGCGACCGGGGTAGGGAGAAGTTATCTGGGATGTGCGATCATAGGTCTGACGTAGGTCCACGAGCCGGGTGCGTTCCGCATCCAATTCGACTTGAGACTGGGCAATTTTTTGGTCGGCTTCGTTAAGCGCTTCGGTGCGTGAAAGCTCCAGGCCTTGGAGCTGGACCTGTGCTTCTTCCGTTTGCAGCTCCACCTGGGCCAGATCCAATTGATTCTGCTGCAACTCCTGTGAGGTCAACAGCCCCCGTTCCAAGAGTTCCTCGTTTATTTCGATCTGTTTCTTTACGAAGCCTGCTTTGCGCTCGAGCGAGGCAACCGAATTGTTCAAACGCTCGGCTTGGCGGTCGAGCGACTCAAGTCGCAGCATGCGGTCTTTGTTCACGAATCGAACGAGTTTGTCGTGGTTTTCGCTCATGCGTTGCACTTTCTGCTCGGTTTCCCCGATTACCCGTTCCCGATCCGGGGAAACAAGTCGGGCGATGGTTTGCCCGGCCTCGATGTTATCGCCGGGCTCAACCAAGATCGTGCTCACCCGACCGGAGCCTTCGCTGGTCATGGTGAAGAGACCGGCGGAACGCAGCAGGATGCCTTGCCCGTGAACCTTCATGGGAATTCGGCCAAAGATCCCCCACACTAGGGCGAACCCGAGAAGCATGCCGACCGTGACCAATCCGATCCACAGGCGGGGACTGGTGACCTGCATTAATTCGTCCAGACGCTCGGGCGAGGAGATCTTGTCGAGCGACTTTTGCCGAAACAGCTTTTTGGTGGGATCCATGGGATTTCTTTCGCTTGGGGGGGCGGTCAGGGCAGGGTCGTAAGCGCGCTCGCGTCGAGTTGAAAGCCCCCCTCCTGCAGGATGAGGAGCGTGCCGGTTTGGAAGCGGAGGTTGATCACGGCGCTGGCATACTGGAGCTGATTTTGCACCAACTGAAGATTCGTTCGAGTCATGATTTCCTCGAGATTGATGTAATCGAGCAGGGTGCTCTGGCCCAGCTTGAGTTTTTCCTCTTCGAGTTGGAGGGCCGTTTGGTAAAGCGCGGAGGCTTGATCCGTATCCAGCAGGCTGCTGCGGGCGGTGCGCACGTCCTGCAGGGCCTGGAGCACGGCCGTGTAAATGGTGTGTTCCAACTGCTCCTCGCGCAATCGCGCCTGCCTTTCGCCGGCGCGGCGTTCCAGCACGACTCCGCGTTCTAGGTTGCGCCTCCATCCCCAATCCATCGAGACCGATGCTGTAAAACTCGGACCCTCGATATTGCGGTAATAGGAATCGAAATGGTTGCTCCAGGAGGTGCCGCCCACGTAGCCCGCGTAGCCGGCGCTGAGGTTCAGATCGAGATCGATTTTATCGAGGGCCTCGGCTTGTTTGCGCAACACTTCCGCCGCGCGAACCTCACCTTCGGCGGACTGGAGGTCGCGGCGGTTGTCGAGGGCCAGTTGCAGCAGTCGCGAGGACTGAGGTTGGATCTCGGCTTCGGCAATCCCTGTTACCGGCACAAAGTCGGTTGAGGGAGGGGGCAATGCCGCGATGTCCTCGCCGGATATGCCCATCAACAGACCGAGTTCGCGTTGCGCACTGATCAGCGTGAACTCCGCCCGCACCCGGGTGGCGCGACTGGAGGCCAGGTCCGCCTGGGACTTGTTGATTTCGGAGGCCGGGAGTCGGTTCGCCTGGATGAGCGCCTCGGTTTGTTCGACGAGATCCTCACTCCAGGATTCGGATTGACGGAAGATCTCCAAATTGCGGGTGGCGGAGAGATACTGCCAGTAGGCGGAGATGACGAGCGACAGCTGCTGCGACAGCGTATGTTCGTAGGCGGCCTGCAGCGCGTCGACATTCTCTTTTGCCGCCATCTCTTCGCCAGCGGTCGCCAGCTCCCCCAGACCCTTCATCAGCGGCACCGTGATCGACATTTGCCAGCTGCCATAATTCGAGGGATCCAACCCACTCGTATTGCTGTTGCTCGCAGCGTAGCTGACGTTCGGCGTCACCGAAATGCCGGAGCGGAGCTGCTGGGTGACGGAAAGAGAGTAGTTTGTTTCCTGATCGGTGCTAACGAACAGGTCGTCCGGGGTGCTGGAAAGCGCGGCGTTTACCCGCGTTTCCGACGAGTCGAGTGAAACGGAAAACTGGGGATCGAAAACCGATGAAACCTGCTGCAACTGCGCCTCGCCGGCGACCACGCTCTGCTCGCTGATCAAAACATCGACATTGGACTGCAACATCATGCGCACGGCGTCGTGAACAAAGAACGTGTTCGCCGGGACGGTTTCTTCGTTGGAATCCTCTTCGGCGTTCAGGTTGAATGCCATCAGGAGCGTAACCATGGCGCTGACAAGGACCGGATGCTTCCGGCCCCGGAACGGGTCGCAGGATGAACGAAAGCTAATCATGGTCCGGTTGCGGGGACGACGGCGTGGTGAAGGAAGCATCCGTCCAGTAGACGCGGTTTTGTGCCCTGAACGCTTCCTGATCGGTCTTGTTCACCCAATTCGGCAGGTCGCGCGTTATCGCCAGCACGTGGTCCACCATGTTGCTCTCGTCGACAAAGTTAAAGGTCAGGGAAATTGAGGGAGAAAGTGAAACGACATGGTGTGCCCAGCCTTCCGGAATGAAAATGACCTCTCCGGGCTGCAGCTCGGCCAGCACGGGACAGGTCTCGGCCAGTCGGGGATACTGTTCCAGATCTGGATTGATGAAATCCGGAGCGCCATCGTAGACATGGGGGAAGTCATTCCGGGGAAAAAGCAGGAAGCGTTTTCGTCCGGAGAACTGCGCCAACCAGGCGTGGGTGCCAAAGAGGTCGAGGT
The DNA here is from genome assembly GCA_028280945.1 of Opitutaceae bacterium. Taxonomy (GTDB): domain Bacteria; phylum Verrucomicrobiota; class Verrucomicrobiia; order Opitutales; family Opitutaceae; genus Actomonas. Next base: position 9,094 of record JANQKV010000012.1, read on the forward strand.
GCAGGGGCGACAGCGTGCCGGTGGGTCCGATGAAAATCCAACCAAACCCGGAATTATACCAATCGGCATTGGCCCCCTCCAACCGGCGGTAGGCGTTGCGAATGAAATACGGGTCGGTGAAGTCCTCGAGGAGCTCCGGATGGGAAACGAAGGGCGAAAACGAAGTGAGGTAAAACGGGGTCTCGGTATCGATACGGGCGAGCGAACTGGCGCCGGGGAACTGGCAGTAGGCCAGGTAGTTCGCCATCTTGATTTTGCGTGCCTCGGTGGCTCCGGACAGGCGATTGGTGACGATCACTTTCTCCTCTCCGAAGCCTTTGGCGAAGAAGTCGAAACTCCACTTTCCCCAGGCCGGCCAGGATCGCATGGCATCGGTCACGATAACCGGCTTGCGGTCGCCCGTCTGGTAGGTCTCCGCGAATGCCCTTTGATCCACGGCGGAAATTCGCTCCACCTCTTCGTGCGGCAGGGGATAGTCCGGAATGGCGGGTGAAGTCATGGGGAGTCGGGAGTCGATAAGCGTTACCGGGGCATTTCACGCGCGGGAAACTTCAGGTTCGAAGTAATGGCAGCGGGGAGATGTTCGGACAACACTGAGATATCCAACGCGTAGAGACTGGCGAGGCGGTCAACAATCGTGTTTTCGATTTTGGCGAACAGCGCGGGGGGCAGGTAGCCGCTGTGCAGGGAACGGCACAGGACTATCAGCGACGGAGGACGTCCGATCGCGCGAAGCATTCCCGCCAGGACATTGATTCGCTCCTCGATCTCCCCGGCAGTGGGAATCGGTTCATCCGTTTCGGGCAGGGTATTGAAATGAAGGAAATACCGCCCGTTTTCCTCCGATACTCCCGGCTTACTCCCGGGGGAAATTCTGAGGAAATGGTAGGGATTGCCCTTGAATTCTTCGTAGCTGGCGCGGGTGATTTCGATTTGTTGCCGGCTGATCCGGGGATAAGCGTGAGCAGCAAAATAGTCCTCATCGATGCTCAGCACCCACGGGCGATCCGGTGCAAATGCTTCCCCGGGTGAAAGATGAGCGTAGTCGACATTCTGGATGTCTGATCGGTCGGCGAACCGGGTGCGCCCGAGATCGCCTGCCGTGATAAATTGGGTCCGGCTATCGTCGATCGCACAAATCTGCATGCGCCGCGGCACCGGGGTGCGCTTGTGTTGGCGGCGCAGCCACGTAACGGCGTCGACCACTCCCAGGTAGACCAGGGGCCAGATGAAATTTCCAATATCCAACTCGTCGTAAACAAATCGCGCCCAGGCGGTTTCCTCCTCGGTCAGTGAAGGCAGTGGCACCCGGAGCCGCGGCAGGGACATGTCCGCATGCTCGTCGACGTGGAGAAAGTGATACGGCGGACCATCGAGATCACCGGCTTGGACGGCGCGGACCAATGCCAAACAGGCCTCGTGATGTTCCTCGATGATGTAGAGCGGAGTCTTCATATTTCGATGGAGAAGGGCTTGATTGCCCCCATCGACCACTTGTGAGAAGTGCAGTAGGGTAGCAGGCCTCGTTCGAAGAATGCCAGCATCGCCTCGCTGCCGGGAATCACATCCCACACCGCTTCGGTGACTCCAGAGGGGGGGAGTCCGGCTATGGAGTGGGCGAGGAGCCGGATCGCCATGCCTCGTCTTTGAAACTCCGCCCGGACGAACAGTTTTTGGTAACGAATCTTATGGGGAGCCAATCTGAAGGCGACGATCCAGCCGACCAGTCTGCCGCGATGCCGCAGTCCTCGGCTGTTCTCCCCATCGATATCCGTCTCCTCGTGCAGCGGATTCAGCAACTCAGGATACCAATTGGCATCACCTTCGTTCTGTTGTAGCATCTTCCGCTCGGACGGCTGCAAATCACCTGGCCAGGCAAATACCTCAAAATCCGGCGGAAAGGTGCAAAAACGCATCCAGGGGGCCTTGTTGATTTCCGCGAAGTTGGACTCGCCAAACAGTTGCCTCCGAACCGGAGGCTGCCAGCCGGCCGACTGCAGCATGGCGGTGACGGCCGGGGTGCTTTTCTGGCCGGTCATATACCGAAGGCAGGCGAATCGGGCTCCCGCCGCTTCCAGGCGCGTTTCCAACCCGCGCAACAAACTCGCTCCGATTCCCTGACGTCTATGCTCCGGAGCGACTCCCAAGGATAAAATATCGCCGGCAAACCGCTCCGACCGCCCGGCTTGGGCGAGTCCCAGACCCACGGGAACCCCGTCCTTTTCGACCCCGAGCGCGATCCAACCCTCCGTGCCGGACCGAGTAAGATGTGACTGATACGATGGGAACGTCAGGGTGCGGAAGGGTAACGCTGCCAGCCCCACTAATTCCATTTCCCGGTAGCCGTCGGGTAAGCCGCTTTGCAGTGCGCTCAAGGCCATCGATATTAAGGCAACGTTAAAAAACTGAAAACTCCCGAAGTTGGTGGGTTTCGCGCTTTACAACTGATTTGCACCGGCGACCCTCGGGAAATCTTTGTTGGAACAGTTTTCCTACAATCATCAACCCTCAAAACTTATAGAAAATGGCCATTGATCCCGGACCCTGGAATGAAGAATCCGTCTCTGAAGTAGCTTCCGAGCTGCTCGCAAAATCAGCCACCGACCCCGAGCTGCGCGCTCTTGCCCTGAGCGATCCGCATGCCGCCATCGCCAAATTCACCGACAAGCCTATACCCGCCGGTGTGAGCATCCGCTTCGTCGACAACGCCGGAGCCACCTTCACTTTCGTGTTGCCGGATCCGGTATCCGAAGAGCTGAGCGACAGCGAACTCGAGCAGGTTGCCGGTGGCGTCGGCGACGGCAACCGTTGCGGCGGAAGCTGTGCAGCGAGCTGCGTGGTCAGCCAAGCCTTTTAAGCTTCTCCGGCAATGACTGATGCAACCCCATCCGACGGCGACACCTGGCAGCCCGAGGAAATTGAGGCGACCCTCAAAAAGGTCCTGGAGCGGGCCCGCACCGATGGTGCTTTCCGTGCCAAGGCTCTGGAGGATCCCCTTGCCGCCCTGCAGGAAGTCTCCGACAAGCCGGTTCCAGCAAGTTTCCCCATCAAGTTTCATGATGGCTCGGGTGCAGCCGTGAACATCATCCTCGACGAAGCTGTCGATGAGGAGGATGAGCTGTCTGACTCCGAGTTGGAACAAGTGGCGGGAGGTGCCCGCTGTGCGGCCTCCTGCGCAGCCTCCTGCGCGGTGACTTCGACGGTCAGTATCGGCTACCCCGGTGTCGGGGCAGTCGGTGGTTGTGTGTGAGAATCAGCTGACTCTCCACTTGCAGTGTTTTTTGAAAGGGGTCTTCGGACCCCTTTTTTTTATGCCATTTCGGCGGCGAGCAATTCCATGCCGGCAACGCTATCGCGTGGCTTTGCCGACATGGGGATCAGCACAACCTCATCACTACGAAAACGCTCAGCCATTTCCCTGAGTTTATCCGCACAACGTGCCGGTTCACCGATCACAATCGTATTTACGTAGGGTTTGGTTACGCGGAGCGCGGTGAGTCGCTCCACCGCTTCCCGATTGGTGCGCGCGCACACAATCGAAACTGCAATGCTAAGGTGAGGGTGGGTTCGCTCCACGGACGGCTCGAACGCGTTGCGATACTCCTGGCAAATCTCCGGCCCGGCATTGTGGGGGCCGTGGACGAGCGAGTAGCAAAAGGCGGTGCCGTGGCGTGAGGCGAGGATCTGGTTGCCGCGACCGCTTGCGGCACCCAGCAGGGTGATGGGTGGGCTCCGCTGTCCCTCCGGACTTACCCCGGTGTAGTGAGGGTGGGCGTAACGCGTCGTGTTACGGGAGAGCGCGATGAGTCGCTCTACCCGGTCGGCGTATTGTCGTGATTTGATCGCCGCCTCCAGGTCAAATCCGGCCTGCAGGTCCTCGCGAACTTCCGGACTGGCCGTCACCCCCGAGGCCACCCCACAGTCGATCCGCCCGGGGAACTGCGCTTCGAGCATGCGGAACGACTCGGCGATCCGCAGGGGACTGTGGAACTGCATGAGCACGCCGGCGGTGCCGACGCGCATCCGGTTCGTTCGCATGGCAATCGAAGGGATCAGAAGCTCCGGCACAGCGAAGGCGAAACGGCTTTCATGGTGCTCGGCCAGCCATAGCCGGTGGAATCCCATTGCTTCGAACCGGGGAGCGTTGTCGCAGATGGCGCGCAGGACCTGCGAAGGGGTTTGACCGGGCCCGACGAGGCCGAATTCCAGGAGACTGAGTCGAAAGCTTTTCATTCCCACGCCAGGATACACGGCAGGCCGTGTTTGGGATTCATCCAGAGATAATGATAACCAATGCCGCCCAATCCTTGGTGGAATGCGTAGATGGGCAATCCCGGTGCGAGACCGAGTTGGTAACGGCCCTTTTGGGAGGCCGTGTCCAACACCTGTTGCGTCAGGTTTTGGGCAGCAGTTTCCCAGTCTGGGTTTCGGGTGGATCTTGCCGCAAACTGCAGGATTTGGGCGCGGCCCAGATTTCCGCAGCACAGGTGATCCAAGGGGGAGAAGGGTGCGCGTTGGGTCGTTTCGAGGGCCGGAGCCAGATCGTTGCCGGCCTGGGGAATCCCCTTCGTGAAGGCCCGGGCCAAGGCGATGCCGGGAGCACCGTGACACCATCGGGTTTCGAAGTGATAACCTTGCTTGGACTTCGCCCATCTTAGATCAGGCCAATTGCCCAAATCGGCGTCGAACAACGTGTTTTCGTAATCGAGTGCCTCGATCGCAGCGTCCCGGAATTCTGTTTCTCCCGACGCAGTCGCGAGGCGATCCAACGCCATGGCGATTCCCGCTGCACCGTGGGAGATGCCAAGCAGGGGTTTGCCCTCCAACGTGAGCCAAGCGCGGTGACCACTCGCCGTTTCCACCCGACTGGCCAAGAGTTGCCGGCCCACCGCCACGGCTTGCTCCAGCCACCTTCCTTCAGAGCGCAGCGAGTGCAATTTCAACAGCGAAAGCACCGCCCCGGCATTGCCTCCGAGCAGGTCCTGGCGGTCGTCGGACTCGCAGCGCTCAAGGGTGATCCAGGATCCGGCTTTTTCCGCCAGGTCGAGATAGGACGAGTCCTCGAGGAGGGAGCCACAGACGGCCAAACCATAAACCAGACTGGATGCGCCCAAACCGGCTCCCGTGCCGGCTTCGAAAAGGAATCGGGCGGACTGACCATCTTGCACGAAGGTGGTGATGGACCGGGTGGCTCCGGCGATCGTATCGCCAAGCGGGATGGTGTCACCGGCACACCGTTCGACCGCAGCGAGAAACAACAACGTGCCGCAGAGACCGTCGTAGAGCCGGGCGGCCATCGGTTGAATTTGCCAGCGTTGCGCTTCGGCAAAGTAGGACAGGGTCAACCAGGTCACCGCACCGCTTTGCGTGCGGATGGCATCGCGCACGGTATTCTCGGCCAAACGCAGAGCTTCCTGTTCCCAGCTATCCGGATCCGGTGAGGCGGGCGACGGGGAGTGGGTTTGTCCGTCCGAACGCTCGATGTCCGGTTTCATGTCCACCAGGGACGTGCGGATGAACGTCTTCTGGAGAGCGAGGTCCTCATCCCCAAGGGTCGCAAATCGCCGTTTGATCTGCGCCCATGCCGGTTCGGCGAAGAAGCCAGGAAACGTCTGTCCTTCGCCGTAAATCAATTCGTTGCCTTCCGGCTGAACGGTGAATCGAGGGATGTCCAACTGCAGCAGGTCGCCGCCTTCCTTTTGGAGAATTTGCCAGTAGCGGTGGCGCTCGGGAGTATAGAGGAACGGGCGCAACAGGGTTTCTGTTACAATTGATGCGTCCGGCCCCAACGTCAGGTTGCGGGGCAAAAGCAGTTTGCGCAGCAGCGTCACGTAGATGCGGGTGTTGCGCAGGATGAATCGCACGGGCAAGGCGGCGATTTTTGCCAGGGGGCTTCCCGCTTGCAGGAGATGGTCCCGATTGTCGGCCAGGATCCGATAGCATTCGGTGAAGCCGGCGAGAATCTCCTCACGGTGTTCGGAAGGAAACTGCGTTTTGCCCGCCAGGCGCACGACATTCTGATCTGGCGCCGTGGAAACAAACTGCCGGGCGAGCGACATGGCGTCGGTGTTGATGTGCCTCCAGCCCTTCTGCCGGAAGCTGGTGCGTTGGCCCTCCACTCCGCCCAAGCCACTGATATCAAAACTCTCGCCATTGGCGCCCATTTCCCAGCGCGGCAGCATGGCCGTGCGGAAAACGGAGTCCCAGTAGAACAGAAGATTGGCCTGGGTCAGCGCGTCGCCGTCGTTCTCGCTGCTTTCTTGTCGGGGTCGGGGTTGGAAGATGGTCTCCAAGTCCACGATCATCGGGTGGGGGCCGGCTGCGATCAGGTTCTCGTTGTGAACATCGCTACCTTCGATGGCGTAAAACAGTGCCAGCAAAATCCCGGCGCGATGGTAGTAGGCGGCGACTTCCGCTGCGGACTGGCAGGGGCCGGGGAATACGACCTCCACCCAGCCGTGGTCGTCCCGCGAGAGCACCTGGTAGCCGCGCAAGGCGTGGCGAGGGTTATGGTCATTCAACCACTTGAGGAGTTCGTGGTAGGCGATCTCGGTCGAAAGATCTTTGGGTTTGTAGATGGTTTCCAGGCCTTCGGAAAACCGGACCCTTATGGAGGTCTTGCCTCCCTCATGGGCGTCGGAGATTCCGGCCTCCAAGGAACGGATTTTTCCCAACGGTTTCCCGTCATTCAACGAAGACGAAATAGCCTCCTCGTCCTGTTCGAGGTGACTGAGAAAACGCTTGGTATTCTCCACCAGGAAACTCCCGGCCGTGATCCAGTAGCGCAAGACAAGGGGATAACGCTTCAGCGTCGAAGCGAGCGCGCCGCGCCGCTGGCGGTCGACGAACTCGCGATAAACTTCAGTTGAGTCCGGTGAGGCCGGGGCGGTTGGGGAGGACATGCCCCGTTTGACGGCGCGGAAGATATTGAACTCCACCCCCAGGGTCTCGGCGCCGATCATGGCCAGCGACGACAACAAACGATGTTGCAGTTGATTCTGAGCGGAAGGTTCGAGCCATCTGGCGTAGAGCGGGGTCTCGGCTTCGAGCTTGGCGGCGAAATAAGTCACGACCGGTCCCAACAGGTGTTCGAACGCGATGGGCGACCCGGGCTGGAGAAACGAAAACGAGGTGGTCAGTTGATCAAAATCCTGATCGGCGCACGCCGTGTAGGCTTCCAACAGGGCCGGAACTTCGCCGAGCCACCCGGGCGTGTGACCTTCCGGCAATTGCCACGACTCGTGCAGCAACGGCGAGACTTCTTCGGTGGTCAACGAATCGTAGGCGAGGCGTCGTTCGAATGTCGGCTCATCTCCGGCGGCGCAGGCATCCTTCCAGGATTTTATCCGTTGTTGGATTGCTGCGACCACTTCCGCGGCATCGGGTCCGCTGCCGTGCAAGGCAGCTCGCTCTGAAAAGAAAGCGGCGCGGGAAGCGATTAGTCGAAGGTCTGACGGGTCAAGCTGCATGGTCGGACGGGCGGTAGGTTTTCTCGCACTCGAACGTGGGTTGAATCGAGTCAAGATAACGGCGCAGATGGCGATTCAGAAAGTTCCACATGCGCCGATTGTTGGCGCGGAAATTACAGGAGGCGCGCGTCAGGGGGTGGAGTGCTTCCGCATGGCAATAAAGCCAGATGGAATGGGCGACCAGCAACAGTCCGCTCATGCCTCGCGGCGGGTTTTTCGATCGAAACCACAGATGGGAGAATCGCAGCGTGTCGGCGTCGATCTTATGGTTGATCATCCAACCGGCCGGTTGCTCTTGGTCAAAATAGATAAGACTCGAGTATGGCTCGATGTCAGGATCCGATTCCGCAGGCGTCAGCTCAGCCGGAGCCTCTGATTCCTGCAGCTTGCGCCGATCCGATACACTCATCTCCGCCCAGCTTATGAGTCTTCCGGTATCCGGAAGGCGGGTCGGGGGCTGCTTGAGCCAAGGTGCCTTGCCCAGGCTCTCCTTGCTCGAAAAACACGTGATCATCCGGATAGTCGGTTCGCTCCAGTCGCATGTTTGCAAAAGCGGACGGATCGGATGCAGTTCATCGGCCCGATCCATGAACACCGCCTGCAGTCGATTCACGTTTGTGGCTGAAAGCACGCCATCCAATTCCTTGAGTAGTTTTGTGCCGACGCCCTGCCGTCGCCATTTCGCGGATACAAAAACGGAGAGGAGTTGAGCTCGATCGGTCGACTTCGAGACTTCCACCAAAGCCAGGCCAACGGGTTCTCCGGCGGAGAAAGCCCCGAGACGAATCACGTTGCCCGAAGCATTGTGGGCCAGGTGTGCCCGGTAGCGGGGAAATGTCATCCCGCGAAATGATGGAGATTCCATCGGGGTGAGCGGGCGGACGACCAAGGCGTCGGATGGAGATGTAAGGCTTTCCATACTACCGGGGCAGGAACGGGATCAGTCGGTGAAAAACGTCCCAAGCCACCCATAAACTCGGGTAAAGGGCGAAGGTCGACCACCAGAAGCTCGTGATTCGCAGGAGGACTCCGTTGAAGAGATGGAAGAGCAGACCCAGGCCGGCGAAGATGAAGAACCCTATCTCCGGCAAAAGCAGGCTCAGGGGAATACCCCATTCGATGGCCACCAACAGACGTCCCCCCATTATCCTGCGCGCGGGGACAGCGAACCGGCGGCGAAGCAGGGCGTGTCCGTAAATTTCGTTTTTGCTCAGCAGGTCGAGGAAAGATCCGTCGCGCCAACTCGGATGGCTGGCTTTGATCCACCCGGACTTGAGGTAGGAGAGCACCAATTGACCGGCGAGGAACAGGCAGGTTGCGGTTGCAACACCGGGATCCTGGGGAGCCAGGGATTGAAGCAGCAAAGCGACCAGCGTGATCAGCGCGAGTTGGTCGCCCCCTTCAAATCCATAGGGTTGCCGCAGCGCCGGATACCAAGTGGTTGCCACCAGGAGCAGCAGCAGCCCCGGGCGGATTAGCGAATCCAGCGGCACGATGAGCAGCGCAACCCCACCCAGGACACGCACAGCGAGCAGACCGGCCAGGAGCGGAAAAAACGACGCCCGGGTTTCATCCGACTGAGCCCGTGTCGTGGTGCCGGTCATCGCGCCCAGAAGAAAGCTCGGGCGGTAGTAGAGCCGCAACGAGAGCAACTCCAACGCACTGACGGTTGCGCCGGCGATGACCACGGTCTGCACCCATGACACTGTTTCGAACACGGTCATTGCGAGATCGGATGGGAGTTCGAAAGAAACAACAGACGTCGATCCCGTGACTGGTTGTTGGCGAACAGGAAGTAACCGAACTGAATGGCCGATGCGCCGTCCGGAATGGATTGTTCGCGGGCTAGGCGGAGGCAAATCCGATAGGGCAGTGAAGCCTCTACATCCGGCGTTTTCTGCAATCGTAGCTGGATGATCTTGAGTGCGACATCCAGATACGCCTTTTCGACGCGCCGGACGGGAACCCAAAGCAGCGGAATTTCCCGGCCCCGTCGGGCTACCTTCATCGAACGCCAGGAGGACAGTTTCCCATTTTCGTCGTGGTAGCGCACGCGCAGGTCATAGTTCAAGACGGCGTAGTTTGACGAAAACAAGGCCCAGTTTGGCAGCAGGCCAAACATCGGAAAGTCCCGCAAAAGTCGCGGTTGCCATCCAGGTGGACACTGCTTCCACGCTGACAGGATGAACCACCCGCCGAGCAGCCCGGTAAGCAACTCCGAAACCATGGCGCTCGACGCTCTACGGTCGCTTGGTGGTGGCAAGATCGAAAAGTGCTCGCAGGTCGCCGTCCTCAACCGGTCCGTCGATCAGAATGTCGGGCACCAAGCCTGCGCCCACTCCACAACTCCATGCCGGGATTCCTTCCAGTACCCCCGTGGCGAGACGAAAGAGGACGCCTGTGCGGGGCAGGAGAACGGCACCGGGCTGGACCAAACGGGTTGCTCCGGCCGTAACCGCCCCGGCCAACATCGCTCCGAACTGCCGTTTTAACGTCCAGGCTAAAAGCTCGGCGTCGCTCGCCGTGCGCCCGTCGATCAAAACGATCACCGGAAAAGGCAGTCGTTTGGCCGAGTCGGGAAACGGCGAAGCTGGTTTGGGTGGAGTGGTCGGGAAGCTCTGCCGCAGAAGCTGGTTGGCCAGGCCGATGCGAAGATTCATTTCATACGGTGGGCGATGACGAGCGATTTGACTCAGCGTGTGTCCCACGCGCAGTGCGATATGAATGGGTTGCGCCTGCGAAACTGAGAATGAAGCGCGCACGGCGGCCCAGAATTCCACGCCTGGAAACAGGCGATTGAGGACCTCAATGGTGCTCATCAAGTCTCCCCCGGGGTTGCCGCGAAGATCGAGGACGAATCTGTTGCACTGATCCAGGTCCATTGGATTGAGAAACCGGCGCAGACCGGCGAGCGCCGAGCGTTCCATGGTCGGAAGTGCGCAAATACCGAGGTTACCTGCAGAGATGCGGAAGCTGGGCGTTGGCTTGATGTCACGGGCGGCTGGATTGACCAACTCCAGGCTTATCTGGACGCCCATGGTTATGTCCCGAAGACGTTGCTCGCTGCGGTCGTAACCAGGTCGAACTACGCGATTCTTTCCGTTGGGGTGATCCCAAACGGTATCAGTCCATTGGGCAAAAAGGAGTTGGGTGAAGACCGGGCCGGTGTGGACATCCGGCCACTTTGCTTGCCAAGTTTGGTATCCGCGAAATGCCTTCGGTGAAGTCAACTCTACTGCCTGTTTCCTGAGGTCCCGACGCCACTCGGCCCAGTGTGTCGCCGGATCCAATCCAACTTCCTCGGCCATGCGCCAACCCGGATATGCCGTAGTCAGCAACTCCTCGAGAAATTCCAAATCTGCCAAGAAGTCATCCCGCTTCACCTGGCTTATCTCTCGAGCTTGGCGATAATCGGCCAGCGGGCGGTTAAACGATTTTTCGGTCCACGGTTTGCGGTAGGGCTCCGCACTTAGAAAATCGTCCGCCATCGAAGGAGCAAGGAGCCGGAGTTCGGCCAAGCCTTCCCGGAGATGATCAGCCGGCAATTTCATCGTCGGCCCATACCACGGACGACTGGAGAGTTTCGTCGAGGCTTTTTCCAAACCCTGTGGTTTTGCCTATCTTTGTTTCGAAATGAGTCCGGATCTGGCGCCCTTTCTTCATGAATCGGTTCGAGGACGGTCCGGCTAGGAGCCCCAACTCTTGAATTTTGGATTTTCGATTCTCGAATTTCGATTGTTGGCCGAAGAGGGGGGCTACAGGGTCTACACCAAAAAGTGGGGGATTGATGCGGAGAGGCATTTTTAGGGAGGGAGGTTAACCGCAGTGAGCGATGACGCGCAGGTCGTTGGTTATGGGTTACCTCAACGATAACCGAACGCTTGCCGTGGACGCAGCGAAGCGTGTTACTCTGAGGCATCGGCACATTGCTGATATCTATCATCATCGGGGGCATGCTGGCCTAATAACCGCATGTCCCCATCTTTTGAGGCACAGCCATAAGCTGGAGCGGGCGCTGCGCAGCAGTGATCCTGCATAGCGGGACGAGCCGTAGGCGAAGCCAATCCCGTTGGTCGCCCCATCTCTGACATTTTCGATTTTCGAATTCAGATTTTGGATTGGGAAGCAGGGCGTGGGAATTGAGGGATGAGTTCCGAGCATGCAGTGCGACATCAGACACCCGCGACGGAGTCCGCCGAAGCTTTGGTGGAGGATCTGGAAGTCGGGACCAAGCTGATACCGTTCGACAATGCGCCGGGGGATGACATGCTGGTCATGGAGACCTCGCTTCGCCCTCGTCAGCTCGAGATTCAAGACCAGCGAAGAAGGGAGCATACTAAATGCTGGTGCGACGTAACTAAGGTGGCATATCGTAAACCTGCTGTCATCGTATGATTTAAGAGAAAAGAGAGCGGAGCACTTTATGAAAAGAATCGCGCACCTCACTGCAGGCGGACTGCTGACTCTTTTTGTGGCGTCTGCCATTGCTGAAACCCCGAATCTCGTGCCGGAAAAACCGGTGGCCTCACCTCATTACTGGTGCACGTGGTATGCCCAGAATTATTGGATTGAACGTGGTGGTGAGATCTCGGATCTCGCGGAGATCACCAATCCGGCGGCCCGGGAGGAAATGACCTACCACAACCTCTTCAACCCAGAGGATGGCTGGGCGAGCACCTATTTACCACGTGGACGCGAAGACTACATTTTTCTCATCGACCATGGATGGCAGTCGAAGGCGGAGGACGAGTTCGTGGGTGGGGGGATAATGTTCTTCAACTCTGTTGCTGATGAACGGGACTTTCCGCCTTACAAGGAATTGAGTCCGCCGAAGCGGTTGAAAAAATTCAATGAAGAGATCCAAGCCAAGGGCTGGGGTTCGTTGGGGCTCTGGTTCCGCGGGAATGTTGAAGAGCAAGATGTTCGCAAGTTTGTCGAATGGTCCAAATACGCCGGGATCACCTATTGGAAAGTTGATGGGGGTGACATAAGCAAGTTTTTCACCTTCAACGCAAAAGAAGAAATTTATCCGGAGTTGATCGTCGAATACGCGACTCCTGCGGGGAACCTCAATCCAAACTGGAGCTTGGATTTGCCTTCTTATCCGTCGCCATATGTGCCGGGCGGCAGGCTGAATTTGAGTGTGCTCCGGGTTTTGCAAAACTCGGATGTGTTCAGAACCTATGATTCTCCTCCGCTTTTGATGACGTCGGTAAGCGTGCGTCGCTTGCATGATATCCTACGTCAGACGCAGCAACAGCCCGGATATCGTTCGCTGATCAACATCCAAGACGATTGCAACGCCGCGATCGGACTCGGTGTTTTGGTGGCCTCGAAACGCCATCCGAACATGGGAGAGCGCCTTTTGGATGGCAAAGACCTGCACCACCAGCTTTCAGGCCCGCGCATGATGCAGAAACGTATCAATGAAGCGGAACGTCTAGGCCGTTGGTCGCGGATTGCGCCTGCCTTCTCGGCAGGTGAGGGCACCTACCTTTCTTCGGATGATGAATTAGTGGATCGTTGCGTGTTCACGAAGTGGGATACCTGGAACCAGGCAACCTACGGAAAGACGGTAAGTCAAAGTGCCCCGGCCATCATGGCACGCAACATGCCGCTGCCTGAGGTGGAGTGTTCGGGCATTCGCCCATTCGTGTTTGCATCCACGTATCCAAACGGTCCAACGGGCATCGCCACAGAGGGGCGCGTTACTCCAGAAAACAAGTGGGTGGAGCCGCGTGCCAAAGTTTCCGTAAGGATAAAAGATGCGTCGCAGCCCATCGGCATCGCCGGGCGCTACGAACAACTGACACTGGAGTTTGCCGGTTCGCTGGAAAGCGTTCGACACATTTGGGCGCAGGATCTTCTGGCGGATCGCTCTGTCGATATTAGAGAAAAGGTCACCATCCTGGGCAACACCCTTACGCTTTCTGGGAGCCTGATCGATCAGATCGGAACCTCCGCGGGTGACGAAGGCGACATTTCCGTTCCGGGCATGGTCCTGCAGCTGGAGGGCAAAAACCTGCCGCTTGCAGGGGCTGATTTTACCCCGGTTACAGCACCGATTACCCAGGTCGAGAATATTGAACTCGACGTCGCCACATATGCCGACGGCTTTTTCGGAGAGGCTCAGCTCGAAAAAGATCCCTTCGGCTATCGTGTCACCGCCGGTGAGCAGCAAGTGGTGCTGAAAAAGTTGGATGAAGTCATCAACTCCGGAACGTTTTCAGTTTCCTGGAAGATGAAGCCTGCAGACGCAAGTGCTACGAATAATGGTTTCCTGGTTCTCAGTAGCGACGCCTATGCTGATGCCGCACTTTTTTCCGGTAGCTGGTCCGAAGATAAAGAAAAAATACACATCTTCGAAAGCCGCCCGCGGTGGACGAGTTGGAGTGCAAAAGCGATTGCTGGCCGTCAGAAGGAGCTACACTTCCAGCTCGACGTCGACATCGATTTGCGCACCGCGGTTCTAACGGTAAATGGAGAGAGATTTGAGCACGCGTTCACGGAAAGCTTCGTAAGCATCGCCTACATTGGTTTTGGCGTGACGGAGGCTTCGAGCGTGTTCTCCAAACCCGTGATTAAGTAGTTCGAAATCAGTCCGGTGAGGGGCCCGTTCTGCGTGAATTCGTTCGAGGACGGTCCGACTTGGTGCCCCATCTCTGATCCAGACCGATTTCGAACTTTCTGGAGCGAGAATCACGATCGGAAGTAACATCGATCATTCAGTACCCCACACTTAGTTGGGAAATTGTGCGAGATTTGGTTTTAACAGTCTGTCCGAGCTGAGAGTAATTTACTATCACTCCATTGGTAATCCTCTTCTAATTGGGGCAGCTCATCTTTGCGATCACAAAGCCAAACACATTCTTGAAGTTGGTGCCCAAAGGGGACCGATTCGCATGAATTGGCTCGAAAATAGTCCGAAAGAGATCCCAGGGTCTGGGCTGTCAGGTTCGAGCTGTAGTTATCTTACAGTTCGGGTTGGGCTGGTTCCGTTCCCGCGGTAGCCGAAAAAAAATTTCCAAAAAAATCCCCAAAGTCTTAGTCAGTTTTATCCTCGGCAGGCACTAATGGAGATTAAGGTGTTATAGATTCAGATGCGTTGATGTCCTCGGAAGATCCCAAGCAAAGTGAATGGTTTGCGGAGGAGCTGCAGCCCCACGAAGCATCGTTACGGGCGTGGCTGCGCTATCGCTTTTCCTCGTCCTTGGATGTGGATGACATTGTACAAGAAGCATTTATGGTGACACTTAAAGCCCGGACTGATGACAAACTCAGGTCTCCGAAGGCGTTTCTCTACGGAACAGCACGGAATCTGGCTTTGCGCTCGATGCAGACCCGCCGGGCTCGCGGGCTGGATAACTCATTACAAATCGACGACTGTGAACTTACGGACGAACAAGCCGACGTACACGATGCGGTTGTCCGTAACCAGGAGCTTCAGATCCTGACGAAAGCGATTCAAACCCTGCCTGATCGTTGCCGCCAGATCTTCACCTTGCGAAAAGTCTACGGCATGACGCAGCGAGAGATCGCCCAAAAGCTCGATATTTCGCCTCGCACCGTGAACGCGCAAATTACCATCGGCTTGCGCAAATGTATGGCATTTGTGGAGGATTATTGCCGAGAAAGCTCTTTTGATGAAACGAGATAAGTTTGATTCCAGCCGATCCCAGGAGGAACGAGTTCGCGACGCGGCCGCCGAATGGTTGGCGAAACGTGACCGTGGTTTCGCTTCCTCGGAACAGGATGCATTTTTCGAGTGGCTCGCCGAGGACCCAGCACACCGAAAAGCCTACGACAAGTGTCTGGCGTTTTGGGAAGAAATGAATGTGCTTGAGGATTGGCGACCACAGCACAGCGAGGAGCCAAATCCCGATTTGCTGGCAGTGGACGATCGCCCGAGTTTTGGGCGGAGCTTTGCGAAGGTCCTCGCGGTTGCCGCGGTCCTGACCATCGGCGCAATCCTCGCGCCCACGTGGATTCTTGATAGCGGAAACGATGCTCGCATGCTCGCCTACGGAGGCGCTGAAGGTTACGAGAACCACTTGTTGGACGACGGCTCAGTCGTTGAGCTCAATGTGGGGGCGGAGGCCTCCGTTCAATACAGCCGGAACGAACGCCTGATTTTCCTGCATGCGGGCGAAGTTCATTTCATGGTAGCGAAGGATAACAAGCGGCCGTTTGTGGTCAGGGCGGGAGATGCGTTGGTCCGAGCCACGGGAACGGCATTCAGCGTTTCGATGGAGGACGATGGTGTCGAAGTAATGGTCACAGAGGGGAAGGTCATGGTCGAAGCTTCCGGACTGGAAAACCCGGAGGAAGCGGTGAAACCGATGACGCTCTCGCGGGAATTGGTAGCGGGTGAGCTTTCCGTTATACCTGCGATCGCTAAAGTAGAAACCCTGTTGGTCGAAACGGTAACTTATGAGGAAATTGATCGACGCCTCGGGTGGAAAAGCGAGGTGTTGGACTTCACCGATACTCCGCTCTACGAGGTCGCAGACCAACTCAATCGCCGCAACCGTACCAAGATCAACATTCCGGGATCGGAATTGCGCGATCTGAAAATCACGGCGAAACTCCGTTCGGATAATCTGGATGGTTTTGTCGAGTTGCTGGACGTCACAATGAACGTTCGAGCTGAACGCGACGGCCTGTTTCAGATCACGTTACGAGAGGGAGAGGGATACTCTCTCCGTTGATAGGATGTGGGCGGTGGCGACATCCGGAAGAACTCGGCAATCGAGGATTTGAGTCGTTGTGGACGGCGCATCGACCGGACCATCGTCGAATCACCTGTTTAACGAGACACGGCGGGGGTTCCCTGCTCGTCGTAGAAATTGATTTACGATTTGGTTGGCCTATTCTTTCGGAAGTTTGCCCCAAAATTCCTCAGCCCCAATCAGATTAATCCTGTCATAGTTAGTTAAAAAAACGGAGCGAAGTAACCAAGAGAGCAACACGTCGCTCTCATGCTCCGTAAATCCCCACCAGATGTAACCAGAGATGCGCTCCCTTGGACGCGGCACATTCTTCTATTTACTCGCGATCACGCTTGCTTTGTCGACGGTAGGGGAGGAGGTCGACCCGAACGCCGTGCGTTACGATTTCGATGTGAAGGCGGGCAATGCGGTGAATCGACTCAAAGCCGTTTCCTATCAGGCGGATATAGAAATCATGTTTGCGCGGGGAATCACGTCGCGGGTGCGCACGAACGCGATCAAAGGGCATTTCACCATCGACGAAGCGTTGGATTTGATGCTGCAGGGCACCCCGCTCGAGGCCGTCCCGGTTAGCAAGGGCAACACCTACGGAATCAAGCTCAGAGCGGGAAATCGTGACCAGAGTCACGCGACAAAAAGCCCTGAAAACACCCCCAACCCTAACACTTTTGATAGAATGCAACCTCAACCCCAATCGACCGAAAAAAGCAGAAGAACAGCCAAAGTGCTGAGAGGGATAATTGCTCTTTTTGTCGCTGCCAACAGCGGCACCGCAAGCGGTCAGGAAACAGAAGAAGGAACCGTCGATATGTCTCCCTTTGTAGTTACGGCTCAGGAGGATGAAGGTTGGACAGCCGGAACGACGTTGACTGCAACCCGGACCCGTCAGTCAATCCGTGACTTGCCGCTGAGCATCGACGCGGTGACTGAAGAGTTTCTCGACGATGTAGGCGCCTTTGATTTGGGCGAAGCCGGAGAATGGATCGCGGGGATTGATTCGCAATCATCGACTGATTTTAATTTGGATTCCGACCGGTCTTCGTTTCGCGGGATGCAACTCGGTGACCGCGACAACGCTCAATCGTCCCGGAACCTCTTCACGTGGTTTCCCCGCACGGACAGCTATAACGTGGAGCGAATCGACTTCAACAAGGGCTCCAATTCGTTGATGTTTGGCGACAGCTCTCCCGGGGGACTGGCCGCCGTTTACACCAAACGCGCGCAAGATCGAGATTTTGGGAAAGTCCAAGCTTTGGTTAACGGTTGGGGGGGGTATCGAACGACCCTTGATCTCAACCGAAAGCTTACCGATAATTTTTACGCGCGTCTGAATGTGGTGCACCGCGACCAAGGGCATTATGAAGACATCGCCGATGACAAGCTGAGCGCCTACAGTATTGCGGCCACTTACCGACCCTTTGAAAACACCGTGATTCGGGCCGAGTTCGAGGACATGAGTTTCGAGCGGAATCGATCGACCGGAGGATTGGGGGTCAACCAACGGGCCGCCCTTGCTCGCGGATTCAGCAGTTCTTCGCGGCAGTATTTCACCAGTGATGGCGAATACTACGATCCTCGGACCCGACTGTTTTATCCGCCGGACGGGCAGGGGGGATTCCTCGATCCGTTTCCGATCGACAACGACGATCGCCGCAACGGAGCCACGGGAGATGACCTTTCGCTGGCCAAAGGTTTGGTTCAGCAGGTGAGAAACCGCGACACCGACGAACTGCAGTATACCATCGGGCCCATTCCGATTGAGGTCGGTCCCAATGATCGCAACACCAACCGACCGGTCGAAAACATTTCGCTGTGGATTGAACAAGCGATCGGGGATTTGACCATGGAGTTGGCTTTGAACCGCCAACAACAGGAGCAGACTTGGATCGGCAACGACTACGATCCCTTAAGCTTCGATGGCTCGGGCCGCATTTTCCTCGAGGAGGACTACGGTTCGAGCCAGTTTGGTAACGAGGTGCACAATGCCCGTTTCACCGTGGCCTACCCCGTCTGGACGAAATGGTTTAGTCAGTATCTGGTTGGCACCTTGTCCTACATGGACGACACGGCCACCAGTTTCCGCCAGCGTTTGGTCAATCGGGCCAAGGCTTTTGATCCGGACACCGGGGAGTATGACGTCACTGAGGACCTAAACGAACGCCATCGCATTCGATACCGCACCTATTTCGATTCGAACAACCTCATCGACGAATTGCGCGATACGAGCTGGATTGCGAACGGTCGGGCAGCCAACTTGCCCACCATTCCGGGCATTTTTGAGCCGATTTGGGTGGAACGCACCACCGCGAACCGGCCGTTTGTGGACAAACGCTATACCCGGACGGCCTCGTTCACCACCTCCGGCAACCTGTTCACCGATAAGCTGACCACGTTGCTTGGCGTCCGATATGACTCGTTCAATCTGAAGCGCTACATCCTGCCGGAGGGCTCCGCGCAGGAACTCGTTGACGCCTATGGTGAATTAGCCTGGTGGGGACAGGATGTCTATCTGGGCGACCCCGACGAAGCGCCCGACCAGTATCGCTACCTGCCCGAGTTCGACGTGAGCGATGTGACCTATTCCACCGGGCTTTCTTACCAACTGACCGAGAATCTCAACCTTTACGGCAATTACTCCACCTCCTTCCGCTGGCAGGGGACCCAGAATTTCCTGGGCGAGCTCCTGGGACCACAGGAAGGCGAAACGATTGAGTTTGGCTTCAAGACCGACTTGCTGGATCGCAACCTGTCGCTCTCCGCCGCCGTCTTCCAGGTGGATCGGGCGAATGTCAGATTCAACTTCAATTCCGGCAACAACGCCAACGAACTTGAACTGCTGTTCAACGACGGGACGATCAATATCGATCCCGACGGCACGATGACCTTCATTCCCGCCGTCCAAGGTGATCCTGGGTTTGTCGAAATTGCCCGGGGATTCAACAACGAGCATCGGACGATAACTGCCGGCGAAATCTCAGAGGGAATGGAAGTGAGCGTCAGCACCCGACGCTTGGGTGGCTTCCGTACCCGCCTGGCGCTGACTTACATCGACATCGAGAGTAACCGTGATTTGTCCGACTACATCCCGTTGGTGGAACTGGCGGAGCAACGGGCCGCCGAGCGGGCTCCGATCATCGACGCGAATTGGCCGAATGATCCGTTATATGATCCGGACGGGCTTCCCGAGTTCGAAGAGGACCTGCGTGAGTATCTCGCGGATGCCCAGGATGTAATCGCGTTCAACTCGGGCACGGGCATCATCTCCGGTTCTCGAGCCCGTCCCTGGCGGTTCAGCTATGTCATCGACTATGAGGTTCCGGGTGACACTCCGCTGGAAGGTCTTCGCATCCTGCTGGCCGGCAAGTGGAGTGATGACTACTTGTTGGGTATCAACGACGGGGTCCTATGGTATGGTGGCGGAACTCACCCGCTCGACATTTCGTTGTTCTACGAAACAAAGATTTTTGGACAGGATACCACGTTCTCGTTGCGCGTCCGGGATGTTGTAGACTTCTCGAATCGGGATGGGATTCGGGCTCGGCGTGGATTCGTCGACCAGTTCACCGGAGAAGAGACCTTCCGGTATCGGAACATTGCACCTCCAAATTGGGAGTTCGGGGTTAAGTTCGAATTCTAAAACGCTTCTGACGTCACAAACTGGGGCGGGGAAGACCGCCAGGTTCATCCCTGTCCCTCTTCACTTGTTTTCCTAAGTTCTCTCGCCGCAGGCCGTGCGGGAGTCGCACTCAAGCTGCGCGTGAAACCTCCGGTTAGCTGGTGTCATCCTTCATGGGCGCTCATGCCATCGGCACTTTTAGACAGTTCAGTAAGTGCCCAGGCCTACCAACTCACTTTGCAGCGAAGTCTCCTGATTCATCATCAGTCTGAGAAGGGTCCGGAAGCTTACGAGCCATATGACCACCGCAGTTTTGATGGTGAGATGTTAAACCGAGCCGGGAGTTGTCCCGAAATCGTGCAGCAGCTCAGCGACATGATCGACGAAAGGCTGAGCCCATAAATTTGAACCCTCAAAGAAAAGAAGAATGAAAACGAAATTCACCCGGCACTTGTTCCTATTGGCCGCCATTCCGGCTCTATTATTTGCGGAGAGGACAAAATTTACGATAAACTCGGGGTGGCTTTTCCAGCGGGGCGATGTGGATATAGCCCAGACCGATTTGGGATCTGATGCGTGGACGCGGGTTGATCTGCCTCATACTTGGAACCGGGACGATGCTTCCGATGAGGAGGCCGGTTTTTATCAAGGCCCTGGGTGGTATGCCAAAGCCGTGAGTGTTCCAGAGGCGTGGCAAGACAAGCAGGTGTATTTGGATTTCGAGGGCGCCAACCAAGAGACCGAGGTGCATCTGAACGGGGAAAAAATTGGAGAACATGTCGGTGGGTATACGGCGTTCCGCTTCAATCTGTCGCCCCATCTCCAATATGGTCGTCCCAACCTCCTCACGGTGCGGGTCACCAACGAGATCAACGAGGATATTCCTCCGCTGCGCATGGACTTCACTTTTTACGGGGGCATCTACCGGGACGTGAGTCTGATCGTCACCGAGCCGATCCATTTCGACCTCGATAATCATGCCTCTGACGGGGTGTTTACCCGCATTGACTCGCTCTCCCATGAGCAGGCGGATATCGCTCTCTTCGGAAAAATATTTAACGCGGCATTGCAGCGCGAAGAGGTCCGCGTGGAAACCCGCATCGTCAACCAAGATAACCGGGTGGTGGCATCGGAAAGCCGCAAGCTATCGCTTCGGGCCGGACAAGCGACAGCGTTCGAGTCTGGCCAGATGGTGATCAACGACCCGTCGCTTTGGTCTCCAGATGATCCTTATCTTTATCGCGTGATCACCCAAATCCATCGCGGGGGCGATGATGGACCGTTGCTCGATGAGATGGTGCTTCCGTTGGGGCTGCGTTGGTTTGAGTTTGATGAACAAAATCGCTTCGTCCTGAACGGCGAGCCCCTGAAATTGGTGGGCGCCAACCGGCACCAAGACAGGCAAAGGCTCGGGAGTGCTTTGGCCGATGATTACCACCGGAGTGATTATCAGCACATCAAGGATCTGGGAATGAATTTTATCCGGACCGCGCACTATCCCCAGGACCGCGCGGTTTATGAGGCCTGTGATCGGTTGGGCCTATTGGTCTGGACCGAGATGCCGGGGACGGTGCGCATCACCCAGTCCGAAGCTTTTACCGCTAACAGCCTGAATATGCAGCGGGAGCATATTCGGCAAACCCGCAACCACCCCAGTGTGGTGTTCTATGGTTACATGAACGAGGTGATGATTCAGTTGTTCGGCAGCCGTAATCGGAATATGCCCGAGACCGAAAGACAGCAAATTGCGGATGCCACGGTGGAGCTGGCGGAAAAGCTGGAAGCTTTAACCAAGGAGGAAGCTCCGGATCGACACACCGTAATGGCCGTCCACTACACCAGTTGGATCGAAGATGGGTATAATCGCTATGGGCTTGCCGAGGTCCCGGACGTGCTCGGGTGGAATCTCTACTTCGGATGGTATTATGGGGACATGGAGGACCTTACGCCCTACCTGGCGGATCAGCATGCCCGATTCCCGGATCGGCCGCTAATCATGTCCGAATACGGTCCGGGGGCGGATGTGCGAAATCATTCCCTCACGCCGAAGCCGTGGGATTTCACGGAGGATTATCAACTGATCATGCATGAATCCTATCTGGACCAGATGATGGGCATGCCGTGGTTGGCCGGCTTTGCCGCCTGGAATTTTGCCGACTTTGGATCGGAACGAAGGGGTGACGCCCTTCCGCATGTGAATCAAAAGGGGCTGGTAAACTTTGATCGGTCGGAGAAAGCCGTGGCTCACCTTTATCGGGCGTATTTTTCAGACAACCCCGTGCTCCACATCGCCCTGCGCAACTACACCGAACAGGCGGGAATTGAAGACCGGGAAGGAAGTGGGGCCAGCACCCAGCCGGTCACCATTTTGACCAACGCTGACACGGTGGAGTTATTCCTCAATGACCTGTCCCTCGGAGAGAAAAGCGTCACGGGGCACCGGGTGGTTTTCTCCGTGCCGTTTGCCGACGCCCATAATCTGCTCGTCGCTCGGGACAACCGGGGCCTGAAAGACGAAATCAGCGTTGATTTTGTTCTCCACCCGCAGCCCTTGGCGACTGGTCCCGCGAAAAGCATCGCCGTCAACGTGGGTGCCCACTGGACCTATCAGGACCCGGCGACCGGCAAACTGTGGCTAACCGATCGTGAATATACACCCGGCCTATGGGGATATGAAGGGGGGGCACCGCTTATCAGGATCGGCGGTCGTCAGGATAAAACCGGCCTTTCCAATGACATCATGGGTACCGGTAACGATCCGCTCTTTCAGACCTTCGTGGAAGGAATCGAAAGTTACCGGTTTGATGTGGGACCGGCGCTCTACGAGGTGGAGGTTTGTTTCATCGAACCCAACCGCGGCACCCGCGATGAACCTTTGATCTACAACTTCGAGGTGGATGCGAGCAACGGTCCCGAGGCCGGAGAGCGGGTCTTCAGTATCGATATCAATGGTGAGCGTGTTTTGCATCACCTCAACCTGGCGCAGGAAGTAGGGCCGCTGCGGGCCGCCATCTATCGCTTCCGCATCCATGTGGAAGGTGACGAAGGTATCCGTGTCACCTTCGTCCCGGAGGAAGGCGAGCCGGTGTTGAGCGGCATATCCGTAACCCCCCTGTAAGCCTCATGACTTCCCGCTGTTCGCCGGTTTCTCAGTATCTTGGGGTTTTTACTGACAGGCCGAGTCATCGAGATCGGTTCGAAGCCGGCGAGCAGCTCCATCCTGCATAAAATCCAATCTGGTCGGGAACTTACGTTCGTCGGGGAAGAGATACTAGTCCATGAATACGACAGAGATAAATCGCAGTTTCCGGCGAAGACTTGCCCTTTTGGCACTCGTGCTGGGAGGCATTCAAACCTCTGGGGCCAGCGTTGAGCAGTATACGATCAGCGGGAGCCGTGACGTTGCTGATGTGGCGCTACGCGGCAACGGTTTTGGAGACTGGAATTACGGTCGCGGTATTCCATTGGAAGCGGGCTACTTCATCGGGTTTTATGACACTCACCCCGGCGCCAGTTTGCTTCGCTTCAGTGTATCAGGATTGGAGGTTGGCCGGGTAAAATCTGCGACCGTCGGGCTGTTTAAGCCGCGTTCCGTGAGTCAACAGGGCCCGGTTGATGTGAGCGTCTCCCGGGTGAGCAAGGCCAACGGGGACTGGGTGGAAGGCGGCTCGGCCAGCCAACGAGAGCCGGGAAGGCAACGACTACGTGTATTAAGCTGCTCAAGCAGACCAGTCCAATACTGTTTTGTTGGTATCAGGCCAGCGAGCCGAGACAATTATGTAATCCTCGCCTTCTTTAATATCCCAGACCGTTTCCTCTAGTCCGTTAATCCCGAAATACTATAAATATTATGAGATCACTATTCTATGTAGTCCTTTCCATTCTGCCCACAGCTTTATTTGCCGGTAGCTGGCAGGACCTAATCCAAGGGGACTCCCTTGCTCAATGGGCAAGCGATCCAGACCACGGGCACTGGTCTGTCGAAGCAGGTGTGATTACGGGGAAAAGTGATCCGGAGCAAAGAGGCAGCATGCTTTGGACGCGGGGTGAGTTTGGTGATTTCGTTTTTGAAACCGAATTCAAGTTTGTCGATTTCGTCGACTCTGGCATCAAATTGAAGGGTGGGAATGGGATTCAGGTTAATCTTGGTAATTCCATCTCGCAACGCGTGAACCGCACCGCCTCCATTTTCGCTCCTCAAGAGGGCAAGGGGCGGTTCCCGGCGATAGCGGAAAATGCTCATGAAATCATGGTCCCGAATGGTTGGAATATCATCCGCATCCATTGCGAAGGTAAACGAATCATGATCATGCTGAATGGACGAGAAGTGGTGGATTATACCTCGACGACTCTACCCGAAAAGGGCCCGATTGGCCTCCAAGTGCATGGCAATCTGGATATGGAAATTCACTTCCGGAATACTCGTATTCTCGAGAAATGACCTCCCTGGCAGGTAACGGAGCGTTCTCGTCATGAAAGCAGTTCAACGCCGAACCTTCATCAAGAATTCCGCCATCACGGCCGGGGCATTTGCGGCGGCGCCCGCCTATATCCCGGCCATGATATCGAACAGTCCAAATAGTCGGATCAACGTGGCAGTGGTTGGTATCGCGGGTGAACGGAAGCGCACCCGGGGCATCATCCGGGGTAGGGGTATGGTTCATATCCGCAACTTCTCTGAAATCCCCAACGTCTCCGTCGGGACCCTCTGTGACATCGATGAGCGGTTGTTCCCGCAAAACGAAGCGATGGTCGAGATTTTGTTTGGATCCAAGCCAAAGACGGAAGTGGATTTTCGCAATGTACTGGAAGATCCGGGTATCGACGTGGTCTCACTGGCCAGTCCCGATCACTGGCATGCCTTGCAAACGGTCTGGGCGTGCCAAGCCGGCAAGGATGTTTACGTTGAAAAACCCGTCAGCCACAATTTGGCGGAAGGCCGCAAAATGGTGGAAGCTGCGGCGAAATATGACCGGATTGTCCAAGCGGGGATTTGCTACCGCAGCAGCAGCGCCGTTAAGGAGGGTATCGGACTTATCCGAGAGGGGATTCTGGGGAAGCCCTATATGGCCAGAGGCATCACCTACCGTTACCGCGTCCCGATCGGGGTCTTTCCCGATGGCCCGGTGCCGGACGGCGTCAACTGGGATATGTTCCTCGGGCCCGCTCCCTACCGCCCCTTCAATATAAACCGGTTTTTATACCACTGGCACTGGTTCTGGGACACCGGAACCGCTGAAATTGGGAACAATGGTATTTACCGGATGGATACCGCTCGATGGGCCCTGGGCAAAGACACCCACCCGGTGAAAGTCCAAAGCACAGGTGGGCTTTTTGGGCGGGACCCCCGCGAGCAAGAGGTGCCGAATATCATGAATGTGACCTATGAATATGAGGACGGCACCATTATCCAAAATGAAATGCGCGGTCTTCCGAGCAATTCCGAGGGATCGCCTGAGGACTCTGGGGTTCGCAGTTTTATTTATGGCGACGAAGGTTATATGGCCATTAGTTCAAACGGCTACCGGACTTATTTGGGCCGACGGGGTAAACCGGGCCCCGCTAAAACCGATGATGACTTTCCGCAAAGCGAAAGGAGCAATGGCTGGAAGAACCTGATTGAATGCGTCAAAAATGGGCGCAAGCAGGATCTGGATAATCCCATAATCGAAGGTCATTTGTCTGCTTCCTTATGCCACCTTGGCATTGCTTCCTACCGTGCGGGCCAACAGCAGTCGGCCTTCAATCCCAAAACAGAGCGATTTATCAATAACGCGGAAGCCGACCGTTTTCTCCACCGAGAAAACCGACATCCTTATATCATGCCGGAAACGGTGTAGGTCCATTATAGTTGGTGCGACTCATTCTTAATTAAGCCAAGCCATTTTGATTTTCTGGAGGGGGTGGGAGGAAAGCCCTGCCGTAAACCCCGCCATAATAATTTTAAGTCGATAGAAAGAACGGTAAATATGAACACAAAAAGGATGCTGTTGGTTTGGGTTCTGACCTTTGGAGCGACCCTCGGTGCTTCCATCTATAACGACGATTGGGTCGACCGTAACAAAAATGCTGAAATGGACCCCTATGAGAATCCTGAGCTGTCGGTCGAAGTGCGGGTGAACGATTTGCTGAGTCGCATGACAATTGAGGAAAAGACCTGCCAGATGGGCACGATTTACGGTTACAAGCGGGTTTTGCAGCACCCGCTTCCGGATGAAACGTGGAAGAGCAGGGTATGGAAGGACGGTGTGGGCAACATCGATGAACACGGGAATGGGGTTCGTCTTCGAGGCATCGAGTTTATCGATTTCGACAAGCATGCCGAATTGGTGAACATCGTGCAGCGGTGGTTTACGGAAGAGACCCGATTGGGGATACCTGCTGACTTTACCAACGAAGGCATCCGTGGACTTTGCCATGCCCGGGCCAGCAATTTCCCCAGCCAGTTGGGCATCGGGGCGACGTTTGACCGGGATCTGGTTCGCCGTATTGGGGAGATAACGGGTCGTGAAGGTAAAGCCTTGGGATATTCCAACATCTATTCTCCCATTTTAGATACCGTGAGAGACCCGCGCTGGGGGCGGACCATCGAATGCTATGGAGAATCCCCCTACCTGGTGGGGGAATTGGGAAAGCAGCAGGTGCTGGGTTTGCAGTCTCAAGGGGTCGGATCGACGCCAAAGCATTTTGCGGCCTACAGCAATCCCAACGGTGGCCGTGATGCCCGCGGCCGAACAGACCCCCAAATCCCGTTTCGAGATATGCAGGAAATTCTCCTGCATCCGTTCCAGAAGGTCTTCACCGAGGCTTTTCCCAAGGGAACGATGAGCTCATACAACACGGTGGATGGAATCCCTGTGCAGGCGAACCCCTACTTTTTGACTGAACTGCTGCGCAACCAGTATGGCTTCAGGGGCTATGTGGTTTCTGACAGTGGATCGGTGCAGCGTCTCTACAGCCAACATGGCGTGGTGGAGGACTTCGAAGATGCCATCGTGCAGGCGGTGAATGCCGGCCTGAATGTGCGGACCAACTTTCGGGATATGGAGCAGTTCATCGAACCGCTGAGAAAGGTGATCCGGGAGGGGCGCATCAGCATGGAAACCATCAACTCCCGTGTTGCTGATGTCCTGCGCGTCAAATTTCAACTAGGCTTGTTCGACGAGCCGTTTGTCGATGGTCGCAAAGCATTGGAGGTTGTTCATCAGCCTGAGCACGAAGCGGTGACTCTGGAGGCGGCCCGCAAGGCCATGGTGCTGGTCAAAAACGACGGCATTCTCCCGCTCGATGTTGATCGCTTGTCCACGGTATTGGTGACCGGACCGGGTGCTGATGATATTGACCCAATGATCAGTCGTTATGGCCCGTCCATCTCGGAGGTGATCAGTCCCTACGCCGGGATCAAAGCGTTTTTAGGGGACCGGGTGGAGGTGTTGCACGCCCGGGGCGTCAGGTTCAAGGACCGGCGGTTTCCGGAGTCCGACCTGTTTCCCGAGCCCCCCGATGCGAGAGAGCAGGCGGAACTCGACGAGGCGCTGGCTCTGGCCGAGCAGGCCGATGCCATCATCGTGGTATTGGGCGATGACCATGAAACAGTGGGTGAATCCCGTTCGCGCACTTCGCTGGACCTTCCCGGTCATCAGCGGTTGCTGGCCCAGGAAATGGTCAAAACCGGAAAGCCCGTGGTTGTGGTGCTGATGCCTGGAAGGGCTGTATCCATCAACTGGATCGAACGACACGTCCCGGGAATATTGGTTTCCTGGCACGGCGGCGAGAAGGTGGGGCAGGCGGTGGCGGAGACGCTTTTCGGCGCCTACAATCCAGGGGGCAAATTGCCGATTACGTTTCCCCAGACCGTTGGTCAGATTCCATTGAGCATCCCGCACCGGAATGGGGCCTGGGGAGGCCAGAACCGGCAGGCAAATGAGAACGGATGGGGCGCAACCCGGGCCGTTGACCCGCTCTACTACTTCGGCCACGGATTGAGCTACACGACGTTCCGCTACAGCAATTTGAAGATTTCGCCCGACCAACCATCGGCCGACGATGTGATTACCGTTTCCTGCGATGTGACCAACACCGGTGATCGCGTCGGTGACGAGGTGGTGCAGCTTTACGTCAAGGATCTGGTGGCATCGGTGGCTCCCTTTGACCAACTCCTGCGGGGCTTTGCACGGGTGTCATTGCAACCCAATGAGACCCGCAACGTCCGGTTTACCCTCAAGCCGCGTCGTGATCTCAAGATGCTCAACCGGGAAAACCACTGGGTGGTCGAACCGGGCTGGTTCGAGGTCCGGGTGGGGGGCTCATCGTCGCCCGATGGAATCAGGGAGCAAGGCCGCTTTCAGATACGCTCCGGCAAATAGGTCGCCAAAACGCTTAGCCGATGAAAGGTAAATTGATATGAACATTCGCATACTCGGTGGGCTTGTGGCCTTCATCGCGGGGGCCACTTTGGTGCACGCGGAAGGTCCCTATCTGGCCAACGGGGTCAGGGTGGGCGAGGTGGATCAGGACTCAGCCATCATGTGGATCAGAACCACAGCACTTCCCCAGGCCGACTTCCGCATGCTGCCGATTTTTACGGAAGGGTTGAGGGGGGGAGAAAAGGATGAAGGCAGAATGCCCGTCGATGTCCTGCCGGGAATGGCCGGCGCGGTCCAGATTCAATACCTGGCCGTCACCGATGAAGCTCCCCGATTGCTGGAAACGGATTGGATCAAGGTAAACGATGAGGGCGACTTTATCGCCCAGATTGTGCTGACTGCACTCCAGCCCGGAACCACCTACACTTACGTGGTGCGGGCTCGTTCGCCGCAGAGCGGTGAGGTTACGGCCCGCGTCGCCGGTCAATTCCAAACGGCACCAGAGGCCACTGACGATCGACCGATTCGCTTCATTGTCACCACCTGTCAGGCGGTTCGGAGTATCGATTCGGGAGCGGCGGGCCATCACACCTATCGGCAGATGCTGGCCTTCGCCCCCCATTTCTTTGTGCACACGGGGGACATCGTTTACTATGACAAGGCCCCGTTGGCGAAGACAGTGCCGGAAGCGCGGGCCAAGTGGAATCTGATGTTTGCCTACCGACACAATCGGGATTTCCATCTGAACGTGTCCTCCTATTTTATGAAGGATGATCACGATACCTTGGTCAACGACTGCTGGCCGGGGCAGACCTACGGCGACCTGGGATGGGATGAAGGACTGGCGCTCTTTCGTGAGCAGGTGCCCATGGGCGAAAAGACCTACCGCTCGATCCGGTGGGGGCGCGATGTGCAGGTCTGGATGACGGAGAACCGCGATTTTCGGTCGGCCAACACAGACCCGGACGGACCTGAGAAGACCATCCTCGGGGAGGAGCAAAAAGCCTGGTTGAAACGGACAATTGAAGCTTCGGACGCCAAGTATAAGTTCATCATTACACCGGGGCCGATTGTCGGACCGGACAAGCCTCGCAAGAATGACAATCACTCCAACGAAGGGTTCTTTCATGAGGGACAGGAGTTGCGCGATTTCATCGCGAGCCAGCCGAACACCTTCGTCATCACCGGGGACCGCCACTGGCAGTATTGTTCGGAGGATCCGACGACCGGCGTGATCGAGCTGGGGTGTGGCCCCATTAATGATGAACACGACTTTGGCGGCGACCCTGGCTACCAGCCGGAATGGCACCGGTTCTTCAGCGAAAAGGGCGGGTTTTTGGGCATCACGGTTGAGAATGGCGAGGCGCGGGCCGAGTGGTTTGGCCGTGATCCCGATTTTGCCAGATCCCCGATTCCGATAGTCAGGCATCGGGAACTGTTGGGAGCGAATTAGAAAAAAGAAGATGCAGCGAGACAGGCGTATTCTGTTTGGAAAATCTAGCCGAGAGATTGTCCTGACCTTTCCAGGATCGAGATCGAACGACCGAGTCGGACGACGGATCCTGCTCAACTCTAATTCTGGCTAGTTGGCATGATATCCTCTAAAGACTGCGTCTCCGACGACAGAATCACCTCGGACTCGAGGTAGTTATTCGCATGAACAAATCAACCTCCTATTTCTCCTTCGGACTGCTCGTGGGACTGGTGGTGGCTTCATTGCTGTTCACCCTACTGGGATCAAGGGGGTCTGACTCCGACCGTGCGATTCGTCAGCTGAAGGTCGCGCATGCCTTGCCACCGTCCCATCCGGTGCATGCGGGGATGGAGCATATGGCTACCCGCCTGGCGGAGATTTCCGGCGGGGCCATCCGGGTGGATATTTTCCCCAATGGCCAGCTCGGCACCGAGACACAGACCATCGAACAGCTGCAGAGTGGCACTCTCGATATCGCCAAGAGCAGCGCGGCCCCGTTCGGGAACTTCATCTCTGTTTTCAAGGTATTCAGCCTGCCTTACCTCTTTCGGAACGAGGATCACTTTTGGCAGGTTTTGGAGGGGGAGATCGGGCAGTCCCTTCTGCAGGAGGTGGAGCTCAATGACAACGGCGAGCCGAGCGGGTTGCGTGGCCTTACTTACTACGATTCGGGGAGTCGGAATTTCTACGGCAAACAGCCCTTCTTGTCCCCGGCTGACCTGGAAGGGGTGAAGATACGGGTGATGAACGACCCCGTAGCGATGGACATGGTATCGGCGCTGGGCGGCGCGCCCACTCCGGTTTCGTGGGGGGAACTCTACACCGCCCTGCAGCAAGGAGTGGTGGACGGCGCGGAAAACAACCCGCCGAGCTTTGTGGCTTCGCGACATTTTGAGGTGTGCAAGTATTTCGTGTTTGATCACCATTCCCGCATCCCGGACATGCTTGTGATCAGCAGCCAAACCTGGTCTGAACTCAGCGCCCAGGAACGCGAATGGCTGATGCAGGCGGCGCAGGAATCGAGCGTGTTTCAGCGGGATGCGTGGGCCGCCGCGGTGGAAGAGTCATTGGCCGTCATGCGGGCCGAAGGCGTCGAGATCCACGAGGTCGACATGGCCCCCTTCATGGCGGCAACCGAACCGGTGCGCGAGAAATACGCCGAAGGTAAGATCAAGGATTTGATGAACCGTATTCAGGCGGTGGGAAGGTAGGGACCGTCCCATGATCAAGACCCTCAACGACAAATTGGGCACCGTCCTGCAGGTATTGATGGTGGTGCTGTTTACGGTTCTGGTCGTGGACGTCTTGTGGGGCGTGTTGACCCGTTACGTGCTCGGCGGGCAGGCGCGGTGGACGGAAGAACTGGCACGCTTGGTAATGGTCTGGCTGGGAATGTTGGGGGCCGCCTTGGTGTGCCGGGAGGAAAAGCATCTTGGGCTGGACATCCTCATGCGACAGTGGGTGGTCGAAGTGCAGCATTGGGCGCGCCTTTTGGTGCACCTGTGCATCGGGGCGTTTGGCCTGTTCATCATGGCGATGGGTGGCGGACAATTGGTGGTGCAGCGACTGGAAGCCGGGCAGATCCTGCCCGCCCTGGGTATCTCCAAAGCGTGGTTCTACCTGTCCATCCCCGTGAGCGGTGCCTTGATCTTTCTCTTCAGCCTTGAGCTGATGGGACGGGTGGTTGCGGAAATGAAGCAGAGGAGGAAGGACACATGACGCCGGAAATGGCCCTGCTGCTGGTCCTCTTTGTCTCGCTGCTGTTCCTGCGGGTGCCCATTGCGTTTGTGCTGGGCATCGCCACGGTGCTGACGGCGATTTCCCTCGGCTACTCGCGCGTGCCCCTGACCATTGCCAGCGATCTGGGCAACGGGATCGACAGCTTCGCGCTGCTGGCGATTCCGTTCTTCATCCTCGCTGGCGAATTAATGGGCAGTGGTGGCCTGGCCCGGCGGCTAATCGATTTGGCTGCGGCCCTGGTGGGGCGATTGCCGGGAGGGCTGGCGATGGTAAACACCCTGACCTGCATGTTTTTCGGAGCCATCAGCGGTTCCTCGGTCGCCGCCGTTTCAAGTATCGGCGGCACGCTGATCCCGGAGATGAACCGCAAGGGCTACGACCGCGACTTCAACATTGCGGTGACGGCATCCGCAGCGACCACCGGATTGCTGATCCCGCCCAGCAACATTATGATCGTTTACGCGCTGGTGGCGGGCAACGTGTCCGTAGCGGCTCTCTTCATGGCTGGGATCCTGCCCGGCGTTGCGGTGGGCCTGGGAATCATGGCGGTGGCCCTGGTGATCTCGTTGCGCCGCGGCTACGGCCAAGGAGGTGTTGAAGCCACTGCCCGGCCTGTTTTGGGTGTCTCGGCAGTCAAAGCGCTGCCCAGTCTGCTGTTGGTGATCATGGTGCTCGGTGGCATCCTCGGTGGGGTGTTCACCGCCACGGAGGCTTCGGCGATCGCCGTCCTTTGGGCGTTTTTATTGGGAGTGGTCTTCTATCGAGAGATCAAAGTGAGCGACTTGCCGCGGATCGTCCTCAATGCGGCGCGGACGACGGGCATCGTGCTCTTTCTGGTGGCGTGCAGCTATGCCATGAGCCGGCTGCTTACCCATGAGCAAGTTCCTCAGCAGGTGAGTGCGGCCTTGTTGGGGCTGTCGGAAAACCCGCTGACCATTCTACTCATCATCAATCTCATCCTGCTGATGGTGGGCGTGTTCATGGACATGACCCCGGCGGTGCTGATCTTCACCCCCATCTTCCTGCCGGTCGCCATCTCCCTGGGGTTGGATCCGGTTCACTTCGGCATCATCATGATCGCCAACCTTTGCATTGGACTGCTGACACCGCCGGTGGGCACGTGTCTGTTTGTCGGTGCCGGAGTGGGAAAGAGCGACATCGTGCGGGTCTCTAAGGCCATGGTGCCCTTCTTCCTGATCATGGTGGCGGTGCTGCTGCTGATCACCTACTGGGCGCCCCTGAGCATGACCTTACCGAATATGGTGAGGTAACGAATTTACAAGTTATCACGCTAAAGGGATCCCCCCTTGGGATGGTGGTATCCTGATCGAGCCTGAGTGAAAGCGTCCGGCCTATTGCGTTTCGGATGAAGTTGACTCGGTGGGCTGAGGTTTCCGATCGAGCGGGGCCAGTTTTGCTTTTTCGACTTCGTGATTGGTCATGCCGGGCAGGCGGCGCAGCACGTCGTTAAGGTTGGCCAAGGGCTCGGCCTTGTGGCGATGGCAACACTCCAGGATCGTGTAGATGATCGCTGCTCGGTGGTCTGCTTCAGGGTGGCCGATGAACAGCCAGTTCTTGGCTCTGAGTTTGGTTGGTTAGATGGCTTGTTCGGTCAAGTTGTTGTCGATGTGTGCCTGGCCGTGCCCCACCTAGGCGATCAACTTCTGCCACTGGCTCAGCGGTATCCAATCGCTTCTGCCATGGCGGCCTTGGGCAGATGTTGCGAGGTATCCTCCTGCAACGAGGCTTTGATCTGATCGAGCAGCGGTTGGCTGCGTTGTCTACGCCGTTGCACAACTTCCTCGGCCTTGGCCCTTTCATCCATCTGCGCTTCCACCGCATACGGGTCGCAGATCGCCGATGGCCCTTGATTTGCAGCGAGAGTATTTAGGCATGGCTTTGGACTTGTGCGACTAAACGCGTAGTTGGGTTAGATGGGGCGGGAGGTAGATTGATACCGTCTTGGTATTTACATGAATATTCATGAGTGTGCATCGACCGAATTGATTCATACGTTCGAGTAGCGATTTCCCGGGAGGGTTTTCGGAGATTTAGCAGAATCGATTTAGATAGTTTATAGCCTGGGAGTAACTACGATTGGAGAAGGCAAAATCATAGGCTTATGCCGGACAGGAAAACAGATCAGGGTTCAACCAGCACGAGGCGCTTTAAATCGTATTTCAGCGGGGTGAAATCCATCTGGCGCGACCGGACTGACTTGGCGGCCTCCGAGTGGGTGGCGAAGCATGATCGAGGACTGGATGGGGCGGAACAGGATGAGTTTTGCGATTGGCTCTTGGAACGCCCCCGTCGCCGCCGGGTGTATTTGAAGCTGCTCAACCTCTGGCGGGAACTGGATGTCTTGGCCGACTGGCGTAGTCAGCATGGCCCTAATCCCAATCCCGACCTCCTGGCGAATGGCTCAAATAAACGAAGCCACGGCACATCCATTCTGATCGGGATTGCGATGGGGTTGATAGTAATGACGGCAGCCTTGGTCTACGCCCTCAGTGGGCCAGAGTGATCTATTGAATCACTCTGAGCATCCGCCGAACAGATTGTGAGGAGTGAACCTACAGGCCAACCAATGCATGTTGGTTGCCCGCATGCCAAAAGGGTAGAGTAATGCGCGTTGAGGCAGCTTTTGGTTCGCTGCGCTTAGGGCTTACGCCCCAAATCCATTGGATTTGCCCATCTCCGCTTCGCTTCGTCGGCTACGAAACCTCCATATTTTAGGAGCTAAGATTACCTACATCTGACTTAACATCCCAATGCCTAGCCCATCCTCCTTCGCCAGAGGCTTCGGTGGACAGGCCTCGTGGCATTTCCTTGGTCAACTGTGGGAAACCCGCAGCCGCTTCAATCTGCGATGGATCCGTCCGAACTGAAGTAGGGATGCGGCTACTCATGCTATGTCATTGGATATTCTACCTGCCATGAGCTGTCCGGCCAATCGGGTGTTCGAAATCAGTCCGGTTTGGGCACCCGTTCTGCGTGAATCGGTTCGAAGCTGGTCCGATACGGGACCCCACTTTTGGGAATTCAGATTTATTCCGAGCACGAAGTGTGACGTCGAACATCCGCGCAGGTTTGCGGGGGCTGTTTGAGTCGGAGCGGGCGGAGCAAAGCAAAGACCCTACGTTAGTGGGACGAATGGATTGAGCCAATCCGGTTAGTCGCCCCACTCTCGAAGATCGAATTGAATGGTAAACGGAGACTTGCTGACCGATTGATAAAGGTGCGATGACCTTGGATGTCCCCCTCAGCATGTCGCGGAAAGAGTTATCAGTCATGGCGAAACGCTGGGAGACCTACAGCGATTCGCATTTCAGGTGAAAACTTTCACAGTCAACCGGCGGCGACCGATTACCAGAAGAGGGATGGGCCCTTCAGCAGCACGCCGATCTTGGCATCTGACGACTAGGAATTTGGGGCCACCTGGCCTACGCTTGCGAGGGTGACGACAAGAAGCAGGAGGTGTCGGATTCTCATGATGACGTAGGGTTTCAAAAGCATGATCAGGGCTGTTCCACCGCGGCAATCTTGGCTCGAATTTCCGCCATCAGTCCTTCCGGGGCCACGGCGCTTTTCTGGATCACGTTTTCAACCCCGGTGCGCAGGCTTTCGCGTTCCTCCGGTGAAAGATCTTTCGCGGTTATCACGATGACCGGCACGTCCTTGCCGTCAGGTCTTTGGCGGAGGATGCGGATGAATTCGAAGCCGTCCATCTCCGGCATCATCAGATCCAGCAGGATCAGTTGGGGTTGGTGCTCGGCAAAGGCTTCGAGTCCGGCCAGTCCGTCCTCAGCCTCGACCGAAGTCCATCCGACCTGGGTCAGGGCGTGGTTGAGCATGGTCCGGTTGTCAGCGAGGTCGTCGATGATGAGCGCGACGCGGCGCTTGTGGACCGTGACGTGACGATTGAGGGCGGCGACGAGGCGCGAGCGATCGACGGGTTTGGTGAGATAATCGGCGGCTCCGAGCGTGTAGCCGAGTTGAAGGTCATCGACCATCGAAACCATGACCACCGGGATGTCCTGCGTGTGAGGATCGTTCTTGAGGACGGAGAGCACCGACCAGCCGTCCATGCTCGGCATCATCACGTCCAAGGTGATGAGTCGAGGCGCGCGGGCACGCGCCAAGGCCAGGGCTTCGGTTCCGTTGTCGGCCGAAATCACGGCGTAGCCTTCCTTGATCAGATTGCGACTGAGCAGTTCGACGGTGGAGGGGTCGTCATCGACGACCAGGATCAACGGCGCGTCGGGATGAGCCGGAGTCGCGGTGGGTGGCGAGGTCTGGTCCTGAGCCGGAAAAGGGGCGCGGGTGATGGCTGGCTGCTCGCCCTGCACGCGAAGGGGAATGGTCGCGGTGAAGGTGGTGCCTTCGCCCGGCTCACTGGTGACCGTGATGTCTCCACCCATGAGTTGGCAAAAACGTCGGCTGATCACGAGTCCAAGCCCGGTTCCACCGAATTTCCGGGTGGTGGATTCGTCGCCCTGGCTGAAGGCCTGGAACAGTCGACCCAATTGCTCCTCGGTCATCCCGATGCCGGTGTCCGCCACTTCGAATGTCACCAGGGGATCCGTATCTTCGTTTTGAATACCAACGCGCAGCCGGACCATGCCTTCCTCGGTGAATTTTGCCGCGTTACTGAGCAGGTTGAACAACGTTTGCCGGACCTTTGTCACGTCGGCATGCAGCACGGGAGCGTCGGGCGGGCATTCGACGATCAATTCGTTGGCGTTGCGCGCAATGAGTGGCTGGATGGTGGCGGCCACCTCATCGATCATTTGCGGGATGGGGGTGTCCTCCAGATAGAGGGTCATTTTCCCGGATTCGATTTTGGAGAGATCGAGCACGTCATTGATGAGGCCGAGGAGGTGATTACCGGCCGCTTCGACCTTGTTGAGGTCCGGCAGACTGTCGCCTTGGCCGGTGAACTCAGCGCGCTCGATGAGCATTTCGGTGTAACCGATGATGGCGTTCAGCGGGGTGCGCAATTCGTGGCTCATGTTGGCGAGGAACGAGCTTTTGGCCTGGTTGGCCTGATCGGCCGCTTCCTGGGCCCGGCGAAGTTCGACCTCCTCTTCCTTGCGTTTGGTGATGTCAGTCTTGACCACGACATAGCCGGTAATGGTTCCGTCCCGATCCTTCATGGGCTGCCCATCCAGCAGGACCCACAAGTGCCGGCCGTCCTTGTGGTCAATACGCAACTCCTGTTGAAAACCACGGCCTTCGGCCCGGGCCCGGTTCTTGGCTTCCAGGCTTTCTGGGGTGGTAGCCTCGCCGGCCAGGACATCGTCGGGGTGGCGGCCGACAATTTCGCTGGCGTCGTATCCGGTCATGCGGGTGAACCCTTCGTTGGCCCATTGCACGATACCCTTGGCGTCGGTGATAACCACGCTGTTGTGGGTGCGGCTGGCCACGACAGACAGCCGGTCGGCTTTCTCTTTCAGGCGTTCGCTTTGCTCCAGCGTGAGCTTCAGCTTGCGGGTGCCAACGAACGTAACGAGCAGCGCGATGGCGAGCAAGGGCACCATGAGACCGAACACCGACACCGCACTGCGCAGGGAACGTGAATGCACTTCCTGCAGGTTCACCGCAGCCAGCAGGGTCAGGTTCCAGCGGGGGAAGCCTTCCTGTCGCCATTGCCAGCCATCGGCTTCCCATCTATCGGTGAGTGTGGCGCGATCAAGCGTGCGTTGGGCGGCATCGGCGAGCACGTCCGGATCGATCAAGTCACCCCCGAACAAGGGGCGGGCCCGTTCGTCGAGCAGGACAAAGGACCCTTTTTCGAGCAGACGGGTGCTGGTGATTTCCTCCCCGATCACCTCGAGGGTTTCCACCGGGTAACCCACGTAATAGATCCCGATCACGCGCCCGGTGCGATCGTGGATGGGTTCATAGGCCGTGATGTAGGACCGGCCGAGAATATCGACGACTCCGTAAAACGGCTGGTTGGTCACGAGGGAGCGGTAGGCGGGACCCGTGGGGTCCAGTATGGTGCCAATGGCCCGGGAGCCGTCGTCCTTTTGCACGTTGGTGCTGATGCGCACGAAGTCACCGCCTGATCGGGAAAAGAGGGTGGCGGTGCCGCCCATCAAGGCGACGGTTTGGTCGACGATTTCAAAATTGAGCCCGACGTGGTGCCGGCCGAATGCCAAGTCCCGAGCTTCGCGCCCGGCCACGGTAAGAGCACTTCCGTGGACGGGCTCCCCCCTTTCCTGGGTGAGATGGCGGAGCACGCTCATTGCGTCGGTCACCCGCTCCATATACAGTTGATGTGTCGTATGCAGCGACGTGCGGATGGAGCCAATGCTGGCGGTCACGCTCTCGTCGAGGCGTTCCTCCACCATGGTGCGCAGCTTCCGGTAGCCGCCAAATATGGCGAAGATCACCAGCAGGATGGCAGCGGTGGTCCAGCCGAAGAATCGGAGATTCCGACCCGGTTTGCCCCGGCCGGTCGCAGTGGAATCGTAGATACTAGAGGTCAATCCGAAGAACAGAGAAATCGTCGTCGAGGGGCCCGGCGCCGTTCAGGGACCGGACGTGGGCAAGGAGGGCGACCAGGTCGCTGTCGGACTCATCGACCGGTTGGGTGGCGATGAATTCCTGCAGCCCTGCTTGATCCCACATGCTACCGTCCGACTGTTCGATTTCGAACACGCCGTCGCTGATCAGGTAAAGCCGGGCCGGTCCGGCGATCATCTTTTCGAACGTGCGGTATTGGGTGCCCGCCATGCCGCCAAGAATGAGTCCGGCCCCACGCAACGGTTCGACGGAACCCGGCGTGGGACCAATCGGCAGGTTGCGTAAAATGCCTGGCGGATGTCCGGCGCTGGCGAATTTGAGCGTTCGGGTCGCGGGTTCCCAGACACCATACCAAACGGTGAAATACATGTCTCCCTGATCTTCCATGAGGAAGGCAGTGTTGAGAGCGGTGAGCGTCGCGCCGGGATCCCGGAAGTCCACTTCCGGCAGGCTCATTGAGCGCAGCACGTTGGTCGCGGTTACGGATACGAGCGCGGCGGCCACACCGTGCCCCACCACGTCGAGCAGATAAACCGCCAGATGATCATCGTCGATCCAGTGATGGCCAAACGAGTCCCCGCCGAGTTCGGTGGACGGTTGAAACAACCATGCGGTGTTGATATCGCGCGTTTTGCCGGGGGCCGGCAGGATGGAGCGCACGTAGTTTTCCGCCTCGGTAAGTTCCGCGTTGAGGCGGCTCTGCGTTTCTTCGATCTGACGAATGTAGCTCTGTTCCTGATCGCGGAATCGTTTGCGCTCCAATCCGGCGTTGATGCGCGCGCGCAGCAGGGTGGGGTTTACCGGCTTGGTGAGATAGTCCTCCGCGCCGCTCTCAATGCAACGCACGACGCTGGCGAGTTCGCCGAGTGCGGAGACCATGATTACCGGCAGATGCGCGATTTCCTTGGTCGCCTTGATTTCCGCCAGAGTGCCGTGGCCGTCCAATCCCGGCATGAGCATGTCCAGCAACACCAGGTCGAATGTGCCCGTCTGCAGTTGCTCAATCGCGGCACGACCGTCGTGCACGGCGGTAACCGTGTGTCCTCGTTGTTCGAGCTGCCGCCGCAGGACTTCGCAATTTTCCGGACTATCATCGACCACAAGAATGGATCCGCGTCGCTCTTCCGGTTCCGGGTTCACGGTTTCGCCGGCAGCGCCCACGGCGGATTCGTCGAGAGGAGACGGGTCGGCATGAACCGTATCGACGGGTCCGCCGGTGGCGTTGGCGGCGGCTTTTGTGATGCCGTCAATTTCTCCGACCACGGCCACCCGTCCGTCAACGATGTTGCTCGTGATCAGGGCCAGCTGGGTTTCCGCGGCGCGAAGAATCTTGGTGAGGTCCTGTTGATACTGGGCCTGCCCGGCCCGGCGCATGTGATCTCCGAGCAATTCGCCGTAGCCGATGATTTGATTGATCGGCGTGCACAGGTCATGGCGCAGCGTCGAGAGCGCCTCGGAATAATGCGGGGCCGGGGGAGCACTGGAGGCAGCAGGGGGTGCAGCAGTGGCTGCAGCTAGGGGGGGCGGTGGCTCTGGTTCGGACTGTGCGGGGGAGGCGGGCAAAGGGGTGGCGAAGTCGGGCTCCCTCGCTTTCACGCCAGTGAGTTTCTCAATCTTCGGCAACAGACTGCCCAGGCGCACGGGCTTGGTCTCGAATTCATCGCAGCCCGCCGCCAGTGCTTTTTCCCGGTTGCCGGTAAGGGCGTGGGCGGTGAGGGCAATTACAGGAATGCTGCTGGTTGGCTCGTCGCCTTTGATGCGGCGGGTGGCCTCCCAGCCGTCGATGACCGGAAGGCTCATGTCCATCAGAATGAGGCCGGGAGCTTCGGCGGTTGCTTTGGCCACTCCCTCTTGGCCGTCGATTGCGACAACCACTTCGAATCCACGATCCTGCAGGCGCCGCGACAGCATGTCGCGGTTCATTTCGTTGTCCTCGACGAGCAGTATTTTGAGCATGAGGCAGGAATGATTGGCTA
Organism: Opitutaceae bacterium; assembly: GCA_028280945.1. Lineage (GTDB taxonomy): Bacteria > Verrucomicrobiota > Verrucomicrobiia > Opitutales > Opitutaceae > Actomonas. The sequence goes on from JANQKV010000012.1 coordinate 48,995, forward strand.
AACGTTGCAGGCGTCGAGTGTGGTTCGCTCGGGATGCGGGGTAAAAATCGAATCGGACCTGGCGCCGGAAGAGGAGGGCGTAATCTGCATCGGAATTTTAAGGGAGGACGATGGAGAATCGGGATGACCTCGCCATGGCGGGCCGTTTGGTGTCTCCTACATACCAACCGGCATGGCGCGGTTCATGGCTTCGATGATGGAGTTTACCGTGGCGCCGACTTCGCGCCCGACAAGGTCCATCTGGGCGAGGGTCTGGATGCGTTCCGTGCGTGCTCCATAGGTGGGCCCGGCAAAGATGCGCAGCGCGAGGTGACTGCCGGTCAACAGGCTGATCAAAATCGCATCGCGCGGATCCGGCAGGTCTTCGCTCAAAATCAGCTGTCCCAGCCGGGTCAGCACCTCGACACGTTCGTGGTCGTCAATGGTGGGGTAGCGCCGGCGACCGATGACCCAGAGTAGTTTGCGTTCCTCTCGTTTGAGGACACCGCGTTCGACGAGGCGATCGATGGCAGTGTCTTCGATCTGACGCGTGTCTTGGGAAAGCTTGGTCAGCCAGTAGGCCGTGGTCTTGCCGGTAGGGCCATCGACCAGGGTTTTCAAAACATCGTCGAGGAGGGGGTCGCCGGTCGGCTCGGGATTCAGCACCATGAGCTGGCTGGGGTCGGTGTCGATGCGGCCGGCGAGGGCGAGGTCACTGAGCGCAGCACCAGCCAGCACGTAGCTGAACGCGAGCACGGGCATCGGTCGGAGGCGTCCGCTGTGGTCATCAAGGGCCAGCAGCACGACCTCCTCAACCAAGGTGATGGATTTGGCCGAACTCATGGGGGTCAATTCACCGCGGCCACTGCGGCGGCCACGTCGGATTTGAGGGTGAAGATGTTGGAAAATCCCGATAGCTCGAATATCTCGACCACGTTGGGCTGCAGAGAGGCGAATGCGACTTTGCCGCCCGCAGACTGGACTTTCTTGGCGGAGGAGAGGAATGCCCGCAGACCGGCGCTGCTGACGTAGTTCAGCTTTGCACAGTCAAACACGAGTTTGGTGGCGCCATCGTCGATGCGGGCCTCGACGACTTTTTCCAGTTCGGGGCTGGCGATGCCGTCGAGGCGACCCCCGAGATCGAGAACGGTGGCGTGGTTTTGGTTGGATACGGAGATTTCCATGATGGTAATTGGCGAACGGGCGGGCAGGCGGGTGAATCAGTCGAATGAAGCGACGGCGGTGGCAGTGTCGGGATACGTGGTGAAGAGTTTCTCGAAGCCGGCAATGGTGAATATCTGCGCGACGTTGGCGGGAGCTGCGCAGAATACGATACGGCCACCCGATTTTCCCGAGTTATTGACGGCAGCGAGCAAGGAACGCAGGCCCAGGCTGGCGATGTGAGTGAGCCCGGCGCAGTCGAAGACGATCCGATCGTCCTTGCGCTCGAGCATGGCTTTGATTTGGCGGTCGAATTCGCGGCTGCCGTCGAGATCGAGTCGGCCGGTAAGGGCAAGCACGGTTACGGAGCCCTGGCGCGAGGCGGAGAGGGAAAAAGAATCAGGCATGGGAGGAAAGATGGCGGGTGAGGGTGAGCACGTTTTGGTCTCCGCGGCGTTCGTAGGAGGATTCCTGCATGAGATTTTTCAGCAAGTGTACACCCAGGCCTCCGATTTCGCGGTCTTCGATCGGAGCGTTGGTGTCCACTTCGGGGGTGGCGAGCGGGTCGAATGCGGGGGCGTTGTCCGTGGCCACCAGGGTCAGGCCGTGCGCGTCGGTGCTGAGATCGATGGAAAAGGTGTGGTCGTGGTTATCCTGGTAGCCGTGGTTGATGATGTTGGTGGCGACTTCCTCAAGGGCGACCTGCACGGCAAAGCGGTCCGGATCAGGCACTTGGTTCGCATCGCAAAACGCATCCGCCGCATCGGCGAGTTTTGCGAGTTCAGTCAAATCGGATTTGAGCTCGATGTGCTGGGTGACTGACATGGCGGAAGGCGAAAATCCGGGGAGCAAAACTACAGAACAAAGCGGGAACCGAATCGTCCAGCCGCGGTGCGGGTAATCCGCCGACCGAACTGATCGGATTCAATCAATGTGATAAAGACCGGTCCATGCGGCAAAAGGAAGCGATTTTGGACCGCTCATACGTAGAGGGCATCCAGCATGCCGGCGGCACTTTCGTCCAATTGCTCGCGACGGCGGATTTCCTCGAAGCAATCGAGCAGGTCCTCCGGACGCAGCCGTTGCTTCTCCGCTCCGCGGAAATCATGCAGGACGCGGCCGCGGTGCATCATGATGATGCGATCGCCCAGATTGACCGCTTGTTGCATGGAGTGGGTCACCATCAGCGTGGTAAGGTTGTCCTGTTGGATGACCTCGTCACTCAAAGCGATGACTTGGTCGGCGCTCTTGGGATCCAACGCGGCGGTGTGCTCGTCGAGCAGAAGCAGCGAGGGTTTGAGCCATGAAGCCATCAGGAGGGTCAGTGCTTGGCGTTGTCCGCCGGAGAGTGAACCGATGGCGTTGTCCAGGCGGTCTTCGAGACCCATGCGCAACGTGGCGACCCGGTCACGAAGGGACGTGATCAGGTTTTGATTGAGCGCCCAACCCAGCCCGCGCGACCGGCCACGACGGGCTGCCATGGCGAAGTTTTCAGCGATGGACATGTTCGGCGCGGTGCCGCTGAACGGGTTTTGAAAGACGCGGCCGATGAGGGCGGCGCGTTTGTGCTCGGGCCACTTTGTGATGTCGTGGCCGGCCAGATGCAGCGAGCCGGAGTCGACCAGGAAAGTCCCGGCGACGGCGTTGAGCAGGGTGGACTTGCCGGAGCCGTTCATGCCCAGCACGACCACGAATGAACTTTCTTCGACCTCGAGGTCGACGCCCTGCAATGCCCGGACCTCGTTGACGGTGCCGGGGTTGAAGGTCTTGCGGATGCCAGTGATGCTAAGCATGGGAGGAGGAGCGGGAGGTGCTGTCGGTGGGGTGTTGCGGGTGGTGGGAAGCTATGCAGTGGAGGCTTTGGTTTTGCGCAGATTGCCGAGCACGCGAGGGAGCACGAGGGCGGCGAAGACAAACAGTGCCGTGACCAGCTTGAGGTCGTTGGGATTCAGGCCCCAGCGGAGCGCCACCGCTACCAGCAGGCGGAAGAGCACCGATCCCATGATCGCGCCAATGATGGTCAGTCCGAGTCCCCTGGAGCCGACGAGCGCTTCGCCAATGATTACGCTGGCCAACCCCCAGACAACCATGCCGATGCCCATTTGGGCGTCGGCAAAACCCTGGTATTGGGCGAGCAGGGCGCCGGAAAGGGCCACCAGGCCGTTGGCCAGGGCAAGGCCGAAAATGAGGTTGAGCTCAACATTGGCGCCGAGAGCGCGGATCATTTGGGGATTGTCGCCCGTGGCCCGCATGGCGGTGCCGACGTTGGTCCGGAAAAACCAGAAAAGACCCCATCCGATCAGCGCGGCGAAGCTGAGAGAGAACAGGAGAACGGCGGCATCGGCTGCGCCCACCCGCCAGCCCAGCACATGAAAGTTATCGGCACCGATGACGGCCGCGCCCACTGCCGCACTCTCCGAAGCCAGGGTTTCAGCCTGCAACAAGGGCACGTTGCTGCGACCCATCACGTGCAGGTTGACCGAATAGAGCGCGGTCATCACGAGGATGCCGGCCAAGAGCGAATTGATCTTGAATTTCGTGTGGAGGATTCCGGTTATCGTGCCGGCAATGGCACCACCCAACGCTCCGGCGGCGGTGGCGACCAGCGGGTTGATTCCATTTACCAACATCACAGCGGCAATGGCCGCACCCAGCGTGATGGAGCCATCCGTGGTGATATCCGGCATGTCAAAGATGCGAAACGACACAAAGACGCCAAGGGCGAGCAGGGCGAGGATCAGACCGATCGTGAAGGCACCAAGCAGGAGAGTCATCGGATTTTCGAATTACGATTTTTGAATTAAAACTCAGCGGGGCCGAACCAAAGGGCGCCACGGTAGAACTCGCTCTCGCCGACGCCGTTGATTTCGCGGGAATCGGCCAGAAGGTGCAGCACGGATTGCAGGGCGAAACCGTCGAACAAGTCGGCGACGGACTCCGTCAGATCGATCACGCCTTTGCGCAACGGGCGGTAGGGGAAGGCGGCGGCGTGAAAGTGTCCAAGCAGCTCGGAGCCGGGAGCGAGCGGGCGCATAAACGAATCCATCCTGGAGCCGGGGCGGACGGCGACTCCGACGATCAGGGTGGTT
>JANQKV010000027.1 GCA_028280945.1 Opitutaceae bacterium
TCCAGTGCATCAGTTTCAAACAACTGACTCCGTTAGGCGTAGAATGCCGTCGTTGAGTCTCTTGTACGAACTCCGTGAATGATTTGAACCCCCATTCGGGTTTCCTGAGTTTTTCGATTCTAGGAAGAAGATTTTCGTCGGGATCTCCCGCTACACCAGTTTGTCGAAGTAAATCGCCGAGAAGATTGCTCCCCGTGCGCCATGTCGCACATATGAGATAAGATCTGCTGAAAACGGGATTTCCAGAGTCTGACATCTGAATCCCTCTCAGGCTCTTGTCGCTGGGCTTAACCGCTGATCAGGCTGTCGCCGGTCATCTCGGCCGGCTTCGGCAAGCCCATCAGGTCAAGCACGGTTGGGGCGATGTCGGCCAGGCGGCCGCCGGTGCGCAGCGTCGTGCCCTCCTTCGTGAACGCGTCGCCGACGACAAAGATCTCCACGAGGTTGAGCGTGTGCGCGGTGTGGGGGCCGTCGGTGTCGGGATTCCACATCTGCTCGCAATTGCCATGGTCGGCCGTGACGACCGCCCTGCCACCGCGGGAAGCCAACGCCTCCAAGAGTTCGCTCACTCCGGCATCCGTGGCTTCGACCGCTTTCGTGACGGCCTCGAGATTACCCGTGTGCCCGACCATGTCGGGGTTGGCATAGTTGACGACAACCAAGCCGTATTTGCCTGACAGGATGGCCTCCTTGGCGGCCGCGGTGACCTGATCGGCCGACATTTCGGGTTGCAGATCGTAAGTGGGAACCTTGGGGCTCGCCGGACAGGCCCGGTCCTCACCGGGAAACGGCTCGTCGCGGTAATTGTTAAAGAAAAAGGTGACGTGCGGGTTCTTTTCCGTCTCCGCGCAGCGGAACTGACTGATGCCGGCGTTCGCAACCACTTCGCCGAGGATATTCTTCAACTTTTCGGGTTTTGGTGAGACCACGTGAACCGGCAGACCCTTTTCATATTCGGTCATCGTCGCATAATAGAGATCGAGTTTTTCGCCGCGGTCGAAGCCTTCGAAATCGTCAAACACAAACGCCTTGGTGATCTCCCGCGGGCGGTCCCCCCGATAGTTGTAGAACAGGATCGCGTCTCCCTGGCGGAATGTCGCGAGCGGAGCGCCGTCCTCTCCGACGATCGCCGTCGGCAAGATGAACTCATCCCCCACCTGCGAATCGCTGAGCGGGTTGTCGTAGTAGTTTTGCACCGCTGCAGCGGCCGAGGCCGCCGTGGCTTGGACGGCGCGTCCCGTCAGCAGATCATAGGCCTGTTGCACCCGCTCCCACCGATTGTCGCGATCCATGCTCCAGAACCGTCCGCAAACCGAAGCGATTTGGCCAACGCCAATTTCGGTGCACTTGGCCTCCACCTGCTGCACGTAACCAAGACCGCTTTGCGGCGGCGTATCACGGCCATCGGTGAACGCATGGATGTAGACCTCACCGAGGCCGTCGGCTTTGGCCTGCGCCAGGATGCCGTATAAGTGCTCCAGCATGCCGTGCACGCCGGCATCAGAAACGATGCCCATGAGATGGAGGCGTCCTCCCCCTTGCACGGTCTCGACGATCTTTCGCCACACCGGGTTGCCGGCAAGTTTACCGTCGGAAAACAGCTTGTTAAGGCGAACCAACTCCTGGTCGACGATGCGGCCGGCGCCGATGTTTTCGTGACCGACCTCGCTGTTGCCCATCACGCCGTCGGGCAGTCCCACGTCGAGACCGGACGCCTTGATCAGCGTCTTGGGACAAGTCGCCTGCAGATGGTCATCGCAGGGCGTCGAGGCGAGTTTGGTGGCATTGGCACCATCCTGCGCGGAATCAGGGTTTTTGCCCCATCCATCGCGAATGACCAACAAGACGGGCGGGCGGGCGGCAGCGGCATCAGAGCTCATACCCCTCCAAACGATCAGGAACCGCTCCCGGGCGTCAAAACCCAAACTGCTCCGCAATTTGACAACTCCGTGCCCCATTCGCCCAATGCCTCTCATGCCTACCCGCGCCGTGCTCCTCGTGAACCTGGGTTCACCCGATTCGACTGCCGTCCCCGACGTGCGCACTTACCTGCGCGAATTTCTCGGTGACGAGCGCGTCATCGACCGGCCCGCCTGGAAGTGGGCCCGCTCCATTCTGGTCAATCAAATCATCTGTCCCACCCGCGCCCCCAAGTCAGCCAAAGCCTATGAAGAAGTTTGGACCGACGACGGATCGCCGCTGATCCTCACCTCGCAGTCCGTGCGGACCAAACTCGATGAAACGCTCGGTGACGATGTTCCAGTTTACCTCGCCATGCGCTATCGACTGCCGTCCATCGCCGCCACACTCGAGCAAATGAAGGCCGATGGAATCGAGGAGGTTTTGCTCTTCCCCCAATACCCGCACTACGCCATGTCGTCATGGGAAACGGTGGTGGTGAAGGTCTACGAGGACGCCGCCCGCGTGGCTCCCACCATGAAAATCGACTGTGTGCAGCCGTTCTACGAAGACGCCGACTACATCGAAGCGCTGCACGAGGTTTCCGCTCCCTACCTCGATGATCCCGAGTCATTCATTCTTTTTTCCTACCACGGAATCCCCGAACGCCACTTGCGCAAAGGCGACGCGTCCAAGGCGCACTGCCTGACCGTGCCGGATTGCTGCAACACCTGCAGCGCCGCGCACAGCATGTGTTACCGCGCCCAAGTCATGAAAACGACCCAGGCCTTCGTGAAGCGGGCCGGCCTGCCCGATGACCGTTGGTCGGTGGCCTTTCAATCGCGACTCGTGGGCGAACCCTGGCTCACCCCCTACACCGACCAGGAGCTGCTGCGCTTTGTGGAGGAAGGCAAAAAGAACGTGGTGGTGATGACCCCGGCTTTTGTGGCCGACTGCCTGGAGACACTCGAGGAGATCGCGGGGGAAGCACGGGAAGACTTCCTCGGCGCGGGCGGAGTGAAATTTCAGCACGTCCCCTGTCTCAATGATCAACCCGCCTACATCGATTTTCTGGCCAGACGGGTCCGGCGTTGGCTGGAAGGCGAAACGCCCACCACCACACACGCCGGGCAAACGGCCCGAAGCCTCGCGGCCAACGCCGGCGCGTAATCGCGTGGCGGGTGATTGACCCGCTCCTGCCTTTTGGCATGGTGCCCGCTGACGTCCCCACTCCACTTGGACGATTCCGCACGTCTATTTTCCCTTGTGAGCGATTTGCCCACCCCGTTATCCCGTCCTCCCCAGGTCGCTGGCACAGCCCGCGCATCCGACAAACCGGCGCTGCTCACTTTGGACGAACGTGGTTGTATCCTCTCTGCCAATACGAGTGCGGGCGGTTATTGGTCCTGCCTGGCGGAAGAACTGGTGGGACGCAATTTCGTGAGCCTGTTCGCATTTGAAGTGGTTTCCGACGATCCAGAGATCCTGGAAACCCAGTGGGAAGTCCTGCTCGCCAGTGCCACGGAGCAACGCATTCCGCTGGCGATTCAACTGCAGGAGGATGGACCATCGCTGGACGTGCGGGTGGAGATGGAAGCTGCGGCCGGCGGCGGGGCCGCTTGGTTGGCGAAGGTTGCCCGGGCGAAATCAGGTCCACCGGATGCGACCGTTGCTCCTGCTTCCTCCGATTCCGCGCCCGCCGTCCCGCCGGCGGGAGACGAGGCTTCCGGCGGGATCGACGATGTTTGGGCCCGGCTCGCCCACAGCGATGCGGCCGGGTTTTTCGATCTGAATTTTTCTTCAGGCGACACCTACTACTCGGCCGCCTGGAAGCGGCTGCTCGGCTATAGCGACGCCGATTTGTCCAACAACTACGACACTTGGCTGAAGTTGATTCATCCGGAGGATTCGGCCGCGGCTCCCGATCAAGTTGGCCGCCACACCGGCTCCACCCAACGGTCTTTCTCGGTCGAATTCCGGATGAAGCACCGGCGCGCCCATTGGGTATGGATTCATTGCGTGGGCGTGCAGCACTTCGCCCCCGAAGGAGAACTCGACCGGGTCGTGGGGTTCCACCTCGACATCTCTGAACGCAAGGAAATCGAGGAGCAGGGCGTCGTCGCGGAGGAGCGACTCAATCGCTTGGCGGAGGAAGGCGGTCTCGCGGTTTTTGACTTGGATTTCCTGTCGGGTAAGGCGTCCGTTTCGTCCGCCTGGCGCGAACTGATTGGCGACCCGGTGGAACACCCTGATATCGGAATGTTCACCCAATACCTGAAAGACAGCTCGGGTGACGTGACCGGATTTCTCTCCAACTTCGGTGACGGGGATAACACCTGGGACGCAGGCCCCACAACCTTGCGGCGTTCTGATCGCCGCGAGGTTGATATCATGCTGGGCTTAAATCGCCAGGTGAGTCGCCGCGGTGAATTGCTGCGCGTCGTCGGGTTTGCCTTGCCGCTCCCCGACACCCTGCTCGCCGGCAACAGCACTCCGCCATTTGCCAGCGGTGGCTTCGACACCAACGCTTTGAATCTTCTCAGCGAGGGCATTATCGTCACCGATCGCCGGGGCAACGTCAGCGTCATCAATGCGAAGGCCCAGAAGATCCTTGGGGTGAATCCCGGCCTCGCGATGGAGCAGCCGCTCGCCGACGTGTTTCAGCTCGTGACCTTGCAGGACAGCCGACCCGCCGACGATGCACTTGAACTCGCGCTCGCCAACGAGGGAGCCAATCGGCTCTACACCGAGCACGCCGTGGCCGTCGAACACGGCGTGCCGCGACCGGTCGTCTGGACCATCAGCCAGCTGTGGGATTCCAATCGCGAGGTCTCGGGCATTGCAGTGGCTTTCCGCGATCCGGCGGAAATGAGCCTCACCCCGGAGGAACTCATTCGGGCCAATCGTTTTGATTCGCTCGGCCAATTGGCCGGCGGCATTGCCCACGATTTCAACAACCTCTTGTCCACAATCCTGGGCGGAATCTCCCTCGCCAAGGACAACCGCGAGTTCGACAAACTGGGCGACTCAGAGACGGCCTGCATGGCGGCCAAGACGCTCACCCGCCAGCTCCTCGCATTTGCGAAGGGCAACCCCGGTGGCACCTTCTCGGTGGTCAAACCCAGCGACATTCTCGACGACGCAGTGCGAGTCGCCGCGGCGGGCAGTCCGGTCAAGGTTTCAGTGGACATCGACCACCACACAACGCCGTTGATCGAGGTCGACCGCGGTCAGCTCATTCAAGTCTTTCAGAACCTGATCATCAACGCCATGCAGGCGATGGACGAACCCTCCCAAGGCACGATTCAGATCCATTGCCGGGGGATCGAGCTCGCCGAAGGGAAACTGCCTCCCCTTTCCGCCGGGCGCTACGTACAGATTGAGGTGGAGGACAACGGAAACGGCATTCCCGACGACAAGATCGACCGGATATTTGAGCCCTTTTTCACCACCAAAAAATCCGGCACGGGGTTGGGGCTGGCCACCGTGCTCTCGATCATCCGTAAACACGGCGGGCAACTGGGTGTGGACTCGACCGTTGGGGTTGGCACGACCTTCACGACCTTCCTGCCCGCCACGTCGAAGGACCTGGAAGTCGGCGTGCGCAAGCCCGCCACCATTCGGTTCGGCACCGGCCGCGTGCTGTTCATGGACGACGAACCCCAGCTCTGCACCATCACCAAGGCCATGTTGGAGAGCCTGGACTACAAAGTGGACATCGCCCACAACGGGGAGGAAGCCCTGGCATTTTACCGGAAGTATCACGCCGTCAACCGTCCTTACGACGCGGTGCTGCTCGATCTCACCATCGTCGGCGGCATGGGCGGAGAAGAGACCTTCAAGCATCTCCGGGAAATTGACCCCGACGTGCGCGCCATCGTGTCCAGTGGCTACGACAACGACGACATGGCCCGCCAGTTCCTCGAAGCCGGATTTTGCGGTTACCTCACCAAGCCCTACCGCGTCGGTGAGCTCGGCAGCATGCTCAAGAGCGTGCTCGGCGGCTAATCCCCGCCAAGGGGGTCGGACTGCCTCCTGGTCGCAGGCGTTGAAATGCAGCTATCAATCCGGCAAACCGCCCCGGGCAATTACATCCTTATACCAATGAAAGGAATCCTTCGGAGTGCGCACTTGTGTCGTGTAGTCGACATGCACCAATCCAAATCGCTCCTTGTAGCCTTCGGCCCACTCGAAGTTATCCAGAATCGACCAGTAAAAATAGCCCGCAACGTTTGAGCCATCGTCAATCGACCGCTCCATGGCCTTCAGGTAGCGGTGCATGAAATCGATGCGTTGGGGATCATGGACTTTGCCATCCAGATGCACCCAATCGGTGTTACACACCCCATTTTCCGAGATGACCATGGGGAGATTGTAGCGCTCCGTCTGCCACCGCGTGCTCCAGTAGATCGCTTCCGGAGCAATGTTTAACCACGACAACGTGGCCCGGGGGTTGCCGATTCCCCATCCGTTTTTGATGGTCTCGGCCTTCCCATCGGGACCCGCGCGCACCGGCTCACCGGAATAACAGTTGTAGGCGTGGAAATCGATGGGCTCCGAAATCAATGCCATGTCGGCATCGGTTATCTTGGGTAACTCGGCGGCAAAGTTCTCCAGGCCATCCTCCGGATATTTCCCGAAAACGATGGGGTCAGCCCACCAGGCAATGTTCCAAAGACGCCGCTCGGAACATCCAAAATACTTCGCTCTCGCCGCCTCGATGTCGGCTTCACTGTCTGTCGCCGGAATCGGTTCTCGGGCGGTGTGGGCCAGGGCGATCTGTTGTGGACCCGAAGCATGCGCTCGCAGGGCCTGCACTCCCCGGCCGTGCGCCTTGAGCAGATTGTGGGCGGCCAGCAAACAGTCGGCGTGGGACTCCTTCCGACCTGGCGCAAACACACCCTGCTGGTAACCCATGCCAATCACCACCGGAGGCTCATTGATGGTCATCCAGTGATTCACTCGATCCCCCAGACGCTTCGCCACCACGGTCGTATACTCAGCGAACCACTCCGGAATCTCCGGATTGAGGAAGCCCCCCTTGTCCTGCAGCGCTTGAGGAAGATCCCAGTGGAAAAGTGTCACCCACGGCTCGATGCCTGCTTCCAGCAGACCGTTGATCAGATCGTCGTAGAAATTAAGGCCTTCCTCATTCACCGCACCCACGCCGTCGGGCATGATGCGTGACCACGACAACGACATCCGATATGCCTTGAGGCCGAGTTGCCGCATGAGTGCGACATCCTCGCGCCACCGATGATAGTGGTCACAGGCAAGGTTGCCGTTATGGTCATCGAAGATGTTTCCCGGCGTCTGAGAGAACGTGTCCCAACACGACGGACCCCGGCCTCCTTCATTCCAAGCGCCTTCGATTTGATAGGCCGCCGCGGCGGCTCCCCAGGTAAAATTTGACGGAAATGGCATATCTGAACCGGTTTAGGAAACTACCGCTCCGCAGAGGGGTAAAGTGTCCCGGGGGGGCATCTGGTGGACATTAACCTCTCAGCCCCTCTCGTTAAAACGGGGTTGAGTGAACTGCCTGGCTTGTTTTGGGTGCCAGTCTGACCAAGCTCTTGCTTTCACATGTCCCGTCGCCTGTACCAGCTTTTGTGTCTCGTTTTTCTTGTGACCGGTTTGATACCGGCCCGGGCAATCATCATCGATAGTTTTACCACCGAAACAAACGACCGATTTGCCAACGATGGATCGTTTGTGCTGAACGGCTTTGATCTTTCCGGGTTGGGCTTCAGCAGCGACGGCAAATGGGCCACCTTGATCAGCGACAACGTGTTCATCAGCGCCAACCACTTCCACCCCGGATTGGGAGCGACTGTCACGTTCTACGCTACCAATGATCCCAACGGAGCATCGATAGTCCGCACCGTTTCCAGCGGCCAACGCATCGGCTCGAGCGACTTGTGGGTCGGGGTCCTCGACTCTCCCGTGACTTCTGATTATACGAGCTACACGTTCTTGACGGCTGACATCGCGGACGCAACCGCCTTCAACAGTTCCGCCGTGCACGACGCCATCGGTTACATGGTTGGACGTTCAGCCACGAGCTGGGCAAATCCGCTGAACGACGTCGCGGTGGGGACCAATGTAATAGATGTCTGGGCGGAGAATGCCACTGCGGCCGGGGTCACCGACGATGCCCTTACTGCCGTATACCAGCTCGGGATCAACGATCTGACCTATGAATCTCTGGTGCAGGGAGGTGACTCCGGCGCACCGCTCTTCGTCAGCAATGGTAGTTCCTTGTTTATTGCCGGCGTCAATTGGTGGGTGGGATCCGCTGACATCACGGTGAATTTGGTGACGTCCTCCTACGACCTCAGCGGCTTCTCCTACGTCGGCAACTACGACGCGAGCATCAGCAGTTTTATCACGGCCAATGCGGTGCCCGAGCCCAGCGCTTCGGCCGCCTTGTTGGGAGCCTTCACGCTGGGCTTTATTGCCACCCGTCGACGTCGGCGGGCCCCGTAGACAACTCCACGGACCCGGCTGCGCGTATCTCGTGACTCAATACGTGTCCACCAAGGATCGCCACGAGAGCTTCCCTTTCAGCTTTGACGCCGTGGTCGGTCGCTCGGTGATCACGATAATGGTTTTGGGTTCGCCCGGATAGACATCAAAATAATTGTCGCTGGCGCGATCCCCCACCGACGGCAAGGTCAGTCCAAACCGGTGAAGGAAGACCGCCGAACTCACGGTGATCTCGGCCGTGCATGAGTCGCGCATCGACACTGCCACGTCGGCCTGTCCGCGCGGCAAATCCACAAACCGTGGGGCAGTCAAAAAAACGGTCTCCTCACTTAAGGTGCGCCGGCCTTTGATGAGCTGGATGCGGACGTAAAGCTCCGTCCGGCGATACTTTCCGAGATACTCCGCCAACGATAGCGTCTTGACCCTTCGACTGAGCCCGGGTTCGAGCCGCACCTTTTGGGTGCCGCGTGAAACGCGTTTCCCATCAAAGAGCCTGACTTCCCAGCGCAGGGCGGCATCGATCGGTTCCGGAGCATCACACACGGTCCACAATTCCACCGCATCGACCGTGGATGTTCGGTAGTTGCCCACCCCAACCTTCTCCTCGCCCGACAGCTTGGCACTGATCAGGTA
>JANQKV010000074.1 GCA_028280945.1 Opitutaceae bacterium
GCAAGTTTTGGGTCAAAGGTGGAGTGAGACCGTGGGGGCGCCCTGGATCATCGGCCTTATCCTTGTCGTTGGCATTTTGTTGAATCGGCGATACTGGAAGGCGATTCTCGGACTGACTGGCCTTTGGTTGTTTGGGCAGCTTGCGTTTCCCTACGCCTACGCCTTCCAGGACTACTATTTTTACGCCGGAACGTTTTTCCTGATGTTGGCGTTTGGTGTAATCATTTGGGGGACGGTGACGTCTCCACGGATTCCTCTTTGGGTCGGTGTGGTGGTCGCGCTGCTGCCGTTGGGTTCCCTGTATCATGCCTACGCGGGGGGGTATGTCAAAATGCAGCGTATCCCCAGCTACGGAGGCTCGGGGCTGACCGCCATGCTCAATGACATGTTGCCGCGTGACAGCGTGATCATGGGGCTGGGGTTCGATTGGTCGGCCATCATTCCTTACTACAGCAAGCGCCGAGCCTTGATGGTTCGAGATACCCAACGCTACGATTGGGATTATCTGCGAGGGGCCATTCGTGATCTTGATGATGAACATGTGAGTGCGTTGATCGTCTCACAAGCGATGGACAATGCCCCTGATTTGGTCGCCCAAGTCGTTCGAGCTTTGGGTTTGTTTCCGGAGCCGATGTTGCAACACCGGGAAGGGGACACGACCACCGCGGTCTATATCACTCCTTATTCGTTCGAAGAAATTGTCACTCGAATGGGACCGACCGGGGGCAGCGTTTACCCCGGTGTAGAGCTGCTGCATCAAGAGGTGCCGCAGGGCGGCCTGTTCCAGGGACCCACGGAGGTGTCGGCGGGTGCCTCAGCCATCGCCTTCCCGGTGGTTGAACCACGAGTTACCCGCTTCGAAATATCCTACGATTTGAAGCACTACTACGTGGGCTCAGAGAAGGTCATGAACTTTCATCCTGATTCCAGTTTGGTTGTGCTTCCCGATGCTCGCGAAGGGCGGATGGAGTGGCGATTCGGCATCCTGGACGATGCCTGGGACCGGGAGGGAGACAAAACGGATGGAGTGGAGTTCATGGTGCGGGCGATCAACGAACACGGTCACTTTCGTCCATTGTTTTCCCGTACTTTGAAACCCCAGATTTCAGAGAATGATCGAGGTTTGGTGACCGAAGTCGTGGAATATGAACTCCAACCAGGAGAGCGACTGGAGTTTCGCAGCGGCGGTCACTCGAGTCATGCTTACGATTGGGCCGTGGTTGCGGGGATCAAGGTATTGCCGGCAGATTCCCGGTAGACTCGCGGCATGCCTTTCTCTAGACGGGTGCCAGCTGTGCCAGAGCCCGCCAAATTGAAAGCCTCAATACCCAATTGCTTAGCGGGGGTGGCATTCGCATTGGTAACCTTTTTATGGATACAAGGAGTGTCGGTGGGATGGTCGGATGCGGGTATGCCGGGACATCAATTCCGTCAGTCGCAAACCGCGCTAACTGCCCAGGCGATGGCCCGCGATGGATTTCGGTTGGACTATGCAACTCCGGTCTTGGGCAAACCCTGGTCGATTCCCATGGAGTTTCCCCTCTATCAAGCGGCGGTGAGTGAGCTGGCGGACCATACCGGACTAGACATCGTGGTCGCCGGCCGCTGGGTGAGTGTGATCGCGTTTTGGTTGGGTTGGCTCGGCCTCCTGCTTTTGTTGAATCGTGCCGGGCTGAGCAGCAGCGCCAGTGTCCTGGTGGGATGTGTGGTGC